>DASZOC010000066.1:0-98286 GCA_035550975.1 Actinomycetota bacterium | reverse complement strand
CCTGTAGGGGCGGCCTTCTGCCATATGTCCGGTTTGTGACGGATCTAGGTCCGCACGGGCGCGCTGGCGGTGCCGGCCGAGGGTGATTCCTTGTCGTACATGTCCTCGATCGCGTCCGCATAGATCTCGTTGATCGTCTTGCGCTTGACCTTCATCGTCGGCGTTATCTCGTTCTCTTCCTGGAGGAAGTCCCGCTCCAGGACGCGGAATTTCTTGATCCCCTCGACCTTGGCGAGGCCCTTGTTGAGCTCGTTGATAGCGCCTTCGATCTCTTTGAGCGTCCGCTCGTTGGCCGCGATGGCGGCGATGTCGCCCTCGATCCCCTGCTCTTTGGCCCACGCCGGCGCCTTCTCTTCGTCGAGCGTCACGAGCGCCGTGAGGAACGGGCGCCGGTCCCCGATGACCACGACCTGCGAGATGATCGGCGCCTTCGACTTGAGCTTGTTCTCGAGCTCCTGCGGGGCGATGTTCTTGCCGCCCGCAGTGATGATGAGGTCCTTCTTGCGGTCGGTGATCTTCAGGTAGTTGAACTGGTCGAACTCACCGACGTCACCCGAGTGCAGCCACCCGTCCTCGTCGACCGTGTCGGACGTGGCTTTTTCGTCTTTGTAGTAGCCCTTCATGACGTTGCCACCACGCACGAGGATCTCGCCGTCTTCCGCGAGCTTGACCTCGAGACCCGGCAGAGGCGTGCCGACGGTGCCGATCGCGATCGCATCCGGTGGGTTCCAGCTCGTGGGCCCGTTGTCCTCGGATTGGCCGTAGCCCTCGGTGATCTTGATGCCGATCGAGTGGAAGAACCAGATCAGGTCCGGGTTCAACGGGGCCGCGGCGGAGAGCGCTAGCTGACATTCGTCGAGGCCGAACGCGCCGCGCAGCTTCGTCAGCACCAGCTTGTCGAGCAGCCCGTGCTTGATCTTCATCCCGACCGGGATCTTGGCGTCCGCCATCTTGCCGCCACGGCGGACGGCTTCCTGCTCGAGCTTCGATACCTCGACCCCGAGCTCGATCGCCTTGCGCGCGAGCTTCACCTTGCGGTCGTTCGGGTCGGCGGCGGCCATCTTCGCCTGCACACCGGCGTAGAACTTCTCCCATACGCGCGGCACGCCGAAGAAGTAGGTGGGCTTGCACGCGTTCAGATCGACCAGCAACGTGTCGAGCGACTCGGCGAACCACGTCTGGGTGCCGTAGTAGATCTGCAACAGGTGGCTGATCATCCGCTCCGCGATGTGCGACAGAGGCAGGTAGCTCAGCGCTCGTCCGTTGTCTGCGTCGCCGATCGGGATGTGCTGCTCGGAATGCGTGGCGGTCCACCAGATGTTCGAGTGGGTCAGCATGACTGCCTTCGGCGGCCCCGTCGTGCCGGACGTGTAGACGAAGGTCGCGAGGTCCTCCGGCTTGACGTTGCTGAGCGCCTCGTCGAAACGAGCGTCTTCTACGTCCTTGCCGAGCGCGAGGAAGTCGTTCCAGGTCATCACGAAGTCGGGATCGGCGTCACCCTGATATCCGTCGAAGACGACGACCTTCTCGAGCTTCGCTACGTCCGACCGAACCTTGAGGATCTTCTCGAGCTGCTCGGTGGAATCCACGAACGCGACCTTCGAATCGGAGTGGTCGACGATGTAGGCGACCTGCTCGGGCGAGTTGGTGGTGTAGATCGCGGCCGTAGCGCCGCCCAGAGACATCGCCGCGACGTCCGTGATGTGCCACTCCGGACGGTTCGCGGAGAGCAACGAGATCTTGTCGGAGTGCTTGAAGCCCAGAGCGAGCAGCGACTTCGACACCTTCTTGACGGTGTCGCCGTATTCGCGCCACGTGATGTCTTTCCAGTCACCCGAGTCCTTGTAACGGAACGCGACCTTGTCGGGGTGGTTCCGGACGCGCTCGTGGAAGCGCTCGATGATCGTTGTTGCAGCCATGCTCGTTCCCCCCTTGGGAAGTTGGTTGGACATCGAAGCGGCGGTGCGACTCGTATGAAGTTTAGGGCTTCGAGGCCAAGCGAGCCTCGGCGGCACGGATGCGCTCGACGATCGGCGGATGGCTGTAGAGCAGCCACACGAGGGGACGAGGCGGCCTGAGGTCGGCGATGTTGGCTATCGCGAGTCTGCGGAACGCTCGCGCGGCAGGCTCCGGGTCGTCCACGACGTCGAGGGCCCGCCGGTCGGCGCTCGCCTCGAATGAACGCGATACCGCCGACTGCACCGGCATAGCGACGAGTCCGGCGACCACGGCGAACAGCAGCAGCATCGGCATGACTCTCAGGTCATCGAGTGACTGGACGCCCGCCCACCGCAGGAGGGGGCCGCGGGCGATCGACCACCACAGGAGCGCGAAGCCGGCGACCAGCCCGGTTATCGACACGAGCAGCTGCTTCACGACGTGCCGCTCCGCTCTGTGCGCGAGCTCGTGGGCGACGACGAACAGGACCTCGTCTTCGTCCGCGTCCTCGAGCAGCGTGTCATATACGACCACCTGCTTCGTCGGGCCGAGTCCCGCGACGTACGCGTTCTCCGCGGTCGACCTGCGTGATGCGTCCGCGACCAAGACGTCGTCAATCGAGACGTTGGAACGTTCCGCCAGGTCGACGATCCGCTGCTTCAGACCTTCGTCTTCCAGCGGAGAGAATCGGTTGAACAGCGGCGCGATGACGACCGGGAACAACAAGACCATCAAGACCGACAGCGCAGAGAACGCGGCGCTCATCCACAACCACCACGAGCCAGGCTGCCAGCGGACCACCGCGAAGAACACCCCGCCGGCGATCGCCGCGATCACGACCGAGATTCCCAGCCCCTTGAGCTGGTCGACCAGCCAGGCGACGGTGTCCTGCGTCGAGAGGCCCCACGCCTTCTGGATGACGTGCCCCCGGACGAAGGCCAGCGGCACCGCGACGATCCACGCGACGATCGCGATGGCGGCTGCAACCGCAGCGGCGTGTACAAAGCGCCCTCCGGGAACACGTTCGAACGCCCGCACGATCGCTGCTATCGGAGCGCCCCGCAGAGACAGCAACAGCGCGATCTGCAACAGCGTCCCGAGGGCCAGCGCGAGGTATAGAGGGCCGCGATACGACCCGTGCCGCGCGACCTGCGCGTCGGTGAACGTAGCCCGGCTCTGACCGGGTTCGAGGTCGTAGAAGGCCGGTCCCGCGCGGCGCACGGAAGCCGGAACCCGCGACGCGAGCGTCACGACCGCGGCCGACGCGAGCGCCAGCGACAGCAACACGACGAGTACCCGGGCCGATGTCATCCGCGCATCGCTCAGGCTTTGCTGCGACGCCTGATGGGCGGGATCCAGCCGAGTTCGTTCGCCGTCTTATCCAGCGCCCTGACGAGGTCTTCGTGGGGGTCGAGCTCCCACCGGGCCGTTTGTTCGCCACCGCGACCCGAGAACGTGAAGCTCACGATCCAGCCGTTCGCGCGCGGGCGTTTCATCGCATCCCAACCGGCATCGAGATCGTCCGGACTCATCTGGATGCCTTTCTCCTTCAGGTTCGCCTCCACCGCCTCCAGCAACGACGCGCGCGAGCGGCCCCCACGGGCACGCACCATCGCGGCGCGGCGGGCGCGCGCGGCCATGCCCGCACGCTCCCACACGATCGGGCCCTCCCAGCGCGCTATCCACTCCGCGTCGACACCTGCTCGCTTCGCGATCGACGCGGTGGTGCGCCCCTGCCGGAGGAGATCCTGGATCTCCTTGATCGTCAGCGAGCTTTCGACCCGCGCCGGGATCGGCGGCGGCAGCTCGAGCTGGTCGCGCGCGCGAGCGGCCGCGTCGCGCGCCTCGCGAGCGGCCTCCAGCGCTTCGACGAGACCACTGTCGATCGCGAGCTTGAAACGCCCGGGGCCTCCCTGCGGGCGGGCGAGCACGATCGCGGACCCATCCGGGGTCGCTCCGACGGCACGCACCGGCGTCACGGCGGGCCGTGTGTGCTTCTTCGGAGTCACGCTGGAAGCGTACGGGCGGGCCGCAGAGGCCCACAGGATTTAGCCCGTCTCGGCGACTTCCGGCGGCAGCGGACCTGCGTCGCGGGGGCGGAAGCGCAGCACCGGGATCAATCCGGCGCCCGTCAGCGTCTGCAACGGCCCATCCAGGTCCTCATCGATCTCGACGACGCCGTCGGGGGGATGCAGCAGGGCCGTTACGAGGCAGTCGTCGCAGTGGTCCGAGCGGTACATCTCGCAATCCGTACATTCGATCCGCATGTCGGGCTCCTTCGCTCTAGCGGGCGTCGCACCACGCTAGAGAACCGCTGTGACACAAAACCGTTTCGCTCCTGATCCGCGGCCACATCGAGGCCACTATATCGAACGTAGGTTCGGTATCAGCGGATCAGCGCGAGGAGCTGGTTCGAGGTCGCGATCGTGGCACCGAGGCGGGCGGCCCTCCGTTGGAGCTCCTTGTCGTTCGTGGCCACGACGACGGGATGCCTCGGCAGGTGTTCGAGCTTCGCGATCAGGTGGTCGTCGGCGATCTCGTCGGGGCGGGAGTACTCGACCTCCACGGGGCTCCGGGACCGGCGCGAGGCGCCGGGGGGTATGTCCGAGCCGTCGAAGACGACCGTCGCCTTGATCCGGTGTCGCCTCACGACCTTCTCGACCGCCTGCAGCAACAGGTCCCGCTGCGTCGCCAGGCGGACGTCACCGAACCCGCCCTCGGCCTTGCTCACGTTGTATCCGTCGACGAGCAGGTGCACCTTCGGAGTGCGGAGCCATTCCGCGAGGGTCTCGGGGTCGTCGTCGAACCGGCCTTTCGGGACCGCCAGCTTGGTCCGCCGCGCCGGTTCGGCCTCCTCGGACAGCGGCTTGTTCTTTCGGACGGGCTTCTTCTTCGGAGACGAGGCGTTCTGGGCGCTCACCTCCGACACCTCTTGCTTCAGCTTCCTGATCGTCGGCTGGGCCCGGTCGAGCGCCGCCTCGGCTCGATCCGCCCGCTTGCGCGCTTTGCGGAGCTCACGTTCGTTCGTGGTGGCGGTGAGGTCTGCTTCCTTGCGTAGCCGCGTCACTTCCTCGGTCAGCGCGGTCACCCGCTCCGTCAGGTCTTCGACGCGCGCCTCGAGCTCGAGGTTGATGCGGCGTTGCTCGGCGATCTCGCGCTTTGCCGCCTCCCTCGCCCGCTTGGTCTCATCCCGCGCGCGTCTGGAGCGTTCCTTCTCTCGTTCCACTTCCACCTGTTTGTCGCCGAGATCCTGCGCGGCCGCGACGGACTCGGTTTCAGCGAATGTCTCGCTGAGGCGTTGCTGCCACCCCTGCTCGCGTCTCGCGGCCATCTCGAGGACGGCGCGGTCTCGTTTGTTGATGCCGGCCGGCTTGTCGTCGAGCCACTCCAGCACCAGCGCGCGCAGGTCTTCCTCCTCGAGCGCCGCGACGACGGTGGCTCGCCGCGCGATCAGGAGGCGCTGGTGTTTGCCCTGGAGCGGACGTAGTGACGCGGGCAGGTCCGTCTTGCGCGCTGCCTGCATGAAGGCCGCCATGCCTCTGGCGATCGCGGCCTGTGCTGGGTGCGGAAGCTCCAGCATCAAACGATGCCGGCGGAGCGCAGCTCGTCGACGCGCGCGTCGTCGACGCCGACCTCTGCGAGCACCTCGGCAGTGTGCTCCCCCATCCGGGGCGGCGGTCGCCGCACGAGGGGCCGGGCACACCCGGCCACCAACTTGACGGGATTGCCGATGTGGGTCCACCCGCCGACACCGGGCAGGTCGTCCTCCACCACCATCTCGCGGTGGCGCAGTTGCTCGTCGCCCAAGGCTTCGGCGAGGTCGTTCACCGGAGCCACGCATACGTCGAGCCCGTCCAGCTCCTCCATCCATGCGGCGCGCGGCTTTCTAGCGAAGAGCTCGTCGAGCTCCGCGATGACCTCGTCGCGCCGAGTGCCGTGCGCGAACGCGTCGCCGAGGAGGTCGTCGCGACCCAGCGCGGTGCACAACGCGGTCCAGAACTGCGGCTCGAGAGCTCCTACGGTGAGCCAGCCGTCTGCCGCCGGGTAGACGCGGTAGCAGGGGTAGCGACCGGACAGGTGCATCTGCTCTCGTTCCGGAACCTCGCCGGTGCCGACGAACGCGGCCGCGTGGATCGTGAGCCACGACGCAGCACCGTCCGTCATCGAGATGTCGCACATGTCTCCGGTGCCGGACCGCTCGCGGCGGTACAGCGCCGCCAGGATCGCGATGACCGCGGCCATGCCCCCTCCCGCGAGGTCGCCTATCTGGACGCCCGGCAGCACCGGGCGGCGGCCTTGCTCACCGACCAGGCTGAGGACGCCCGCGTAGCCGATGTAGTTCGCGTCGTGGCCGGCCACCTGTGAACGAGGACCGTCCTGCCCGTAGCCGCTGATAGCGCAATAGATCAGCTTCGGGTTTCGCCGCGACAGGTGCTCCCAGCCGATGCCGAGACGGTGCATGACGCCGGGCCGGAAAGATTCGATCACCACGTCGGCGTCTTGCGCCAACCTGGTGAACAGCTCGCGTCCCTCGTCTGATTTCAGGTTCAGCGTCACAGAGCGCTTGTTGCGATTCAACGCGATATGAGAAGCGGACGTGTCTCCGACCAGCGGGGGCGTCCAGCGGATGTAATCGCCCTTGCCGGGCTCCTCGATCTTGACGACATCCGCGCCGAGGTCGGCCATCAACAACGTCGCGTAACCCCCGGGGAGCAGACGCGTGAGGTCCAACACCCTGACACCGTCGAGGGGCCCTGCCGTCAAACGTTCTCCTTCGAGCCCGACGCGCGGCTCTCCTCGACGATCGCGTCACTCGATCCGCACCACCGGCAGGTGACCTTTTCGATCGTGTGCTCGAGGATCTCCTCTTCTTCGATCGCGTCGTCTCCGCCGAGCGTGAAGTGATGGAAGGCGCGGACGCGTTTGGTCTCGAATACGTCGAAGCGCGTCTTGTTGCCGCACGCGTCGCAGCGGTAACTCACTTGGGTGTGACCCTGCAACCCAACGTGAAGACGATCGTGTCGTCGGTGACCTCGCCGAACTCGCGAGCATCGTCGTACAGACGCCGAGCGAGGTCCTCGACCGACATCGTGGAGGCGTGGTGCGCGAGGGATTTCTCGACGCGCCAGCGCCCGTAAAGCTTCGGTCCCGAGCGGGCTTCGACGAGACCATCGGTGTATGCAACGAAGACATCACCTTCGGCGATATCGAACGATTCCTGCTCGAAGCTCTGGTCCTCGAACGCCCCCAGGACGCCGCCGGATACCTCGATCGCCTCGACCGACCGTTGCGCGTACCGGTATACGAGCGGAGCCGGGTGACCACCTGAACCCATCGTGAAGTGGTTCGTCGCCGGGTCGAACACCGCGTAATTGATCGTCATGAACTTGTCGTCGGGGAAGTTCTTGTAGAGCGCGTTGTTCAGGTGGAACAGCGCCGACGACGGAGACGGATTGCGCGTGGCGAACGCACGCAGCATGTACTTCGCCATGGCGGTCTGTGCGGCCGCCTCGGCCCCCTTACCGGAGACATCACCGACGACGATCGCGTAGCGGTGGTCCGGGAGCTCGAAGACGTCGAAGAAGTCACCACCAACATCGGCCTCGCCGCCCGCGGCTTCGTAGACCGCCCCGACCGTGCATTCACCGAGGTTTGGCATCTCCGTCGTCAGCAGGCCGTCCTGGAGGCTACGGGCGACGCGACGCTGGCGCTCGAAGCGCTGGGCGTTCTCGATCGCCAGCGCGCTCTGCGCAGCGAGAACACTCAGGGCCTCCATGTCGTCGGCACCCAAGCTGAGTCCGCCCTGGAACAGCACGAACACGCCGCCCAGGGGGGTTCCCTCGGAGCCGGGGATCGGTGCCACGACCGCGGACGCGGAGCCCGTGGGCGTGTCGATCAGCTCCTCGAGGTTCGTTATGGGTACGGCTCTGCCTTGCACCAGCCCGTTCCACAGCTCACTCGTGAGGTCGATACGGCTCAGAGCGGGTATCGGCGGCTCGCTGTACCCGGCGGCGACCAACGAACCGCTCGTCGCATCGAGGAAGTAGACCCAGGCGTCCTCGGCGGATAGCAGTTCGCGTGCCCCCGACACGATCTCGTGCACGACCTCCTGCAGCGTCAGCTTCGATCCGACTCGTTCGCCGAACAGTCGCAGGGTCTGCAGCAGGTTGAACTGACGCGCGTTCGCAAGCGCAGCTCCTACCTGGCGCGAGATGCCCCGCGCCAGAGCCTCGTCTTTCGGTGTGAACTCGCGCGGCGAGTCGAACAGGACCCCGATGCCGCCGAACTCCTCTCCCCAGCGAATCAAGGGCAGGGCCGCGTACGCACGCGCTCCCATCAGCCTCGCGTCGTTCAGCGGGGCGGAGGCGTCGCTCGACGTGTCGCCGATCAGTAAGGGGCTGCGCTGGGCGAGGGCGGTCCGCAACAGCGGGAGCCCGTCGTCGCGCTCCGCCAGCTCGAGGAGCTGATCGAGCGCGTCGCCTTCGAAGCCGAGATGGCCCGTGACCTCGAAGCACTGCCGCCCGGCGATCCATGCCGCGGAGAAACAGCGATCCGCCCCCATGAGCTCGCGCACCATGCGAACCGCCAGGTCGATCGTCTGCTCGAGCGATCTGACCTCGGCGAGGGCCCCGGACAGGCCGAGCAGGGCGTTGCCCAGCTCCGAGTCCTCCCGCAGGGACTCCACGATGCGTTCGAGCTCCCCGATGCGGGCGCGTTCGACCTCGGTGGCGTGCGTGACCATGCCCCCACTTTAAGCGGGGGGACGTCGTGCGGGGTCGCTTTGGTCGGTTGCGACACCGAACACGCATTCGGTCGTAGATGGACGGTCAGAGGCTCGACGACACCTCGACGAGGCGATCGAGCGCCTCTCCCGCTCGTCCGGAGTCGATCGCCTCCGCCGCCGCGGCGAGGCCGCCGCGGATGTCTCTCACGAGGTCCGCGGCAACCAGACCGGCCGCCGCGTTGAGCACCACGACGTCGCGCCGGGGGCCTTTCGCTCCGCCGAGGAGGTCACGGATCATCGCGGCGTTGTCTTCCGCGGTGCCGCCGGCCAGCTCCTCGAGCGGCGCCGGCGCGAGGTCGAGGTCGTCGGGGTCGATGGCCCAGCGCGTGATCTCGCCGCGGTTGAGCTCGACGACGTAGGAGGGGCCCGCGGTCGACAGCTCGTCGAGGCCGCCGGCACCGTGGAACGCAAGGACCTTCGTGCTGCCCAACCGTCCCAACGTCTCGATCATGATGTCGACCATCCGCGGATCGGACACCCCCAGGGCCTGTCGCGTCGCGCCTGCGGGGTTCGTGAGGGGGCCGAGGAAGTTGAAGATCGTCGCGACGCCGAGCTCGCGGCGCGGAACCGCGGCGTGACGCATCGCGGGATGAAAGACGGGCGCGAAACAGAACCCCATCCCCGACTGCTCGATGCATGCAGCCACGTCGTCGGGCGGCAGGTCGATCTTGACGCCCAGAGCCTCGAGGACGTCGGCCGAACCACACCGCGACGATGCGGCCCGGTTACCGTGTTTCGCTACCTTCGCGCCCGCACCCGCGCACACGAGCGCGGCAGCGGTCGATACGTTGAACGTCCCGGTCCGGTCGCCTCCGGTTCCGCACGTATCGAGCAACTCTCCAGACACCGAGATGCGCGCGGAGAACGAGCGCATCGTCTTGACCAGACCGGCGACCTCGTCCACCGTCTCGCCCTTCGCCCGCAGCGCGATCACGAAGCCCGCCACCTGCGCGGGCGTTGCCGCGCCTTCCATGATCTCGGTCATCGCCGCTGAGGTCGTGTCCTCGTCGAGGGGCTGCCCGTCCAACAGCCGGTTGATCGTCTGCGCCCACGAGAACGTCGCGGTCATCGCTCTGCGTCTGCCGCCAACAGGCGCGAGAACGCGAGCGCATACGCGAGCGCGCCGTGCTCCAACTGCGACAGGTCGATCGATTCGCGTGCGGTGTGAGCGACCGCGATGTCACCCGGGCCGAACACGATCACGTCGGCACCGGCGTGAGCCAGGAAGCGCGCATCCGACGCGCCCCGGAAGCCGATCACCTCTGCGGGCGCACCGGTCGTCTCCGAGATCGCTCCCGTCATCGTCTGAACCAGCTCCGAAGATTCGGCGATCTCGAAGGGGACGCCGGAATCCACTATCTCTATGCGCGCGTCGATCTCCGGATAGGTCTGTCGTGCGCGCTCGACCGCAGCTTCGAAGCTCTCGATCACCGACGCATCGGTCTCGCCCGGAATCGTGCGGCGGTCGACCTCGATCGTGCAGGACGCCGGGATGATGTTGACCTTCGCGCCCCCGTTGATCGTGCCGACGCTGACGCTCGGACCGCCCACGACGGGGTGTCTGATGTCGGGCAACGAGTCCACGAGATGCCGGACGATCTCGGCCATGTGATAGATCGCGTTGACGCCGCGCTCGGGGGCCGAACCATGAGCCGCGACGCCGCGCGTCGTGAGCCTCGACCACGCGATCCCACGCTGCGCGCGAACGACGCGCAGTGCGGTCGGCTCGCCAACGATCGCGATGTCCGCAGCGATCAGGCCCTTGTCCACGAGGTATCCGGCCCCCTGGAACCCCCCCGACTCCTCGTCGGACACGAGAGCTAGCTCGAGCGTCGCGTCCGGCTCGAACCCCGCGTCCTCGAGCATCGCAACCGCCTCGAGCGCGGCCGCGATCGGCCCTTTCGCATCGGCCGTTCCGCGGCCGTGCATCGCCCCGTCGCGGATCTCTGCTGCATACGGATCGACATCCCACAGCGAGTGGTCCCCTGCCGGCACGACGTCAATGTGCGAGCAGTAGCCGACCGTCCGCCCGCCCGGCTTCCCCTCCCAGCGCGCGATCACGTTCGGACGGCCCGGCTGCGCGTACTCGGTGGCAATGCCAAGGCCCAGCTCCGCGCAGAACGCGCTCGTCACGCCGCCTGCCTCCGCTTCCTCGCCGGGCGGGTTCTCCGAGCGCGCTCGCACCAGCGCCTGCAGGCGTCCGATCAACCGATCGCGGTCGAGATAGACGGAAAGCTCGTCCGCGCGTGGTGTCATACGCGAGACTTCCGGGTGTGACAGTCGACCCTTATCAGATCTTTCTCCTCATAGTGCTGGTCTCGTGGCCGGTCGTGATCACCGGGATCCTGCTGTTGATGAGCAGGCTCGAGGACTACGTGACGAAGATGGATGCACAGACACCCGAGGAGGCCGGACTGGAGCCCGTCGAGGGCCAGCCGCCCGAGCGCGAGGTCAAGATCGTCTTCGGTGACCAGGTCGTCGGCGAGTCCAAGTAGCACCCGCGCATGGTAGCGGCGGGCCCTGCCGCCGGCGCCGGCGCGCACCGCCCCGTCGTCCTCTACAACGGGAACTGCCCCTTCTGTCGCGCGACGGCGCGCCTCGTCGCGCGGTTGGACCGGGGGGGCCGAGTCGCTTTCCTCCCGTTCGACGATCCTGAGGCCGAGCCGTTCATGCAGTCGATCGCGCCGGACGAACGGGAGACGTCGTGGCACCTCGCCGGCGCCGGCGGACGATCTGTGTCCGCGGGCGTAGCTACTGTCGAGCTCTTGATCCTGCTCCCATCGCTCGCGTGGCTCGGTAAGACGATCCGCGCGTTGCGGCTGACGTGGCTGGTCGGCGTCCTCTACCGTTTCGTCGCCGGACGCCGATCGCAGCTCAGCCGCTTCTTCTCGACGGCTCCCGGCCCGCGGCGCTTTCCTTAGACGAGCGCGACACACTCCACCTCCACGCGAGCACCTTTAGGCAGCGCCGACACCGCGAAGGCTGCGCGCGCGGGCGGCTCGGCGCCGACGAACTCCTCGTATGCAGAGTTGAATTCCGCGTAGTCGTCGATGTCGGTGAGATACACCGTTACCTTCACCATGTGAACGAGGCTGCTGCTCGCCGCCTCTAGCACCGCCGAGAGGTTCTGCATGCACCGGCGCGTCTGATCCGTGATCGATCCCCCCACCAGCTCTCCCGTTTCAGGGTCGAGTGGGATCTGGCCGGAACAGAAGACGAATCCGTTAGCGCTGACGGCCTGGGAGTACGGACCGACGGCTTCGGGCGCGTTCTCCGTCGTTATGAGCAGTTTCGACATGCTTTGACTCCTTGCGTTGACGGCGGGCTATACCCAAGAATGGCACGCACGGGCTATTGGGAGACTAGGCAGGCTTAGATGCGCATACAGCTCGATCCGAGGAACCTGCTCTCGACGTTCCTCGACACGACCCTCCAGCTGACGGGCGACCTCGACGTCGAGCACGTGTTGCTGGCGATCGTCGAACGGTCGATGGAGCTGACCGGCGCGCAGTACGGAGCCGCGGTCACCGTGTCTCCCGAGGGTGCGATCGAGAGCTTCCAGTACAGGGGCCTCACGGACGAGCAGGTCGCGCTGCTGCCACACCTCCCCGAGGGCAAAGGGTTGCTGGGGCTCATCATCGACGAGCGGAAGACGGTCCGGATCGGATCGCTGCAGGATCATCCCGCGTCGGTCGGCTTCCCCGACCATCACGTTCCGATGCACGCATTCCTTGGGGTTCCGTTGCAGAGCCGCGGCCAGCTCGTCGGGGCCCTCTACCTCACCAAGACACCGGATGAACCTCCTTTCGACGCCGACGACGAGACGTTCTTCGAGACGATGGCCGCGATCGCGGCGGTGGGCATCACGAACGCGCGCCTGTATTCCGCCGAGAAGCAGCGATCGGAACGAAGCGCGCTGATGAGCGAGATCTCTTCCAAGGTCAGACATTCGCTCGACATCGACGAGGTCCTGTCGGCAACGGTCGAGACGCTCGGCCGCGCCGCGAAGGTAGACCGCGCATTCATCCACCTCGTCACCGAAGCAGGCGGGATCGGCCTCGGCGAGATCCGCGCCGAGTGGGACTCGACCGGCACGCCCAGCCTGAAGACAGACGAACGCGTCAGGTTTCCGATCTCCGAGATGGTCATGAGAACCCGCCAGGTGCAATGGACCGACGACGTCATGGAAGACGAGCGGCTGGCAGAAAGCGCGCGGCCCAACATCAGGATCGAACTCGTACAGCATGGCACGCGCGCCGTTTTGGCAGCCCCTCTCGAGTGGGGCAACGAGCTGCTCGGCGTGGTCGCGTTCCACTCGAGGACACCGCGCAAGTGGGCCGAAGGCGAGATCGCCTTGATCGAGGCCGCCGCTCGGGAGGTCTCGATCGCCCTGAACCACGCCCGTCGTTTCAGCCAGGCCGTCGAGACCGCAGAACGCCTGCGCCACCTCGATGAGATGCGCAGCGACTTCGTCGCGATGGTGTCGCACGAGCTACGTTCTCCGATGACGGTCGTTGCCGGCATCGCGGACATCCTGAAGAAGAGGCAGAGCGCACTCTCGGCGGAACAACGCGACGAGCTGATCGAGACGCTCGGACGCGAAGCACGCCGCCTGACGCGCCTCGTCTCGGAGGTGCTCGACCTCGAGGCGATCGACCAGGACGGTATGGAGCTGCAGCTGAGCCGGGTCGACCTCGCCGCCCTTGCGCGGGAAGCCGTGACCGATGCGGGGGCCGCCGACCGGACCGAGCTGAAGGTTGGCCGCGGCGACGCCGTCTGCGTGGCCGACGGCGACCGCGTCAAGCAGGTCCTGTTGAACCTGATCTCGAATGCAGTGAAGTTCTCGGGCGACGATAAGGCGATCTCGGTGACGGTTGCACCGGAACGGAACGGCGTCTGTGTGTCGGTGACGGACGAGGGGCCGGGTATCTCCGATGCCGACAAAAAGCGTCTGTTCCAGCGGTTCACGAGATTGTCCACCGGCCCGGACCGCAAGCCCGGCTCCGGCCTCGGGCTATACCTGTCGCATTCGATCGTCGACGCCCACGACGGCGAGATCTGGGTCGACAGCGAGCCCGGCGCGGGCGCCACTTTCAGCTTCCGGCTCCCCCGCACCCAGGCCTGATCCCGCACCCCGAGGCGGGGGGACGATGGGCGTGCTGCGGGACTGGCCTCTCCTTTTCGCCGCTGCGCGCCTTCTAAAAGGAGAGGCGGGGGAACGATGGGCGTGCTGCGGGACTGGCCTCTCCTTTTCGGCGCTGCGCGCCTTTCCAAAAGGAGAGGCCCCCCGGTTTCCCGGGGGGCCTCACACATCGGAGCGGGCCTGTAAGCCGGATCCTGTCCACCGCTTCCTTCAGCGGTTGGGGTGGCCATCCATCTGGGACGAACGTTGCCGTTCGCCTCTAGCGACCTACCCGGGGGTTATAGAGCGGGCCACTCGCCCCCTGCTTGGTCTTGCTCCGGACGGGGTTTGCCTAGCCGCACCGGTCACCCGGCACGCTGGTGAGCTCTTACCTCACCCTTTCACCCTCACCGGCGGTCACCACCCCTCGAGGTAGCGACCGCTGAGGCGGTCTGCTCTCTGTTGCACTTTCCGCGGCTCGCACCGCCTGGCACTTTCACCAGCGTCCTGCCCTGTGGAGTCCGGACTTTCCTCGACGCAGTCTCCTGCGCCGCGGCCACCCGGCCTGCTCCGTGATGCACCAACGATTATCCGCCCTCGGCGATTCCATGTGAAGGCGTCTCTTTACGCCTTCACATCCTGCAGGGCGGTTGCGACTGCTCTCAGGAAGTCCACCAGGCGGGGCCCCCAGCGGCTGGTGATCTCGTAGTCCAGCTCGATTATGCCGCCGGTGCGGACGGCCGTGATCTGACCCCACCCGGGGCGGCGTGCGACCGACGCGGCCGATTGACCGCAGCACTTCGTGTCGGCAAGGAAGATCAGATCGGGGTCGGCTTCGATGATGTAGTCCGCAGAGAGTTGCGGGTAGGGAGTCGCAGCGTCGGCGGCGTCGGCGATGTTCCTCAGGCCGAGCGAGCCGTAGACCATCCCGATGAAGGTCATGGACGTGGCGGTGCGATAGGAGTCGTCGATCTCGTGGAAGTAGGTCGGAGGCTCGTCGAAAGTCGGGACCGACGACCGGATCTCGTCGATGTCCTTGAGCATCGAGTCGATCACCTGCAACGCCCCATCGGCGTAACCGGTCGCCGCGCCGAGAGTCTTCAGCTGCCCGTACGTGTCGTCGAACGTGCGGGCCGCAGGTTGCCACAGGAACGGGACGTCGCGCTCCGCGAGCGATCGTTCTAGGTCTTCCGGGTCCTCCGACGCCACGACGAGATCGGGTTCGTAAGCAACGACCGCGTCGACATCGGGTGCACTACCGGAGAGGTCGGTATCGGGAGCCTCGGGCGGATAGTTGGAGCTCTCGTCGGCCGCGATCACCTGGTCACCGGCGCCGATCGCGAACAGCATCTCGGTAGCCGTAGGCGACAACGACACGATCCGCTGGGGCCGTCGAGGCACGACGACCTCCCCGTTGGCGGCCGCAACGGTGACCGGGAACCCATCGGAGGCGGCAGGCGAGGGAGCCGCTCCGGGTTCATTCCCCGAGCGGCACGCGACCAGCGGTAGGGCGAGCGCGACAGTGAGCACGACGAGAACGACCGGACGTACCTGCAGACGCATCCGGAGAGCGGCTCTGTCGAGAACGCGTAGCAGCGGACGCCCGAGGACGAGGACGAGGATCGCATTGCCGGCGGCGCGGAAGACGTCCCACGTCAATGAGGTGACCAGATAGAAGGTTGCGTAGCTGCGCAGGTTCGCGGCCATGCCGAGCTCCGGGTGCCAGCCGATCCCGGCAGACCCCGCGAGGTAAGGCCACGACCACAGGTTCATGATCGCCCCGAACGCGAACCCGCTGAAGACGCCGTACGCGGCGAGCGCGGCGATCCGTATCCCCCACTGCGGGCCGCGCGGCATGACGCCTGCGCCCATGCCGACCCACGCGACCGCCACCATCTGGAAAGGCAACCACGGTCCGATCCCGCCGACGAACAACCCCGACGCGAACATCCCGGTCGCGCCGAGGATGAACCCGAACGACGGTCCGAACGCGTTGCCCGCAAGGAGCACGATGATGAACATCGCGGAGAACCCCGCGACGAAACCGGGCAAACGCAGCGCCACCATCGCCGCGCCCAAGACACCGACCAAGGCGACGGTCTTGGGGCCCATCCCTCCGCGACCGAGCTCCACGAACAACAGTGTCCCGAGGCAGATCAGCAACCCCACGACGATCCACGGCGCATCGACACGGTGCGCGTCCTCTCCCCCGATGACGCCAGGCAGGAGGAAAGGCCACAGGAAGGCAGCGAGCCCCAGCAGGTTCGCCACGACCAGCGTGACGACCGCCAGCTGCGTACGCGCTCTCATCCGACGGCCGCCGCAACCTGCTCGGGAGTCAGCCACCCGCGACCGAAGACGCGCGTCATCTGCGGCGAGAACACCGATGAGTCCGCAAGGACATCGCCGGGCTCTCCGTCGGCGATGACTTCGCCGCCGGAGAGCATCACGACGCGGTGGGCAAGCTCGGCGGCAAGCTCGACGTCGTGGGTGGCCAGGATCACCACACGGCCGTGGCGGGACCAGGTTTCGAATATCGCTGCCAGCATCGACTTCGATTCAGGATCGAGACCTCGCGTCGGCTCATCGAGCAGGATGATGGGCGCCTCCGTTGCGGCTACAGCAGCTACGGCAACCAGCAGTCGTTGTCCCGCAGAGACGTCGCGCGGATGGCGCTGCGACAGCTCCGTGAGGCCGAGCTCGTCGAGGTAGTCGTCGACGGCTCGCGGCGAACCAGACGAGCGCATCGTTACCGCCACCTCTTCGCGCACCGTCGGCGAGAAGAGCAATGTCTCCGGCGATTGCGGGCACAGCGCGACGTCGCGCCCGGTCCGCGGTTGACGTCCGAGCCATCGGACCTGACCAGCGGACGGAACGTGCAATCCCGCTAAACACCGAAGCAGCGTCGACTTCCCGGCTCCGTTGCGCCCCACCAACGACACCACCTCGCCCGCGCCGAAAGACAACGAAACATCCCGTAACGCGACGACACCCTCGTACTCGGCACCGAGGTCGGTGCAGACAAGTACCGCGTCGGCGCCGCTATCACCGCTCGGGACAGAGGACGCTGCGGGGACCGACGCCGGCTCGGGTAGGTGCAGCGTGGAAGCCGCGGCGCGCGCGTCCCGCACCGTGAGTGGCGGCGGCTTCCAACCGAGCAACCGGCCCAACCGCGTGACGGGAGGACCCGCCTGTAGAAGATCGAGGATGTCTGGCACCGCCCCTGCCGTAACGCTGCCGTCGAGGCAGCCGAGCGCGTTATCGGCGTAGGTCGCGACGCGGTCGAGCCGGTGCTCGGCGAGGACGACCGTGTAACCCAGGTCGTGGACCAGTCGCTGCAGCACGTTCAGAACGTCTTCGGCGCCTTGGGGGTCCAACTGACTGGTTGGTTCGTCGAGCAACAGGATGTGAGCGCCGGGTGCGAGCGCGGCCGCTATGGCGACGCGCTGGAGTTCGCCTCCAGATAACGAGTCGACGCGGCGGCTTCGGAGCGGCTCGATCCCCACGATGTCCAACACCTCTTCAACCCGCCGACGCATCACCCGCGGCTCGATGGCGAGGTTCTCCATGGCGTAGGCGACCTCGTCCTCGACGCGATCCAGCACGAACGCCGCCTGCACCTCTTGAGGAACGAACGCGACGACGTCTGCGAGGTAGCGCGGTGGGTGCTCCACCGTGTCACGCCCTTCGGTGCATACGCGTCCGGCGAACGAGCCGCCGCTGAAGTGCGGGACCAGGCCGTTCATGGCGCGCAACAAGGTCGACTTCCCCGAGCCGGTCGGCCCGGCGACGAGCAGCAACGAGCCTGACTCGATCTCGAGCGAGACGTCGCGCAGCGCGGGGGCTTCGGCATCGGGATACGAGAAAGAGACGTTGCTCATCTCGACGGCAACGGTCATGGTGTCGCTAGACCGGCTCTCAGCGTTGCGGCGCGGGATCGACGGCAACAGGGACGCAGAGTGCCAGCAGGATGCCGACGAGTACCACTGAGACGTCGGGCCACACCAAGGGATAGGTGCTCACCGAAAGGTCGCCATGCCCGATGCGTCCCGCGATGACGAAGACCGCGAGCGCCAGTGCCGCCCCCAACGAGACCGCAAGCGAACCTCGATCCCACCTCTGGGTGCGATAGCGGGAACGGCGGCCGCGCCCGTGACCGCGCGCGTCCATCGATTCGGCCAGCGCCATCGCCTGTTCCATGCCCGTCTCGAGAACCGGTACGGCCAGCGCCGGCAACATCCTGAGACGCGATACGTGGATGCCTCGCATGCGCTGAGCCTCACGTACCTCGCCGGCCGCGACGACCGTTCGTGGGGCGATCGATAACGCGAGTGCCGCAGCTAGCGATGCCTCATGGAAGCGGCGCGGCGCGAGCTTCAAGATCGCCGACGGATCGCTGACCGCGTTGAACGTTCCGAACACGGTGAGCAGGGTCGCGAGGCGTAATCCCTCGAGCAAACCGGTGACGACGCTGCTGGCACTCACCGGGGGGCTGAGGAAAGTGAGCCCGGTGCGGGTCACGATCGTGATCAACCCGAACGCCACGAAAACCTTGAGAGACCGAAGTGCGGGTCCCGGACGTGCGCACGCGGCGTGTACCAGCAGCGCCACTCCCACCAGCGCGAGGAGATAGAACGGGTTGGTGGTCGAGATCGCCACCAGTCCCGCCGCGGTCGCCCATAGCAACCACGCCCCTTGATGCACTAGGACGCTCGCCTTCTCATGATGACGACGGCGAGCGCCATCAGACTGACCGTCAGCGCGATCGCCGCAACCGCGGCAACGGAGAAACCGGATCGTTCGTCACGCGTCGTGCGGACTGCAGCGAGGTCACCGCCGCGCTCGACGGGGGCGGCCGTCACCGTCGGGGCCGCGGCGCGCCGGCCTCTGGTCGCCTGCGGTTGCGTTCGTTGCACCTTGCGTCCCAACCGTGCCGGTGCGGTGGGTCGCGTTGTGGGCGCCGCCGTCGGGGCGGCGGCCGGTCCGGCGCCCGATGTCACCGGCTCGCGCCCCGAAGCCTTCTGTTCGCGCTGGTCCCGTTCCGGTTTAGGTGCGGGCTTCGGTTCCTTGCGAGCCGCCGGCGGACAGACGGAGTCGAAGCCGGTCGCGGGAGGCGGTGGATGGGACGACGCGTTGTCGCCGCGGCCCCACGACCATCCCTGGACGTCGCCGTCCTGTACCAGGGTCGACCCAGCGCCCGTGCTCGACCACGACCAGCCCCCCGAGCCGTCGCCTTTCCAGTACCCCCAGAAGTACGGATAACGCCCGAAGCAGTCGTCGCTCGACGCACCCACTCCCGCGAGCATGCAGACGGCGCGGCCCCCTTCACCGAACTCATAGGTCAACCCGTGCTGGGCACCGGCAAGCTCGATCAGGTCGAGGCCCGACACGTCTCCCCGGGGAAGGGCGACGCAGTACCTGTGGACGTCGCCCTCGTCACCGAGATCGACCACGAGCGCGGCACGACGTCCGGTCTCGGAGGCACACGCGGCTTGCGTCGCAAACCCGACCGGAGCCAGCGTCCCGACGAGCAGCAGACACGCGAACGTGCTCCGTACCCTCACGCCGATGAACCGTTAGCAGCGCTTGCGCGCCGGCGCCGCCCGTGTCACCTCGGCCGGGGGCAAGGGCAAAGCCTTCAGCACCAATCCTGGGATGGCCGCGATCGTGGCGCCGATCGACGAGACGTCGGTCTTCAGGGCCGCCTCGCGGCGAGATGGGCTCCGCCGCAACTTACCGTTGTCATCCGCGACCCAGGTGTACGCGAACGCACCGCGCGTCCGACCGCAGCGGCGCGGGTACTGCAGAGCGCCAAGTGCCTTGCGCGCCGCCCCGGGGACGTCACGCCCTGTCGCCACGAACGCCTGCAGCACCAGAGCGGTCGAGTTCGCGTCCGTGTACTGCTGGGTGCCGAAAAGGATCTCCTGGTGGCTGTACCGATAGCCGCCCTTGCGCTTGTCTCTTGCGCTCGCGAAGTAGTCGAATGGGTCGACGGCGGGGTCGATAGCGACCGCCGTGGCGGCTAGCGCCTGGACGGCGTACGCCGTCACGTTCGTGTCACTGGCAGCGTCGAACTCGGATCCCGGCGCTCCGGGGCTCAGCTGACAATGCGCGTCCTCGGCATCATCGTGTGGCCGGTCGTACTGCCATCCCCCGTCGGGGCACTGCGCATCCACCAGCCATCGGTCGGCACTGGCGGGGTGCGGTTCGCCGGCGGCTTCCAGTGCCAGCATCGCCAGCGCGTGCGTCGTCACAGCCGTGAAGTCGCCGGCCTCTGCGTACTGACCGTCGGGCTGCTGGGACGCCTTGATGTCCGCTACCAGGTCGCGCCCACCGAACGAGCGGGGGTCGCCCCCGGCGGCGACGACGGCCAGGACGATCTTCGCTTTCTGTCCTAGAGATGCCTCTGAAGCTGCCTTCTCGAGGAACAACAGCGCCCGGCGTATGGCGCGCGGCGCTCTCCTCGCCGCGACCATCGCGATCACCGCGTCGGCGGTGGACCCTGCCGGGGAGAAACCGGGTACCGAGCCGTCGGATGTTTGGCGCTCGACGATGTATCTGGTTCCGAGACGCGCTCGCCGGGTGGGACCCGGGGCCGCAGGCGCGACGGCAGCACCTCCCAGTACGACTACGAGGGAGAGGGCGCACGCCCTCACGGATCGTTGCTTCATGAAACGCTCCCTTCTCCGGAGGTCCTCGCCTCCGGGAACGTCACGCCGGCCGGGTTTTCTGGCTCGCCCACCCCGACGTGCGACGGAGCGGACCTACAGTTGCGGGACAGCGCCGGCCTTCGACCGGACTTGCCCCGTCCGACGTGCAGTTATCCGATTACCTACGAGCGCACTCTACGCCCGCAGCAAACCGTCGCGGAAGAAGCGGCGGCGGCGGTCACCGTCATGGAACTCGAACGCGGCGCCGAGATACACCAGCGCGGCAAGACCCAGCAGCTCGCCCCCCCACGTCGACAGATGAGACAGCGGGTCCACGAGCAGGTCCCAGCTGTAGGGCTCGGTGGGAGCGTCCGAGAATCCGGTTCCGAACGCGGGCCAGAGGAACGTCTTCGGCGCCTGCCACATTCCGTCGGCAACGAGGTGGGTCAGCCATCCGACCGGTAAGCCGAACAGCGACAGGCGCGCGGGACCTCTCGTCGTGACGAGGACGACGATCGCGACCACGACCACAGCCGTGATCGAGTGGGCGACGCCGCGCCCGGAGTCACCTTCGTACACGGTTAGAGACAGAACCCCGTCGACCAGGTCGGGCACCACTGCACCGATCAGGATCCAGCGGTAGTCGATACGGGCGCGCCCGAGAGTTACGTAGACGAGGACGGCGGCGACCCCCATGTGCCACAGGATCATTCCAAGAAGCTCTGCTGCCCGGGAGATTCCTTCTCGGCATCCCAGTCGAGCATCGCTGCGTCCATCCCTTGATTCGCAAGCTTGTCTGCGTCGGAGTTCATCTCGCGGCGCACGTGCTGAAGAGAGCTCTGCTCGAACCGGTTCAGCAACGAGCGCGCGCGGACCGCCAGCGTCCGCAAGCGGTCGTTCTTGATCTTCCACTCGCCCTTGAGCTGCGAGACGACGAGCTCGGAGTCCATGAAGACGTCGACCTCCGTCACGCCCTTCGCAAGAGCCATCTCGAGCCCGGCGATAAGTGCGGAGTACTCCGCGACGTTGTTCGTCGCTTCGCCGATGCTCGCCGCGATCTCGCCGATGACCTCGTCATCGCTGTCCTTGAGGACGACACCGATGCCTGCAGGACCTGGATTCCCGCGCGCACCCCCGTCCGCGTGCAGAGAAGCTCTCATCGCTGTGACGCAGGTCAGATCACGACGAGGATGCGACGGCAGTTGTCACACCGCTGGAGTCCGCCCTCGGCTTTCATGCGTTCCACCTCTTTATTGGGCAGCTGGGTGTGACATCCCTGGCAGGTGCCGCGCTCCAGCGCCGCGGCCCCCACGCCGTTCTTGGTCGCGCGGATCTTTTCGTACAGCTGCAGTAGCTCCGGGGTCAACGGCGTTGCTGCAGCATCTCGCTTCGCGGCGTGTTCCTGGAGCTGTGCGTCTATCTGGCCGATCAGCGTTCCGACGCTAGCCGTCAGTGCCTCGGACTTGCGTGCGGTGTCCGCCTGCTCGTTCTTCAGCCGATCGAGCGTCGCGGCCGCGTCCTCCTTGTGAACCATGATCTCCAGCAGTCCGTCTTCGAGGTCGCCCTTCTTCTTCTTCAACATCTGCACCTCGGCTTGCAGCGCTCCGAGCTCCTTGGGGTTCGAGACCTTCCCGCCGAAGAGACGCTCCTCCTCGCGCGCGATCTTCTGCTCGACGATCGCTATCTCTCCTTCGCGCCGGTCCTGTTCCCGCGCCACCTCGTCGAATTGCTTCTGTGCTATCTCGAGGTCCGCAGTCAGCTCCGCGAGGGCCTCGTTCGTCGTCGCGAGCTCTTGCGCTTCCGGGAGTGATCGTCGTCGCTCTTCGAGACGCTTGATGGAGGTGTCTTCGTCCTGCAACACAAGTAGCTGCTGCAGGGCGGAGGCATCGACATCCATATGTGATTCGAGCGTAACAGCCACCCTCGTATCCTCTCGGGGTGGAGCTGTGGCCCGGTAACACTTATCCGTTGGGCGCGACGTGGGATGGTGAGGGCGTCAACTTCGCCGTCTTCTCCGAGCACGGCGATCGGGTTCAGCTGTGTCTGTTCGACGACGACGGGCGCGAGACGCGGTTCGATCTAGAAGAGGCGCGGGCATTCGTGTGGAACGGTTACGTCCCCGGGATCGGTCCCGGGCAACGCTACGCGTTCCGCGTGCACGGCCCGTACGCGCCCTCGCAAGGGCACCGGTTCAATGCGAACAAGCTGTTGCTCGACCCGCATGCTCGGGCGATCGACGGCCACGTCGACTGGGGGCCGGAGGCGTTCGGTTATCAGCTGGGTTCGCACGACCTGACCTTCTCGGACGTCGACGACGCCGAATTGATGCCGAAGTGCGTGGTGATCGATCCCTGGTTCGACTGGGGCGGCGACAAGCGCCTTGACATCCCGTGGCACGAGACGGTGATCTACGAGACCCACGTCAAGGGCTTCACGCAGCTGCATCCGGGCGTGCCCCCGGAGATCCGCGGCACCTACGCAGGGCTGGCGCATCCAGCGTCTATCGAGCACCTGCAACTGCTGGGCGTGACGGCGGTAGAGCTGATGCCGGTCCACCACTTCGTTCACCCCCAGCACCTGCTCGACAAGGGTCTGCGCAACTACTGGGGCTACGACTCGATCGGCTTCCTCGCCCCCGAATCGGGATACAGCTCGTCCGGGGGACGCGGTGGTCAGGTCACCGAGTTCAAGCAGATGGTCAAGACACTGCACGAAGCGGGGATCGAAGTGATCCTCGACGTCGTCTACAACCACACGGGCGAAGGGAACCATCTCGGGCCCACGCTGTCCTTCAAGGGGCTCGACAACCAGACGTACTACCGCTTGGTCGACGAGGACCCGCGCTATTACTTCGACGTGACCGGCACGGGCAACAGCCTCAACGCGCGCCACCCCGAAGCTTTGAGGCTCATCATGGACAGCCTCCGGTACTGGGCGACGGAGATGCACGTGGACGGGTTCCGGTTCGACCTCGCGGCCGCGCTAGCGCGGCAGTTCCATCTCGTCGACCGGCTGTCTGCTTTCTTCGACATCATCCATCAGGACCCGATCCTGTCGCGCATGAAACTCATCGCGGAGCCCTGGGACGTCGGCGAAGGTGGCTACCAGGTGGGAAACTTCCCACCGCTCTGGTCGGAGTGGAACGGCAAGTACCGCGACACGATGCGCGACTTCTGGCGCGGCGAGGATCACAGCCTCGCAGACTTCGCCTTCCGCCTTACGGGTAGCTCCGACCTGTACGAGAACAACGGGCGTAAGCCGTTCGCGAGCATCAACTTCATCACAGCGCACGACGGCTTCACGTTGAACGACCTCGTCAGCTACAACGAGAAACACAACGAAGCGAACGGGGAGGACAACCAGGACGGCGAGTCGCACAACCGGTCCTGGAACCACGGGGTCGAGGGAGAGACCGACGATCCCGCGATCCATCAGTTGCGCGAGCGACAGAAGCGCAACTTCTTGGCGACGCTGGCCCTGTCACAGGGCGTCCCGATGCTTCTCGGAGGCGACGAGATGGGCAGGACGCAGCGGGGGAACAACAACGCCTACTGCCAGGACAACGAGATCTCCTGGTTCGACTGGTCGCTGCGCGAGGAGAACCTGTTGCTGCTGGGATGGACTCGCAGGCTGATGCAGATGCGCGCCGCGCATCCGATATTCCGGCGGCGGAACTGGTTCCAGGGCCGCGCCATCTACGGAAGCGAGGTCACCGACATCGTCTGGCTCGACCCCAAAGGCACGCCGATGTCGGATGAGCAGTGGAACGCCGGGTTCGCGAAGTCTGTGGCGTTGTTCCTCAACGGTGACGAGCTGGGTATGCGGGAGAGGCGAGGCCGGCCGATCGCCGACGACAGCTTCATGCTGTTCTTCAACGCGTCGCCCGACAGCGTCGGTTTCTGTTTGCCGGTCGGTAGCTACGGGGATGAGTGGGCGACCGTGATCGATACGAACGAGCCGATGCTGGAAGAGGGCGAGCGGGTCTACAAAGCCGGCGAGGAGATCCCGGTCGAGAGCCGCTCGCTGGTGGTGTTGCGCCGTGTCGCATGAGGACGGCGAGTCTCATGAGCAGACCGGCTCGGCGACGGCGAAGCGAGCCACCTACCGGCTCCAGCTCCACCCCGGCTTCGGTTTCGAAGATGCTGCCCGTATCGCGCCATACCTAGCATCGCTCGGCGTCACGCACCTCTACCTTTCCCCGATCCTCCAGGCCCGCCGCGGCAGCGACCACGGCTACGACGTGGTCGACCACGGGATGCTCAACGAGGACCTCGGCGGGGCCGAGGCGTTCGGCCGGCTCGTGGACGCGTGGAACGGCGGGATCGTCGTCGACATCGTCCCGAACCACATGGCGGTCACGGAACGTCGCAACGGGTGGTGGTGGGACGTCCTGAAGCACGGGCCCGACAGCCGCTATGCGCGGTGCTTCGACATCGACTGGGACCCTCCCGAGGCCAAGCTGGGGCGAGCGATCCTGGTCCCGATCCTGGGCGACCACTATGGGCGGGTACTAGAGGCCGGCGAGCTGGTGCTCGGTTGGGACGGCGAAGAGCCGGTGCTCCGCTATTACGAGCACGCGCTGCCGCTGGCGCCGGGCTCGGTACCGGACGACGTAGAGGCGGTCAACACAGATGTCGACCGGCTCCACGCAGTGCTCGAACAGCAGCACTACCGACTGGCGTACTGGAAGGTCGCGGGTCAGGAGCTCAACTACCGACGGTTCTTCGCGATCAACGAGCTCGCCGCGATCCGAGCCGAGGACGCCGATGTCTTCGAGGCCACGCATCGCCTGCTCTTGGAGCTGGCATCTCGAGGAGACATCGACGGGTTCCGGGTCGACCACATCGATGGGCTCCGGTACCCCGCCGAATACCTCGAGCGTCTCGACGAGGCGAGTGGCCGGTCGACAGTCGTCGAGAAGATCCTCGAAGGATCCGAAGAGCTGCCGGCCACCTGGCCGGTCGACGGCACGACCGGATACGAGTTCCTGAACCGCGTCGGCGGCCTGTTCATCGATCCCGACGCGGAGAAGCGGATGTCGGAGACCTACGAGACCTTCACCGGGCACGCGCCGCCGATCGAGCTGGCCATGCTGGAGAGCAAGGCCCTGCTGATGGAGACTGAGCTGGCGGCGGACGTCGAGCGCCTCACGGACCTGTTCGTCGCGGTGTGCGAGAACCAGCGCCGGTATCGCGACTTCACCCGTTCCGAGTTGCGGCAGACGCTGCGGGAGACGCTCGCATCACTCGCCGTCTATCGCACCTACGTCGACGATCGCACGAACGAGGTGACGGAGCACGATCGGGACATCATCAGGCGCGCTTGTGACGATGCCGCAACCCGGCGCAGCGACCTCGACCCAGAGCTGTTCACGTTCCTTTGTTCGATCCTCTCGCTCGACGTCGATGATGAGCCGGCACGGGAGCTTGCGATCCGCTTCCAACAGACCAGCGGCCCCGTCATGGCGAAAGGTATCGAGGACACGTTCTTCTATCGCTATAACCGCGCGATCGCGCTCAACGAGGTCGGTGGCGATCCCGCCACGTTCGGTGTGTCACCCGAAACGTTCCATCACTTCAACCTGCGGACGCAGGCGAAGTGGCCAGGGACGATGCTCGCGACGTCGACCCACGACACCAAGCGCAGCGAAGACGTGCGGGCGCGCCTCGCGCTGCTCTCGGAGATACCCGACGATTGGGCCGCGGCGGTCGAACGCTGGTCGGGCGTAGCCGCGCGTTATCGGGAGGCGGACTTCGACGACCGCAACACCGAGTACGCGCTGTACCAGACGCTGGTCGGAGCGTGGCCGCTACCGGTCGAACGGGCGCTTGGCTACGTCATGAAGTCGGCGCGCGAAGCGAAGGTCCACACGTCCTGGCTCGCCCCCGACGAGCGCTACGAAGCCAGCCTGCGCTCGCTCGTGGAGGGGCTGCTGGGTGACGCCGAGTTCACCGACGACGTGGCGAGCTTCGCCGGGCGCCTCGCCGAGCCGGGCCGGGTCAACTCGCTCGCCCAGACGCTTCTGAAACTCACCAGCCCGGGCGTGCCGGACCTCTATCAGGGCAGTGAGCTGTGGGATCTGAGTCTCGTGGATCCCGACAACCGGCGGCCCGTCGACTACGAAGAACGCGCGCGGGTCCTAGACGAGGTCGAGAGCGGTGGCGCGGCGCGTGCGATGCAACTCGCGGACAGAGGCGGGCCGAAGATCTTCGTGATCTCGCGCTCGCTCGCGGTACGTGCGCGCGTGCCCGAAGCATTCGGCGCCGCCGGCACCTACGAACCACTGGCGGGACACGGACGGCGGGGGGACAACGTCGTGGCGTATGCCCGCGCTGGGCGAGTGATCACGGTCGTGCCGAGGCTGGTGCTGTCGCTCGAAGGCGGCTGGGACGACACCCACCTCGACCTGCCCCGCGGACGCTGGCGCAACACGTTCACCGACGAAGAGTTCGACGCGGCCGTCCCCCTGGGGCAGCTCCTCGACTCGTTCCCGGTTGGCCTTCTCGTGAAGGAGGACGCGTGACGCGCAAGCTCGCGCTCGTCATCCACTTCCATCAACCCGTAGGCAACCTCGACGACGTCGTGCGCAACGCGACCGAACGTTGCTACCGGCCGTTCCTGGAGACGCTCGATCGGTTCCCGGATCTGCAGATGACTCTGCATTACTCCGGCTGCTTGCTCGAATGGCTCGAGGCGAACGCGTCCGACGTCACGGACCACATCCGCGCGATGTCCGAGAGCGGCCAGATCGAACTAGTGACGGGCGGGTTCTACGAGCCGATCCTGGCGGCACTCCCGCGGCGCGACCAGGTCGGCCAGATCCGGATGTTGACCGACCATCTCGCGCAACGCTACGGCGCGGATGCGACCGGACTGTGGCTGACAGAACGGGTGTGGGAGCAAGAGGTCGTCGGCGCGATCACCGAGGCGAACGTCCGCTACACCATCCTCGACGACACGATGTTCCACTCG
Organism: Actinomycetota bacterium; assembly: GCA_035550975.1. Lineage (GTDB taxonomy): Bacteria > Actinomycetota > CADDZG01 > CADDZG01 > WHSQ01 > DASZOC01. The sequence goes on along the minus strand of DASZOC010000066.1, from coordinate 70,820 downwards.
GTCGGCATCACCGACGACGAGCTACGCGGGCCGTTCGTGACCGACCACGAGGGCAGGCCGTTGCTGCTCTACGCGGGCGACCGGCGCCTGCGATACCTCATCCCATACAAGAAGGTCGCCCGCATAACCGACTACGTCTCGCAGGGCCCCGAGGACCGGCTGTTCGTGTACGCCGACGACGGAGAGAAGTTCGGGGAGTGGCCGGACACCCACCGGCGCGTTTACGAAGACGGCTGGCTCGACGCGTTCTTTGCGGAGCTGCAAACGAACCAAGACGTCGACGTCATCACGCTCGGCGAGCATGCCGCGAACGCGGTTCCCGTGGGCCGCGCCTACCTGCCGTCGTCCTCCTACGACGAGATGATGACGTGGGCATTGCCGTCGGAGGCGCGCCTCACCGTAGGCGAGCTCCGTCGCCGGCTGCAGAAGGAGGACCCGGACGGCGTGCTCCCGTTCGTCCGCGGTGCTCCATGGCGAGCCTTCCTCGCGAAGTACCCCGAGGTGAACCAGCTGCAGAAACGCATGCTGCACGTCAGCGCCAAGGTCCACGATGCCGGCGCACCGGGCGAGGCGCTGCGCGAGCTCTATCGCGCTCAGTGCAACTGTGCGTACTGGCACGGCGCGTTCGGAGGCGTGTACCTGGGCTTCATGCGGAGCGCCCTGTGGCATCACCTGATGAAAGCCGAGAGCGCCGCGGGGTCAGAACCTGGTGTGGAGGTCGCGGATCTCGACGCGGACGCGAACGAAGAGGTGATGCTGAGCGGTTCGTGGGGGGCGGCCGTCATCGCGCCCGACGAGGGAGTCCTCGTGGAGCTCGACGACTGGCGCGTCGGCGCTAACCTCCTTGCGGTTGCGGCGCGTCACCAAGAGGCATACCACCTGGCAGACGAGAACCCGCCGGAGGAAGACGAAGAAGATGACGATGACGAGATGGCGGCCAGCCAGGCGCGCTCCGACGTCGACCCGTCGTCGCTGACGTTCGACGACCGGCCGCTCGGCGGCCTCGTCGACTTCGTCGACGGCGACCCCGTGAGCACTGTCTACGGGTGGGAGCTATCGCGCGACGTCCTCACCTGCCGCACCGAGCACGCCGGGGTCCGGATAGAGAAGACGTTCACGTCCACCGCCGACGGTCTCGACTGCGCCCACCGCGTCACGGCGAGCGAAGCGTTCCACGGGACGTTCGCGGTCGAGACGGCCGCGTTGCCGCTGAATCTCGGACGCGACACGACTAAGGACGAGGTCACCGAGACGACTACCGGGTGGAAGCTCGCGCAGCCGGAGGCGGAGGTGAACCTCGAGGTGACGGTCGAGCCGCGGGGGTCGCTCACCGCGGAACCGATAGAGACGGCGTCCACGAGCCTCGAAGGGTTACAGAAGATGTTCCAGGGCACGATCGTCACGATGTCGTGGGATCTGGATCTCGCTGCGGGCGAGACGTTCGAGATGCGTCACGTCCTCACCCCGCGGCCCGAGGAAGCGAACCTGTCGAAGAAGGAGCCGGGGGTGTCGGCATGAACATCCTGGAGGTCTGGGCACCGACCGCGTCGCGCGTGGACGTCGTCGGCGGCGACGAGCGCGTCGCCATGGAAGGGACGGATGGCGGGTGGTTCCGCGCCGAGATCGGCTTCGACGACTACTCGTTCTCGCTCGACGGGCGCGAGGCGCGCCCCGATCCACGATCGCGGTGGCAGCCGGAGGGTGTTCACGGCCCGTCGAGGATCTACGACCACAGCTCGTTCGCCTGGAGTGACTCCGGGTGGAAGGGGTTCCCGCTGGACGCAGCAGTCATCTACGAGCTCCACGTAGGGACGTTCACATCGGAAGGAACGTTCGACGGTGCGATCGACCGCCTCGACCACCTCGTGTCGCTCGGGATCAACGCGGTCGAGCTCATGCCGGTCAACGAGTTCCCCGGCGCGCGCGGGTGGGGCTACGACGGCGTGGACCTGTATGCGCCACATCGTTCCTACGGCGGCCCCGACGCGCTGAAACGGCTCATCGACGCGTGCCATGCTCGCGATCTCGCGGTCATCATCGACGTCGTCTACAACCACCTCGGCCCCGCAGGCAACTACCTGCGCGAGTTCGGCCCCTACTTCACGGACCGGTATGGGACCCCGTGGGGCGACGCGGTCAACTTCGACGACGCCGGCTCCGACGAGGTCCGCACGTTCTTCGTCGACAACGCGCTGATGTGGCTGCGCGATTACCACTTCGACGGGCTTCGACTGGATGCCGTGCACGCGATCTTCGACCGGTCCGCGATGCACTTCCTCGAGGAGCTCGGCGATCGCGTCCGCGACCTGGAACGTGATCTCGGACGGGCGCTTTGGGTCATCGCGGAGAGCGACCTGAACGATCCGCGCCTGGTCTGGGAGAAATCGCGCGGCGGCTACGGCCTGGACGCTCAGTGGAGCGACGACTTCCACCACGCGCTACATGCGTGCCTAACCGGCGAGAGGTCGGGCTACTACGCCGACTTCGGCCGCGTCGGCGACATCGCCAAAGCTCTTCGGGATGCGTTCGTGTACGACGGTCGCTATTCGGCGTTCCGCGGACGCAGACACGGGAGGCCGGGCGCGGACGTCCCGGGCCACCGGTTCCTCGGATACCTCCAGGACCACGATCAAGTCGGCAACCGCGCTCTCGGCGAAAGGACCTCGGCGCTCCTGTCCCCCGACCTGTTGAAGGTGGGGGCGGCGCTCGTGCTGACGGCGCCCTTCGTGCCGATGCTGTTCATGGGCGAGGAATGGGGCGCGTCGACGCCGTTCCTCTACTTCACCGACCACGAGGACGCCGAGCTCGGTCACGCGGTGAGCGAGGGTCGCAAGCGTGAGTTCGCGACGTTCGGTTGGGACCCCGACGCGATACCCGACCCCCAGTCTGCCGCCACGTTCGAAGCATCGAAGCTGCGGTGGGACGAGCTCGACGACCCGCACCACGCGGACCTACTCGAGTGGCACCGCGCGCTCATCGCGCTGCGCAAAGCGACTTCGGCCCTCCGTTCCGAGGAGCGGCCGACGGTCGCTCACTCGGAGGACCCCCCGTGGGTCGTCGTCCAGCGAGGTGCCGTCGTGATCGCGGCGAACCTCGCGCCGGACGAGAGCGAGATCGCGTTCGAAGGAGACGCCGAGCTACTGCTGACGTCGGGCAAAGACCCGTCGCTCGGTGAGGGATCGCTGAGGCTCCCTCCAGAGACGGTCTCGATCCTGCGACGGATCTAGCCGCCGCACGTCGTGGGTCCGCGACCGCAAGCGAACCGACACGAGGGCACGTAGCGGCGCGTCAGCGTCCCGCGGCGTAGCCCTGCATGCCTCTGGGATTCGCAGCCGCCTTCAGCACCCCGTCGGACTCTCGTCCGACCGCGCACAAACGACCGAGCGCCCATGGCCCCGCGTCCACGACCTCGTGCCCGCGCCGACGCAGCTCTGCCATGACACCCTCGCCGACACGACTCTCGGCCTCGACCTGGCCGGGGTTCGCCGCGCGCGGATAGAACGAGCTCGGGAAGTGGTTCGTGTGGAACATCGGCGCGTCGATCGCCGCTTGCAGGTCCATGTCGAAGACGACATGGTTGAGGAAGAAGCTCAACGACCACTGATCCTGCGTATCGCCGCCCGGCGTGCCGAACGCGAGGTACGGGCGGCCGTCGCGGAACGCCAGCGACGGCGTCAGCGTCGTGCGCGGTCGCTTGCGCGGCTGCAAGGACGCGGGAAGATCTTCGATGAGCCAGAACATCTGGGCGCGGGTCCCGAGGCAGAAGCCGAGGCCCGGGATGGCCGGCGAGCTCTGCAACCAGCCGCCGCTGGGTGTCGCGGCGACCATGTTCCCGTGGCGATCGACCACGTCCACGTGACACGTGTCCCCGCGAGTGGGCTCGCCCGCGCCGTGCAGGTGGGCGGGAACGCTGCTACCGCGATCGGTGGCCGGCGGAAGACGCGGCTCCCGGCCCGCCGGAGACCCCGGCCGGAGCTCGAACGACGCGGCGTCGTCGATGAGGCGTCGGCGAGCCGCGCAATACGACGCGTCGATCAGCGCGGCGAGCGGGACGTCGACGAACCTCGGGTCGCCGTAGAAGGCCTCGCGGTCCGCGAAGGCGAGCTTCGCCGCCTCCACGACCGTGTGGATGTGATCCGGCGAGTTGTGTCCCATCGTGGCGAGGTCGAAGCTTTCGAGCAGCCCCAGTTGCTGGAGGAAGACCGGCCCTTGCGTCCACGGTCCACACTTGTAGACCTCGTAACGGTCGAACGTACGCGACGCCGGCGGTTCGGTGGTTGCTCCCCATGACGCCATGTCGTCACTCGTGAGCAGACAAGCGTGGTCGCGACCCATGCCGTCCCAGGCGGGCGTAGCACAGAACGATCCGATCGCGTCGGCGACGAATCCTTCGTAGAAGCTCCTGCGCGCGTGCTCGATCTGCCCCTCCCGGTCGTCAGACGCGCGCTGCGCGTCCCGCAGGATCCGGGCAAAGGTCTCCGCGAGCAACGGGTTGGCGAACCTCTCGCCCGGCCGCGGGACGCCGTCGCGGAGATAGATCTCGCCCGACGTGGGCCAGTGCTCGCGGAGCACCTGCTCGTTGGCTGCGATCGTCGCCGAGGTGCGCGGGACGAGTGGATGTCCTCCGCCCGCATATCCGATCGCGTGCTCCAAGACGTCGGCGAGATGCAAGGTTCCGTAACGCTCCAACAACAGCAACCAGGCGCCGAACGCGCCGGGAACGCACGCCGCCAGCAGCCCCGTCCCGGGGATGAGGTCGAGGCCCAAGGCGCGGTACGTGTCGATCGTCGCCGCGGCGGGGGCCGGGCCCTGCCCGTCGATGACGACGACCTCGTCGTCCGCGGCCGCGTACAACAGGATCGGGACCTCACCTCCGGGCCCGTTGAGGTGCGGCTCGACCACCTGGAGGGTGAACCCCGCCGCGACCGCCGCGTCGAACGCGGTTCCTCCTCGTTCGAGCATCGCCATCGCGGTCGCCGACGCCAGCCAGTGCGTCGAAGAGACCATCCCGAAGCTGCCACGGAGCTCGGGCCGCGTCGTGAAAGTTGTCAGAGCGCGATCACGCCCAGGTGACTACCCCGAGGTCCATCCCGTTCGTGACGTCGGGGTGGCGCGGAACGACCCGCACCGCGTATCCATACAGCCCGGCTTCTTCGGTTGCGAAGCTGCCCCGGTAGGTACAGGTTCCTTCCGTGCAATGGTCGGGCGTCATCTCGACCAGCTCGGGGTCGATCAGTTCATTGTTCGCCCCCACCCGCCCGTGCGCCAGCTGCACGGCGATGTCGTCGGTCGACAGCGTCGTCCCGACCCGGATCGTCGCAGCGACCTCCCGGGTTGCTCCGACGTCGGCAGCCGTCACGTCACCTTCGACGTCGATCACCCGGACCTCTTCCCACGCGCTGGCTACCTTCGCCTTCCATGCCGCGAGACCACGAGCGCGGGAGAACGAATCCGCGGCCAGCTCGCGACCCTGTATCGCGGCCGGCGCGTAGAGATCCTCCACGTAGTCCCGCACCATGCGATCCGCAGTGACGCAGGAGCCGAGCGAGGAGATCGAGTGCTTCATGCGCTCGACCCAGCGCCTGGGAATGGGTCCCTCCGGCCGATCGTAGAACCGTGGGACGACCTCGCGTTCGAGGATGTCGTATAGAGCGCTCGCTTCGACGCGATCCTGGTGCTGCTGATCCAAGAACGTCTCGCGCGTGCCGATCGCCCAGCCGTTGTTGCCGTCGTAGCACTCGTCCCACCATCCGTCGAGGACCGAGCAGTTCAACGCTCCGTTCAACGCTGCTTTCATTCCGGATGTCCCGCAGGCCTCCAGAGGACGGCGCGGATTGTTGAGCCAGACGTCCGAGCCCTGGCACAACACGCGGCCGACTTCCATGTCGTAGTCCTCCACGAAGGCGAACCGCAGACGGATCTCGGGATCGGCGGCGAAGTGCACGAGCGCTTGGATCATCTCCTTGCCACCGTCGTCCAGCGGATGCGCTTTGCCGGCGATCACGATCTGGATCGGGCGGTCGCCGGAGAGGAGAAGCCTCTTGAGGCGGTCGACGTCGGTCAAGAGGAGCGTCCCGCGCTTGTACTGGGCGAACCGGCGCGCGAACCCAATGGTCAGGACGCCGGGATCGAAGATCTCGTCGGTCCAGGTCACCTCCGTCTCGTTGTGGCCGCGCGCGATCAATTGCTCGCGTACCCGCTCCCGCACGAAGTAGACGAGACGTTCGCGGGCACGTTCGCGCGCGCGCCAAAGCTCCGCGTCCGGCACTTCTGAGATCTTGCGCCAGCGGCCTTCACCGCGTTCCACCCATCCGGGCGACAGACGCCGTCCCAATACCTCGCGTAGCTCCGGTCCCAACCACGTCGCGGCATGGACTCCGTTCGTGACGCTGCCGATCGGCACCTCTTCGGTCGGCACCCGCGGCCACAGCTCCGAGAAGATCGCGCGGGACACCTCACCGTGAAGGCGGCTGACGGCGTTGGATCGAGCCGCGAGGCGCAGCCCCATGACCGCCATGTTGAACCTGGCATCGTCCGAGGGTGGCGTCTCGCGCTCGGTTCGGCCCAACGCCATCAGGTCGGCGAACGCGATGTTGCATTCCTTGGCGAAACGATCAAAGTAGCGCTCCATCAGATCGATGTCGTACACGTCGATCCCTGCCGGGACGGGGGTGTGCGTCGTGAACACGGTCGCGGCCCGCACGGCCTCGAGCGCCTCTGAGAAGGAAAGATCGGTCGAGGTCACGAGTTGCCGGATGCGCTCGAAACCGAGGAATCCGGCATGTCCTTCGTTCGAGTGGAAAACGTCGCAGTCGTAGCCGGCGGCCTGCAACGCACGTATCCCGCCGATCCCGAGCACGATCTCCTGCCGCAAGCGGTGCTCGCCACCTCCTGCATAAAGACGATCGGTGACGCGACGTTCCTCGGGATCGTTCTCCTCGACGTCGCTGTCCATGAGGATCAACGGGATCCGTCCGACCGTTGCGCGCCACAGTTGAGCGACGCAGCGCGCGCCGGCAAGATCCACCTCGATCTTCAGGGGTGACCCGTCGTCGCCCGACAGCAGCGTGAGAGGCATGCCGTGCGGGTCCAGCGCGGGGTAGCGCTCCTGTTGCCACCCGTCGGCGTTCAAGTGCTGGCGGAAGTAACCCTGGCGGTAGAGCAGCCCTACGGCGACCAGCGGCACGCCGAGGTCACTGGCGGCCTTGAGATGATCACCCGCAAGCACCCCCAACCCTCCGGAGTAGATCGGCAACGCCTCACTGACGCCGAACTCGGGCGAGAAATAAGCAACCTGCCTCGGGAGGTCGTGGGTCTTCTCGCTCGACTGGAACCATCTGGCCTCTTCCAGGTAACTGACGAGGTCGTCGTGGACGTTCGTCAAGAACGACATGAACGCTGCGTCGTCCGCGAGCTCCGCGAAACGCTCCTTCGAGACGAGCCCCAGCATCCGCACGGGATCGTGGCCCGCGCGGTCCCATGCCTCGGCGTCGACCCAGCGGAACAGGTCGACCACTTTCGGATCCCAGCTCCAGCGAAGGTTCGTCGCTATCGACAGAAGCACGCCGAGCGGCTCCGGAAGCGACGCTCGTACGGCGAAGCTGCGCAACGCCTTCATCACGCGGACCGCAGGAATCGGAACACGAGGGAAGGGTAATGGACTGTAGCCTGGCCATAAAGAGACCGGCCGCGACGATCTCGAAGGACCACGTTATGCCCCCAAAGACCGCCTATACGCCCATCGTCATCGAATCGATACGCCCGGAGGTCGACTGCGGGCGGCACCGTGCGAAAGCGATCGTCGGCGACCGCCTCGCGGTAAGCGCCGACATCTTCCGCGACGGGACCGCCGAGCTCCGCGCGGTCGTTCGCTACCGCCCGGCTGGTACGACCAGGTGGGCCGAGGCTTCCATGATGCATGTCGGCAACGACCGTTGGGAAGGCGAGCTCCAGCCGGAGCGCCTGGGGCGCCTGCAGTACGCGATCCAGGCGTGGACGGATCGCTTCGCGACCTGGCGCCGAGACCTGATCAAGAAGGTCGATGCGGGCCAGGACGTGGACCTGGAGCTGCAGGAGGGGGCGCTGCTGATCGAACGCCGGATAGAGGCAGCCGCCGCTAAGGACAGGAAACGGCTGACGGACGCGGTAGCGAAGCTGCGGGCGCCGGGGTCGAAGAAGGGCCCGGCCGACAAACCGGACCGTCGTATCGCCGCGGCGCTCGACGAGACGCTCGAAGACCTGATGGCGCGCAACCCCGACCGCACGAACGCGGCGACCTCCGCGACCCTGGAGCTGACGGTCGACCGGCAACGGGCTCGGTTCGGCGCCTGGTACGAGATGTTCCCTCGGTCGACCGGCCCCAAGGGTAAGCACGGCACGTTCAAGACCGCCGCGAAGGAGCTCGGCCGGATCGCCGACATGGGCTTCGACATCGTCTACCTCCCGCCGATCCACCCCATCGGGACTGCGTTCCGCAAGGGCAAGAACAACATCCTCGAGGCCGGCCCGAAAGACGTCGGCAGCCCGTGGGCGATCGGCGGGCCCGAGGGAGGCCACACCGCGATCCACCCGGATCTCGGCACGATCGCCGACTTCGATGCCTTCGTCACCGCGGCCGACGAGGTCGGGCTCGAGATCGCCCTCGACTTCGCGATCCAGTGCTCGCCGGACCACCCCTGGGTCAAAGAACACCCAGACTGGTTCGTGCAACGCCCGGACGGGTCGATCCAGTACGCGGAGAATCCTCCGAAGAAATACCAGGACATCTACCCCGTCGACTTCGACACGCAAGACCGAGAGGGCCTGTGGCAGGAACTGAAGTCGGTCCTCGAGTACTGGATCTCGCACGGAGTGAAGGTCTTCCGAGTCGACAACCCACACACGAAGGCATTCCCATTCTGGGAATGGGTGATCGACGAGCTCACCACGCAGCACCCCGACCTGATCTTCCTCGCGGAGGCTTTCACGCGCCCGAAGGTGATGCACAAGCTCGCCAAGCTCGGGTTCACGCAGAGCTACACGTACTTCACGTGGCGCAACACGAAGTACGAGCTCACCGAGTATCTGACGGAGCTGACACAGACTCGTTCGGCCGATTACTTCCGGCCCAACTTCTTCGCCAACACGCCCGACATCCTGCACGAGTACCTGCAGTCGGGCGGTCCCCCCGCTTTCAAGATCAGGCTCGTGCTCGCGGCGTTGTTATCTCCCACCTACGGGATCTATTCCGGCTACGAGCTGTTCGAGAACACTCCCGTCAGGGAAGGTAGCGAGGAGTACCTCGACTCCGAGAAGTACGAGATCAAGCACCGCCACTATTCCGCAGCCGGAAACCTGACGCCCTACATCACGCGCATCAACGACATCCGCCGGAAGCACAGTGCCTTGAGCGAGCTCACCAACCTGACGTTCCACACGTCCGACAAGGACAACATCATCGTGTTCTCGAAGTCGGCTCCCGGGACCGAGACGATCCTCGCCGTCGTCAGCCTGAATCCGTTCTTCTGGGAGGAAGCGACGGTGACGCTCGACCTCGACGCGCTGGGGGTAAGAACAGGAGAACCCTTCGAGGTCCACGACCTGATCACCGAGACGCGCTACGTGTGGAACGGTCCGCACAACTACGTACGGCTGGACCCGAGCGAAGAGCCGGCACACATCTTCCGGATCACCGTCTAAGTGACCAAGGAGCTCGCGCCCGCCGCGGGCGGCGTCCTCAACGTCGCGAACGACCCTCAGTGGTACAAGTCCGCCGTCTTCTACGAGCTGTACGTCCGGAGCTTCTACGACTCGAACGCCGACGGCTCCGGAGACTTCCGAGGGCTCATCGAGAAGATGGACTACCTCGAGTGGCTCGGGGTCGACTGTCTGTGGCTGTTGCCGTTCTATCAGTCGCCGCTGCGAGATGGCGGCTACGACATCTCGGACTTCTACTCGATCCTTCCGGAATACGGCAACCTGAACGACTTCATGGAGTTCCTCGACGCAGCTCACAGCCGGGGGATACGCGTCGTCACCGATCTCGTCATGAACCACACGTCCGACCAGCACCCCTGGTTCCAGGAAGCACGCAACCCGGCCTCGCCGAAGCGGGACTGGTACGTGTGGAGCGACACCCCGAACAGGTACGAAGAGGCGCGGATCATCTTCCTCGACACGGAGTCGTCGAATTGGACGTGGGATGACGAAGCGCAGGCGTACTACTGGCACCGGTTCTTCTCGCATCAGCCCGATCTCAACTACGACAACCCCGAGGTCCAAGAGCAGATGCTTGCCGCGGTCCGCTTCTGGATGGACCTCGGCTTGGACGGCTTCCGGCTCGATGCGGTTCCCTACCTGTTCGAACGCGACGGAACGAACGGAGAGAACCTTCCGGAAACCCACGAATTCCTGAAGCGCGTCCGCAGCGAGGTCGACAAGCTCTACGAGGGCCGCGTGCTGCTCGCGGAGGCGAATCAATGGCCGGAGGACGTCGTCGACTACTTCGGCGACAACGGCGACGAATGTCACATGGCGTTCCACTTCCCGTTGATGCCGCGCTTGTTCATGGCCGCCCGCAGGCAGGTCCGGTACCCGATCGTCGAGACGCTCGAGAAGACGCCCGATATCCCGCAGAACTGCCAGTGGGGGATCTTCCTGCGTAACCACGACGAGCTGACGCTCGAGATGGTCACCGACGAAGAGCGCGACTACATGTACAACGAGTACGCCAAAGACCCGAGGATGAAGCTCAACCTGGGGATCCGGCGACGGCTGGCGCCGCTGCTCGAGAACTCACGCGACCAGATGGAGCAGTTCCACGCGATCCTGTTCTCGCTGCCGGGAACGCCGATCATCTATTATGGCGACGAGCTCGGGATGGGCGACAACATCTACCTCGGTGACCGCGACGGCGTTCGGACGCCGATGCAATGGACCGGCGACCGCAATGCCGGGTTCTCCAGGTGTGACTTCGCGCAGCTCTACCTCCCCGTGCTGCTAGACCCCGTCTACGGCTACCAGGCGACGAACGTCGAGGCGCAACTGCGCGACCAGCACTCGTTCTTGCAGTGGTTCCGCAAGCTGCTTGCCGTACGCAAGCAACATCCGGTGTTCGGGCTCGGGACCTTCGAGGTGCTGCATCCGGAGAATCCTGCCGTGTTCGCCTATGTCAGGACGCTCGCCGACGATGTCGTTCTGTGCGTGAACAACCTGTCCGGCCGCGCACAGGCGGCCGAGCTCGACCTATCGGAATGGGAAGGGATGTACCCGGTCGAGCTCCTCGGGCGGGAGCGCTTCCCCCGGATCGGCGAGCTGCCCTATCTGCTGACGTTCGGCCCCCACAGTTTCTACTGGTTCCAGCTGACACGTGAGGAGACGGGCACATGATCACCGACACCGAAGGATTGCGCGGGTACCTCTCGGGACAGCGCTGGTTCGGCTACAAGGGCGAGGACGCCGGTGACATCGAGCTCGTCGACGAAGTCATCCTGTCCGACGGCCCGCCCGCTTTCGTGCTGACGATCGTCTCCATCGAGGTCGGCGGGCGCACCCTCCACTATCAGCTGCCACTCTTGGTCGAAGCAGATGGCTCGCCGCGCGACGCAACGGCGGACCCCGATCGGTTGAAGCTCCTGGGTGAGTTGATGGCGCACGGGGACTCGATCAAGGGCGTGAACGGCGTCTTCCACTTCGGAGGCCCGGGTCTCGACCCGCTCGCCCCCCCGCCCGGCTCCGATTCGGTGCGCATCATGGGGGCCGAGCAGTCGAATACATCCATCGTGTTGGACCAGGTGATCCTGAAGTTCTTCCGCCGCCTCGAGATCGGGATCAACCCCGACCTCGAGCTGAACCGCCGCCTCACGAGCGAAGGCTTCGAGAACGTTCCCGCCCAGGTCGGCGAGATCACCTACGAGACGACGCTCGAGGGTGACGATGCCGAGATCGATCTCGGCATCGCTCAGCAGTTTCTGACCGATGGCATCGATGCATGGGAGTACGTGCTGGAGCGACTGAACGCTCTGTACGACGAGGTGGACCCGGCAGACGCGGCCGAGGACCAGAGGTTCCTCGTAGACGAACGCGCCGGTGACCTCCTGAACGCGATCGGCGAGCTCGGCGACGTGATCGCTTCGATGCACGTCAGCCTCTCGCGCGGCGACACCGACCACGAGTTCGCCCCGGAGCCGATGACGCCCGACGACGTCGACGAGCTCGCGGACGCGATCGCCGCCTCGTCGGAGCGATCAGGCATCGTGCGCGACCTGCGCGACCGGATCCTCGAGCGAACCCACCGGCTGCGGGAGCTGGAGGATATCGGCGCCAAGACGAGGGTCCACGGCGACCTGCATCTCGGTCAGGTGCTGACGACGCCGCGCGGCTGGATGATCCTGGACTTCGAAGGCGAACCCCTCCGCAGTCTCGAAGAACGCCGCGCGAAGCGGTCGCCGTTGAAGGACGTCGCGGGGATGTTGCGCTCGTTCAACTACGCCTCGGTCGCCGCTCTGTTCGCTCGTGCCGAACCAGCGTCCGACGAGTGGGCGCGGCTCGAGCCGTGGGCTCGCTGCTGGGAGGCGATCGCCCGTGAACGTTTCCTCGCGGGTTACCTCACGAGGGCACACGAGGGGCGTTTCCTGCCACACGACAGGGACTCCTTCGGCGCCCTTCTGGATGCTTTGGAGCTCGAAAAAGCTCTCTACGAGCTTGCTTACGAGGAGGGACATCGGCCGGATTGGGTACGGATACCGCTGTACGGGATAAAGCGAACCCTGGAGGCGACCGGATGAAGAGGACCGAACCGCGCTCGACCGCGCCCGGCGATCGCGTCGAACGCCTGGTGAAGGGTGAGCTCCGTGACCCACACGGTCTTCTCGGGCGTCACCCCGACGGCGACGGGGAGGCAGTCGTGCGTGCGTGGCGGCCGGAGGCAGAGACGGTCGCGATCATGATCGAGGGCGAGGTCGTGGCGAAGCTCGACAAGGTCCACGAGCAGGGACTGTTCGAGGGACACGTGGAGGACGCGACCTCCGACTACTTCCTGGAGGTGACGTACCCGGGAGGACAGAGCTTCACGTTGCGCGACCCCTATTCGTTCCTGCCGACACTGGGTGACGTGGACCTTCACCTCGCCGGCGAGGGCAGCCACCGGAAGCTCTACGAGAAGCTCGGCGCACACGTCCGCACCGAGCGCGGTGTCACCGGGGTCGGTTTCGCCGTGTGGGCACCGAACGCGCGCAGCGTTCGTGTGGTCGGAGATTTCAACAGCTGGGACGGACGGATCCACCCGATGCGCAGCCTCGGTTCGTCGGGCGTCTGGGAGCTGTTCATCCCGGACGTGGGCGAAGGCGCGTACTACAAGTTCGAGGTGGTGTCGGCACAGGGATCGTTGATCCTGAAATCGGACCCGTATGCGTTCCAGACGGAAGAGCCTCCGGGAACGGCGTGCCGGGTCCATCAGCCGCACTACCGCTTCACCGACGAGGAGTGGGTCGCTCGCCGCGAAGCAAGCGATCCCCAGGCATCGCCGCTGTCCGTCTACGAGGTGCATCTCGGTTCCTGGCGGCGTCACGAAGATGGTTCGTCGTTGACCTACCGCGAGATGGCGCCGTTGCTCGCCGACTACTGCACCGACATGGGCTTCACGCACGTCGAGATGCTTCCCGTCGCCGAGCATCCCTTCGGTGGCTCCTGGGGCTACCAGGTCAGCAACTACTTCGCCCCGACGGCACGCTACGGGACGCCCGACGACTTCCGCTTCCTCGTCGACACGTTGCACAAGGCGGGCATCGGCGTGATCGTCGACTGGGTGCCGGCGCACTTCCCGAAGGACGAGTGGGCGCTGGCGCGTTTCGACGGCACGGGCCTCTACGAGCACTCGGACCCTCGCAAAGGCGAGCATCCGGACTGGGGCACGCTGGTCTTCAACTACGGCCGTAATGAGGTTCGCAACTTCCTGATCGCAAACGCGCTCTACTGGATCGACGAGCTGCACATCGACGGGCTCCGTGTCGATGCCGTCGCATCGATGCTGTACCTCGATTACTCGCGCAAGGAAGGCGAGTGGGTACCGAACCCGTTCGGGGGCCGTGAGAACCTCGAAGCGATCTCCTTCATGAAAGAGCTCAATACCGTCGTGCACGACTCCCGTCCCGGCGTGTTGATGATCGCGGAGGAATCGACGGCGTGGCCCGGCGTAAGCAGGCCGGTGCATCTCGGCGGCCTCGGCTTCGGCTTCAAATGGAACATGGGCTGGATGCACGACACCCTTGCCTACTTCTCGAAGGACGCGATCTACCGGCGCTTCCATCACAACCAGTTGACGTTCTCGATGATGTACGCGTGGAGCGAGAACTTCATGCTCCCGCTCTCCCACGACGAGGTCGTGCACGGGAAGGGCTCGCTCCTCCGGAAGATGCCGGGCGACAAATGGCAGAAGCTCGCGAACCTGCGGTCGTTGTTCGCGTACATGTGGGCCCACCCGGGCAAGCAGCTCGTCTTCATGGGCGGCGAGATCGGGCAGGAACGTGAGTGGGACCACGACGGGAGCGTCGACTGGCACCTGCTGGAGGACCCCGGCCACGACGGTGTGAGGAGGCTGGTCGCGGACCTCAACCGGGTCTACCGGGAGTCACCCGCGCTATGGGAACGTGACTCGGTGCCCGAGACGTTCCAATGGATCGACGCGAACGACGCCGACAACAACGTCTTCTCGTTCTACCGGACGGGGTCCAAGACCGACGAACATCTGGTCTGCATCGCGAACATGGCGCCGGTGCCCCGGACCGGGTTCCGCGTCGGGCTTCCCAAGAAGGGGCGCTACGAGGAAGTCATCAACAGCGACGCCGCCGTCTACGGCGGCTCCGGCACGGGCAACATGGGGTCCGTCGTTGCGGAGCCGGAGCCGTGGCACGGCCTCCCGTACTCGGCGTTGATGACGTTACCGCCGCTGGGCGTCGTATGGCTGAGGGTGTGACCGGCCGGCTAACCGTCCACGCTCACTTCTACCAACCTCCGCGTGAGGACCCGTGGTCGGGCGAGATCCCCGAGCAGCCGGGCGCGGCCCCCTTCCACGACTGGAACGAGCGGGTACACGCAGAGAGCTACCGGCCGAACGCGTTCGCGCGCGTCCCCGCCGGCGACGGAGTCGAACGAGACGTCAACAACTTCGCGCGCCTGTCTTTCAACATCGGGCCGACGCTGCTCGCGTGGATGGAGCGCGCCGACCCCCAGACCTATTCGAGGATCATCGAGGCGGATCGGTCGAGCACCGAAAGGCTCGGTCACGGCAACGCGATCGCGCAGGCGTTCCACCACACGATCCTGCCGCTGTCACCGCTTCGCGACGTCCGCACGCAGGTCCGCTGGGGCCTCGCCGACTTCCGCCACCGGTTCGGACGCGAGCCGCAAGGGATGTGGCTTCCGGAAACGGCGGCCGACGACGACACGCTCGAGGTCCTGATCGAAGAGGGCGTCGGGTTCACGATCCTGGCTCCTAACCAGGCCGGCTACCTCAAGGACGAAGACGGCGACTGGATCCCCGTCCAGGAGACGGGCCTCGACACCAAGAAGCCCTACCTGTACCTCCACCGCGATGGATCCGGGCGCTCCTTGACGGTGTTCTTCTACGACGGTGCGATCTCGCGCGCGATCGCGTTCGACCGTGCGGGGGCCTCCGGCGAAGGATTCGTCGACCTCTTCGAGGCGAAGTCGACGCCGGACGGGTTGGTCCATGCCGCCACCGATGGCGAGACGTACGGTCACCACCACACGTTCAGCGAGCTCGGACTTGCCTACGCGTTGTTCGTCGAAGGACCTGCGCGCGGGCTCGAAGTCACGAACTACGCGACCTTCCTGCAGGACCACCCCGCAACCGAACAGGTCCGCCTGATTCCGGGTGAAGGCACGTCGTGGTCGTGTGCCCACGGCGTGGGGCGATGGAAGACGGATTGCGGCTGCACCACCGGTGGCGAACCAGGTTGGACGCAGCAGTGGCGCGCGCCGTTGCGGCGCGGGCTCGAGCTCGTGCGGGACGCAGCGGACGAGACGTTCGAGGGGATGGGCACGAAGCTGTTCGCGGATCCGTGGGCCGTACGCGACGCATACGTGGACGTCGTGATCGGCGCGCGCGACATGGAGTCGTTCCTCGAGGAACACGCATCGGGGCCGCTGACGGACGAAGACGGGCTGACCGCTCGTCTGCTCCTCGAGATGCAGACGAGCTCGATGTCGATGTTCACCAGCTGCGGATGGTTCTTCAACGACATCGGGGGCATCGAGACGATCCAGGTCCTGCGCTACGCCGGGCGCACGCTGGACCTGCTGGAAGAGCTGGGGCAGCCGGGGCCGGAAGCAGCTCTGCTGGACCTTCTCGCTACCGCCAAGAGCAACGATCCCTCCGTCGGCACGGGCGCGGACGTCTTCGCGAGCGCCACCCAGCGCACCGACTGACTAGTCTTCCTCGTCCATGTCGAACGAACCCCTCGTCCGCGCGCGCGGGTTGACCAAGCGCTTCGCCGATCTGGTGGCGGTCGACGACATCGACTTCGACATCTACAAGGGCCAGGCGTTCGGATTCCTCGGCCCGAACGGCGCCGGCAAGACATCGACCATGCGCATGATCGCGGCCGTGTCGCCGCCGTCCGCCGGCACTCTGGAGGTACTCGGCTTCGATCCGGTCAGACAAGGCTCGCAGCTACGGGCGCGCCTCGGTGTCGTGCCACAGGAAGACACACTCGATACGGAACTAACGGTGTCGGAGAACCTCTACATCTACGGGAGGTACTTCGGGCTCACCGGAGCCGAGCTGGCGACACGAGTAGACGAGCTTCTCCGTTTCGTGCAGCTCGCCGAAAGGCGCGACAGCGTTGTCGATCCGCTCTCCGGCGGCATGAAGCGGCGCTTGACGATCGCGCGCGGCCTCATCAACGAGCCTGCTTTGTTGATCCTCGACGAGCCGACGACGGGGCTGGACCCGCAAGCGAGGCACGCGCTGTGGGACCGCCTCTACCGCCTGAAGCAACGCGGCGTCACGCTGATCATCACGACCCATTACATGGACGAGGCCGAGCAGCTCTGCGACCGCCTCGTCGTGATGGATAAAGCGAAGATCGCGGCGGAAGGCTCGCCGGCCGAGCTCATCGCGGAGTTCTCGACGCGCGAGGTGGTCGAGCTGCGGTTCGCGCCGGGTCATCAGGAGCGGGCGGCCGCGCGTCTGGACGGGATCGCGGACCGGATCGAGGTCCTCCCCGACCGCGTCCTCCTGTACACCGGCGACGGCGACCGCACGAGCATCGCAGTGACGGCACGCGACATCCATCCGGAGACGACGGTCGTCCGGAGGAGCACGCTCGAGGACGTCTTCCTGAGGCTTACCGGCCGGACGCTGGTCGAGTGACGAAGCTATGACGACGCCGCTCGCGGTCCGGGTGATGGAAGCAGACGCGTTCCGCTATCGGCGGATCTGGAAGGGAAGCGTCGTGACGGCATTCATCAACCCGATGCTGTTCCTCGTGGCGATGGGCCACGGCTTCGGAACGCTGGTCGACCGCGGCGTCTCTACCACCGGTGGGACCGTCGGATACATCGCGTTCATCGCACCCGCGCTGCTAGCGGCAACCGCGATGCAGACGGCGGCCAACGAAGCGATGTGGCCGGTGATGGCCGGGTTCAAGTGGAATCGGACGTACCACGCGGCCCTCGCAACGCCCATCCGGATCCCGGATCTCGTCTCCGGCACGATCTACTGGATCGCGGTTCGGACTCTGATGGCTTGCGCTGCCTTCGCGCTCGTCGCGGGTTTGATGGGGGCCGCGCCGCCGGTGCGGATGTTCCTCGCGATCCCACCCGCAGTCCTGACGGGGATCGCGTTCGCCACGCCGCTGATGGCGTTCACCGCGTCGACGGACAAAGAGACCCGGCTGAGCACGATCCTGCGCTTCGCGATCATGCCGATGTTCCTGTTCTCCGGCACGTTCTTCCCCGTCGAGGAACTCCCGGCCTGGCTGCAGCCGGTCGCCTACGCCACTCCCCTGTGGCACGGCGTCGACCTGTGCCGCGCGCTCGCGCTCGACGTCCCGGCGCGGATGCCGTGGGTGATCCACGTCGCGTATCTGCTCGCGTGGGCCGGCATCGGCTGGGCGCTCGCCGCGCGCAGGTTCCGGAAGCGTCTCGAGATATGAGCGCACCCCCGTGAGCACCGTGACGATGCGCCTGTCGCGCGTGTTCCTCGGCCGCAGCGGGGCGGCGCTGGTCCTGGAACGCAACCTGCTCGTCTACAAGCACCTCTGGGTGATCATCTTCTCGGGGTTCTTCGAGCCGTTGTTCTACCTGTTCGCCGCGCAGGTAGGACTGGGCGAGCTCGTCGGCGACGTGCGCGACGGCTCAGGGCGTGCCGTCACCTACACCGAGTTCATCGCGCCGGCCCTGCTCGCCGCGGCGGCGATGAACGGCGCCGTCTACGAATCGACGATGAATATCTACTTCAAGCTGAAGTTCGCGAAGACGTACGACGCGATGCTTGCAACCCCCTTGAAGCCGTTCGACATCGCGCTCGGAGAGATCACGTGGTCGCTGACCCGCGGCGCGATCTACGCGACCGGCTTCCTGGTCATCGTGTGGGTCACGGGGCTGACGACCTCGCCGTGGGCGATCCTCGCGTTCCCGTCGGCCCTGCTCGTCGGCTTCGCGTTCGCCGCGGTAGGCATGACGGCCACGACGTACATGCGGAGCTGGCAGGACTTCGACAGCGTCAACCTGGTCTTGCTCGTCCTGTTCTTGTTCTCCGCGACGTTCTTCCCGCTGTCGGTCTACCCCGACTACGTGCAGACGATCGCGAAGCTGTCGCCGCTGTACCACGGTGTCACCCTCATCCGCCGGCTGATGCTCGGTACGCCGGACGTGGGGCTGCTGTGGCACGTAGCGTTCCTCGTCACGATGGGCGCGGCCGGGTTGATGATGGCGAGGAGACGCCTCGGCAGGCTCTTGCTGCCCTAGCCGAGGGTCAAGGCTTGCCGGTGTAGCGCAGGATGTCGATCCCGCGGTTGTAGTCGACGGTGTAGGCGATCTCGTCGGTGACCCAGTAGATCGCCGATGTCGAGCCCGCCGCGGGCAGGAAGTAGCCGTCGTGCGAGATCTTGCCCTTGTTGCTCACGCGCAGGAAGTGCGAGCCGTTCTCGTACCACGCCATCGCGACGAGGCCGCCGTTGCGAAACGACGGGTGCACTTCGAACCAGTGGGCGCAGAAGGTCCCGAGCGGCATCTTGCCGTCGGTGGGCAGCCCGGTCCCGAGGCGCATCTCGTCGATCATCCGGAAGCTGCGGGTCTTGCGCCACTTCGTGGCATCGAACGTCATGAACGACCCGTCTTCCTCGTCACCACAGGTCGACGCGCCGCTGGTCGTCTCTCCCTGCACGAGGAGGAAATCGTCCTTCATCGCGCGCGGCCAGTGGTTCCCGTGGATGTAGCGGGGCTCCAGGTCGCGGACGCTCGCGATCAGCTTCGGCTTCGCCGGATCCTTACGAGCGTCGAGCAACAGCATCGGGCTCGAAGAGGTCATGACTATGCCCGGCGCGACCTCGGTCACGTCATGTGCGCTGCCGGCGGGGCTCCCCCGCGACCAGCTCCCCGCGATCTTCGGCTCGGTCGGGTCGCGCAGGTCGATGATGTCGCCGCCCGAGTTGTAGGCCCATCTGCAGTTCAGCACGCAAGTCGTCGTGTGCGAGTCGGCGCCCAAGAGCTTGCCGATCACCTGGGGGTTCGTCTTGTCCTCGACGTCGATGACGTGCAGGTAGCGGTCGAGGCCCCCGACCAGCAGGATGCTTCCGTTCGTGTCGGGATCCTCCTCGGCGAAGTAGGGCGTCTGGAACAGCGGCAGGAAGCTCAGCTGCTTCGGGTTCACCGGATCGGAGACGTCGTAGATCAGAAGGCCCCGCGAGCTCGTGATGTAGAAGTGATCGCCCACGAGCCGCGCACCGGCCGAGTCGTTGTTCAACGGGACGTGCGTGACAAACTCGACGTTGTCGCTCGCGAAGTAACCCGGACCGGGGCCGGCACTGGCCACCGTCGCAGTGACGGCGACCGCAGCGGCCGCGAGACCGACGATCAGCCTCCTGAACACCAACATGCTCCTTGATAGGTATCGCGTGAGGGTTCTCCACGAACGCGTTCGCCTCCTGCCTCACGGTACGCTTGCCGCACCTACGAAGGGGACCCGCGAACGTGATGGATGCAAGGGACGAACAGCGCAGCTCCGGGCTCACGATCGATCTCGAGCGGCTCGAGAAGCACGCGAAGGATCTCTATCTCGACCGCTTCGTCTCGTACGTCAAGAAGGCGCGCGGCGAGCACGGCCGGTTCCTTACGTTGCGGCCGGGTGACGAGACCGCGATCAGGGCCGCGGGCGACGGCAGTGACGAGTTCCTGGACGAGGTCATCGTCGAGGAACCCCCGACCTGACGCGAACTTTCCTCAAGAACCGAGCCGAGACGGTGGTTCAAGAAAGTTCGAGGACATGTAAAGGGCCCGCCGGTTTCCGGCGGGCCCTTTACTAGATCGTGTGCGGCTTCGTTAGTTACTTGCCGTTGTAGCGAAGGATGTCGATGCCTCGCTGGTAGTCGACCGCGTAGACGATCTTGCTGTCGACCCAGTAGGCGGCGGAAGTGCCTCCACCGTTCGGCAGGAAGTAGCCCGCCTCTGAGATCTTGCCCTTGCCGTCGACCTGCAGGAAGCGGGTGCCGCTGTTGTACCAACCGGCCGCCACGAGCCCGCCGTTGTGCCACTTCGGGTGCGTGTCGAACCAGTGCGAGGAGCAACCGAAGGGGCCGGACACGATCGGGTTCCCGTCGATCTGGGTGCCCTTCGAGGCGGTCCAGGTGTCGACCTTCTTCAGGCTCTTGGTCTTCTGCCACCCCTTCGTGCTCCAGCTCGTGAGGCCTGCGGAGCTCTCGCCGCACTGCTTCGGAGGCGTCCAGGTCTCACCTGTGCTGAGGGCGAAGTTGTCCTTCGCGTTACGCGGCCACAGGTTCGAGTGGACGAACGCCGGCATCTGCTCGGACATCGCGAGGAACTTCGGGTGGACCGGGTCCTTCCGAGCATCGAGGAACAGCATGGGGTTCGTCGAGGTCAGCACGAGGCCGGGCGCGACCTCCGTCACGTCGTGGTTGCCGCCGTGCGGAGGCATGCCGTCGCCCCACTTCTCCTTCATGAGGACCGGCTTGGCCGGGTTACGGAGATCGGTGATGTGACCGGAGTCGCCGTAGGCCCACTTGCAGTCGAGGATGCACGACGTGGTGTGATCACCGGCACCCTTGACCTGCGAGATCTGAACGGGGTTGGTGACGTCCTCGATGTCCCACACGTGCAGGATGTTGCCCGGCAGGGACTCGGAGAAGAGCATGATCCGGCCGTTCGTAGAGACGTCCTCGTTCTCGAACTTGAAGCCGAACGGGACCCGACTCTCCTCGACCGGCTTGACCGGGTCGTTGATGTTGTAGATGGCGAAGTCGCGCCAGCTGGTCACGACCATGTAGTCGTCCTTGCCCTTGCTGAAGAAGCTCGCGCCCGTGGCGGTGCCGGCGTTGAACGGCAGGAACCCAACGTGCTCGACGTTGTCGGACGTGACACCGTGGGGGCCGGGACCCGCGTGGGCTCCCGGGAGCAGAGCCAGGGTCATGGCTCCAACCGCGATCAGGCCTACAAGCTTCCTCATGTGAATCGCTCCTTGGTAGGGCTCGGGTGTTTGTTGCCCTGTGGTTCGCCCCCTAGGCGCCATTTCCTGCCTCGGGGGAAGGCCCTCAGCGGCGGCGCCGCTGGCGCTGGAGCGCGAGGCGCGAGCGCTGCCGGGAGAGCGTCATCCCCGCGTAGAAGATCGACGCCATGACGGCCCCCGCCCCGAGGGTGAGGTAGGGAGACACCTGCTCCCGACGGGAGTTCTCGTAAGCGACCATCTCGAACTCGTAGACGTTCTCCTCCTGCATCGCCTCGCGGTAGGCGGCGGCGATAGCGACCTGGGGCGACTTCTCTTCCTCGAAGACGGCCCCCGTCTGCGCCTGCGCCTGGGATTGCGCCTGGCTGGCGCTCGTGAGGTTGCTCACCGGAGGAGGCGGTGGAGGCGGCACCGCGACGGCGACGCTGAGCGCCAGCGGGGCCAGCGGCGGCACCGGCGGGACGGGGGGACGTTTCGGGACGGCGCGGCAGACGACCCGCGTCACCACCGAATCGAGTAGGTCGCCCTCGGACCGGCTGGCGACGTCGATGTCGAAGCGCTTCCCCGCGAGATCGGCCGGACACCTGTAGGTGACGTCGAAAGAGAGGCCGCGAGCGACCTGCAAGACGACGTCTTCGTGCAGCTCCGGGGCGACCTTCTGGATGATGCGGTCGTTGCCTTTCACGTCCAGGGCCACGTTGGCGGAGTCCGGGACCGCCTTCAGGATGTTGACGATCGCAGGAACGAGGTTGTGCGCCTGCGTGAGGTTGTTGCGCTGGACCGGGCACACGAGCGGCTCACCTGCGGGGATGAAGTACCCCTTGCCGCAATCGACCCCGACCGCGGGAGCGACCGCGCCGGTATCCGCCGCCACGCGCTCCAGGTCGCGCCGCGGCCCCCGCCCGATCGACAGCCCGACCTGGATGATGCCGCGCGCATTGAAGGCGCCGGCAACCTCGTCGAACTCGGGGATGTCCGGAGGATCGGGGTTGTTGGGGCTGGTGCCACCGGTATCCCGGCGCACGTCGTCCCCGAACGCCTCGTCCGTCGCGTGGATCACGACCCTCAGGCTGTTGTCGTCGAAATTCGCTTGGAGGCCGGGAGGAACGTCGTGCCCCGCCGGCCCCGGGGGGTACAGGTCTTGGCCCTCGCCGGTCGCAAGCTGGTACAGCGCCCCGAGGTGTGACTTGTAGAAACCACCCGCATCCGATTCCAGGGTCTCCAGTGCGGCCGTCACGGCAGGGCCGGGGGTGGTGATATCGAGGATGTTGCGGAAGACGTAGTTCTTCTCGCACTGTTGCTGGACGTTGGTGTCCTCGTCGCAGCGCGGGACGGGGATAAGGCGGTCGGGGTAGGCGCGGAATGCCCCGATCCCGACCTTCAAGGCGAGCTTCTCCTGTCCGAGCTGGTTGATGATCTGCGCGACCGAATGCGCGAGGTCGCCGATCGTGGCGCCCATGCTGTCGGAGGTGTCCAACAGGAAGAACACGTTCAGCGGGAGAGGGCGCTCGGGAAGGCCCAACTGATAGCGGACGATCTTGCTGTCACCGGGGTCGAGCACGACCCGCTTGTCGTTCGGGCCGAGGGTCGGCGGATGACGCTGGAGCTTCGGCGGCGGGTTGACGAGGGGCACGTCGAAGACGTCGTCCGGAAGGTCGATCGGCGTGCGTCTGACCGGAGGTGTGACGACCTCGATGCTGCCGGGGCTCATCGCATAGACGTCGCCGGCCGCATCGGTCGCGACGTCCCGCAGATCCGACCGCGGCGCCGCGAGGTCGAGCCACGAGAACGAGGGGGCGTGGAACTGCCACACGCGGCCCTGAGCGGTGACGAACACCTTGTCGGCATCACCAGCCGTGTCGCTCGAGGTCACGTCCGGCGGCGTCGACACGCTGAGCCAGGTGGCGCCGTTGTTGTCGGACCAGCGCGCGTCACGATGGTCCGGCCGGTACCCGATGATCCGTGACGGGCCTTCGGCGTGATACACGTCGACGACCGACACCCGGCTGCCCGCGAACTCGTTGACCGCATGGAACGTCGCCCCCGAGTCTTCCGACCGGTAGACGCCGCCGGGTCCGTACGCCCACAGGATCGAAGCCACGGTCGGGTCGGGCTCCAGCGCGACGATCCCGGTCGTGGAAGCGAGCGACGTCGGCTGCGAGCGCAGCGCCCACGTCTGGCCGCCGTCGGTGCTGGCGAACAGCGAATCGATCGAACCGCCCCCTACGTCCACCGCCAGATAGGCGTGCTGCGCGTTGGCGGGATGGAGCACGAGGTCTTCCGGGTTCCCCGCCGGGGGCAGCCCGACATCACCGGTGCGCCACGACTCTCCCCCGTCGTCGGACAGGACGATATGAGGACGGGTCCCCTGGACGGTGTCCTCGGCTATGCGGAGGACCGTGCGGGTACGCAGACGGCGCGCGATCTCGATCTCCAGGATCCGGGAGTTCGCCGCGGTCGCCTGCGACTCGGGTGTAGGCGCATCCGGGAGGGCGAACACCTGCTTCCAGGAGCACGCACCGTCGACGGTGCGCATCACCGAGATCCCGTTGGTCACGAAGATGCGCGCCGGGGCGCCTCCGTCCACCTCGTAGGCCGCGAGCTGCTGGGGCCCTTTCGGGAACCGGGGGGCCGGGATCGTCGTCCAGATGCCTCGCGCGATGCCACAGGCAGGCTCGGCTACGGCGGAACCGGTTGCGAAGGGTGCGACCGCGACCGCCAGGGAGGTGATCGCGACGAGGACGCGCTGAAAAGACTTAGCCACGCCTTTTCTTATTCGCCGGCGAGACGGCCGTTCCCGCACGCGTATGGGTGGCGGCCCCGTTCGAGGAAGACGCAGGCGCCAGACGGTCGAGGATCTCCTGAAGACGCGTTCCTTCCAACGTCTCTTCCGCCGCAAGGCGACCCGCGATCTCGTCGAGGACGTCCCGATGCGCCTCGAGGAGTCGTGCCGCTTCGTGCTCGGCCTCCTTGAGGAGCCGGTCGATCTCGCCCTCCATCTCCTGGTGGGTCAGATCCGAGATGTCGCCCAGCTGCGCCTCGCCCGACAGATACTCGTCCGCGTTCGGTGACAGCAACCTCCTTCGCTTGCTGCCCATGCCGAACTTTCCGATCATGTCGCGGGCCAGGTCGGTCGCCTTGAGGAGGTCCTCCTCTGCGCCGGTCGAGTGCTCGCCGAAGACGAGCTCCTCCGCGGCGAGGCCGCCCATCGCGGTCACCAGCTGCACGAACAGCTCGCTCTTCGTAAAGAGCACCGCATCGGTCTCGCGGCGGACGCTAGCGGCGCCGATGCTCTTGCCCCTCGCGAGGATCGAGATCCGGTGCACGTCCTCTGCGTGGCCGGTAGCCGCGGACACCAGCGCGTGGCCGGACTCGTGGTACGAGGCGCGCTGCCGCTCGTGGTCGGACAGCACGCGGCCCTTCTTCTGCGTTCCCGAGACGACGCGCTGGATCGCCTCCTCGAGCTCGGCCGTGTGGACGATGCCCTTGCCCTGTCGAACCGTCAGGAGCGCGGCCTCGTTGATGACGTTCGCGAGGTCGGCGCCCGAGAAGCCCGGCGTCCTGCGCGCGAGGTACTCGTAGTCGACGTCGTCTGCCATCGGCTTATTGCGTGCGTGCAGCTTGAGGATCAGCGTCCGGCCTTCGGAGTCCGGTTGCTCGACGGTCACGTAGCGGTCGAACCGGCCCGGACGCAACAGGGCGGGATCGAGGATGTCGGGACGGTTGGTGGCGCCCATGACCACCATTCCCTGGCTGACGTCGAAGCCATCCATCTCGACGAGGATCTGGTTCAGCGTCTGCTCTCGCTCCTCGTTACCGCCGCCACCCGCACCGCGCTTGCGACCGGCCGCGTCGAGCTCGTCGATGAATACGATCGCCGGCGACACCGCGCGCACACGAGCGAACAGGTCGCGGACCCGGGCCGCACCCACGCCTACCAGGGACTCGACGAACTCGGCTCCCGCAACCGAGAAGAACGGAACACCGGCCTCGCCGGCGACCGCCTTGGCCAGCAGAGTCTTGCCGCACCCGGGCGGGCCGACGAGCAAGACGCCTTTCGGCGGGGTTGCGCCGATCTCCTCGTATTTCTCCGGGTCCCTCAGGTAATCGCGTACCTCGCGCAGCTCGGCAACGGCCTCGTCGGCTCCCGCGACGTCTCCGAAACTGTAGGACCGGGCGCCCTTACCGACCTTGCCCTTCGCGATCGTCCCGAACATCTGGACCTCGCCGATGCCCGAGCTCGAGCCGCGCCCGGCCGTGAACAGCAGCGCGAACAGGTTCGCCAGGATCATCAGCGGAAGCAGGAACGTTGCGACGGCGCGCACCGCCGCCTTCGTCGCTTGCTGGTCGACCGTGACGGTCGCTCCCGAGTTCGCCGCGGTCTCGACGAGGATGGCGGTGAACGCATCGCTGCTGGGATACGACATGTAGAACTCGCCCGCGCCCGGCGGTGCGACGGAAGCCTCTTCCTCGGCGGGCCGGCCGCGGCGGGCGCCTTCGCGGGCAGCGCCTTCCTTACCCGCGCCGCGGGCGTCGTCTGCGCCTCCGCCTTGTCTGTCCACCCTGCCGCCGGCATCCCCGTTGCCGTCACGGGCATCGTTCTCCCCGCCGCGCTCCCCGCCGTCACCGGTCTTGCCTGCGCCCTTGTTCGGCTTGTCGTCGACCTTGGGCTCGGGTGGCGGCGCTATATAAGTGCCGACCGCTACGGCATCCTCGTCCATGAACGAGACGGTGCCGAGGCGTTTCTCGCTCGCGAGCGCCGTGAACTGGTCGACGGAGATCTCTTCGCCGGTGGGTTTCGGTTGCAGATACACGAGCGCTGCTCCGAAGGCCCCGAGCAACAGGATCAGGGCGAGCAGGAGCAGGTAGGTCGAGGTCTTGCGGGGGCCCTTCTTCTTGCTGACGGCAGCCCGGCGCCGACGGATCATGTACTGCTTGACGTGCCGACGCGCTCTTTTCAGCGCGGACCCAGTGGTCGTGGACTGCTCGACCGGATGTGCGGCCGCGGCGTTGCCTTCGGACATCTATCCCTCCGGTTCGTGTGGATGGATACTAGCGGCGTAGTAGGCGGATCGGCGAAACCGTGTCACGGTGGTTAGGCGGAGCAACCGCCGCTCCTGCCGGATATGTGCACGTTTGCGCAGGTAGGGACGCCTCGTTCTGAGGTACGTCGCCGTCCACGGGCGGTAACGCCGCGCTCCCCTCGCCGCGCGCGGTGCGCGGCGACGCTTGTGACGTCAGGATGACGACATGCTCAGGGCAACAGATATCGCGGTCGAGGTTGGCGGGCGGGTCGTGGTTACGAACGCCAGCTTCACGCTGACTGCAGGCGAAAAGGTCGGGCTCGTCGGCCGCAACGGCGCCGGGAAGACGAGCATGCTGAAAGTGCTCGCGGGGGCCGCTGCGCCCGTGGCGGGCACCGTCACCCGTAAGGGCGCCGTCGGGTACCTGCCGCAGGACCCTCGCCAGCACGGGGAGGCGCTGGAGCGGACGGCGCTGGCTCACGTCATCTCCGGGCGCGGGCTCGACGAGCAGGCGGTGCGGATCGAAAAGCTGCGCGTGAAGCTCGAGGAGACGCCGAGCCGTTCCAACGTCGCTCGCTTCTCGCGTGCCGAAGAGACCTACCGGAGCGCGGGCGGCTACGCCGCGGAGGCCGAGGCGCGCCGCACCACGGCCGGCCTCGGACTCGCGCAGGATCGGCTCGAGCTTCGCCTCGGAGCTCTCTCGGGCGGCGAACGGCGGCGGGTCGAGCTCGCCCGGATCCTGTTCGCCGGCGGCGACCTGCTCCTCCTCGACGAACCCACGAACCACCTCGATACGGACGCGAAGAGCTGGCTCATGAGGTTCCTGCGGAGCTACCGCGGCGCCTTGCTCGTGATCAGCCACGACCTCGTCCTTCTCGACGAAGCGATCACGCGCGTCCTGCACCTCGACGAAGGGTCCCTGGTCGGGTACAAGGGCACGTACTCCCAGTACCGGACCGCCCGGAAGCTCGACGAAGCCCGGCTGGCGAAGCTCGCCGCGCGCCAGCAGTCGGAGATCAAGCGACTGAGCGCGCTGGCCGACTCGATGCGGCATCAGACCGAGAAGCGAGCGCGGATCGCAAAGACGCTCGATACCCGCGTCGGACGCATGAGAAGCAGCGCGATCGAAGGCCCGCGAGGCGAACGCGCGGTCGACTACCGGTTCCCCGACCCCCCGCACATGGGCAAGATCGCGCTGCGGGTCCAGCGGCTGGCCAAAGGCTATGGAGGCCCACCGGTCTTCTCCGAGGTCTCGTTCGAGGTCGGGCGTGGCGAGCGCATGCTGATCATGGGACTGAACGGGGCCGGCAAGACCTCGCTGCTGCGGATCCTCGCCGGGGTCGCAACGGCCGACGCAGGCGTCGTCGTCGCGGGATCGGCCGTGTCGATCGGCTATTACGCGCAGGAGCACGAAGGCATCACGGCCGGGCGCGACCTGCTGACGCACATGCGCGCCAGCTCGAACATCCCCGACCAACAGCTGCGATCGCTCCTCGGGATGTTCGGTCTGCGCGCAGAGATGGCGTTCCAGGACGCGGGCACGCTGTCGGGCGGCGAGAAGACGAAACTCGCGCTGGCGCAGCTGGTAGCAGGCAAACACAACCTGTTGCTGCTCGACGAGCCGACGAACAACCTCGACCCGCCGTCGTTGGTCGCGGTGGGGCGGTCGCTAGCAGCCTGGAAAGGGACGATGGTCGTCGTGAGTCACGATCGAGAATTCGTAGCGACCCTGCAGCCCGATCGGGTGCTGACGATGCCCGACGGCACGATCGACTACTGGAGCGACGACCTCCTGGACCTCGTCTCCCTGGCATGACGGAGCGCTGCCACGAGCGCGGGGTGTTCGTTCTCTAGGTCGAGCACACGCGCCGCACTAGCACGCGACAACTCGACGATCGCGACGCGGTCGATGTTGCGCATCGAGTTCGTCCCCAGCTCGCGCAGATCGGTCGCCCACGGGCGGATCACCAGAACGTCGACACCTCGCGCCCGCGCGTCGTTCACCTCACGGCGCAGCGTCCACGCGAAGAGGGACCGCATCAACATCGGCGCCCACAGCTTCGGCTCGGCGATGCCGCCCTCGTTGCGGTACCCGAGTGGTGCGATGCAGATGATCGCGTCGCACCCGGCGGCGACCGCGACATCGACGGAGCTCGCGCTGACTATCCCGCCGTCGACGTACTGACGGTCGCCGATCTTCACCGGCGGGAACACGCCGGGGATCGCGGTCGACGCAAGGACCGCGTCGGGGAACGTCGCCGGCGGCGCGTCAGGGTGGCCGAACACGACGCGTTCACCGCTGTACATATCGGCAGCGCACAGGTAGACGTCGCGGCGCGGCCACTCCTCGGGCAGGTCTTCTTGCAGGCGCAGACGCGTCTCGGTGGTAGAGAACATCCCTGCGGGGAACCGCCGGCGAAGCACCGGCGCGGGGACACGCCCTCGCGCGATGCGGTTCACGTATCCGCGGGAAGCAGCGACCGCGAAAGCAGAGCCGATCCCCCTGCTCAGGCGTTCGAGACGGTTGCTCCATAACGGGACGAACACATCGAGCTGGGCCCCGTTCTCCTTCGCGACGTCCGGATGCCGCCCGTGGGCGTAGTCGACGAAATCGTCCGGCGTCCACCCGATGGCGAGATAGGCCGCCATGACCGAGCCGGCGCTCGTCCCGACGAGGACGTCGGCCGCGCCTACGTCCACGCCGAAGTCGTCCAGCGCCTTGAGCGCGCCGGCGTGATACCCCATCCCGACGATGCCACCGCCGCCGAGAACCAGACCGACCTTCACGCGGCCGACCCTACCCACCCCGCGCCCGCTGCAATCAAACCGATCAGATGATGCCGCCGGCGAGGCTGGCCACGCCCAGGACCAGCAGGTACGCGATCAGGCCGCCGCCTACGACCGCCGCGCGCAGCCAGCCCGGGATCGACGAGCGACCCAGGGCGTGGTAGGCGATGACCCCGACGAACGGGACCAGGAGGATGGCCGCGATCCACGCCAGCTTCGACGCCTTCGAAGCCTGCTCCCGGCGCGCGAGGTCCCAGAAGGCGAGCGACGTCCACGCCGCGTAGAGCACGAACGGCAAGAGGTACCCGTAGAGGTTGAACACCAGCTGAAATGCGTTGGGACCGGATCCTGCCAACGTCTCCACGGCCACTCCTTCGTCGTCGATGTCGTAGCTGACAAGTGTCTTCCTCTCCGGGAACCCGACCTGCGACGCGTCGAGGCCATATCCGGCGAAGACGTCGACCGCAGGTCGAACCGGGGCACCGCGACCTCCGGGAAGATCCGGGTGGTCCAGCGGTTCCACGGGTTGGGCCGCTACTTCGTCCATCGGCACCGGCCCGTCGGGGCCCTCCGCCTGCAAGCCGATCGTGCGCATCGACGACGACACGTCCCACCCGAGGGGAAGCCGGAGCCCGCGGCACCCGTGGAGCATCTCGAGACCGAACGGAGCCGAGATCCCGAACGTGTTGTCTTCGAAGCAGTTGCCTTCGCCGGCAGGTCCGGCAAGCGCGAGATCGGCGACGCCGGAGCGGCGGATCACGTTGTCGCGGATGACGTTGCCGGACGAGAACCAGAAGTTCTCGTCGAGGTTCGGCGTGACGAGGACGCCGTGCTTGCGATGGTCCGTGATGAAATTGTGGTGCACGTGGTTGCCGACTCCGCCGGCGAGGACGACCCCGTTCCCGTAAGCAGCGAACGTCCCTTCTTTCGCGACCGGGCCGGTCTGGTCATTCGCCCAGATGAAGTTGCCGGCGATGACCGTGTCGCGCTGTGGAGGCAACAGCTCGGAATCGAGGGTGTTCGGAACGATGCCGGCGCGGTTGTGGAACCACGCGGAGTTCACGATATAGAGGTCACCGCCCGCGTTCGTCCCCGAGTAGCCGAGCGAGTTCCCGACCGCGATGACTCCGTTGATGATGGCGCGGCAGGGGTAGCACTGCCCGATGTAGAAGCCGGAGTCGGGCGAGCCCGACGCGTACGAGTGCTCGAAGACCCCGTCGACCGAATCGAACGCGTAGATCCCGTAGTCGGCGTTGTTGACCGCGGTCAGGTAAGAGCCGCGGTAACCCTCGACTCCCGACCAGAAGAAGCCGTTGAGGATGTGGTCGCGTGCAGTCATGTTCTCCAGCACCACTCCGTCTGCGAATACCTGGATCCCGTTCGCTCGCTCGAATCGACCGTCGATGATCACCTCGTTGCGATCGGTGCCCCTGATCGTTACGGAGGGGACGTCGACGGTCACCTCTTCTTCGTAGGTCCCGGGAGTGACGAGCACGAGGTCACCCGGCCGAGCGGCGTCGACGGCACGCTGGATCGTTGCGTAGCGGGGGCCGCCCGGCGCCGTGGCCGTGCGCGCAGGGTCGACCACGAGCGTCCGGCCGCTCGCTTCGGAGACGACGAGCTGCGCGCGTTCTTCTTCGGTGGCCGAGAAACGTGCATCGCCGACGACCAGGACCGCCGCCATGCCATCGCCGGCCTCGGTGCCGTGGAAGCTGCAGAAGAAACGGTAGACGCCCTCTTCGTCCATCGTGATCGTGGTCTCGTCACCCGGTTGCATGTCATCGCGTCGCAACGCATCGACGGTCGACCAGGAGCCGTCGACCGCGATCGCGTTGTGCGGGCTGATGCCGGCGTTGCGGAAGACGACTCCCGCGCCCACCGGTACACGAGTCACCTCGCGGGTGAAGAAGTTGTCGCGCATGTCGAGGAAGACGGCGCCGGTGTCGTCGTCGCCGGCGCAGGCGCCGAGGAGCCCGAGGCAGGCAACCGCGGCGCCCAGCAACAGGATCCGGCGGACGGGTGCGGTCAGCGTCACGCCCCCATCCTCCACCGGGCCCGGCACGGTCATCTGCCAGGTTTGCCCAGGCAGCAGCTGGAAAGGATTAGGAGGCGGACACGGATCGGAGGCGATGATGGAGGTCGACGAGCACAACCTCGACCGGCGAGAGGCGTCTCTCACCGTCGCGCGCGGATCGGTTTCGACCGTCCTCGCGCATTGGGACCGTCTCGACGAGCGCATGAAGAAGCGCCTACTCGAAGCGGCCATGAGCAGCATCGAGAACCTCGTCGTGTGTCTCGAGGAGGACGTCGCTCCGCTCAGGAGATTGCAGAGTAGTTAGGCCATCTCGAGCACGCAATCGGCGAGGACGCGGTAGGGGTCGCGCGCGGTCGCTCCACGCGGCGAGATCCGAGCAGTAGCTCCCCGGTGGAACGAGTAAGGTCGCCCGCCTGAAACGTCCACGCACGAGGAGGGACTCCCTATGACGCCGTTGCAGGCCCGGCTCGACCGCGCGACCGCGACCAGACCACTGCTCGCGCACCCGTTCTACGAGGCGTGGGCCGCAGGAACGTTGACTGTCGACGACCTCGCCTTCTATTCGACGCAGTACTGGCGCCAGGTCGAGGCGTTCCCCGGCTACCTCGAGACGGTCTCCCGGCGCGTACCGGCGGGGCCGGTGCGCGACACGATCCTCACGAACCTCGCCGACGAGCGCGACGGCGACCACCCGCAGCTGTGGCTCGATTTCGCGCAGGCGCTCGGACTGGACGAGACCACCGTCAGAAGCAGTGACGCCGTCGCGGAGACACGGTCGTGTGTCGAGTCCTTCCGGTCTGCAAGCGCGGTTGCCTCCCCCGCCTTCGCGCTCGGGATGCTCTACGGCTACGAGTCTCAGACGCCGGCCGTAGCCGAGACGAAGGTCGCAGGATTGAGAGACCACTACGGGATCGACGGCGGGGGCGCGGGGTACTTCGAGCTCCACGGAGAGCTCGACGTCGAGCACTCCAACGACATGGCCGCTGCGATCGATCAGATCGCGACGGACGATGCCGCCCGGGCCGATGCCGAATCGGGTGCGAGGAGCGGCGCCGAGGCGATCTGGCAACTGCTCGACGGCGTTGCGCGGGTCCGAGGCATCGGCTGCTGAACACAACAGGCGCCTACGCGAAAAAACCGTGTTGCAGGGGTGGACCGACATCCGTCGTACCCCTCGATCGACGGGGCTAACTCAGGAGCGGGAGTGCGGACGGACATCGCCGGACCCTGTCCGATGGCATGTCATGCGCGGACGGGATCGACATGAGCATGAACGCGCCTGCAGATGCGGCGCTTCGCGTGCTCATCGCGGATGACGCGCCGGACATCCGTCTCCTCTTGAAGATGTATCTGACCGACAGTCGCCTGGAAGTCGTCGGTGAAGCCACCAACGGAGCCGAAGCAGTCGAGATGGCCCGCGAAGAGCAACCGGAAGCGGTCATCTTGGACCTCGCGATGCCGGTAATGGACGGCCTCGAGGCCATCCCGCTGATCAAAGAGGCCTCGCCCGGCACGAAGATCGTCGTCCTTTCGGGGTTCGACGCGGAACGGATGGCAGAGAAAGCGATCGGCCTCGGCGCCGAGACGTACCTGCAGAAGGGGGTTGCACTAGGAGAGATCAGCCAGACGCTGTGGAACCTGTGTCGGGGGTAGCGCGGTGACGGAGTTGGGGACGCACAACCTCGCGCGCCTGGGCGAGCAGGCGCTCGAGCGTCACGGTGACCGTCCCGTATTGCACTGGGAAGGACAGACGTTCACCTCGGGTCAGCTGGCAGATAGGTCCAAGCACCTGTCGACCGGGCTGAGGGAGCTGGGGGTCGAACCCGGTGACCGCATCGTCGTGATGATGGCGAACGGGCCCGAGGTCGGCATCTCGTACGGTGCGTTGTGGCGGGCCGGAGCGGTCATCACCCCTGCGATATTCCTGTTGTCGGCCGGCGACCTCAGGCACATCCTCGAGGATTCCGAAGCCGCCGGGGTCATCACCACACCGGAGTTCCTCCCGACGGTACAGACCGCTGCCGAGGGCGTCGGTTCGCTGCGTTGGATCGCGTCGACCGGCGACGACGAAGGATCGGTCGTCTCGCTCGCGAGCCTCGAAGCAGCCGCCGCCGGTGACATCGTGCCGCGCGCGGATGACGATCTCGCGGCGTTGATGTACACCGGCGGAACGACGGGCCACGCCAAGGGCGTGATGCTCAGCCACGAGAACCTGTGGTGGGGCGGGAAGTGCTCCTACGAAGCGTCGCATGTCGAAGGCATCACGAAGTCGCTCGTCGCGCTCCCGCTGTCACACTCGTTCGGTCTGATCGTGACGGTCGTCGGCATGCACTCGGAGGAGCCCGGCGAGGCGGTGCTGATGACGTGGTTCGACCCGACCGGCTGGTTGCAGCTCGTCCAGGACCACAAGGTCCAGGTGAGCCCGATGGTCCCGACGATGCTGCAGATCCTGCTCGCGGCGCCGTTGGAGGACTACGACCTAACCTCGTTGCGCTACATAGTCTCCGGCGCATCTCCGCTGTCGAGGGACATCGCACAGGAGTTCGAACGGCGCGTTCCGAGCGTCACGATCCGGCAGGGTTATGGATTGACCGAGACCTCGGCCAGCATGACCGTGACGCCCGCGGAGGGAGCGGACATAGCCTCTGTCGGCAAAGCTAATCCCGGCTTCGAGATCAAGATCGTCGATGAAGACGGCGACGCTTTGCCCGCCGGCGAAGTCGGCGAGATCTGCTGTCGTTCCAAGGCCGTCATGCGCGGCTACTGGCGCGCAGAAGAAGCGACGAGAGAAGCCATCCGCGACGGGTGGTTCCACACCGGCGACATCGGGAAGATGACCGAAGACGGCCTCCTCTACATCCTCGACCGCAAGAAGGACCTGATCCTGCGCGGAGGCTTCAACGTCTTCCCGCGTGACGTCGAGGACGCGCTGCTCGAGCATCCCGCGGTGGGCGTTGCCGGCGTGGTTGGAAAGCCAGACCCCGTCATGGGTGAAGAGGTGGTCGCGTTCGTGCAACTGAATCCGGGACATGAAGCCTCGCCGGACGAGCTGGTCGCGTTCGCGAAGGAACGGCTCGGCAAGTACAAGTATCCGCGCGAGGTTCGAGTGGTCGACAGCGTCCCGTTGACGCCGGTGTTCAAGGTCGACCGCAAGAAGATCCGGACGCTGCTCTAGGGCGTCACGATCAACCTCACGGGATCGCCCTCCTTCTCCGCAAGCCGGCGGACGCCTTCGCCGACCTCCGTAAGCGGCATCACGTCGGAGATCGAGCCGGAGAGATCGAGCCGTCCCGCCGCCAGCAGCGCCACGAGCTCGTCGAGGTGGCGCTTGTCGTAGCCGAGGTGTCCCAGCACGGAGTGGCTGAGCACGCCGAACAACAAGCTCGGCTCCAGCGCGATCGGCTCCATCGAGAGCCCCACCATGACGGCGCGGCCCCCGCGTCCGAGGCAGGACACGCACTGGCTGATCACGGCATTCGCGCCGACGAGGTCCACGGCGACGTCCAGTCCCCCGTCGGTCACCTCCGCGATCTTCATCCGGAGGTCGTCCGTGCGGGGGTCGAACGCGGCGTCTGCGCCGAGAGCTAGCGCGCGGTCGCGGGCGCTCGACAAGGGGTCGACGGCGACGACCGTCGCCGCTCCCATCAAGCGAGCGAGCTGTACCGCGTGCGTGCCGAGGCCCCCTATCCCCCACAGCCCGACGGTTTCGCCTGCACCGAGCTGCGCGCGATCTTTCAACGCTGCATACGGCGTCGCCACCGCGTCGGCGAGGATCGCCGCTTGCTCGGGGGCGATGCCGTCAGGGACGGGCGACAGCACGTGGTACGGGACCGACACGTATTCGGCCCACGCGCCGTCGTAATGGAAGCCCATGATCTCGAACGCGGTGCAGTCCTCGGGCCGGCCGGTCCGGCACCGGTCGCAGCGCCCGCAGTTCCTGCCCCCGGCTACCGTCACCCGCTGGCCTTCCGACCAGCCCGTCACGAGGTCGCCCGCGTCCGCAACCGTTCCGAAACTCTCGTGGCCCGGGATGACCTCGGGGACCACCGGAGGTATCGAGCCGTCGATCAGGTGGACGTCCGATAGACAGATCCCGCATGCGTCTACCCGGACCACGACGTCGAGGGGGCCCGGCCGAGGGACCGGGACCTCGCGCAGGTCGAGAGCCTTGTCCGCCGCCGAGAAGCGAGCCGCGAGCATCGTGTCCATCTACATCCTCTCCGGCCGGCCTCTAGAAATGTTCCCCGTCCCGGCTAGGGTCCGCTCGGACCACGGGTCCGGCACGAGTAAGGCTAGACGACGGCCGACGGATGACCCGTAGGAGGCAAGGGTGGATTTCGAGCACAGCGCGCGATCGCAGGAGCTCCAGAACGAGCTCCTGGAGTTCATGGACGCTCACATCTACCCGAACGAATCCGTATACGCGGAGCAGCTGTTCGCGCAAGAAGACGTCCACGTCTCACCGCCGGTCATGGAAGAGCTCAAGTCGGAGGCACGCCGGCGCGGCTTATGGAACCTGTTCCTATCCGACGACGACCACGGTGCGGGCTCGAGCAACCTCGATTACGCGCCGCTCGCAGAGATCATGGGCCGAAGCCCCATCGCGCCGGAAGCGACGAACTGCGCGGCTCCCGACACCGGGAACATGGAGATCCTGGCGGAGTTCGGCACCGACGAACAGAAGCAACAGTGGCTCGAGCCCTTGCTCGCCGGGGAGATCAGGTCCTGCTTCGGCATGACCGAACCGGGCGTCGCGAGCTCCGACCCGACGAACCTCGCGAGCACGATCACCCGCGACGGCGACGACTACGTGATCAACGGGCGCAAGTGGTGGACGAGCGGCGCCGCCGACCCGCGCTGCAAGATCTGCCTCTTCCTCGGCCGCTCCGACCCCGACGGCGACCGGTACTCGTCCCACAGCCTGGTGCTGATACCGATGGACGCGCCCGGAGTCACGATCGAGAGGACGCTCCCTGTCTTCGGCTACGACTCCGGTCACGGCCACTGCGAGATCTCGTTCCAAGAGGTGCGCGTGCCGGCATCGAACCTCCTCGGTCACGAAGGGGCGGGTTTCCTCATCGGCCAGGCACGGCTGGGGCCGGGCCGCATCCATCACTGCATGCGTGCGATCGGTATGGCAGAGCGGGCGCTGGAGCTGATGTGCAAGCGCGCGCACTCACGCGTCGCGTTCGGCATACCTCTGGCGAAGCAGGGGGTCATCCGCGACTGGATCGCGGAGGCGCGGGTGCGTATCGAGCAAGCCCGACTGTTGACGCTGAAAGCCGCGTGGATGATGGACACGGCCGGCAAGGACAAGGCACGCGTCGAGATATCTGCGATCAAGGTTGCCGCCG
The DNA here is from genome assembly GCA_035550975.1 of Actinomycetota bacterium. Taxonomy (GTDB): domain Bacteria; phylum Actinomycetota; class CADDZG01; order CADDZG01; family WHSQ01; genus DASZOC01. Next base: position 33,941 of record DASZOC010000066.1, on the reverse strand, counting down.
CGGACCTCGCGACGTGGGTCATCGACCGGGCGATCCAGGTCCACGGAGGGGCCGGTGTCTCCGACGACTTCCCGCTGGCGATGATGTACGCGCACGCGCGGACCCTGCACATCGTGGATGGGGCCGACGAGGTCCACAAGATGGTGATCGCCCGGGAAGAGCTCCAGCGCTGGAAGCCGTAGGCGGGTGCCGCTAGAGCACGTGCGGCCCGTAGAGCCACACCGGTAGAGGAACCTAGGATCGAGAGCATGCATCGACCCGCGTTCGCTGGTATCGAGGACGTCGCGACGAAGCTCGCGGCGGCCGGTTATCTCGCCGACGAGGCCATAGCCACGGTGGTCCATCTCGCGCAACACCTCGACAAGCCGTTGCTCGTCGAAGGACCGGCCGGGGTCGGCAAGACCGAGCTGGCGAAGGCCACCGGAGACGCGCTGGGATGGGACCTCGTGCGGTTGCAGTGTTACGAGGGGGTGGACGAGTCGAAGGCGCTCTACGAGTGGAACTACAAGAAGCAACTGCTGCGGATCCAGACAGGCGGAGAGACGTCGTGGGACGAGGTCACCGACGACATCTTCAGCGAAGAGTTCCTCCTCGAACGGCCCGTGCTGCGCGCGATCCGGTCGGAGACACCCGTCGTGTTGCTCATCGACGAGGTCGACAAGCTCGACTTCGAGGCGGAGGCGCTGTTGCTCGAGGTGCTCTCGGAGTGGCAGATCACGATCCCGGAGATGGGAACGGTGACGGCGCGGGTCAAACCATTGGTCGTCCTGACGTCGAACAACGAGCGTGAGCTGTCGGAGGCGTTGAAACGTCGCTGCCTGTATCTGTTCTTGGACTACCCGCCGGTCGAACGCGAGAAGCAGATCGTCCTAGCGCGCATCCCCCGGCTCCCGGACACGTTGGCCGAGCAGGTCGTCCGGATCGTCGCGAGTATCCGCGAGCTGGAGCTGAAGAAAGCTCCCTCCATCGCGGAGACGCTCGACTGGGCGAACACGCTGCTCCATCTGAACATCGACTCGCTCGACAACGCGACCTTGCAACGCACGCTGCCCGTGCTGTTGAAGTTCCAGAGCGACCTCGCCAAGGCCGAGAACCATCTGAAGCTGACGCCCGGAACCGGCTAGATGCTCGCGCGGCTCCTGGAGTTCAACGCGGCGCTGCGCGAGGCTGGCATTCCCGTTGCGATCAGCGAAGGACTGGACGCGTTGCGAGCGCTGGAACGGGTCGACGTCATCCGGCGCGACGAGTTGCACGCCGCGCTCGCGGCCACACTCGTCAAGGATCAGCTGCAACGTCCTGCGTTCGACACGCTCTTCGACCTCCACTTCAGCTCCGAGGGCCGCTTGCCGGTGGCGCGGGACGAGGAGCCGCAGATGCAGACCGACCACGAGATGATCGAAGAGCTCGTCGACGCATTGCGGTCGGGGAACGCGGGTGCTCTGAGGGACGTCGCGCGTCGTGCGGTCGACCGCTTCGGCCACTTGCAGAGCGGCGGGTCGCGCGAGTGGTTCTCGAATTACGAGGTTCTGCGCAAGCTGGAGCCGAACGTGCTCCTGCAACGACTCCTCGCAGAGGTCGGCGCGACAGAGCCGCGCGACTTCGACGCGCAGCTGGCACGCGACGAGCTCGAACGCCGCGTGCGCTACTTCAAGGACATGGTCCTGGCGGACACCCGCCGCCGGGCTGCGCAGCAGCGGGGGCCGCGAGCCGTGGCGTCCTATGCGGTTGCACCCCTGCCGGAAGACGTCAACTTCCTGAGCGCGACGGCCGATATCGCGGAGCTCCGTCGAGCGGTCCGTCCGCTGGCGCGGCGCCTCGCGACGCGCGTTGCCCTGAAGCGGCGCCGCGCGCAGCGGGGACGTCTGGACGTCCGTCGCACCGTACGGCGGTCGTTGACAACGGGTGGCGTGCCGTTCGACACGAGTCTCAAGCATCGCGTTCCCCACCGGCCGGACATCGTGCTCCTCTGCGACGTCTCGAGCTCCGTCGCACGCTTCGCACGGTTTGCCTTGATGCTCACGCACGCGCTCTCCGCGCAGTTCGCGCGCGTGCGATCGTTCGCGTTCGTCGACACGATCGACGAAGTGACCCGCTTTTTCGAGCACGAAGATTTCCTCACCGCGGTCGACCGGATGAACAACGAGGCCGACGTTGTCTCGGACGACGGCCATTCCGACTATGGCAGCGTGTTCGAGCGTTTCGCAGGGACGTACGGACGCGACATCGGGCCGAAGACGACGCTGTTGATCCTCGGCGACGCACGAACCAACTACAGAGCGCGGCGCGGGGAGATCCTGCGGGAACTCGCCTCAAACGCGCATCGGACCTACTGGCTGAACCCGGAACCGGTCTACGACTGGGATACCGGCGACTCCGCTGCGTCCGAGTATGCGGCCGTCGTCGACGGGATGTTCGAGGTCCGCACGCTCAGGCAGCTCGAGGCATTCATCGAGCGGCGCCTCTGACTGCTCGCAGTACTCCGGCTAGAGGAAAGGAAGAGCCCGCGGCCCCCGCCCGCAGACCGGGGCCGACGCAAGACCGCCGCCGGTCCGCGCGGCGGTGCGTCCGGGGGTGGACCTCAACGCGGTCCCTGCAGGCTCGTCGATCTCTCGCACGTTGAGCAGGCGCGCGGACTTGTCCGGCATGCGGAAGCGCAAGGTGCTCGCGTAGTTGCAGTTGTGTAGCAGCGTGATGTTCGAGGCGCTGCCGGACGGCGCCGAATCGCCTTTCTGGTACGCGACCGACCCGGAGATCGTGAGACGCAGGCGTCCGCCGCGAGGGACGTGAAGGTCGGTAGGCAAGAACCGCACGACGACATTGACGGCCTCGTCGGTCGCGATCTCTTCACCGACCTCTTGCTCGAACCAGCCTCGCGGCATCGGCTTGATGTGTTGCAACGACCGAGCGCCATACGTCGCATGCCGAGCCCGGTAACTCCCCTCGTGGACCAGCGGCTCGCCACCGCGTCCGATGACTTCGAGCTTCGCGGCTACGTGACCGTCGGGCTTGTCCGTCGTCAGCCACAGGTCGAGCATGGGCTGGCCCGTCACGTGCAAGGTGTCGTCGAGCTTCGGCGTCTCGAACACGGCGTCTTGACCCGCTTCCGGTTCCCCGACGGCGAGCTGCTCCTGATACGTCGTCTTTCCCCTTGGGCGCCTCTTACCGAGGGTCCCGTTCTGGCCGAGCGCAAGCTGGCCGAGCCGCCCGCCGGTGGTGGGGAATTCGTCTACCGACCACCATTGCCCCCGCGACGTCTGAACCTGCACGTCGGGCCACGATTGGACACCGGTCTTCAATCCTTTGAGGTAGCGATCGAACCATGCGATCACCATGTCGTTCCAGTCGGCGCGTTGCCAGTCCGGCTCCACTGAGGAGTGGCTGTCGGGGAACGCGTGGTTCCACACGCCGAACAGCCCTTTGTGCGGCGTGCCGTTGGAGAGCCGGTCGAAGAAGCCGGCGAGGGTGATCGGCTGCACGTTGAAATCGCGCAATCCGTGCACCATGAGCGTCGCCGCCTCCACCCTCCGGGCGCCGGGGCGGTACTCGCGCTGCTGCCAGTACTCGGTGTAGTCGCCGTTCTGGTTCGCGGACTCCAGCATGACTTCGTCCTGACACTCCGCCTTCTCGGGGTAGTGCTGCGGGTTGGGCCGCTGCTCGGGCAACGCGCTGATCGCCAGGTAGGCGGAGTTACCGGAAGCCGGCTGTCCGTCCCACGGAACGCCGTCCATGTAGTTCCAGTCGTACTGCGAACCGACGCTCGCGGTGGGGATGATCGCTTTGAGGTACTTGATCCTGGCGCGTCCTCCAAGCCCGGCCGTCGAGATCTGCGTCTCTGCGTCGTAAGAAGCGCCGTACATGCCGACCCGGCCGTTGCTCCACGGAGCGTCCCGGCCCAGGTACTCGACGACCCTCGCGCCGTCTTTGATCTGGCTGGTGGAGGTCTGCTCGAGGCAACCGCCGGAGCGGCCGGTCCCGCGCACGTGCGCGTAGGACACCGCGTAGCCGCGCGCCGTCATGTAGCCGATCCACGTCTCCTCGGTGTTCAGGGGCCCGTAGATCGCCATGTAAGGAGTCATGACGAGCACGGTCGGGATGCGCGACGGCGGTCGGTTCCCGTCTTTCGCCGTCGGGAGCCAGGTCTCGACGAATATGTCGGTGCCGTCGTGAGCCTCGACGTAATGCTCCTGGGTCTCCGGATCTTCCTCGGGAGCTTTCGTCCCGTACAGCGGCTGCGAACGGGGCCGCGGCTGGAACGCGCGGCCGCGGTCGGGAGCCGAACGCGCGTGCGCCGGCAAGGGAGCAAGCGTCGCCAACAGGATTCCTGCGATGACGGCGCGGAAAAAGGACATAACGGATGATTCTCGTTCTCCGGCGAGGCTCCTGCCGCGACCGCCGTTTTTGCAACTACTGCGTCCGGCGCGTCCGTCTTGCGGCGCAGGCGCCGGAGCGGGAGGAGCGGGGCTAACCTGAAATCGATGAGCAGACCAGAGCGAGCTATCCCTCCTCCCGAGCTGGATGCGTTACTCGGGGGCTACATCGACGACCTGCCGGAGCCGGACGCGGAGCTTGCCCGCGAGATCGTCGTCACCGCGCTGAAGCTCAGCCGCGAGCAAGTCAGCCGCCTCGACCGCAAGATCGTCAACACGGCTCTCAAAGAGATGCGACACGCGTTCCGGGTGTTCGCGCCCTACAAAGGGATACGCAAGGTCACGATCTTCGGGTCGGCACGCACGGAGAAAGGTGATCCTGCTTACGCGGTGGCACGCGACTTCTCCAGGGAGATGGCCGCGCGAAAGTGGATGGTGATCACCGGCGCTGGCCCGGGGATCATGGAGGCGGGACACGAAGGAGCCGGCGACAAGCTCTCCTTCGGGGTGAACATCAGACTGCCGTTCGAGGCGAAACCGAACCCGGTGATCGCGAACGACTCGAAACTGATCAACTTCAAGTACTTCTTCACGCGCAAGCTGACGTTCATGAAGGAAGCCGACGCTTTCGTCCTCGTCCCCGGCGGGTTCGGGACCATGGACGAGGCGTTCGAGCTGCTGACCCTGGTACAAACGGGCAAGACCGACCTACATCCGATCGTGCTCCTCGACCCCCCGGGCGGGACCTACTGGAAGGCCTTCGACGCGTTCCTGCGATCGGAGCTGTTGTCGCGCGGCTACATCAATGAAGACGACCTGATGCTGTATCGGACGGTGGACGACGTCGACCGGGCCGTGGACGAGATCGAGAGCTTCTACCGCGTCTTCCACTCGCAACGCATGGTCGGCAACAAGCTCGTCTTGCGGCTGAACCACATGCCCGACGACGACACCCTGCGGATGCTGTCGGAGGAGTTCGCGGACATCCTGAACAAGCCGATCACGCCGACCGACGCGACCGCCGCGGAGGTACGCGACGAAGACGTCCCGGATCTGCCCCGCATCGCGCTGGCTTTCGACCGCTACCACATCGGTCGTCTGCGCCGTCTGATCGACCGATTGAACGAGCTCGGACCGGCCCCGCAGACGCCCGTCGCCGACAAAGGCGACCCCGCGGAGCTCTAGAGCTTGCCGGTGTAACGGAGGACGTCGAAGCCCTTCTGGAGGTCGATCGCATAGACGATGCGGTCGGTCACCCACTCGACTGCAGCGGAGCTGCCTGCGTGCGGGATGAACCAACCTTCGTCGGAGATCTTGCCCTTCTTGTCCACCCGCATGAAATGGGTCCCGCTGTTGAAGAACGTGACCGCGACGATGCCGCCGTTATTGAACGTCGGGTGATGTTCGAACCAGTGCGTCGAACACCCGAACGTCGTCCCTGCAGGAAGGTATCCGTTGGTCGCTGTCCCCGACGGCGGACGGAAGGTGTCGACCTTCTTGAACGCTTTCTTCTTCTGCCATCCGGCCGTGTCCCAGGTGCTGAAACCTCCGCTGGTCTGGTCGCAGCGTGAGTCCAGACCGGCGATCCACGTCTCACCGGTGCTCAGCGCCCAGCGGTCCTTGGCCCCGCGGGGCCACTTGCTGGTGTGGATGAACTCGCCGTTCGGCTCGGAGGTCCCGATCGCCTTCGGCTTCGCAGGGTTCGTCGTGTCGAGAAGGACCAGCGGGTCACTCGCGGTCAGCACGCGTCCCGGCGCGACCTCGTTCACGTCGTGCGGGCTCGAGATCGTGAGGCCGTCGGTCCACATGTTGCCGAGCTTCTTGGGCTTCGTCGGGTTGCGCAGGTCGATGATGTAGCCGTCGGACCCGTAGAGCCACTTACAGTCGTAGAGGCAGCTCATGGTGTGCTGGCCGGCACCCGCGAGCTCGGCTATCTGGACCGGGTTCGTCTTGTCCTCGACATCCCAGATGTGGAGGGCCGAGCGAGGAGCGGTCTCGGAGAAGATCAGGATCTCGCCGTTGGAGTCCACGTCTTCGTTCTCGAACTTGAACCCGAACGGCGTATCGGACAACAGCTCCGGGTTCAGCGGGTCGGAGATGTCATAGATGGTGAAGTTGCGCCACGACGTGACGTAGAGATGCTTTCCGATGATCTGGGCGCCGGACGCGGTTCCGACGTCGAAGGGCACGTATTTGACCCACTCGACGTTGTCCGAGCTGTAGCCCCCGGCGGAGGGGCCTGCGCCGGCAGAGGGCACGGCGATCGCGACGAGACACGCGGCGAGCAGGGCGAAGAGCTTCTTCTTCACGGGACCTCCGGAAACTAGTTTGTCTAACCGGGAGGTTCGCCGCTGCAGGGGGCGTCTCCTCCCCGTCAGGCAGTGGCGGTCTGTTTCGAGGCTCGCGCCCGCCGGTTCGCATCCAGGATCACCTTCCGGAGCCTCACGGTGTGAGGGGTGACCTCGACGCACTCGTCCTCCCGGATGAACTCGAGCGCCTGTTCCAGCGAGAGCTCCCGGTGCGGGATCAGCCGGACCAGCTCGTCGCTGGTCGAAGACCGCATGTTCGTCAGCTTCTTCTCTTTCGTCGGATTGACCTGCATGTCTTCGCCGCGTGCGTTCTCGCCGACGATCATCCCCTCGTAGACCGCTGTTCCCGGGGGGACGAACATCGTCCCGCGCTCCTGCAGGTTCTGGAGCGCGAACGAAGTGGTCGGCCCCTTCCGGTCGGCGACGAGGCTGCCGGTCGGCCGGGTACGGAGCTCGCCGTGCCACGGCTCGTAGCGATCGAAGACGTGGTGGAGCAACCCGGTCCCGCGGGTCTCGGTCATGAACTCGGTGCGGAAACCGATGAGGCCGCGAGCGGGCACGAGGTATTCCATCCGGACCCAGCCGGTGCCGTGGTTCACCATGTTCTCCAGCCGCCCCTTGCGCAACGCGAGCATCTGCGTGATGACGCCCATGAAGTCTTCGGGTGCGTCCACCGTCAGACGCTCCACCGGCTCGTGCAGCTTGCCGTCGACCATCTTCGTGACGACCTGAGGCTTGCCCACGGTCAGCTCGAAGCCCTCGCGTCTCATCATCTCTACCAGGACCGCGAGCTGTAGCTCACCGCGGCCCTGGACTTCCCAGTTGTCCGGCGCGCCGGACTCGAGCACGCGGATCGAGACGTTTCCCACCAGCTCCTGATCGAGCCGGTTCCGCAGCTGCCGAGCGGTCAGCTTGTCTCCGTCCCGACCGGCCAACGGCGACGTGTTGATGCCTACGGTCATCGAAAGGCTGGGGTCGTCGAAGTGGCTGACCGGCAGCGGCCGTGGATCGTCGGGGTCCGACAGGGTCTCGCCGATCGTGACGTCGGGCAGGCCAGCGATCGCGATGATCTCGCCCGGCCCCGCTTCGGTTGCGTCGACCCGATCCAGTGCTTCCGTGACGTAGAGCTCGGTGATCTTGACCTTCTCGATCGTCTCGTCCGCGCGGCACCACGCGACCATCTCCCCGCGTTTGATCGTCCCGTGGAACATGCGACAGAGCGCGAGACGACCGACGTACGGAGACGCGTCGAGGTTCGTGACGAGCGCCTGCAAGGGATGGCCCTGTTCGTACGAGGGGGCCGGGATGTGCTCCAGGATGACCTCGAGCAATGGCTTGAGATCACTCCCCTCCTGGTCCTTGTCGAGTGAGGACCATCCCGCTCTCGCGTTGCAATACACGATCGGGAAGTCGATCTGGGCTTCGTCCGCGTCGAGATCCAAGAACAGCTCGTAGACCTCGTTCACGACCTCGTCGATGCGAGCGTCGGGACGGTCGACCTTGTTCACGACGAGGATGACCGGCAGACGCGCTTCGAGCGCCTTGCGCAGGACGAACCTGGTCTGCGGGAGTGGACCCTCGCTCGCATCCACCAGCAGCAGGACGCCGTCGACCATCGTCAGACCACGCTCGACCTCACCGCCGAAATCGGCGTGGCCGGGAGTGTCGATGATGTTGATCTTCACGTCGCCGTACTGGACGGCGGTGTTCTTGGCGAGGATGGTGATGCCCTTCTCTCGCTCGAGGTCCATCGAGTCCATCACCCGGTCGGCGACATCCTGGTTCGAGCGGAACGCGCCGGACTGCCACAACATGGCGTCGACCAGCGTGGTCTTGCCGTGGTCGACGTGAGCCACGATGGCGACGTTGCGAAGATCGGCCCGCTTGGACATCTCTGGATCTCCTCCATCGGGGGTCGTTCGAGTGTAGGGGCAGCGTTGGCGTCGCTCGGGCGGACGTCGTGGGCGGTGACGGGCTCGAACCGCCGACCTTTCGGGTGTAAACCGAATGCTCTTCCAGCTGAGCTAACCGCCCGTGACATCAGCGTAACGTCGCTCGCCGTGGTTCCCGGGCTGGATCTACGTAGCTTTCTGATGGGTAGGCTCGGGAGAGCAACCGCGATCTAACGAAAGGAGAGCAGATGCCGTATTCGCTCCCAGACCTCCCGTACGACTACTCGGCCCTCGAACCACACATCGATACGCAAACGATGGAGATCCACCATTCCAAGCACCACAACACCTATGTGGACAAGCTGAACGCGGCGATCGAAGGTTCGGGGCTCGACGAGAAGTACCCCGACGTCGACGACCTCCTTCGCAACATCGGCGAGGTGGGTGACGAGACCACCAGGAAGATGGTCCGCAACCACGGCGGCGGGCACTCGAACCACAGCATCTTCTGGCAGATCATGTCCGCCGACGGAGGCGGTGACCCGAGCGGCGAGATCGCCTCGGCGATCGAGGCGTCGTTCGGCTCTTTCAAAGAGTTCCAGGAGAAGTTCAACACGACCGCGACGAACCACTTCGGTTCGGGCTGGGCGTGGCTCGTCTCGAAGAGCGGCAACCTCGACGTCATCGGCTGTCCGAACCAGGACTCACCGCTGATGGACGGGCACCTTCCTCTGCTCGGGCTCGACGTGTGGGAGCACGCGTACTACTTGAAGTACCAGAACAAGAGGCCCGACTACATCGAAGCATGGTGGAACGTCGTCAACTGGGACGCGGTCAACGACCGTTTTGGACAGGTGGCCTAGCTACTCAGACCGTCAACGAAAAAGAGGCCGGGCGTCTTAGCCCGGCCTCTTCGCGTTGATTCGGAACTAGATGCAGTCCTTTCCCGACTTCGGGATGCAAGTGAAGGTCAAGGCGGACGCCATGTCGGTGCTGTCGTAGAACAGACGCCCCGCCTGGCCGCTTCCCGAACCGAGGATCTCGACGATCATGTTGAACGTCGCCTTGTGCTTGAGCTTCGGGAAGACGATCTCGACTTCGTTGTGACCCGGAGGCACGTCGACGACGACCTCCGAAGTCGGCAGAACGTACGCATCGTTGCAACTGAACAAAGGTGTGTCTATCCATAGCCGCGCGGTGACGCGTGTCGGAGGAGATACGAAGTGCAACTTGAGCTTCGCGTCACCGACGACGGTGCCGGACAGCCCTGTTGCTTCCCAGGTCGGGAACCCGAGAGGCAACCCTGTGCACGACTTGTTCAGGGCCGGGTTACCGGTGGCCATCGACTTAGCCTCCTGCGCGTCGGGCTCGGCAGTAGTCATCTGCATGGGCGGCGCACCGTTCGCGAGCCAGTCGATCCCGTCGACTTCACCGAGCTGATGAACGCCATGCATGTAGAGCGTCGTCTTGGCAGCTTTGGGCTTCTTCGCCGCGTGCGCCGGTTGGAGCGCGGCGACGACGGAAAGGACCGCCAGCATGGTGATCAGCTTCTTCATCTCGGATTCTCCCGGTCGACAGAGGTGCTCTTTCCGTGCGTGTCTCTTCTAAGGGTTCGCTCGCGGCGCGGCCATTCCTTCCCTCGACCGCACAACGGGACGGGCAGGTAGATCGAACGAGTGCAGACGAACAAAGAAAAAGGCCGGGCGCGCGGCCCGGCCTTTTGCGTGTATCGGTCAGCCTTCACCTATGGCGTGCACGAGCTCCCGGAGGAGGGGGTGCACTTGAACTCGAGGGCTGAAGCGAAGGCCGGAGAGTCATACAGGACGCGCGAGACGAACGGCGCGAATACTCCTCCAACCGGCTCGGGCAGCTCCGTGGCCACGGCGGGGCTGATCTGGACCATCAGGCTGCCTGCCGCGGAGAACTTGACGCTCTTCATGACCGCCTCGACCGTCCCGGTGCCGGGTGGCAAGGCCACCGTCACCTCACCGGCAGGCTCCGGATAGTCAGCCGAGCCGGACAAGGACGAGTTACAGAGGAGTGAGCCGACGTCCGGCCAGATGCGGACGACAACAGACCCGGGTGTCCCGACATGCGAGAACGTGAGCTTGACGTCCCCGGTGACCCGTCCGCTGACCTCTCCCGTCCATACCGGGAACAGGTTGTTGCCCGCGCACGTCTCGTTAGGAGTGACGACGCCGTTAACGATGAAGCGCGAGGCAGGTGCGGCTTCGGTTGGCTCGTTCTTGTCCATCGGAAGGAACACGTCGTTCACGATCGCCATGCTGTCGTTCTCACCGACACGCGTGGGCCCGTGCAGATACAGAGTCGTCGTGACCGGCTTCGCTTTCTTCTTGCCGGCCATCGCCGGTGCCGCGACGGCGGCAACAAGAACACCTACCGCGAGTGCTGCTACGAGCTTCTTCATGGTCGCGCTCCCGTTCACTAGCTCTCTTTTCGTGCGTCTCTGTCTCTGAGGTTCGCCCGCTCCCAGGCGATTCCTTCCTGGGGCCCGGGAGCATGACGCACGGTCGAAGGACCTGAATATCCAAAGAAAAAGGCCGGGCGCTGGGCCCGGCCTTTATGGAGCTGTTTGTTGCTTACGGCAGATTCGAGAAAGTGACCTCTATCGAACCCGTCGTGGCTGGAGGACACCCCATCGCAGCGGTGTTCGAGCTGATGCCGATCCAGAAGATGATCGCCGCGCCGGGATCGATCTGGATGGGCTCTTCGGTCTCGCCGCAGAATGTTCCGTACAGGGTCTCGCTCGAGTTGTCTCCGTCGAGGTCGGCCTTGACTGCGACCGGAACCGGCAGCCCGTGCGCGTCGGTGACCTTCGCGGTGAGGAAGCTCTCGTTGGCTCCAGAAGGGATCTCGACACAGTTGACGGCGTCGGTCTGCGAGCAGAAGCCCACGGCGATGACGCCGGTGGAGGTGTAGGTGCCCTCGACCGTCCGTTCGGCCTTCTTCGGCGCCTTCTTTTTCTTCTTACCCGCCTCCGCAGTCGTGACGGAACCGACGACGAGGCCCATGATCATGAACAGCACCAGAAATCTCTTCATTTCGCATCCCTCCACGAGCGTCGTAAAAACAAATCGTTACGCCATGGTTCTCCCGGGACGGGCGGGTTCCTCCCGCAGATCGAGGTTCGGGCAAGAAAAAGGGCCCGCGCATAGCGCCGGCCCTTTTTGCTTCGGTCGTTCGTTTTTACGGCAGGTTCGAGAGCGTGGCGGTGATGGTGCCCTGCGTCCCGAATGCTCCGGGACAAAGAACGTCCCCGAATGCCCACGGGAAGACCACCAGAGGCAGACCTTCCTGGATCTGGACCAAGTCGTCCCCGGTCGTGCCGCAGAAGTCGCCGAAGATCGTCTCGGTGCCGGGAGTGTTCGGATCGGTGTCCTGGCCGAACGTGAACGCCGTCGCGGTTCCCGAGGCGTCTTTGATGTCGATCCTGACCCACACCTCGCCGGCGCCCGTAGCGATGTCCCCACAGCTGTTCGTCGGTCGGAAGCACACGCCAACGGCTGACGGCGCTCCGATCGCGGGTGCCTCGTACTTGCTCTCCGCGACGCGCTCGACACGAGCTGGCTTCTTTTTCTTCTTCTTGCCGGCCTCTGCCGTCGCTATCGAACCAGCGACCAGCCCGACGACCATCAACAACACCACGATCTTCTTCATTTCCCACTCCCTGTGTTTGGTTGCGGCCTAGACCAATGGGGTTCTCCCCGACGGAACCGACTCCTTCTGCGGGGCGGGAGACTGCGGGTATTCCGCCTCGTCTAGGGCGTCGCGGTGAAAGTGATCTTTATCGAACCCGAGACCGCGAAACCGGTGGGGCAAGCGGGGCCGGGCAAGAGGTAAGGGAACGCCGTCATCGAAACCCCCGGCGGAACCTCGAGGGGGGCATCCGTTTTCGACCCGCATACGACTACTCCGGTGTCGTTCCTCCCATCCCCGTCTGTGTCCCAACTGAAGCGCATGGCGGGGACGGGGCTGACATCGTCTTTGACTTCAACAGATATAAACCGCTCTTCGGCACCCACTGCGATCTGCGGACACCCACTACAAACACCACCCACACCGTTGATTCCGATCGCCGGATTCTCGTAACGCACTTCCATGACCCGCGGTGCAGGGGCCTTCTTTTTCTTCTTCTTGCCGGCCTCGGCGGTCGCGATTGAACCGGCAATCAAGCCGAGGACCATGAGCAGAACCAGCAGCTTCTTCATATTCGGGATCTCCAGTTCGGGACGTTATGTACTGATTTCGCCTTCCTGGCGTCATCCCCTGCCGCGGATCAGAGCTGCTGCTCGGTCGTCACCTCGATCCCGTTCGCCCGCAGGAGCGCCGCCGTTACTCCGTCGCCGGCTGTGGTCGTAGCCGAGAAAGACCCGTCGTAGATCCGGCCCCTCCCGCACGACGGGCTGCGTAACTTCAGGATCGCGCGTGTCGCCCCTGCGGCACGGGCCGTTGCCAGCGCGCGCTGCGCCCCCTCGAGGTACTCGGTTGTGACGTCGCGGCCGTCTTTCGTCACGACCTGAGCCCTGCCGGCAAGCACGTCGTGGCCGTCCCCACCCACGATCTCTGCCGGGGGACGCGGCGTAGGCAGGCCACCCTCTTCTTCAGGACACACGAGGACGGCCCGGCCCTCGGCCACGAGCCGGGCCACCGCCGAGGTCTCGTTCGAGCGACCGTCGTAGCGGCATTCGCAGCCGGCCAGACAGGCCGACACCAGGACGAGGTCGCATCGTGTGTCAGGGGTGGTTCCCATCGCAGGAACAATCCTACGCGCCCGCGAGACGTGGGAATGGAGGAGGTGGAGCGGGTGTTTTTGTCTATGAGACACAACGGGAACCCCCTTCCAACGAGGAAGGGATTCACCTAGCATATGGAGAATCGTTTATCGGTAACAAAAGAAACCCCGTCTGCGGCACCAACAGCAGATCGTGCTCCCGGCACCGCCGCCTCGCGGCCGTCGCTACAAGCGACCATCAGCCGGCCGATCCGCTCGTCGGAGACGGACCGATAGGAGGGAGCTCCGGCCACGAGGCCGGAGTCAGATCGCTTCCCCGAGCCGAAAGAGGTTGATGCATCGATGAGCCAAGCAACGCGCCCATACGAGTCCCGCGAAGAGGCTGCCCACGAAGATCTCGTTAGGCAGTATCTACGCGAGATCGGGCAGTACCCGCTACTGACCGACGTCCAGGAGGTCGAGCTCGCCAAGGCGATCGAGGACGGCGAGAAGGCCCAGGAGAAGCTCGACAAGGCGACCAAGAAGTTCACCGACAAGCAGCGTCGTGACCTACAGACGAAGGCACGGGTGGGTCGTCAGGCGAAGCGCCGCTTCATCCAGTCCAACCTCCGGCTCGTGGTGTCGATCGCGAAGAAATACAGCGCTGCAGGCCTTCCCCTGTTGGACCTGATCCAGGAAGGGAACCTCGGCCTCATGCGCGCGGTCGAGAAGTTCGACTACCAGCGTGGGTTCAAGTTCTCCACTTATGCCACCTGGTGGATCCGACAGGCGATCACGCGCGCGATCGCGGACAAGGCCCGGACCATCCGGATCCCCGTCCACATGGTCGAGACGCTCTACCGCGTCCGCAAGGTCCAGTCCGAGCTCCTCGAGAAGCTCGGACGCGAGCCGACGATCGAAGAGATCGCCGAGCAGTCGGATCTGACGCCGGACAAGGTTCGCGAGGCGTTCCGCGTGCTGCCCGAGCCGGTCTCGCTGCACGAGCCCGTCGGTGACGAAGACGCCGAGCTGGGCGACTTCATCGAGGACGAAGACGTCGAGGGCCCGTTCCAGGCGGCGGCGATGGCGCTGCGTCAGGAGGACCTCTGGAACATGCTGGACTCGCTGTCCGAGCGCGAGAAGAAGGTCCTCGCGCTCCGGTTCGGCCTGGTTACAGGCGAGCCGCGGACTCTCGAAGAGGTCGGCAAAGAGTTCAACCTGACGCGCGAACGCATCCGTCAGATCGAGGCCAAGGCGCTGTCGAAGCTGCGTCACCCCTCGACGCCGGGCAAGCTCCGCGACATGGTGACCATCTAACGAAGCGTTCTTCCTGCACTTGGCCCCCTCTCAGAGGGGGCCTTTTGCGTGGAGAAAGTAGGCTCTCTCCTACATGATCACGACGATCGTCCTCGCGAACTGCAACGTGCACGAGATCCCGGAGACCGCTCAAGCGGTGGCCGACATCGAAGACGTGTCCGAGGTCTATTCCGTCGCCGGCGATCACGACCTCGTCATCATGGTCCGTACGCGGACCCACGACGACCTCGCGCGCGTGGTCAGCGAGCAGATCGCGAAGGTCGCCGGCATCGAGAGGACCCAAACGCTGGTGGCTTTCAAGGTCTACTCGCGCCACGACGTGGAATCGATGTTCTCGCTCGGTTTCGACGAGGAATCGGTCTAACCAGAAAAGAGGTGAGGGTGTTCGACGCCCTCGTTGTCCATTTCCACGAGATAGGCCTGAAGGGCCGCAACCGCGACTTCTTCGAGGACGCGCTGGCACGCAACCTCCGTCGCGCGCTGAGGGGCACCGGGTACGCGCGCGTTCGCAAGGGGTTCGGACGGGTGATGGTCGACCTCGATCCACGAGCGGTGCCCGAGATCGCCGCGCAGCGAGCCGCACGCGTGTTCGGCGTGGCGTATGTCGGCCTCGGTCGGCGCGTCGAACCAGACCTCGACAGGATCGGTGACGTCGCGATCCAGCTGATGGGCGAGGAATCGTTCACGTCCTTTGCCGTCCGCGCACGCCGAACGCATTCCAACTTCGATCACCGGTCCCAAGAGGTCCAGGAGGTCGTGGGGCAACGGATAAAGGACGCAACCGGCGCTCGAGTCGACCTCGAGCAACCCGATGCGACCGCGTGGATCGAGATGTTCGGTGGTACGGGGATCGTCTTCGTTCGTAGGCTCCAAGGGCCCGGCGGCCTGCCGGCGGGTGTCTCGGGAAAGATGGTCGCGCTGATGTCCGGCGGGATCGACTCCCCCGTCGCCGCCTGGCGCATGGCGCGCCGGGGTGCTGACGTCGAGCTCGTCCACTTTCACGGCCAGCCGTACACCGATCCGTCGTCGGTCCGTCAAGCTGCCGAGCTCGCCGACGTTCTCGCTCGTTACCAGCTCGAGGTTGTGATGCATCTGATCCCCATCGGCGATGCGCAGCGCGAGATCGTCACGCACGCCGCGCCGAGCATGCGGATGGTCCTGTATCGCAGGCTGATGATGAGGATCGCAGCGGACCTCGCGACGGAGGTAGGAGCGCAGGCGATCGTGACGGGCGACTCCCTCGGTCAGGTCGCGTCGCAGACGATCGAGAACATCCGGACCATCGACGCGGCGCTCGACGGGACGCAGGTGCTCCGTCCTCTGATCGGGATGGACAAGCAAGAGATCATGGACGAGGCGAAGAGGATCGGCACCTACGAGATCTCGACGCGCCGCCACCAGGATTGCTGTGTCCTCTTCGCGCCGCGCTCCCCTGTTACGAAGAGCGAGCCGGACTTTGCGGCGCGTTCGGAGCGGGAACTCGACATGGACGCGCTGGTAGGTAAGGCGCTGGCCGGGCGGGAGACGCGCGTGTTCGACCTAGCCGACCCCGCCTGAGAGCTTCCGTGGAATACGAATCTGCGAGCAGCGTCGCGACATCACAGGAGCTGCCCTTCATCGACGAGCATTGCGTCACGATCGCAGCGAGTGCCGAGGCTACGTGGAGTGGTCTGCGATCGGTGCCGGCGGGATTCGAGGGCCGAGGCAAGGGACTCTTCGCCAGGGCCCTCGGCTGCGCGGACGTCGCCGTGACCGCGGCTGATCCGCTCCAGGTGGGATCGACCTGCCCCGGGTTCCACGTGACCGAAGCATCTGCACCGGCGACGTTGTTCCTCGAGGGGCGACACAAGTTCTCCCGCTACGCCCTGAATTTCCGCGTCGAGCGAACATCAGCCACTGAATCACGCCTGTGCGCCGAGACGAGGGCAGAGTTCCCAGGGATCCACGGGAAGCTCTACCGATCCCTCGTCATAGGCACGCGCCTGCACGTCGTGGTCGTCCGTGACATCCTCCGGATGGTGAAACGACGAGCGGAACGCCCCTCGGCCTAGGTCTAGAAGCGGGACTTCGCGATCTTTGCGAAGTCTCTCAAGACCCCTTTGATCGCGCCCAGCTTCTTCGGAGCGTCCTTCTCGCCCAGGAAGTCGATCAACGACCGCGTCAGACGCTCACTGCCCGAGTCGTAGGGGTACCAGAAGATCCGTTTCATCTTCGGCATGGCCGAATAGGAGACGTGCGTCGGCACGGTGAACTCCAACAGGCCGAGTTCGCCGTTGAGCCGGCCGAACCCTGATTCGCCCACACCACCCCACGTCCCCCAGGTAGCTCCGGCCGTCTCCATGTGGAAGTTGTGGGTGATCGAACCGGCGCGCAATCCCTCTACCAACCGATCGCGCTTCTTCGGATCCTTCGTCCAGACCGACGCGGTCAGGTTGACGCCGTCGGTGTTCGCGCGCTGGAGCGCCTCGGCCTCGTCGCGGACACGGATCAACGTGAGGATCGGGCCGAACGTTTCGTCCTTCAGGACGCTCATCTCGCGGCTCACGTCGGTGATGACCGTCGGTGCGTACCAGAGCGTGCCGTTCTCGTTCTTCTTGCCGGCACCTGTGCCGCCGGCCAGCACCTTGGCGCCCTTGGAGACCGCGTCCTCGACCTGATCCGAAACGATCTCGAGCTGACGGGGAAACGTCAGCGAACCGATATCTTCGCCCTGCTTTAGCTTCGCGAGCTTCGTCAACAGCCTGTCTTGGAACTCGTCGGCGACGTCGTCGACGACATACGCCCGCTCGATCGACGCACACACCTGGCCCGCGTTCGCGAAGGCGGCCCACACGATCCCGGACGTGGTGAGATCGATATCCGCGTCCGAGCAGATGATCGCCGAGTCCTTCCCTCCCAGCTCCATGACGACCGGCGTCAGGTGTTGTGCCGCGGCCGCGCAGATCTTCCGTCCGGTTACCGGCGATCCGACGAATGAGATCTTGTCGCAGGGCGCCTCGACGAGAGCCGCGCCCACGTCCCCTCCGCCCTGGATGACGGTTGCGACGCCGGACGGAAGCGCATCCAGGATCTCCCGCAACATCTCGCCACACGCGGGGGTGACCTCCGACGGCTTCACTACGACTGCGTTCCCCGCGAACAGCGGGCTCGCCAACGCGAGGAAGCTGTTCGTGATCGGGAAGTTCCACGGGGTGATGCATCCGACGACTCCGAAGGGACGGAACTCCATCCGCGACCTGAAGCCGAGGAGTGGCCCGACGACGGGGGCGACCTTCTTCGGTTTAAGCGCCCTCGGTGCGAGATGCTCCAGGTACGCGAGTTGGAGGAGGGGCGTCAAGACCTCGTGCGAGAGGGCTTCTGCCCGAGGTTTGCCGGTCTCTGCCGTGACGACCTCAACGATCTCGTCAGCCTTGTTCTTCAGTCGCGTCCGGACGTTGCGCATGATGCGAACGCGCCCCTCCACGTCGATCGCACCCCATTCGGGCGCGACCTTCCGAGCTTGCTCGACGTAGTCGCGCACCTCGGCAGGTGACACCGCAGGGATCTCGCGCATCACCTCGCCGGTCCGGGGGTTGAACGACTTGAGGCTGTCGGTCCTGCTTCCGTTGGAGTGGGTCTCGGTCGATGACATCGCGACTCCTAGCTAGATCCGCCGGCGAAGGGAGGCATCAAGGTTACCTCCGCCCCTTCGGTCAGCTCCTGGCTGAGTTCGACGCGCGCGCCGTCGACGAGGACGGAATGGATGAGTCGTTCAGGCGCGCCCAGGAGCGTCACGATGTCCCGCACGCTAGCGGCCCCCTCGACGTCTAGCTCTGCGCGGCCCTGCTCGGCGTCGTCCGGGAGATGCTCCTTCAGTGCCCCGAAGCACACGACGGTCACCCTCATGGAGCCACACGATAAAGAAGAGCCGCCCGAAGGCGGCTCTTCCGGTGCCAGTGAGTCGACCTCACCGGATCTACGTCTCGACCGGGACCCCGACGAGGCTCCCGTACTCGGTCCAGCTCCCGTCATAGTTCCGAACGTTCTCGAAGCCCAAGAGCTCCTTGAGCACGAACCACGAGTGCGAACTACGTTCGCCGATGCGGCAGTAGGTCACGACGTCCTTGTCCGCCGTGATGCCCTCCGCTGCATACAGGTCCCGGAGCTCGTCGGCCGACTTGAAGGTCCCGTCCTCGTTCACGGTCTTGGACCACGTGATGTTGCTGGCTCCGGGGATGTGCCCGGGAACCTGCGCCTGCTCCTGCGGTAGGTGCGGCGGAGCGAGCAGCTCGCCGCGGAACTCCTCGGGGGAGCGAACGTCGACCCACGCGCCCGGACCGGAGCTCACGCGCTGGATCACCTCGTCACGCAGGACGCGGTACTCGGGCTTCTCGGGCCCGATCTCGAACGTCGTCGCCGGCCGGTTCGGCTCGTCTTGGGTAAGCAGACGGCTCTCGAGCTCCCATTTCTTACGCCCGCCGTTCAGGAGCTTGACGTTGTCTACCCCGCGATACTTGAAGAGCCAGTAGGCATACGCGGCGAACCAGTTGTTGTTCCCGCTGTAGAGGACGATCGTCTGGTTCGACGACACGCCCTTTTCCCCCAGCAGCTTCGCCAGCTGCTCGGAGGTGACGAACTCCCGGCGCGGCAGATCGTGGAGGTCGTTCTCCCAGTCGATGGAGATCGCGTTCGGGATGTGGCCTTTCTCGTAGGCGGTGGTGTCCTCGTCCACCTCGAGAATCGCCAGGTCGGGTGAATCCCCCTGCTGCTCGAGCCACTCCGTCTCGACGAGAGCGGATGCGTTCGCGTAATCAGCCATCAACTTCCTCCTTGTCTGCGGTTCGTCTCGATCGTGTCTCTGATGCGGTTCAGCTGGCCCATCGCGTCGGCCAGGATGCGCTCTAGCATCCGCAGCTCGACCTCGAGCTCGTCGCGCGTGTCGGGCGTCCGCTCGTCGAGCGGCACGTCGATCCCCGCCTCCGAGAGCGAGCCGCCCTCGCCCTCCCAGGTGAAATAGACCTTGGCAGGACGCCCCTTGCTCTGGCGGCGCGTCTCGGTCGACAGGAAGCCGGCCTCCACCATCAGGTCGAGGTGGGCGCGAGCCACGTTCGGGTGGATAGCGAAGCTGTCGGAGATCTCCTTGACCGTCTTGGCGCCGCTCTTGAGCAGCAACGAGAGGATCGCCGCCCGGGTGGGCAGCGACAGGACCTTGGCGGTCCGGGTCGCGGAGTCGTCGCCGAGCCTGCTCATAGGCGCGGGACGCTACCCGGTATTAGTCAGTTTTGCAAGTGGCGAAAGGTGCTAAACCGGCCCCTGCGTCTTGCCGGACTCTTCGAGCGCCTCGACGAGCGTGTTCCACCCGAGCAGGGCGCACTTGATACGAACCGGGTACTTGACGACTCCCTTGAGGGACACGAGGTCGCCGAGCGCGCTCGCGTCCCCATCGGCCTCCCCCGCCATCAGCGCCTTGATCGACTCCGCCAGGGCATTCGCGTCCTTGGCCGATAACCCCTTGACCTTCTCGGTCATCATCGAGGCGCTTGCCTGCGAGATCGAACACCCCTTGCCATCGAACGTGATCCCTTCGAGCGTGTCGCCGTCGAACCGGAGGAACAGCTCGATCTCGTCGCCGCACAAGGGGTTGTTGCGCTCGAGCACGACGTCGTGCGGGTCGAGCTTGCCCTTGTTCCGTGGGGCGCGGTAATGGTCGAGGATGACCTCTTTGTAGAGCTCGTCGAGGCTCACACGAACCATCCTTTCGCCTTCTCCAAAGCAGCGATCAGAACGTCCACGTCGTCGGTCGTGTTGTAGACGTAGAAGCTGGCCCGAGCGGTGGCCGGCACATCCAGCCGGCGCATCAACGGCTGCGCACAGTGATGACCGGCGCGGATGCAGACCCCCTCCTGGTCGAGGATCGTCGCCATGTCGTGAGAGTGGACGTCGCCGAGGTTGAACGAGACAACACCGCCACGATGCGCGGGATCGGTCGGACCGTAGATCGTGGCGCCAAGCTCGGTGAGTCGTTCGATCGCGTACGTTGCGACGCGCGTCTCGTGCTCGTGAACGGCATCCATCCCGAGCGATTCCAGGTATTCGACCGCGGCTCCCATCCCGACCGCCTGGGCGATGTTGGGGGTCCCGGCCTCGAACTTGTAAGGGATCTCGTTCCACGTCGCGCGATCCGCCCACACCTCGCGGATCATCTCGCCCCCACCGTGGAACGGGGGCATCTCCTCGAGCAGGTCCTCGCGCCCGTACAGAACGCCCGCGCCCGTCGGTCCGCACATCTTGTGCGCGGAATACGCGAGGAAGTCCGCGTCGAGGTCGTTCACATCGAAGGCGACGTGAGGAGCGGCTTGCGCTGCGTCGACCAGGATGCGCCCACCGACCGCGTGCACCGCATCCGCGAGCTCGCGAACGGGGTTGATGGTCCCGAGGACGTTCGACATCAACGTGACGGCAACGAGCTTCGTCTTCTCCGTCACGAACGACCCCAGCTGATCCATCCGTAGGTACGAGCCGTCGTCGTCCAGCGGCAGGTGTCGAAGCACCGCCCCTGTCTCGGCACAGAAGAGCTGCCACGGGATCAGGTTCGAGTGGTGCTCCATCTCCGTGACGAGGATCTCGTCACCTTCGTGGATGTTCTGTTTCGCCCACGTGAAGCGGATCAGGTTGATCGCTTCGGTCGTGCCACGGGTGAAGACGATCGAGCGGCTGCTTCGTGCTCCGATGAACCGCGCGCACGAATCACGGGCGCCTTCGTACGCCGCGGTTGCTTTCTCCCCCAAGTCATACAGACCCCGATGGACGTTCGCGTTCTCTGTCTCGTAGAACTGCACGATGCGGTCGATGACCTGACGCGGTTTGTGCGACGTAGCCGCACTATCTAGGTAGACGAGCCGCTTGCCGTGAGCTTGCGTCTCGAAGATGGGAAAGTCTTTTCGTACCAGCTCGGCGCCACCTGGACTTCGAAGAAGCCCGGCGCGGTCCGAGGTAGCTATCTCCTGGAGTGCCAACGTCTTCAGACCCTAGCCGCTTCGGTCGCCTCGACCTCGGCAAGCTCCTCCGCGGAAAGCCCCAGGTCCTTGGCAACGCCCGCGTAGCCCTCCGCCTCGAGACGCTCTGCGAGCTCGAAACCACCGGACTCCACGATGCGCCCGCCCATCAGGACGTGGACGACACTCGGACGGATGTAGTTCAGCAGACGCTGATAGTGCGTGATCAGCACGATCCCGACGTCGGGTCCCGCAAGCTTGTTGACACCGGCAGAGACGTGCTTCAACGCGTCGATGTCGAGGCCGGAGTCGGTCTCGTCCATGATCGCGAGCTCGGGTCTGAGAACGGCCATCTGGAGGATCTCGTTGCGCTTCTTCTCGCCGCCTGAGAACCCTTGGTTCACGTAGCGGTCCACAAGCTCGGTGGGGATCTCCAAGAGGTCGACCTTCTCCTGGAGATACATCCTGAAGTCCATCGCTCCCTTCGGCTCGTCCGCGTGGATCGCGTTGTAGGCGGTGCGCAGGAAGTTGACGACGGAAACGCCGGGCACTTCCGTCGGGTACTGGAAGGCGAGGAAGATGCCGCGCTGAGCGCGCTCGTCGGGCGCAAGATCCAGGATGTCTTCGCCCTTGTAGAGCACCTTGCCGCGGGTGACCTCGTAACCCGGGCGGCCGGTCAGCACGTAGGCGAGGGTCGACTTGCCGGAGCCGTTCGGGCCCATGATGGCGTGGATGTGACCCTTGTCGATCTCGAGATCGAGACCCTTGAGGATCTCCCGCCCTTCGACGGTGACGTGGAGATCTTCGATCTGCAGAAGTTTGTCTGAGTTAGTAGATGCCATGCAGGTGCTCCTTTATCGCTCGTTGCGAGGGCCGACCATCACGACGCCGTCCTCGATCTTGACTTCATAGGTCGCGACCGGCTTGGTCGCGGGAAGTATCCGGACGTCGCCGCTGGCGACGTTGAAGCGAGAGCCGTGTAGCGGACATTCGACCTCCAGCTCTTCGGGCTCGAACTCACCGTCGGTGAGATAGGTCTCCTCGTGCGTGCAGATGTCGCTGATGACGTAGACGTCATCCCCCACCCGGTACAGGCCTACGGGATCGCCATGCGCGACGAACTGACGCATCCCGCCGTCCGGGATGTCGTCGAGCTTCGCGACCGTTTGGAATTCAGCCACGCGCGTCACACCGCCACTTCCAGATGCTGACCCGCCTCGACCTTCGACCCGATCGCGTCCGACAGCTGGTCCCTGACCGCCGGAACGCGGATGCGGTCGAGAACTTCGCCGAAGAAACCGAACACGATGAGCTTCTGCGCGGTCACGCGGTCGATGCCGCGGCTCATCAGGTAGAAGAGGTGCTCTTCCTCGACCGGCGACACGGTCGCTCCGTGCGTGCAACGAACCTCGTTCGCCTCGATCTCGAGTTGTGGGATCGAACGCGCCATCGCGTTCTCGGACAGAACCAGGTTGCGGTTCGCCTGATACGCGTCGGTGCCCTGGGCGCCGGGGAGGACCTTGATCAGTCCTGAATACTCGGACCGCGCGCGGTCTTTCAGTGCTCCCTTGTAGAGCAGATCAGACGTCGCATGCGCGTCGTTGTGACTCTGAAGGGTGCGCTGCGCGAAGTGCTGGTCGAAGTCGGCGAAGTACAGGCCGAGCATCTCCGAGAAAGAACCCTCTCCTTTGAGCACCGACTCCACCTGCGTCCGAGCGAACGTGGAGCCGAGGTTCACGGCGAGGCTCCTCACCGTCGAGTCGCGGTGGCCCGTGAATCGTTGCGTCTGGAAGTGGTGCGCGTTGCGTCCCCACTGCTGCAGCGAGATGTAGTTCACGATCGCGCCGCGGCGCGCGTCGACCTCGACGACCGAAGCGCACAGCCCCGGGTCCGCCAGGCCCGGGCTCTCGAACCGGTCGACGAACGTGAGGCTTGCTTGCTCGTCCACGACGATCGTCGTGTGGGGAAAAACCGATCCGCCGCTGGGGAGCTGATGGATGACCTCCAGCGGGAGCTCGACCTCGACCCCGCGCGGGATGTAGACGAAGATGTCGTCGGAGTGGAACGCGGCGTGGAGCGCGGTCAAACGATGCTCCTCGACCGAGACCTCCGTGAAGAAATGCTCTTTCAGCAGCTCGGGATGCTCCGCGGCAGCGTGCCGGAAATCGCTGAAGATGACGCCCTTCGCGGTCAGCTCGGGGTCCGCCGCGAGGGGGAACGCGGGCGGCACGGGGGCCGCGAAGCGGTCGAGGTCGAAGCGGCGGACGTCGACGTAACGCCATTCCTCGCCCTTGGGGTCGGGCATTTCGAGCTTCTCGTAGACGTCGAAGGCGTGCAGCCGGCGCTCGGCCAGCCACCCCGGCTCCTTCAACGCCCGGCTGAGATCTTCGACGGCCTCGCGGGTCAAGGTCTGGGTCATGAAGAGCTTGGTCTCCTAAGCGCTCGCAACGAGCTTGTGAACGTTTTCACGATGGTAACAGTTAGGGCTACCTAACCTCCTGGTGCGGGAGGCGTTCTAGCCTCTCTACATGGGCAAACGCGACGGCGACCGGCATCATTCCGGGGCCGGTCTCGGGCTCGCGGCCATCGCTGCTGCCGCGGCGCTGTGGTCGGTGGCCGCGGTGGCAGCGAGGAACCTGTTCGACCGCGGCGTGGATCCGATCGAGCTGGCCGAAGCGCGGTCCGTGATCGCGGTGGCGGGCCTGGCCCTCATCCCGGCGGCTCGGCGGGCGACCGCGAGGCGGCGTCCCGGGGCGGTCATCCTGCTCGGTGTATCGATCGCCCTGGTCAACGCCGTCTACTACATGGCGATCGCCCGCCTCGACGTGGCCGTCGCACTCGTGCTGCAGTACACAGCGCCGGCGCTCGTCGTCCTGTGGGTCGCCGCGACCACACGCAGGCGCCCCGCACGCGAGGTGGTCGTCGCCGTGGTCGTGACGTTCACCGGCGTCGTGTTGGTGTCCGGGCTCCTTGTGGGTGACGTCGGCCGCGTCAGCTCTGCCGGCGTCTTGTTCGGTGTTGCTTCCTCGGTTCTCTTCGCCACTTATACGTTGCTCAGCGAGAGGGCCGGGGAGGCCTACGGCGTGCTCGGTGCCCTGTTGCGAGGCTTTGCGGCCGCCACCGTCATGTGGGTTGCCTTCCAAGCGCCCCGCGGGTGGCCGCATGATCTCTTCGCGCCCGAGAACGTGTGGGAAGTGCTATTCGTCGGTACCGCGGGGACACTCATGCCCTTCATCCTGTTCCTGTGGGGGGTCCAGCAGGTGAGGGCCGAACGGGCCGCCGTCGCCGCCACGCTCGAACCGATACTCGCGGCGATCGTCGCCTGGTTCTGGCTCGACCAGGTGCTCGAGCCGATCCAGCTGCTAGGCGGGGCACTCGTCCTCGCCGGAATCGTCGCGCTCCAGGCCCGGCGGAAAGAGGTCATGGTTCCCGAGCTCTAAGCGTCCACCATGTCGGCAACGCGGTCCCCGATGAGCGGCGCGAACTTGAACCCGTGTCCGCTACACGCCGACGCCACGACGACACGGCCCCGGCGCTCCAGGACGAAATGCTCGTCTGCCGTGTTCGTGTAGATGCACGTCTCGACGAGGACGGGATCGGGATCGACACCGGGAAAGCGCGCCGCCACCCATCCCTTGAGTCGATCGACGGAAGCTAGGTTCACCTCGCCTTCTTCATCCGGATCCGTGGGCAGGCCGGCGATGTGCTCCCCCACCTTCAAGCCGTACACAGGATCGTGCAGCCCGTAGACCGCAGGATCGCCCCACTCCACCAGCGTCGGGAACGTCTGCTGCGTTCGAAAGTACGCAACGGTCTCGCGCGTCGGCGTGACGGCAAGCGCGATGCCGGCGCTTGCCAGGAGCTCTTTCGCCCAGCCGCCGGCCGTCACGACAGTCACGTCGTAGTCCGCGACGCCGTTCGGCGTCAGATCATCCACCCGCCGGCCCTCCAGCAAGCGCGTCCCGCGATCCACGGCTACGCGCGTGAACGCATCCCACGCTTTGTCCGCGTGCACCACTCCCCCCTCCGCCTGGAAGAGCACCTCTTCATATGACAAGGCGAGGGCCGGCCACCGCCGCGCCGCGATCTCCCCGTCGATGAGCTCGAAAGCGATGTCGTTGGCGGTGAGCGCAGATGCGTGAGCTCCGAGGTCCTTGCCCGCGTCGAGCCCTCCGGTCTGGTGCAGGATCTTCGTCCCCGCCTCTCGCTCGAGGTCGTGCCACAAGGGCAGGGCTTCACTCATCATCGCGACGAACTGCGGCTCGGGATAGGAGTACCGGTAGATGCGCGAGCTCCCGTGACTCGAGCCTCGTTTGTGGCCGGTCTCGAACTGCTCGAATACCGTGACCTCGTAGCCGCGCCTCGTCAATGCCCACGCGCTCGCGGCGCCCATCACGCCACACCCGACGACGGCGACTTTCACACGGCGGCTCGCTCGTACGCGGCCACCGCGATCGCCAGATCTTCGAACGCGATGCCGACGGATTTGAAGATCGTGATGTCATCGGGGCTTCGGTCGATGCCGTCCCTTACGACCGACGTGAGCTCTTCGATCGCGGCCTCGCTGATCACGCCACGAGACAACGGGATCATCACGTCACCGGCCTCCGTCAGCGCCGACGACCTCGTCTCCACGACGACGCGCCCTGCAGCGATGGCGGCATCGTCCAGCTCGCGCGCCTCGGGCTTGAATCCACCGACCGCGTTCACGTGGGTGCCGGGCGAGAGCAACGAGCCGTCGAAGACTGGCGTCGAGCTCGTGGTGCAGGTGCACACGATGTCCGCGTTGCCGACCGCTTCCGGTCCGGCCGCGGTCGCACCGACGCGCGCGGCGAGGTCTTCCGCGCGGCTCCTGGTGAGTGACACGATCGTGACCTCGTTGATCGGACGGACGCTCCGCATCGCGTGGACATGTGCCTCGGCTTGGATGCCGGCGCCGAACACGACCAGTCGCGACGCGTCGCGGCGAGCGAGATGCTTCGTTGCGAGAGCCGACACCGCTGCGGTCCGCCATCTGGTGATGCCCGCGCCATCGAAGAACGCGCTCGGAGCGAGACTGTCGGGCGCGAACAACACGTACACGCCCTGTATCAGTGGGAGACCCACCGGAGGGTTGGCCGGTGCGACCGTAACGAGCTTGACGCCGGTGCCTGTGTCGGCCGAAGCCGGCATGACGAGCAGCATGCCGTTGCCGGCGTCGAGGTGTTGCCGAGGTGGTGCGGAAGGCGGCGGGTTGGCGCCGAACACGACCTCGAGGGCGTCGACCGCTTGCGGCATCGGCAGAAGTGTCTCGAGAGTGTGAGCGTCGACGAACGGGAGGTTCGTCAACGAAGCAGAAAGCCCGTGCCGAGCACGTCGTTCGGCTCGAGCTCGAAGACGTGCGTGCCGGTCCGGTGCGCGGTCCCCTCGACTTCCGTGATCACCCCATGCAGGTCGCCTACGACCGCTTCTCCGGTGACTGCACCGATGAAGACCGTGTCGATGATGCTGTGGTGGACCAACCGCGAGCCGCATGGCAGCTCCCCCGCGTCGTCCACGAGCGCCAGCCGTGCGGACGTGCCGCTGCCACACGGAGATCGGTCGACCTCCCCGTCGGCGAAGATCGTGACGTTCCGCTGCGTCGGTGGGTCGGTCGCCAGCGTCTCGTGGAAGATGACGCCGTAGACGTCTCTGAGCTCCGACTCGAGCGGATGCATCACCTCGTGATGACCTTCGATCTCTGCCTTGATGGCGCGTCCTAGAGAGATGAAAGTGTGGACGTTGTCCGGAGTAACGGTGAGACCGAAAACGCCTGCGTCCACCGAGGCATAGAACGCGCCGCCGAACGCGATGTCGCAGGCGACCAGACGATTCTCCACCTTGACCTCGAGGTCGCGCGCGAATACGAAAGACGGAACGTTGCGGAACCGGACCGACGTCACGTCGCTTCCCGCCACCGTCGCCACCGTCTCGAGCCGGCCCGACGGCGCGTCGACGACGACCTTCGTCGTTGGTTCGGTCGCGGCGATCACACCGGACTCCAGCGCCCACGTGACCAGGGCGATCGTGCCGTGGCCACAAGCGGTCGAATAGCCGGCATTGTGGAAGAAGACGACTCCTAGGTCGCCGTTCGTGTCCTCTGGCTGCGTCACGAAGCAGCCGTACATGTCGGCGTGCCCCCGGGGCTCGAAGACGAGCAGCTTGCGGACGTCTTCGAGGTGTTCCTGGGCGTAGCGACGCTTGTCGAGGATGGTCGCTCCGGGTAACGGCTCGACACCAGCCGTCACGATCCGGAACGGCTCACCTGCGGTGTGATAGTCGACCGTCTCGATCCGCATGCTGGGATTCGGGCTCATGTTAGGAAGCCTGCCATGAGCGATTTCGGCTCCCTCTCTGCTACCGAGCAAGCCGCGCTCGTGCGTTCCGGAGAAGCATCGGCCGTGGAGCTCGTCGACGACGCCATCAACCGCATCGAGAAGCTCAACGACGAGCTGAACGCGGTGATCATCGAGCGCTTCGACAAGGCGCGCGCGGAGGCCGCCGGCGAACTCCCCGATGGTCCTTTCCGCGGTGTCCCGGCGGTGCTGAAGGACCTCGACGGCGCCTCCGCAGGAGACCCGCATCACTGCGGGATGAGATGGCTCAAAGACATCGGCTGGGTCGAGCACGAAGACACGAACTCGGTGGCGGCGTTCCGCGCTACGGGGGCCGTCTTCGTCGGCAAGAGCAACTGCTCCGAGCTCGGGCTCGTTCCCACCACCGAACCCGAGGCGTACGGGCCGGCGCGCAATCCATGGGACCCGACGCGGTCGACCGGAGGGTCGAGCGGGGGCACCGCGGCGGCGGTGGCGTCCGGCATGGTCCCCATAGGCACCGCCGGCGACGGCGGGGGGTCTATCCGTATCCCGGCGAGCGAATGCGGGCTCGTCGGGTTGAAACCGACCCGCGGCAGGGTCTCTCTGGGACCCGCGCACGGGGAGCTGTGGAACGGCCTCGTCGTCAGGGGTGTCCTGACACGGACGGTCCTCGACACCGCGACGGCTCTGGATGCGATGTCGGTTCCCGCGGTCGGCGAGCCCTACTACGCGCCGCCGTTCGAGCGTCCGCTGGCGCAAGAGGTGGGCCGCGATCCGGGGACGCTGAGGATCGGCTTCACGACGCGAGCCCCTGCCGGGATGGCGGAGACGCAAACCGATGCGATCGCGGCGACCGAGGACGCAGCGAAGCTCCTCGAATCGCTCGGGCACGGCGTGGAGGAGTCTGCGCCGGCCGCGCTCTACGACGCCGACATCACCGATTTCACGTTGAACCTGATCGGCGGCAACCTCGCGCAAGAGCTCGGGCACTGGGAACGCCGGACCGGGGAGACGCTCGACATGGCGAAGCTGGAGCTCGGGACGAAGGTGTTCGCCGAGATGGGCGCAGGGATCCTGGCGAAGGACTATCTCCACGCCGTCGAGCAGGTCCACCTGTTGTCGAGGAAAGTCCAGCAGTGGTGGGCGGACCGTTTCAACCTGCTCTTGACGCCGACGATCCCCGAACCGCCGCCGGTGTTGGGGCAGTTCGCGGCGACCGAAGAGAATCCCCTGAATGCGATGCTGCGTTCGGCGACGATCGTGCCGTTTGTGGCTCCGTTCAACCTGACGGGGCAACCCGGCATCTCGCTGCCGCTCTACTGGAACGACTCCGGTCTGCCGATCGGTGTGCAGCTCGTGGCCGCGTATGGGCGCGAGGACATGCTGATCAGGATCGCGGCGCAACTGGAGGAAGCGAGGCCGTGGCGGGAGCGCCGGCCTCCCATCAGCTAGAGACGACCATCTCCGCACAAGCGATGGCGACTTCTTCGAACTCGCCGAACCTGAATGCTCCGCTCGTCCCGCCGCTGAACATCGCCTCGCGGATCGACTGGTCCAGCTCGTACTGAGCATCCGCAGTCTCTCGGCGCGGCATTTCGGCTTTGCCCGCGAGGACCTTCTTGCCGAGCTTCACGGAGTGCTCGTTGATTCCTCCGTACCCGATCAGCTGGTAGGCGTCGACGGCTTCGGGGATCGCGCTCCACGGGACGGGAGTCGTCGTGCATCCGGGGCAGAACGGGTTGCCGCCGGGGCCGTACTCGATGTGCGAAGGAGCACCGGGGCCGCCCATCCAGTGGATCTCGCCGTCATCGCGACCTTCCACCGGACGCGCCTGAGCAGTGTGGAAGAAGACGTCCCCTAACTCGTCCAGCGTGAAGTCACCATCGGCCAGCGGACCCTGGGGGATACAGCGATCGCCGCGCGCCAGGACGCCGTTCGTGGTGCCGGTCGTGCGATCCTCGAGCAGTCGCCGCGCCTCTTCGACGAGAGCCGCTGCTCCTCCCGCCGCGTAAGGCGAGGCCGCGCTCGTGCAGCACGCCATGGGATCGGGTCGCATCTTCTCGATCGAGCCGGCGATCGCGGTGAAGCCCGCGTATGCATCGGCCACGACGTGCGGTGGCGCGCCGGACCACAGCGTCGTCTTACCGTTGTCGTGGCCGCCGACGAGAACCACGCCCGGAGGCGCGGTCGACAGGAGGTAGGTCGGCGTGGGAGCGAAGCCGGTGATGTATGCGGTGCCGTTGCCCGAGGCGGCCATCGTGAAGGTCGACTTCGTGGCTTCGGCGAACGCGTCGGAGACCGCGCTCGGGATCGGCGGAGGGATAAAGCTCAGCCACGAGTTCGTCTGCACGTCGATCCAGCCTTGCTCTGCCGCCCACTTCACGCCCGTCGCGCCGAGGCCCTCGATGCTGACGAGGCGCGCGCCGGGTGCAAGCGAGCGGGCAACGCCGGTCGCGCGCGACCCGGTCATCGAGCCGTGACCGTGGTCGTCGAGGATCACGGTCTCCTTGCACTGGCCGGAGCTGATGATGTTCGCCGGCGGCGGCTTCGCGATGGGACAGTTCGTCCCGCCCGCGCCGAATGAGATCGCGCCGATGATCTTGGTCCCGGGGATCCAGTAGAGGTCGCCGCGCCGCACCAGCTTCCAGGTGTCGGCGTCTCTCTCCATCGCTTTCTCGTAGGGCACGTCGAGCGTCAAGCGCAGCGCCTTGGCATCGGCGGGAAACCCCGGGATGTAGGTCGACGGGTGCTTGTAAGCGAGCGCCGAGCGATCCCGGAACGCCGCGCTGTAAGGGTTCACGCCGGTGTCGATATGCGCGACGACGCTCATGGGCCGCGGGGTCTTGACCTCGTCCTTCTTTCGAGTGGGGCAGGCAACGAAATCGTCGGAGTTTGGGTCCATGCAGTCCCCGTCCGGGCCTGCGAGAACCGCCGGCGCGGGCACCCAGACGGCCATCGTCATCGCAAGAACAACGAGAACGCGAACCACCCGCATGCCGTAGGGATTCGGCAGCGCCCAGCGGGCTCCTGCCCGCCGTGTCAGCCCCGCGGCTCCTGCCGCGGCCTCAGCCGCTCTAGCCGACGGATCCTTCCATCTGC
Source organism: Actinomycetota bacterium (assembly GCA_035550975.1). Taxonomy (GTDB): domain Bacteria; phylum Actinomycetota; class CADDZG01; order CADDZG01; family WHSQ01; genus DASZOC01. Next base: position 2,916 of record DASZOC010000066.1, on the reverse strand, counting down.
AGCTCGACCAGGCGCTGCAGCTCCACCGCGTACTCCAGCGGTAGCTCTTTGACGATCGGCTCGATGAAGCCGCGCACGATCAGCTGCATCGCTTCGGTCTCGCCGAGGCCGCGGCTCATCAGATAGAAGAGCTGCTCGTCGGAGACCTTCGAGACGCTCGCCTCGTGACTGACCGCGGCCGACTCCTCCTCGATCTCGATGTACGGGTACGTGTCGGACCGGGACTTCTCGTCGAGGATCAGGGCGTCGCAGATCACGTGGCTCTTGGAGTGCTCGGCCCCCTCCTCGATCCGGACCAGCCCGCGGTAGCCGCCGCGACCGCCGTCTTTGGAGATCGATTTGGAGGTGATGGAGCTCTGCGTGTTGGGGGCCGCATGGATCACCTTGCCGCCGGCGTCTTGGTGCTGGCCCGCACCCGCGTACGCGATCGAGAGCACCTCTCCCCTAGCGCGCTCGCCCAAGAGATAGACGCTCGGGTACTTCATAGTGACCTTCGAACCTAGATTGCCGTCGACCCATTCCATGATGGCGTCTTCGTATGCCGCGGCCCGCTTCGTCACGAGGTTGTAGACGTTGTTCGACCAGTTCTGGATCGTCGTGTAGCGGGCGCGCCCGCGCTTCTTGACGACGATCTCGACTACTGCGGAGTGGAGCGAGTCACTCGAGTAGATCGGCGCGCTGCATCCCTCGACGTAGTGGACCCACGAGTCCTCGTCGACGATGATCAGGGTCCGCTCGAACTGACCCATGTTCTCCTGGTTGATGCGGAAGTAAGCCTGGAGAGGGATCTCGACCTCGGTGTTCGGCGGCACGTAGATGAACGAGCCGCCCGACCACACCGCGGAGTTGAGGGCCGAGAACTTGTTGTCGGCCGGCGGGATGATCGTGCCGAAGTACTGCTTGACGATGTCCTCGTGCTCGCGCAGAGCCGTGTCCATGTCGGTGAAGATGATCCCGCGCTTCTCGAGCTCCTCTTTGGTCTTGTGGTACACGACCTCCGAGTTGTGGACGATGAATCCTTCGGCCACGAAGTTGTGGTGCCCCTCCACCTCGATGTCATAGGTGGGCTCCACACCCACCGACTCGATGCTCTCGACGCGGACGAAGCCGAGCATGTCGCTCGTGTGGGCACGGATCGTGGTGCCGCGGGCGCTCGTCTGATTATGGAAGTAACGCCGCCGGTTCATCCGCTCGACGCGCCGAGGAGACCGGCACGCGATGCGATCGAAGCGACCGCTCAGGTGGACGAAGTAGGACACCATTGTCCGGCGACGATCCACCGGGTGCTTTGACTCCGAGCGGCTGATCCTGCTGCTCGTGATCCCGCAGAGCGCGAGCAGTTCCCGCAGATCGCCTAGCAGAGATTCGTTCGCGCTGTGGAGCACTATGTCTTTGGAGGTCGCGTGATCCCTGACATAACCGTCGGCGTCGATGTACCCACCAAGGAACGCGAGGCGTTGTGAGACCGGCGCGCCAAACATCCACTCCGGAACCCGCTTCGTCAGAGCAGTACCTTCGAAACCGTTCAGGTACATGAACTCCACGAGAGCTCGTGTGCCGCGACCCTTCAACCGGAGTCCGTCCGCGGAAGGCTCCAGGTCGATCCCGAAGAGCACCTTCGTAACGCGCTGGATTTCCGCCACCAGCGACTCATCCGTGCGGTCGATCGCGATCTCGAGGCGCGGGTATTCACCCTGTCTGATGTAGCCGTCTCCCACGAAGACCCCGAGCCACCAGCACAAGTCTTCCGTGGAATACCGAGGATAGGTCGCGCATTCGTCGATGTCCGGAACGATCAGCGACGCGCTCTCGCCGAATCCCGGAACGTCAGTAGCTACCGCGACGAGGTCGCCTTCTTGCAGCTCCTCCACCGGGACCCATCGAGCCGCGTACCGACGCCGCTGACGGCCAGGCTTGCGCTCGTCACGCAGCACGAGGAAGGGGTGATTGGCTGACGCGCCGATGGTCCGGCCGCGAGACTTGACTTCGAAGATTTCTTTCTCGCCCGACATCGCTTGACCCACAACCTTGCCGCGGACGATCTTCTTCGTGTCCTCGTCTAGGGAAAAGACTTCGTCTCCGGGCTGCAACTCCTTTATCGGGCGCATGCCGGCCGTGGTCCAAACAAGCGTCGACCCACGCAGGCATTCGTACTGGGCTGTTACGCCGCCTAGGTAATTTTTCTCGGCTTCGGGGATGCCGAGCTTGTCCCATGTCGCTTTGATGTCCTCGGGCATGTCGTCCCAGGACTTCACCGCGTTCATCGGCTTGATGTAGTAGTAGATGTCGTCGAAGTCGATGCCGGAGAGATCGGCCCCCCACGACGGCATCGGCTTCCGGTAGAAGATGTCGAGAGACTTGTGGCGGAACTTCCGCATCCAGTCCGGCTCGCCCTTGCGGTCCGACATCATGTCGATGACCTCGTGCGAGACGCCCTTCTCGGGCTTCTCGTCGTAGCTGACGGCGTCGTGCCAGCCGTATTTGTAGTCGCCCTTTAGCGCTCGGACTTCTTCCTGCTCTTGGGCGATCTTGAGATCGTCGGCCTCGGTGGCCATGGGCACATCCCTTCTGGAAACAGCGCGTTGTCGTCTGGAACCCAGTCTAACTTAGGGCTGCCTAACCAGCCCCTACACCAGGGACAACGAGGCGCCCCCACCGGGTGTTCCCCAGCGTCGGATCCGGTCCGACGCAGTTCACCACTACCTGATCTGCGCCCTCGTCCCGGAACGTGCGACGGATCCGCGAGTGGAGCACCAGTACCGCATTCCGGTAGTAGTGGGTCGTTCGGGATCTCGGTGGCAGTCTAGGTGGACGGGTTGATCTGCTTCGAGGCACGGGGGCCGGCCTCCTCGGAGCTCTGGCCGACCGGTTGCTGAGCGCCGGGGCGGGCGGCGCGGGGGTCGCGGTGGAAGCGGG
>DASZOC010000065.1:0-14189 GCA_035550975.1 Actinomycetota bacterium | reverse complement strand
CTGTGCTAGCCCCTTACGGACACGGGCTTTCACCCGCTTTAACTAGCATGTCAAACCCAGGTAAGGTTCTTCGCGTTGCATCGAATTAAGCCACATGCTCCGCCGCTTGTGCGGGCCCCCGTCAATTCCTTTGAGTTTTAGTCTTGCGACCGTACTCCCCAGGCGGAGTGCTTAATGCGTTAGCTGCGGCACAGAGCGGGTTGAAGACCGCCCCACACCTAGCACTCAACGTTTACGGCTGGGACTACCAGGGTATCTAATCCTGTTCGCTCCCCCAGCTTTCGCTCCTCAGCGTCAGGTAAGGCCCAGAGATCTGCCTTCGCCATCGGTGTTCCTCCTGATATCTGCGCATTTCACCGCTACACCAGGAATTCCGATCTCCCCTACCTACCTCTAGCTGTCCCGTATCGAATGGCCTCTCAGGGTTGAGCCCTGAGCTTTCACATCCGACGCGAACAGCCGCCTACGAGCTCTTTACGCCCAATAAATCCGGACAACGCTTGCCCCCTACGTATTACCGCGGCTGCTGGCACGTAGTTGGCCGGGGCTTCTTCTGCAGGTACCGTCACCGTAAGGCTTCGTCCCTGCTGAAAGAGGTTTACAACCCGAAGGCCGTCATCCCTCACGCGGCGTCGCTGCGTCAGGCTTTCGCCCATTGCGCAAGATTCCCTACTGCTGCCTCCCGTAGGAGTCTGGGCCGTGTCTCAGTCCCAGTGTGGCTGGTCGCGCTCTCACGCCAGCTATGCGTCAAAGCCTTGGTAGGCCGTTACCCCACCAACAAGCTGATACACCGCGGGCTGATCCTGGATCGCCGGAACTTTGCCTGCTTCGTCATGCGACGTTGCAGGGTTATCCGGTATTAGCAGCGGTTTCCCGCTGTTATCCCGGAATCCAGGGCACATTACCCACGTGTTACTCACCCGTTCGCCGCTTTCCACCACCACTCCTTACGGAGCGGTGGCTTCTCGCTCGACTTGCATGTATTAAGCACGCCGCCAGCGTTCGTCCTGAGCCAGGATCAAACTCTCCGTAGAGAACTTGGATGCATAGGTAGCGATCTGCAAAGCGTCTCGGTTGCCACGCATCCAAAGGTTTGAATCTCTGAACTTCAGCTGCGAACGACTAACGATTGTTCATCGAAAGCGTCTTTGGCCGAATTTATTCTGTGTGGATTTACTTCTATGTCAAAGGCCCCCTTACGAGGGTCTCAGTGACAAGGGTCCACTGGTCTCCGAATCAGGAACACAAGCGAGTTCCTGACCGGCAGGCACACTGTTCAGTTCTCAAGGTGCGCACTCCTCTTACTTCCGGGCAGACAAAAACGCCGGTCCGATCGACCGGCGAGCAGCCAAGCAACCTGGACTTCAGTTCAGGTGCCCTATAGGCCACTCTCCTGTCTGATCGGTGGACACCTCTCCGGCAGGAGAGCCAGCGAGGTGTGCTGCCAACGTTCTTGCTGCTAGTACAGCCTGTGTAATTTACCAGGCTTCTCGGGTTCCGTTCAACCCCCTAGGGCGGGGTTTCCGGCGCCGCAGGAGGGTCCAACCCACCCGGCCGCCCCTCTATTCCTGGCGTTCTATGACGCGGGCTCAGGCGGGGTCAGGCGCAAGAACCGCCGCTTGCCTACCTGGAGGATCGCCCCACCGAGATCCTCCAGCGCAACCTCCTCGACGGAAGTCGTCTCTCCGTTGATCCGGACCCCTTGGTTGGCGATCAGCCGGCGAGCCTCGGAGCGAGACGAGGCGAGGCCGAGCTCGGCCAGCACGCGGGGCAGGAACACGCGGTCACCGTCGACGGCATCGGCAGGGATGGACGCCTCGGTGATCGTCTCGGGGGTCTCTTTCCGGCGGAACTGACGATCGAACGCAGCCTCCGCGGACGAGGCCACGTCCGGCCCGTGGTACAGCTCGACGATCGCGCGTGCGACGCGGCGTTTCGCGTCACCCGCCTTCGGCCCTCCTCCGCGCGCCAGCTCGGAGACGTCCGACACCTCCTGCGCGCTGAACGCCGTCGCGAGCTCGGCGTAGCGAGCTACGAGCGTGTCCGGGATGCTCATGACCTTGCCGAACATCTCTTCGGGCGCGTCGCGGATCGCGATGTAGTTGCCGAGTGACTGCGACATCTTCTGCACGCCGTCGAGACCCTCCAGCAACGGGACGGTCATGACCACCTGCGGCGGCTGTCCGAACGAGCGTTGGAGGTCGCGGCCCACGATCAGGTTAAAGAGCTGGTCGGTTCCGCCGAGCTCCACGTCCGCTTCGATAGCGACCGAGTCGTAGGCCTGCAGCAGCGGGTACATGAACTCCACGACCGAGATCGGGCGGTGGTCGCGGTACCGCTTCGAGAAATCGTCGCGTTCGAGCATCTGCGCGACGGTGTAACGAGACGTCAGGTTCAACAGGTCCGACAGGTCCATCGGCTCGAGCCATTCGGAGTTGTAACGGACCTCCAGGTTCTCCTCCGATAACACGTCCATCAACGGTTCGAGACATGCCTCCGCGTTCGCCTTGACCTCCTCCTTCGTGAGCTGCGGGCGCGTCTCGGACTTGCCCGACGGATCGCCGATGCGCGCGGTGAAGTCGCCGAGGATCAACACTGCGGTGTGTCCCGCGTCCTGAAAGTCGCGCAGCTTCCGCAGCGGGACGGCCCATCCGAGGGTCACGTCGCGGGCGGTGGGGTCCAGCCCCAGCTTGACCCGTAGGGACCGCCCCTCCTCGAGCTTCGCCGCGAGATCCTCGCGGCGCACTACGTGCTCCGTTCGTCTGAGAAGTGCTTCGAGGGCGGACGGGGTCGAGGTGGCGGGCGTCATGACCGAGCGATGCTAGTCCACGGCTTTGACCGGCCCCCTCGGTAGGATTCAGGTCGAATGCGCTCCTTCCCCTCCCGCCTGCCCGCCCTCGTGTTCGCGCTCTTGACGCTGACGACCGCGGCCTGCGCGCAGCTGTCGGAGTTGCCGCGCCTGTCGGAGCGGGACCTCCTTCCGCCGAACCTGGCGCAATCCTCGAAGATCTACTCCTCCGACGGCAAGCTGATCACGACGCTCCACGAAGAGCAGAACCGCACGATCATCCCGTTGGAGCGGATGCCGCAGCACCTGCTGGATGCCGTCATAGCGATCGAGGACCAGCGGTTCTACGAGCACGACGGGGTCGACGTGCGTGCCGTGATCCGCGCGATCGTCGCGAACGCGACGAGCGGCGAGATCCGCGAAGGTGGATCCACGATCACGCAGCAATACGTCAAGAACATCATCATCTCGCCGGGCGAGACCGCGCCGAAGACGATCGAGCGCAAGCTCGACGAAGCGGCACTCGCGCGTCAACTGGAGACGAAGCTCGACAAGGACGAGATCCTCGAGCGCTACCTCAACACCGTCTACTTCGGGCAGGGCGCGTACGGTGTCGAAGCCGCGGCGAAGACGTACTTCGGAAAGCCGGCGCGCAAACTGTCGCTGCCACAGAGCGCCACGCTGGCGGGCATCATCCGGCTGCCGGACCAGTACGACCCGTTCAACAACCGCGCGGCATCGAAGGAGCGTCGCAACCTCGTCCTCGAGAGGATGGCTCAACAGGACTACATCGACCCCGCGCGTGCGGCCAAGGCACAGCGCTCGAAGCTGAAGTTGCAACGAGGCGCGTTCCGGGATCGCTACCCGGCCCCCTATTTCATCGACTACGTGCAGCGGCTCGTGACGTATCACCCGAGCTTCCGCGGCGTCGGCAAGACCGCGCAGCAGCGCACCCGGCGCCTCTTCAAGGGCGGCTTGAAGATCCACACGACGGTCGACCTCGACATGCAGGCCGCCGCGGAAAAAGCCGTCTACGGGACCATGACGTTCAAGGACGATCCGCATTCGTCGCTCGTCGCGATCGAGCCGGCCAGCGGGGCGGTCCGGGCGATCGTCGGGGGCCGCGACTGGTTCGCTTCGCCGAAGAAGGATCGCTTCGCGAAGCTCAACCTTGCCATCGTGGCGAAGCCCGGCCTCGGGTGCGTTCGTCCCCCGGGCGCGAAGAAGTGTGAGATCCGCGCTCCGGGGAGCGGGCGGCAGGCGGGGTCCGCGTTCAAGCCGTTCGCGCTGGCGGCCGCGATCGAAGACGGGATCTCCCTCGCGAAGACCTACAAAGCGGGGTCGGAGATCACCTTGCACGACCCCGGTACAGGTGGCCCGTACAAGGTGCAGAACTACGAGGGCGGCAGCTTCGGCAGCCAGCTCTCGTTGCTCGAGGCGACGGTGTTCAGCGTCAACGTCGTCTACGCGCAGGTTGCCGAAGACGTAGGGCCGGACGCGGTCGCCGACGTTGCCACCGACATGGGGATAACTACTCCGCTGTGCTCCACCTGTCTGTCTACGGTGCTCGGCTCGGGCGAGGTCAACCCGCTCGACATGGCGTCGGCTTACGGGACCTTCGCCACGAACGGCACGCGACACCCGCCCTACGGCATCACGAAGATCGTGTCGGCGGAGGGCGAGGTCCTCTACGACCACAAGGAGGACCCGGAGCTCGAGTCCGAGGAGGTGCTCGAGCCCGCGGTGGCGTACCTCACGACGACCGCGCTCGAAGCTGTGATCCAACGCGGGACCGGAGCGCGCTACGGGCAGATCGGCCGCCCGGCCGCGGGCAAAACGGGAACTGCACAGGAATACCGTGACGCATGGTTCGTCGGATACACGCCGGACCTCGCCGCGTCCGTGTGGGTCGGTTATCCCGAGGGCCAGGTCGAGATGAAACCGAGCTGTTCGGGCTCTACAGAACCATGCAAGGCGACGCGCACGCTGACCGGCAGCGGCGTGACCGGCGGCTCGTTCCCGACGATGATCTGGCAGAAGTTCATGCTGCAGGCGCTATCGGGTGTGCCTGCCGACGCCTTCGACCGGCCCACCCTCGGGTTCGTGACGCGGGTGATCGACACGCGCGAGGGTGACTGCCTTGCGGGCCGGTTCACCCCGGAGGAGTTCCGAGAGAAAGCGGTATTCGCGCGGGGCACGGCGCCGAAGGAAGAGTGCCGCCTCGGACGCGGCAAGGGGAAGCCGGTTCCGGACGTAGTCGGATTCCCGGCCGGCGCCGCGCGCGAGATCCTCGTCGACGAGGGCTTCGACGTCCAGACGATCCGCCAGTATTCGACGTCCTACCCGCCCGGAACGGTCGTCGCGCAGGACCCGTCGGGAGGTCAACGCGCGCCCGCGGGCACCACCGTCCTGCTGGTCGTCTCCTCCACCGACAGCGACGACGCGGGCGACGGCGGAGGCGGGACCGGCGGTGGCGGGAACGACGAGGACGACCGCGCGACGGTGCCGGACGTGCTGGGGATGCGGGACGAGGACGCACGCGCGCGCCTCAGTGAAGAGGGGTTCGAGGTTGACGTGATCTACGAACGCGAGTCCGCCCCCGGCCGGGCGCGCAAGAACCGGGGCCGCGTGTGGAAACAGTCACCTTCGGGCGGGACCCGCGTCCAGGCGGGGTCGCGGGTCACGATCTGGGTCAACCCTTAGGACTCAACGCCGGCGCGACGCGTGGGCATGGCCCGGAACGACGAACCGCCACGGGATGTCGTCTCCCTTACCTTCGCCGAGCCCGATCCTGACGGTCTGCGACACCTCGCCGCCTCTCAGAGACTCCGTTAGGTCGTCCTCGGCGCAGAAGAACCGGCCTCCGCGTAGCAACGTCGCGCGGTTGTGACTCTTGTCGATACCCATCGCTTCCGCGAGTCGCGCGGGGCCCGAAGCGAGGAGCCGTTGTTGCGTGACGGGCGCGCGGCGCCGCAGCATCGAGTCGATGCCCGCTACCGGCTCGCCCGCACGTAGAAGGACGGCCTCGCATTCGCCCTCGCGGCCGCAAACGATGTTCGCGCACCAGTGCATCCCGTAACTCAGGTAGACGTAGAGTCGCCCCGGCGGCCCGTACATCACCTCGGTGCGCGGAGTCACCCCGCGGTAGCCGTGCGACCCGGGGTCGATGCGGCCGCGATACGCCTCCGTCTCGACCAACCGCACACCGACCACGCCGCCGTCGTCGCGGCGGAGGAACAGGCACCCGATGAGGTCCCTCGCGACCGCCAGCGCATCGCGCGCGTAGAACGCCTTCGGGAGCCTTCTCACTCCACCCGGTCGAGGAGCCAACCCAACAACGCCTTCTGGGAATGGAGTCGGTTCTCTGCTTGGTCCCACACGACCGACCGCGGGCCGTCGAGGACGTCTGCGGTGATCTCTTCCCCGCGGTGAGCGGGCAGACAATGCATCACGACGACCTCGTCGTCGGCCAGATCCACGACCTCGGAGTCGATCTGGTAGCGCGCGAACGTCGCGGCACGCTCCCGCGCCTCGTCCTCCTGTCCCATGCTGGCCCACACATCGGTGTACAGGACGTCGGCTCCGACCGCGGCCTCGGCGACGACGTTCGTCACGACGATGGTCGCGCCGGTATCTGCTGCGATCTCCCGGCACCGATCGATCACCTGCGGGAAAGGCTCGTGACCGGGAGGGCACGCGATCCGCACGTCCATACCGAGCTTCGCACCTCCGAACATCAGCGAGTGGGCGACGTTGTTGCCGTCACCGATGTACGCCACGGAGGTTCCGCCGAGATGACCCTTCTTGTCGCGGATCGTCTGCAGGTCGGCGAGGCACTGGCACGGGTGCGAGAAGTCGCTCAGCGCGTTGACGACCGGCACCGATGCCGCCTCGGCGAGGCGCTCGAGACGATCTTGGCCGAAGGTCCGAACGACGATCGCATCGACATAGCGCGACAGGACGGTGCCGGTGTCCTCGATCGTCTCGCCGCGGCCGAGCTGGAGTTCGTCGCCGCGTAGGACGATCGCGTGCCCTCCCATCGAAGTGACGGCTGCCTCGAACGAGACCCGTGTCCGGGTGGACGGCTTCTCGAAGATCAGCGCCACCTGTCTGTCTTCGAGCCGGTGACGCCATGCGACGGGGTTCCTCTTCGTGTCGTCGGCCCCATCCAGAAGGCTCGCCAGCTCTTCGGACGTGAGGTCGTCGATCGACAAGAAATCCCGTTCCATGAGTCTCCGTTCAGGCCCTGAGTTGCGCGTCGAGATCCCCGGCCAGGGCGGTCACGATCCGGTCCCGAACCTGCGTCGCCTCTTCGTCTGTCAACGTTCGGTCCGGCACGCGGACCTCCAGCGCGTAGGCGAGGCTCTTCTTGCCGGGGGGGATCTGCTCGCCACGGTAGAGATCGAACAACCTCACCGACGCGAGCTCGGGTTGCCCCGCGCGGCGGATCGCAGCTTCGACGGCGGCGGAGGCGACCTCCTCGTCCACCACGAACGCGAGGTCGATCACGACCGGCGGGAACTTCGTCAGCTCCTCGATGAGCGGCCTCCCGGGCAATGCTGCGAAGACCGGGCCCAGCGAGACCTCGAGCGCGACCGTTCCTTCGGCGACGTCCCAGTTGCGGCACACCTTCGGGTGCAACTCTCCGAGCGACCCCGCGATGCCATCGCCGATCGAAACGAGGCCCACGCGGGTCGGGTGGTACGGCATCCCCGACGTGGGAGCAACCGAGGCTTCGACGCCGAGGGAACGCAACCCAGCAATGAGCACTCCCTTCGCCGCGAAGAAATCCCACTCGGTCGCGTCGCTCATCCACGATTTCGCCTGTCGCGTTCCGGAGAACACCGCGCCCAGGACGAGAGGATCCGAAGGCAGACGGCCGTCCGCCGGCTCGAACACGTGGGCGATCTCGAACAACGCGATCTCCGGCGCCCGCTGGGCCACATTGCGCGCCGCGGCCCGCAGCAGGCCGGGAAGGACCGAGCTACGCATCTTGTCTTCACGTTCCGACATGGGGTTGTCGATCGCGACCATCCGCCGGGCAGGGTGACCCTGGTCTAGCTCCAGCGCGTCCAGCGCTCGCGCGTCGTCCAGGGACGAGGTCCATGCTTCGCTGAGGCCGAACCCGACCAGCGTCCGCCGGAGGTTGCGTTCGGCGACCTGAAGCCGATCGAGCCCGCCGGCGGCCCCCTTCGGCAGCGTCGAGGACAGGCGATCGAAGCCTGCTAGCCGTGCGACCTCCTCGATCAGGTCGACCTCGGAGGTGATGTCGGGACGGAACAACGGCACCTCCACGTCGAGCACCTCGTCGTTCTCGTCGACCACGAGCTCGATCGAGCGCAGGTGCTTCGCTTGTGCGGCGGCACCCAGCTGGTAGCCGAGCAACCGCTCGGTGCGGGCGGGGCGCAACGTGACTCTGCGGCGAACGATCGTCACCGGGTACTCGTCGACTACCTGAGCCGAAGGTTCGCTCGTGGATCTGATGAGGTTCGCGCACCGCGCCGCGGCGAACGGCAACGCGTCGGGGTCGGTGCCGCGCTCGAAGCGGGCGGACGCCTCCGTCCGCAGCCCGAGGCGCCGGCTCGTGCGTCCGATCGTCTCCGGATCGAAGTACGCGGCCTCGAGGATGACGTCGGTCGTTGCCGCCGAGACCTCCGAGTCGCGGCCCCCCATGATGCCCGCGAGCGCCAGCGCGCGGGTCGGGTCGGCGATGACCAGGTCGGTCTCTTCGAGGACGCGTTCGACCCCGTCGAGCGTCGTCAGCTTCTCGCCTCGACGAGCCTTACGCACATGGATCGACCTCTCGTGTACATGTGCGGCATCGAACGCGTGCAGTGGATGTCCCGTTTCGAGCAGGACGTAGTTCGTAGCGTCGACGACGTGCGAGATCGGACGCACGCCTGCAGCGAGGAGGCGGCGCGCCATCCAGCTTTGCGAAGGGCCTACCTCTACGTTGTCGAGCAGGTGAGCGACATAACGCGGGCACCCCTGTGCGTCGTCCAGCGTGACCTTCACCGGCAGCGGGACGTCGTCACGCGCGACCGCCGGCGCATCGGGGATCCTCAGCTCGTTACCCAACAGCGCGGCGACCTCGCGGGCGACGCCGATCATCCCCATGCAGTCGGGGCGGTTCGGCGTGATCTCGAGCTCGAGGATCGTGTCGTCGAGGCCGAGGGTCGTGACGATGTCGCTCCCCAGTTCCGAATCGGCCGGGAGGATCATCAATCCGCTCGCGTCCTTCGCGACTTGAAGCTCGGCCGCCGAGCACAGCATCCCGCGACTCAGCTCGCCGCGGATCTTCCGCTCCGCGATCTCGAGGTCTCCCAGCCGGGCACCAGGCCGCGCATACGGGACACGGTCGCCGACCGCGAAGTTCGTCGCACCACATACGACCCGTTCCGCACCGGAGCCCGTCTCGACCGTGACCAGCGTGAGGTTGTCCGCGTTCGGGTGCTCCGCCACTTCGGTTACGCGGGCGACGGTGACGCCGTCGAGCCGGTCCCCCGGGGCATTCACCGTCTCCACCTTCGTTCCGGACAGGTCCAGGAGCTCGACGAGCTTGGCAACCGGGACGTCGACCCGCACGTAGTCCTCCAGCCACCTGAGGCTGACCCTCACGCGACCCCTGCGAATCGAGACAGGAAGCGGAGGTCGTTCTCCCACAGGTAGCGGATATCGGTGATGCCGTGGGCCAGCGCCGCGATCCGTTCGACGCCCATCCCGAACGCGAAACCCGTATAGCGGTCGGGGTCGTAGCCCACGCACTCGAGGAGGAAGGGGTGGACCATGCCGCACCCGAGGATCTCTATCCATCCCTCGCCTTTGCACATGCGGCAGCCGGGCCTTCTGCCCCGGCACACGAAGCACTGCACGTCCATCTCCGCCGACGGCTCGGTGAAAGGGAAGTGGTGCGGGCGCAGGCGGATGTCGAGATCGCGGCCGAAGACCTGGTGCGCGAACGCTTCGAGGGAACCTCTCAGGTCCCCCATCGTTATCCCGTCGTCGACCGCGAGGCCCTCTAGCTGCGCGAACCCGCTGAGGTGGGTCGGATCCTGCTCGTCGCGGCGAAACACTCGCCCGGGGCAGACGACGTACACCGGTGGCTGTTGCGATTCCATCGTGCGGATCTGGACCGGGGATGTCTGGGTCCGAAGACACACCTGTTCATCGCTGCCGGCGATATAGAACGTGTCTTGCGGCGACCGAGCGGGGTGCTCCGGCGGCGTGTTGAGCGCGTCGAAGTTGTAGGCGGAGAGCTCGACCTCGGGGCCTTCCGCGAGGCGGTACCCGAGACCGATGAAGATGTCGACGATCTCCCAGATCGTTTTCGTCAGGGGGTGGAGCGAGCCCAGCGGCGGTTCCGCTCCGGGCAGCGTGACGTCGATCCGTTCGTCCGCCCACCGCACTTCCATCGCCGAGGCCTCGAGCGTCGCGCGACGGTGGTCTATGGCGGATTCGACGTCGCGCTGTACCTCGGTCGCGATCCGTCCGACCGACCTGCGCTCGTCCTCGTCCAGCTTGCCGAGACCGGACCGGATCTGCGACAACGGCGCCTTCCGTCCGAGGACGCGGACCCGTGCCTCCTCCAGCGCGTGGAGGTCTGCCGCGGCCGCGACGCGCTCCAATGCTTCGGCCCGCACCGACTCCAGGCGGGCCCGAAGGTCATCCGCCTCGGTCATCGTTTCCTCCTCCGGCGGGCAGCGACAGCGTAAATGTCGACCCTTCCTCGTACCTGCTCTCGACGCGTAACGAGCCGCCGTGCGCCTCGGCCAAACGACGCGTGAGGTACAGACCGAGACCGGTGCCGGAAGGTCCCGATCGTTGTCCCGTGGGGCCCGGACCGGAGAACAGGTGGTCGAGGCGGTCGTCGGGGATCCCGATGCCCTCGTCGACGACCGCGATCTCGATCTGATCGCCATGCGACCGGCCGGCTACCCTGATCGCGCCCGCGTCGGAGAACTTGATGGCGTTCTCGATGAGATTCCGCAGCATGTGCCCGAGGCGCTCGGGATCGACGAACGCGAGGACATCGTCTGGGATGTCCACCGTGACCCTGTCTCCTCCGGCCAAACCCGCTAGGTGGCCGGCCGATTGCTCGGCGATCGCATGGACCGCGACCTGCTGGGGATGTATCTCGAGCTGATTCGCCTCGAGGCGGGCAAGGTCCAAGACCTCCGACACGATCCGGCCCATACGCTCGGCGTCCGCGTGGATCGTCTCGACGAACTGCAGTCGCTGTTCGTCCGTGAAGCGATCCCACCGCTTGACCAGCGTTGCCGAGAATCCCTTCACCGACGTCAATGGCGACCGAAGCTCGTGCGCGATCTTCGAGATCAGCTCCGCGAATCCGGTGCCACCGTCAGTCACTGCGACCCTCCTTCGGGGCCGAACGATAACCGTCGCTGCCTCAAGACCTCGAAGACGACGAGAGCCGCGGCAGTCGCGACATTGAGCGACTCGACGGGTCCCGGCATCGGTATCGAAACGACCTCGTCCAGCTGCCTCTGCTGTTCCGACGGCAGGCCGCGCGCCTCGTTCCCCACGACCAGCGCGACGGGCCGGGAGAGGTCTCTGTCGTACATCGACGCCGGCGCGCTCGCGTCGGTACCGACGGTCGCGTACCCGAGCGTCGCGAGACGGTCCAGGGCGGCGACGAGCTGGATGTCGGCCACGATAGGGACGCTGAACAGGGCGGACGTGGCGGCCCTGGCCGTCTTCGGATTCAGTACGTCACAGGTCCCGGCCGCCAGGATGACGCAATCCGCGGCCGCTGCTGCCGCGGTCCGGATGATCGTGCCGACGTTTCCGGGGTCGCCGACGCCGGCCAGGACGACCGCCAGACCGGACGTGCATCGGACGTCTTCGATCTGTGCGAGCGGTGACCGCGCCACCGCCACGATCCCCTGGGGGGTAACCGAATCCGTGATGGCCGCGAGCACCGATGGTGTGACGAGATGGACCACGGGACGCGACGCGGCCTCGACCACGATCCCGGGGACGGGCCATTCGTCCGCGACCACGAAGAGCTCTTCGATGTCACCGCCGGAGGCAAGGACGTCACGGATCGCCCGCGCTCCTTCGAGCAGGAACGCTCCTTCTTCGCGCCGGTGGTTCCGACGGAGCAACTTCCGCGCGCGCTGGATCCTGGGGTTGCGGAGGCTCGTTATTACTTTCGGTTGCGCGTTCAGATCCGCGTCTACTAGGAAGCCTTCTCCAGCGAGGACCTGGCGACGTCCGCGAGCGCTGCGAAAGCCTTCGGCTCGTTCACGGCGAGCTCGGCCAGCATCTTGCGGTCGATCTCGACCTCGGCGAGGTTGAGACCGGCCATCAGCCTGCTGTACGAGAGCCCGTTCTCGCGCGCCGCTGCATTTATCCGCATGATCCACAGCCTCCGGAACTCACCCTTCTTGGCGCGCCGGTCGCGATAGGCGTAGACACCAGAGTGCAACATCTGCTCGTGCGCGGCGCGGTAGTGCTTCCCGCGCGCGGAGTAGTAACCCTTCGCCTTCTTGAGTACCTCGCGCCGCTTCTTCCGACCCGCGACGCTGCGTTTGACGCGTGGCATACAGCTCTCCTTTTCTTACCGGCCGAGCAAGCGGCGGATGCGCTTCGTGTCGGCATCGGAGACATCGGTCGTGCCGGTCAAGCGCCGCTTCTGCTTCGCCGTCTTCTTGCCAAGGAAGTGATTGAGCCCTACCTGGCGACGGCGCAGCTTGCCGCTGCCCGTGACCTTGATCCGATCGGCGGCTCCCTTGTGCGACTTCATCTTCGGCATCTCAGCCTCCCTCTGCTCGCGTCACCTTCGGCGGCGTGCGCTTCGGCGGCGCTACCGCTGCGGCCTCCTCTACTTCCGGCTCGGCCGGAGCTTCGGGACGTGGCCTCTCGTGCTTCGGAACGTATGCGGGACGTGCAGTCACCGCTTCTTTCATGGGGCTCAACACCATCGTCATGTTGCGCCCGTCGACCTTCGGGAAAGCCTCGATCTTCGCGATATCGGAGACGTCTACCGCCAGCCGGTCCAGAAGCTTGCGCCCCAGTTCCATGTGGCTCATCTCGCGTCCTCGGAACATGATCGTGATCTTGACCTTCGCTCCCTGCCGCAGGAAGCGAACGACGTGTCCCTTCTTCGTCTCGTAGTCGTGGCGGTCGATCTTCGGCCGCATCTTCATCTCTTTGACGACGATCTGGGACTGCTTCTTGCGAGCTTCCTTCTGCTTGACCGCCTGCTCGTATTTGTACTTGCCGTAGTCCATGATCCGGCACACGGGCGGATCCGCCTGTGCCGCCACCTCGACGAGATCGAGATCTTCGTCGGCGGCCATCTGCAGCGCCTTGTCGGTGTCGAGGATCCCTATCTGGGAACCGTCCGCGCCCACGACCCGAACCTGTGGCACGCGGATGCGGTCGTTGACCCTCAGCTCGACTGCGATGCGATTCTCCTTGCCCTCAAGCGTCTCCCTTCGACGACCGCCACTTCCCGGCTCTGCTGCTTCGCCTGACACGAAAAAGCCGATGACGCCAAGCGGCGTCACCGGCGCGCGAGCCCGGAGGCTCGATCGGTAACCCGAAACCCCGACGGCCTCAGGTTCCGGCCGGGAGGTGAGGGGATCGTTCCCCTACTTGGCGACTTCTCTTCAGGCAGTATAAAGCCTGGGCATGAACGAGGAACAAGAGCACAAGGAGCAGGAGCGGCCGCGGCCGCGCGTGGTCGACAAGCGGGTGTCGGCGCGCGCCGGCGACGCCGATGCTGGTGGCGATCCCGGTGCTTCCGCTGGTGCCGCTGCCGATCCCGGTGCTTCCGCTGCTCCAGGTGGCGACGCACCCTCCCTCAGCTCAGACAGTCCTCGCTCGGCTGACGCCGAGCTGCGGAACTCCCCGGGAGGGACATCGCCACCTTCCGCAGCTAGGTCCGAGACTGCTGCTCCGGCCTCTTCGTCAGAGGCCGACCTCACGGAGGCCGCCGGAGCCGGTTCGCCGACCGGAGGACCCGCGCCCGCAGCGGCTGCAGGCGGGCAGGAGGTGTGGACTCCTCAGCAGGAAGAGGAGATGCGACAGATGGCGCAGCAGATCGCGGAGACGCCGTCGTTGGAGTGGGTCGTCAATACCGCCGTGACCCTCGCGAACGTCGCCGGCACGAAACTTGATCTAGGGGCCACCGCCGATGCTCAACTCGCGATCGATGCGCTCGCGGCCCTCGTGAACGGACTCGGGCCGCGCTTGCAGCAGGTCGAGACACCGCTGCGGCAGACGCTGGCGCAGCTGCAGATGGCATATGCGGAACGCGTCGGTCCCCCGCCGCCGGCGCCCTGATACCGGACGCGAAGCGGCACGACGCGGCGGGCGGTCTGCGACGGGCCTTGCTCATTCGGGGACCGCTTCGGACGCGAAGCGGCCCCCCGGG
>DASZOC010000064.1:0-32757 GCA_035550975.1 Actinomycetota bacterium | reverse complement strand
GGCGTGCGGCAGGCGGAGGTATTGCTCCCATTGCGGGTCGACGCGGTCGACGGCTACGACGATCCAGACGCTGTCGTGCGGCGCGACGGGCGGGTGCTTGAGGCGCATGCCGACGTCGGCGGGGCTGCGGTTCTCCTTGCGGGAGTTACAGGGGCGGCACGCGGCGACGACGTTGTCCCACGTGTGAGACCCTCCCCTGCTCCGGGGCACGACGTGGTCGACGTTCTCCGCCGGGCGACCGCAGTACTGGCACTCGAAGTTGTCCCGTATGAACACCGCCCGGCGCGACAGCGAGGCACGTGACCGGTACGGGACCTTCACGAAGTAGTTCAGCCTCACGACGCTGGGGGCGTGCATCTCCAGGGTCTCGGAGCGGAAGATCTTGCCGTTCGTGTGGACGACGTCGGCTTTGCCTTTCAGGGCAAGGACCAGCGCCCGCCGCACCGGCACCACGCACAGCGGTTGATAAGAGGCGTTAAGCACGAGCGCTCTGCCCAAGGTGCGAGAAGTATAGGCACGAACGCGATGTTTCCTAGTGTTCCTATGCCTCGGGGTCGACCCCCACCGTCGCGGTGCTGTACATCCCGACGCGTTCGGCAGTCTCCTGCGTGAGATCCCAGTCGGCGTGGTTGGCGTACGGCCCCCGATCGATCACCGGCGCGACGATCGTCCGGCCCCGGTACAGGACCGCCACCTTGGTACCGCACGGCAACCATCTGTGAGCGACGCCGATGGTCCCGCGCCCGAGGGTCTGGCCACATGCCGTGCGATTCCCGTACAACCCGGGTCCGTACCAGGTGGCGCGCGCAGGGCCGTAGACGCGCATCGGTGCCTTGTCCTGCGAGCGGAGGTTCCGAGCATCGCCACGGAATACCGCGCGGACTCGATGGAAGCCCAGGTGGTTGGCTTCGAAACGCAAGGCGAAACGCCCGTCACGAACGTAAGCCGTTCCCATCGAGCGCCACGACCCCCGGACCCGTTGCTGGATCGCGACGGATCGCGACGGGCCCTTCGATGCCAGCCGCCCGGACGCGGTCACTACCCTGCCCCGCATGACGTGAGCCGTCGATAGACGCAGCGTGAGACGTGATCCAACGCGGACTCGTACGGAGTCGCTGACGGTCTGGGTCGCGCTGGCGGCGTCGACGTGGATGAGCCTGAACACACGCGTCGTCTTCATCTCGAGCAAGCGGAAGCGGACTTCGCCGTCCTCGTCGACGGCCCGCGACCTCAGCAGCTTCCACGAGTCGCCATAGCGTCGTTCGAGACCCACCTCGTCGCCTGCGACCCAGCCCTCGAGGTGACCCACCAGCGTCCCGCTACCACGGTAGCGGAGCCGCTCGGGCGCAGCGTCGATGACCGGCTGCTTCGTCGTCTGCGCGACCGCGGTGCCGGTCATGATCGTCATCACGGTCCCAACCGCCAGCAACAGCGCGGCACAGCACGACAAGCGACGCACGTTCGAACCACTCCTTCAGTTCCCGCTGAAGGGCCCGCACAAGTTGCGAACCCGGGACCGACTTGTCTTGGGTCCCTCCGGGCCGGCCGCGATAGGTGCCCGGTGTGATCGGGCGGGAGGGTAGCGATGGTCCCCCGAAGTGGCAACCCCGCCGACGACGGGCTGCGACGAACCGTCACGCAGCGCGGTCGTGCAGGCGGTGAACCGGGAGCAGAACGCGAAAAAACCTTCCTACGGGAGGACGTCAGGCCTGCTCGTCGCGCAGGCCCTCGACGTAGCGGTGGAACGCGAGGTGATCGGAGGTGCAGGTCGTGGTCTCGCCGTCTTTGGTCAGCGTCACCGAGTCGCTCGGCCCCCCCGGCGCGTCGCGATCTTCGGCGATCTCGGTCACCGTCCAACCCTCGTCGATCAACGACCTCAGCCGCTCGAGCTCCGGATCGTCTCCCCAACCGGCCATGTATGCCTCCTGTCCGAATAACCTGTGCGTCTACGCAGCGACTTCCAGCCCACCTCTTACTACAGGAGACCCTCAGGCATGGCCGACGACGGAAGGATCTCCGAGTTCCAGAGCGCGTTCGAACGCATCGTGGCGAACGTGGAGCGCACGATCCAGGGGAAGGGCGACGTCATCCGCCTCGCGCTCGTGACGCTGATGTCGGAAGGCCACCTGCTGATCGAAGACATCCCCGGCGTCGGCAAGACGATGCTCGCGAAATCGATCGCCCGCTCGATCGACTGCACCTGGCGCCGGATCCAGTTCACGCCCGACCTGCTCCCGAGCGACGTGACCGGCGTCAACGTCTGGGACCGCAAGACCGGCGAGTTCGAGTTCAAGCGCGGCGCGGTGTTCGCGAACATCTGTCTCGGCGACGAGATCAACAGGGCATCGCCCAAGACGCAGTCGGCACTGCTCGAGTGCATGGAGGAACGCCAGGTCACGGTCGACGGCCTGACCTACGAGTTGGAAGAGACGTTCATGGTGATCGCGACCCAGAACCCGATCGAGCACGAGGGGACCTACCCACTCCCGGAGTCGCAGCTCGACCGGTTCATGATGCGGCTGTCGATGGGGTATCCCAGCCGCGCCAGCGAGCTAGAGATCCTGGAAGCGCACGGGCAGGGATCGCTGCTGCAGGACCTCGACCCGGTCGCCGACGCGACCGAGGTACAGGGGCTCGTGAAGCTGGCTCGGGAGGTCCACGTCGCTCCCAGCCTCAAGAAGTACATCGTGGACCTGACGGAGGCGACGCGCGATCATCCCGATATCTACCTGGGCGCGAGCCCGAGGGCGTCGCTCTACCTGCTGCGGGCATCGCGCGCGATGGCCGCGAGCAGGGGCCGGGACTACGTCATCCCCGACGACATCAGCGCCCTGATAGTCCCCGTGCTGGCCCACCGGGTGCTGCTGTCGCCGGAGGCGCAGATGCGGGGAAGCGACACGCAAGAGGTCCTCGGTGTGATGCTGGGCCACGTTCCCGTTCCGGCCCGCGAACAGGCGTAGGCCGCCGAGCCGCCGATGCCTACCGCCCGGGGGTGGATCGTCACGATCGTCGGTGTGTCGCTCGCCGCGGCGAGCCGCGCGTTCGGCGCCGAGGCGCTCGGCCAGATCGGCGTGGCGCTGATCGTCCTGGTCGCTGCCGCTCTGGTCGTCGTGCGGATGGGTCGTCACGATCTGCGGGTCGACCGTCGCGTAGCCCCCGACCGTGCCCCGGCCGAGAGCGAGGTCAAAGTCACGCTCGGGATCACGAACGCGGGACGAGGATCGGCCCCCCTGGTGCTCGTCGAGGACGACATACCTGCCGTTCTGCGGGCGCGGGCACGGTTCACGCTCTCCGGGATCGAACCGCGCGGTCGCCGCGAGGCCGTGTATGCGCTGCGGCCGGGCCGCCGCGGCCGCTTCGAGATAGGGCCGGCGGAGATCTCGTGCATCGACCCGTTCGCGCTCGCAAGGATCAGGGCCGCGCGCCCCGGAACCACACCGCTGCTCGTCTACCCGAGGGTCGAGCCACTGACGTTGCCGCGCGACCTGGGCGAGCGCCGGAGCTTGTCCGTCTCGGCCCTGAGGCAGCCGTCGGGATCGCAAGGAGAAGACTTCTACACGTTGCGCGAGTACGTCGAAGGCGATGACCTACGGAAGATCCACTGGGCGGCGACCGCGAAACGGCAACGTTTCATGATCCGGCAGGAAGAGACCCCGTGGCAGAACCGGGCGACGATCCTCCTCGACGACAGGGCCGTCGCCTACCACGGCGCCTCCTTCGACCGCGCGGTCGAGGCCGCCGCGTCGCTCGTCGATGTCTACAACCGCTCCGGGTTCACCTATCGGCTGACCGGCGCGCATCACCCCGGCTTCGCTGCGTCCCGCGGCGCGCAGCATCGCGAACGCTGCATGGACCATCTCGCGACGATCATGCCGCGCTCCGCCGGTGGGAAGACCGATCCGATGTTGATCGCGCGGTTCGCGGAGCTGGACGCGCGCGGTTCGGCAGAAGGAACACTCGTCGTCGCGACCGGAGACCTGGAGGCCGATGCTGCGATCGGCCTGGGGCGGTGCAGGCGGCGCTTCAAGCAGATCGTCGTCGTCACGTTCCCTTCCCACCGCTTCGGTTCGAGCTCCACGAGGGACCGATGGGAGGGCGAGAAGCGGCACCTCGACGTCGTTCGGTTGCTCGCGAACTCGGGGATCAGGGCGCTCGTGCTCGGCCCCGGTGACGGGCTCAGGCAGGCGTGGGCAGGGTTATCACGAGTATCGCCGGGAGGTGAGAGCCAGTGGGATCCGAAGCACGAACCCGTGTAGGTCTCTGGGTCCTCCTGCTGGTGACCCTGTTCTCGTTCGGTCAGGTCTTCGACCGCGGCGACTGGCCGGGTCCGGCGCTGATGGGGATGGGACTCGCCGTCCTCGTAGTTGCCGTCTCACGGCGGCTCGGCTGGAGCGCGGGCCGGACCATCATCGCCTCGACCGCCGTGCTCGTGTGGTACCTCGCGCTCGTGTTCCGGATGCAAGACCTCTTCTACGGCCTCCCGACGATCGACGCGTTGCGCGGGATCTGGGCCGCCATCGACACGGCTCAGGCCAAGAGCAACCTCGATTACGCGCCCGTCCCGCTGCGGACCGGCTACGTCATCCTCACGGTCGTCGCGACGTGGTTCGCCGCAGTGATCGGCGAGGTGGCCACGTTCCGCTGGAGGCGCCCCCTGGTGGCGGTGGTGCCGCTGATCTCGCTGTTCTCGTTCCTGACCGTCGTCGGGACGCGGACGGGGACGACGTTCCTGGTGCTGGTCTTCCTCAGCGCTCTCCTGAGCTACCTCGCGCTCGAAGCATCACACCGCCTGCGCGCGTGGGGTTCGTGGGTCACGTCGCTGGCGGACCGCCGACGTGAGACGCCGTCCGACGTGTCGAGCCGTCTCGCGCGGCGGATGGGCGCGTCTTGCATCGCGGCCGCGTTGTTCGCGCCGGCCTTCCTACCTGCGCTCGGGGACGGGTTGCTGGCGTGGCGGAGCCCCGCGGGCGAGGGCGCCGGTGGCGGCGCCGGTGGGGGCGCGGGTGGCGAGATCGACCTGCTGGCGTCGCTGCAACCACGGTTGATAGAGCAGTCGCAGGCGGAGATGTTCGAGGTCGTTGCGGATCGAGCCGAATACTGGCGGCTCACGTCCCTCGTCGCATTCGACGGCACGACGTGGCGCCGGCTCGAGGGTCAGCCGAACGTGCCGGTCACGCAGGGTCAGGTGACGGCGCGTTACCCGGTCGGGAGCCCCACGCTCGTGGAACAGGAGGTGACGATCCTCGGCCTCGAGGGCGAGTTGCTTCCCGCCGCCGTGCAGCCGGTGACGGCAGGTATCACTCACGAGGTCGAGAGCCGCGACAACTCGGACCTGCGCTACGAGTTCGAGGTCGGCGACGTCCAACTGCGTGGCGAGGTAGTCGAGGACCTCGTCTACGAGGTGACATCGAAGGTCGCCGAACCCACCTTCAAACAGATGCAGGCCGCGCGTCCGGCGCAGGCGGACGCTATCTATCACGCCCCGGGCCCCATCCCGATCTCACCCGAGGTCGACGCGCTGGCACGGGAATGGACGCGAGGCGCCAAGACGCCTTTCGCGCAGCTGGTGGCGCTGCAGGACAACCTGCGAGCGCGATTCGCCTATAGGCTCGACGTCGCGCCGGCCGCGTCCACGGACCACCTCAGCGATTTCCTCCTGCGCACGCGGCGCGGCTACTGCCAGCAGTTCGCCGCTGCGTTCGCGCTCCTGGCGCGACACCTCGGGTTCGCGTCGCGCGTTAGCGTGGGGTTCCTCCCGGGAGAAACCTCGATAGCGGAGCCGGACCGCTTCCTCGTCAAGGGAACGGATGCACACTCCTGGCCCGAGGTGCTGTTCGAGGACTACGGGTGGATCCGGTTCGAGCCGACGCCCGGCAACGGCGCTTCTCCCCCGCGCTACACGTCGCGGGCGGTTCCTTTCTCCGCGCAGAACCCGTTCAGCGATGCCGAGGGCAACGGCGGGGGCCGCAACCCCGCGCGCCTCGAGGGCAACCAGGCGGTCCCGCTGGGCGGTCGCGACCGCGGCGGTGAAGTATCGCTGGAGCAGCGGCGCGAACAAGCGAACGCTCGCTGGCAAGAGACGTTCTCGAACCTGCTGTCGTTCGTCCTCCTCTCCCTCCTGACACTGATCGCGGCGATCCCGTTCCTGAAGATCGCGCGAAGTTGGTTGCGCTATCGCGTAGCGCGGGGGCCGGCCGCGCTGACACATGCCGCGTTCGCGCAGTTCGAAGACGAGGCAGGCGAGCTCGCGAGCCCCCGGCGGATATCCGAATCCGCGCTCGCTTACGCGCGGCGGATGGCGGCCGCCTACAAGGTCCCCCGGCCCCAAGCGATGGAGCTCGCGACGATCTACGAGCGATCGCTGTATGCCCGCGCCGGCATCGACGACGCGCAGGCGGTTCGGGCCCAGCGTCTGGCGAGAGCGCTACGGGGCCATCTGTGGTCGAACGCCGGGCTGGGGAGCAAGATCAAGAGGTTGTTCTCGCCGCGCAGCATCTTCGCGCGTTAGCGCCGCACTAAGCGACCTCCGAGCGCGCCTCCGGCTCGGGCAACGTGCGAGACGTGATCCGCCCGGCCTCGATCTCTTCGGCCCAGTGGCAGGCACCTAGGTGGCCGGAATCCAACACGCGCAGCTCGGGGACCTCGTCCGGACATCGCTCGCGCTGCGCGAACGGGCACCGTGTGTGGAACCGGCAACCCGGCGGGGGGTTCACCGGTGACGGCAGGTCGCCCTTCAGCAGGATGCGCTCGCGACTTGCCTCCACCTTCGGGTCCGGGATCGGGACCGCCGACAGCAGAGCCTTGGTGTACGGATGCAGCGGACGCGAGTACAGGTCTCCGGCCGGTGCTATCTCCATGATCTTGCCGAGATACATCACCGCGATGCGATCCGAGATGTGGCGGACCACCGCCAGGTCGTGCGCGATGAACAGGTAGGTCAGGTCGAAGGTGTCCTGCAGCTCTTCGAGGAGGTTGATCATCTGGGCCTGGATCGATACGTCCAGCGCCGACACCGGCTCGTCCGCGACGATGAGGTCCGGGTTGAGCGCGAGAGACCGCGCGAGACCGATCCTCTGTCGCTGCCCCCCGGAGAACTCGTGCGGATACCGGTTCTCGGAGTCCTTCGGCAGCCCGACGACGTCGAGCAGCCGTCGGACCCTCTCTTCCGCCTCGCGTCCCTCGGCGATCCCGTGAACCTCCAAGGGCTCGGCGATGATGTTCGCGACGTTGCGCCGGGGATTCAGCGACGAGTACGGATCCTGGAAGACCATCTGCATGCGTCGTCGCAGCCGGCGTAGGTCGGCCCCGGATAGACCAGAGACATCGACGCCGTCGAACGTCACGGTGCCGCCGGTCGGTTCGATCAAGCGCAGGATCGCGCGGCCCGTCGTCGTCTTGCCGCAGCCGGATTCGCCGACGAGCCCCAGCGTCTCGCCGCGCCTGACCTCGAAGCTGAGCCCGTCGACGGCCTTCAGGTCGGCGACGTGGCGATCGAACAGCACACCCTGGCGGATCGGGAAGTAGACCTCGAGCCCGTCGACGACGACGAGGTCGTCGCGGCGCGCGGCCGGCGGTCGATCTGTCATTGCGCTGCCGGCCGGTCGGTCGGCGCGTGAGGGAGGTCGGCGTCGGGAACGGGGTTCCAACACGCGACGAGATGGTCGTTGCCTTCGATCGGACGCAGCTCGGGCGTGCGGGCACGCGACTCCTCCGTCGCGTACACGCAGCGGGGTGCGAACGAGCATCCTTCGGTCAGCTTCGTCAGCTCGGGCGGCGAGCCGCCGATCGGGTCGAGCTTCTCCTTGCGTTGCGCGTCGAGTCTCGGGACCGATCTCAATAGACCGAGCGTGTACGGGTGACGCGGGCGCTCGAACAGCTTCCGCGTAGGTCCGGTCTCGATGAAGCGTCCCGCGTACATGACGTTCGTGCGCTCGCAGACACCGGCCACGACCCCGAGGTCGTGCGTGATGAGGATCAGGCCCATCCCCTCCTCGACGACGAGCTTCTTCATCAGGTCCAGGATCTGCGCCTGGATCGTCACGTCCAGGGCGGTCGTGGGTTCGTCCGCGATCAGGATCTTCGGGCGGCACGCGATCGCCATCGCGATCATCACCCGCTGTCGCATCCCACCGGAGAACTGGTGCGGATAGTCGCCGAGACGATCAGCGGCATTCGGGATCCCGACCCGGTCTAGCAAGGCGATGGCTTCGGCCGTCGCTTGCTGCTTGTCCATCGGCAGGTGCTTCGTGAGCACCTCGGTCATCTGACGCCCGATCTTCAACACCGGGTTCAGCGATGTCATCGGATCCTGGAAGATCATCGCGATGTCCTTGCCGCGTATCTTCCTGAGCTTCGCGTCCGACATCCCGACGAGGTCCTGGTCGCCGAACAAGACGCGGCCCCCGGTGACCCGGCCGGTCTTGGGCAGGATGCCGAGCATCGCGAGCGCTGACACGCTCTTGCCGCAGCCGGATTCACCCACGATCCCAAGCGTCTCGCCCGTCTCGAGGTCGAACGACGTACCGCGGACCGCGTGCACCGTGGCGCGGCGCGTGAAGAACTTCACCTCGAGGTCCTGGACCGACAGCAACGGCATCTCCGACCTCACGTTTTCAGCTTGGGGTCGATGGCCTCGCGCAGTCCGTCCCCGATGAGGTTGATGCCCAGCGTGCTGAAGACGATCGCCAGACCGGGGAACAACACGAGATGGACGGATTGCTGCAGGCGGTTCGCGTTCTCGGCGAGCATCTTGCCCCACTCGGGCAGACGAGGATCGTTCGGGCCGAGGCCGACGAAGCTCAGAGCCGCGACCTCGATGATGGCCGTTGCCATCGCTAGTGTCGCTTGGACGATGACCGGGGCGATGGAGTTCGGAAGGATGTGACCGAGCAGCACGCGACGACCCGGCACCCCCACCGAGCGCGCGGCCAACACGTAGTCGGCCTCTCGCTGGCCCAGGATCGAGCCGCGCAAGAGCCGCGCAAACGTCGGCACCTGCACGATGCCCACCGCGAGCATGATGGAGATGAGCCCGCGCCCCATCACGGTGACGAGAGCGATCGCGAGCAACAGTCCGGGCACCGACAGCATGAGGTCCATGACGCGCATGATGGCGAAGTCCACACGGCCACCGAGATAACCGGCGAGGGACCCGAGCACGAGACCGAGCGCAAGCCCCACGCTGACCGAGACCAACCCCACGAGCAGAGACAGACGCGCTCCGAACAGGATGCGCGTGAAGACGTCGCGGCCTTGCATGTCGAGCCCGAGCAGGTGCTCCCCTCCGGGCCCCGCCGGGTTCGTTGCCAGCGGGCCGGCTTGCTCGTTCGGCTCGAACGGCGCGATCTGCGCCGCGAAGATCGCCGCCAGGATGAAGACCACGATGAGAACGATGCCCACGAGCGCGGCGGGATTGCGCTTGAAGCGGTCCCACGCGTCGGCCCACAGACCCGAGGGCCTCTCGAACGAAAGCTGAGCGGCTTCCGCTTCGGTGATGCTCATCGGTAGCGGATCCTCGGGTTCAGGAAGGCATAGGAGATGTCGACCAGCAGGTTCACGACGACGAAGACCACCGCGAAGAACAGGATCCCGCCCTGCAGAACGGCGTAGTCGCGGAACCGGATGGCGTCGAGGACGAGCGTGCCGAGCCCGGGCCACGCGAACACCGTCTCGGTCAGGACCGCTCCGGTCAGGAGCAGTCCCGTCTGCAGACCGATCACCGTCACGACCGGGAGCATGGCGTTCTTCAGGACGTGCCGGCGGTCCACGACGCGGGGATCCAGGCCCTTGGCGCGGGCGGTCCTGACGTAGTCCTCGCTCAAGACATCGAGTGTCGCCGCACGAGTGATCCGAGCGACGATCGCGAGCGGGATCGTCCCCAGCGCGATCGCCGGCAGGACCAGGTGCTCCAGCGCATCCCTCAGGGCCGACCAGTTCCCGGTGACGATCGCGTCGACGATGTAGAAGTTCGTCGGGTGGTCGAGCTGCTCGGTCAGGCTCAGTCGCCCGATCGTCGGCAGCCATCCGAGCTTCACCGCGAACAGGTACTTCAGCAACAACGCGAGGAAGAACACCGGGATGCTGACCCCGATCAACGACGCGACCAGGCTCGCGTTGTCGAGGATCCCCCCGTAGCGTTTCGCCGCGATGAATCCGAGCGGGATCCCGAGCAGGATGGCGAAGAACATCGCCGCGATGCTCAGCTCGACCGTCGCCGGAAACCGCCGTGCGAGCTCGTCTGTCACCGGCTGTCGCGTCCGCACGCTCGCACCGAGGTCACCCGAGGCGACGTTCTTCAGATACCGCCCATACTGGACGTGCACCGGCTGGTCGAGGCCGAGCGCCTCATTGATTTGCTCGATCGACTGGTCGTTCGCGCGCTCGCCGAGCAGCGCGATCGCCGGTCCTCCAGGCAGAGCGCGCACGAAGAGGAACACCAGCAGTGACAGTCCGAGAAGGATCGGGAACATCAGCAATAAGCGTCGAACGACGTAGGCGAGCATCGCCTAGAACCTAACTGCGGATAACAAGAGGGAGCGTGTTGCCACGCCCCCTCTTGGTCCCGACTTCTCTGGTCGAGCTACTCGTTGACCGTGACGATCGAGAACGGCTCCAGTGTGACGGGACTCGGCCGGTAACCCTCGACGTTGGCGGTGAACGCGAGGCCCACGCCGGTGTGGACGTACGGCAGACCCGGGAGGAAGTCCATGATGATCCGGTTGCACTCCTCGTACATCCCTACACGCGCGTCGGGGTCGATCTCCAGCTCCGCCTCGTTGAGACAGTCGAAGACCTCCTGGTTGTCGAAGCCCCACGCAGGCTGCTTCGTCTGGAAGAAGGTCCCGATGAAGTTGTCGGCGTCGGCGTAGTCGCCGGTCCACCCCAGCAGGTAGGACCCGTACTTCCCGACATCGACGTTGCCCAGATAGTCGGGGCTCCACGTGGCCGACTTCGTCTCGACCTTGAAGCAGCATTCTTCGAGGTCCGAGACGATCGCCTCGAAGTTCGCCTGGGGGTCGGGCATGTAGGGCCGCGAGACGTCGGTCGGGTACGCGAAATCGATCTGCACCGGAAGGGTGTGGCCGGCGTCCTGCAAGAGCTGCTTCGCCTTCTCGGGGTCGTATTCATACTTCGTGACGTCGTCGGCGTACCCCTCTACCTCCGGCGGCATGAACTCGTGCGCGACCTCGCCCTGGCCGGCGTAGAACGCATCGACTATCTCCTGACGGTCGACGGCGTGAGCGATCGCCTGGCGCACCGCGATGTCGTCGAAGGGCTCGATCGCCTGGTTGAACCCGATGTAGCCGACGTTGAACGCGGGACGCTCCAGCAACTGCAGGTTCTCGTCGCCTTGGATCGTCTCGAAGTCCTGGGGGTCGACGAGGTCGTAGCCCTGGATCTCGCCGGTCTGGAGCGCCTGGAGCCGGGCCGCGCCGTCGGCGATCGGCCGGAAGATGAGCGTGTCGATGTTGCCGGGGAACTCACCCCAGTAGTCCTCGTTCCGCTCCATGACCAGCCGGTCGCCTCTGTTCCACTCGACGAACTTGAACGGGCCGGTACCGGTCGGGTGTTGCGTCCCGTAGGTCCCGGTTGCCTGGAACAGGCTGTCCGCGTTGATCTTGCCCTCGTCCGCGCCGTACTGCTCGAGTGCCTTCGGACTCGCGATCGTGAAGTTCGTCAGTGCAAGCGCGCCGAGCAGCGATGCCGACGGCTTCGTGAGCTTGAGCTCGACCGTCAGCTCGTCCGTCGCGGTGCACGAGTCGTAGAGCGCGTCAGGGTTGCCTTTGAAGCCACCGAAGACGGTCTGGTAGTAGTACGTCGCGTCCGCCTGCTGGAACGGCTTCGGGAAGTTGTACCAACGGTCGAAGTTGTAGCAGACGGCTTCCGCGTTGAGCGGCTCGCCGTCGTGGAACGTGACGCCGTCGTGGAGCTGGAACGTGTAGGTCTGCGCGTCCTCCGAGATGTCCCACGACTCGGCGAGGCCGGCAACCACCTCGGTCGTCCCCGGATCCAACGTGACGAGACCTTCGAACATCTGGTCGATGGCACGCAGAGACTCGCCGTCGGATACGAGGGCGCCATCGAGCACCACCGGGTCCGCCGACGTGCCGAACGCCATGGTCGCGCCTGCCGGCGCGTCACCCTCGTCGGCCGGGTCATCCGGCTCGGAACCTCCGCACGCGGCGGTGATCAGCAACATCGCGACGAGCAGGACAAACCACTTCAGATGACCGCGCATTCTCTTCCCCCTGTTCGAGGACCATCCTGTCGAGGCCCCGGCGCGCGGCGAGTATAGGGCCCTACTACAGAGGTAGTCGTGCCGCGGACAACGGTTGCTAGCGGGCGGCCTTGACGCGCTCCAGCGCCGGCTCGGGCAACTCCTTCTCGAGAGTGGACTCGACCCTCCGCAGAGCGCCGACGAATTCTTCCCGGTCGTAGAGGTACTGCGCGGTCTTTCCCCCCGCGTTGCGCGCGACATCGTCGATCGCCAGGAAGAAAGCCATCTGCCCCTCTTTCAGCGCATCGAGGATCTCGCCGTCGTCGCGGCACAGCTCGAAGACGCTGTGCCCGTCGGTGACGAGCTTCACTTCAGACAGGTGCTCGTTGAGACCCGCCTTCTTGCGCAGATAGTCATATGCGCGGCGTACGCGCTGCAAGCTCATCCCGCCCTCGAGCAACGAACGTACGACCTTCAGCTCCACCAGGTCGCGGAAACCGTAGAGACGTCGAACGCCGGGTCGACCGCCTGTTGCTTGGACGGATGGTTTGACGAGGCCTACGCGGTCCCAGTACCTCAGTTGGTGCGGGGTGCAACCGGTGAAACGGCACGCCTGATCTGCAGTGAAACCTTCCAAGTCGTTCCGAGCCTCCCCCAACCGATCCCGAGCACGCCATACCACCGCGAGCGCAACCGGAACAGTGTTTTCGTGTTTGCCGAAGTAAGTAAGTGAGAGGCGAATCTAACGCGTGGTCGAAGGAGCGACAAGCGAAACGGCAAGATCGAGCAAAGTTTGTCTGCGCGTGTCGTCTACGGCTGCTTCTTGAACGTCTGTCTTAGCTTCTCCTGCCACGCAGTGAGCTTGTCGGAAACGGACCCGGACGGCCCGGGCGGACGACTACGGAGCGCGATGCGGTCCCTCGCGATGTCGTGTGTCGCGCTCGACAGCAACACGATCCCCAACAACATCATCACGAACGCGACGAATCCGAGCACGAGCAGGAGGTCGTTGACGACGAAGCCGGCGATGAGACAGCCGATCCCTGCGACGACGAGGCCTGCACCCACCTTGACCTGGCGGAGCTTCTTCCACCACGGTTCACGGATCTGGCGCGCGAGCGCGGGGTCCTCCGAATAGAGGTTCTGCTCGATCTCGTCGAGGATCTGCTTCTCGCGCTCGGTGAGAGGCACAGTCACTCGATCATAAAAGGGTGGCGGCGCTAATCCCGATCGAGAAGCGTCGCCGGGCCCACCGATCCCGGCCCCCATCGGGCCCTGATCCGGTCGACGGCATCCGATGCCTCGGGGATCCCGGCGCCCGCGGGCTCGAGCAGGCCGAGTTGCCGCCGCGCGGGCCCCGGAGACAGGCCGGTGACGGAGACACCGAGCAGGCGGATGCGCGGCCGATCGGGGTCGAGCTTCAGGTAGAGCGACCGTGCGACGTCGTAGATCTCGGCAGCGGCGTCGATCTCGGCAGCGCTTGTCTTCGAGCGAGTGATCGTCGAGAAGTTCGAGAACCGCACCTTCAGCGTGATCGTGCGCCCACACAAGGCTTTGCTGCGCAGACGCCCCGCGGTCCGGTCGGACAAGCGCAGGATCTCTCTCAGAATGTCATCGGTGGCGTCTAGGTCTGTGGCGAAGGTCTCTTCGCTGCCGACGGAGCGGGCGGGTTCGTGGGGGACGACTTCTCGATCGTCGCTCCCGTGAGCGAGGGCGTGGAGGTGCGCTCCCATCGCCTCGCCGGTCGCTCGTTCGAGGGTGCGCCTCCCGACGGTACGGATGTCCTTGACCGTCCTCAGGCCGAGCCTGCGTAGTTGCTCACCGGTCGCCGCGCCGACTCCCCACAACGCGTTGACCGGCAGGGGGTCGAGGAACTCACGGATGCGGTCGTGAGAGACGACGAGGAGACCGTCGGGCTTGCCGCGGCTCGACGCCAGCTTCGCGAGGAACTTGTTCGGCGCGACGCCGACCGTGCAGGGCAACCCGAACGCGGCGGTCGCGGCCTTGATCCGGCGGGCGATCTCCACCGGGGGGCCGAAGAGCTTGACCGAGCCGGACACGTCGAGGAACGCCTCGTCCAACGAAAGCGGCTCGACGAGGGGCGTGAAGGACAAGAAGACTTCCCTGATGCGCTCCGAGTACTCGCCGTAGGAGTGAGGGTCGTTGGGCAGGAACACCGCGTGAGGACACAGACGGCGGGCCCGGATCATCGGCATCGCAGAGGTGACGCCGAACGCTCGCGCTTCGTACGAGGCCGATGTGACGACCCCGCGGCCCCCTTGCCCCCCGACCACCACCGGCTTGCCGCGCAGGCTCGGGTCCTTCGTGATCTCGACGGACGCGTAGAAGGCGTCCATGTCGACGTGGAGGATCGGCTCGGGCACGGTTCCGGAGGATCGACGCATCACCGTAGCCTCGCGCCATGAGCAGCGAGAAAGCCGCAACCAAGCCGAAGAAGAGCGAAGTCAAGGTCGGCAACAAGACGCTCACCCTGTCCAACCCCGACAAGCCGTACTGGCCTGAGGCCGGATTCACCAAAGGGCAGATGGTCGCCTACTACCGCGCTATCGCTCCCGCGATGGTCCCCCATCTCAAAAACCGGGCCGTCACGCTCAAGCGCTATCCCGAGGGGGTCGAGGGGTTCTCGTTCTTCGAGAAGAACTGCCCCAAGCACCGGCCCGGCTGGGTCCGCACCGTCGACGTCGACCGCAAGAAGGACGGCAAAACGATCCACTACTGCGTCGGGTGGGACGAAGCGACGCTGGTGTGGATGGCGAATCTCGGCAGCATCGAGCTGCACATCTCTCTGTCCAAGGCATCGAGCCTGACGAGGCCTACCGCCGTGGTCTACGACCTCGACCCGGGCGCGCCGGCGACCATCGTCGAGTGCTGCGAGCTGGCTCTCGAAATCAAGAAGCGGTTCGGCAAGCTCGGCCTCGAGATGTTCCCGAAGGTGTCGGGCTCGAAAGGTCTTCACCTCTACGTCCCGCTGAACACTCCCGCGACGTTCGGCCAGACCGGCGGCTTGGCGCACGCCGTGGCATTGGAGCTCGAAGACGAGATGCCAGACGTCGTCGTGTCGACGCAGAAGAAGACCGAACGTGAGGGCAGGGTCCTGATCGACTGGAGCCAGAACGGGCCCCACAAGACGACGGTCGCGGTGTATTCGATGAGAGCACGGGAGCTGCCGACGTGCTCGACTCCCGTGACGTGGCGGGAGGTCTCGGCGTGCGCGAAGAAGGGCGACCCCGAGATGCTCCGGTTCACCGCCGATGACGTCGTCGCCAGGGTGAAGAAGAAGGGCGACCTGTTCGAACCCGTGTTGTCTCTCAAGCAGAAGCTCCCGAAGCTCCCGAAGGTCTAGTCTCGGTTCTTCTCCCTCGTCCGGTCGGAGGTGGCCATGGAATACCGCAGGCTCGGCAACACCGGGGTAAAGGTGTCGACCCACTGCCTCGGGGCGATGATGTTCGGCGAGTGGGGCAACAAGGATCACGACGAGTCGATCCGCATCATCCACGCGGCGCTCGACGGCGGGATCAACTTCATCGACACCGCCGACGTGTACTCGGCCGGCGAGTCGGAGGAGATCGTGGGCAAGGCCCTCAAGGGCAAGCGCGACAACGTCGTGCTGGCGACGAAGTTCCACGGGTCGATGGGGGCGGGCATCAACGACCAGGGCAACTCTCGCTACTGGATCATGAAGGAGGTCGAGAACAGCCTCCGCCGCCTCCAGACCGACCACATCGACCTCTACCAGGTGCACCGACCCGACCCCAAGACCGGCGTCGAAGAGACGCTGGGCGCGCTGGACACGCTGGTGCAGCAGGGAAAGATCCGGTACGCGGGCGCGTCGACGTTCCCCTCGTGGCAACTCGTCGAGGCGCATTGGACCGCCGAGCGCCGGGGGCTGACCCGGTTCGTGTGCGAGCAGCCGCCGTATTCGATCTTCGTGCGCCACGTCGAGAACGACCTGTTTCCGGTGACGCAGCGTTACGGGATGGGCGTCATCGTGTGGAGCCCGCTCGCCGGAGGGTGGCTCGCCGGCAAGTACCGCAGGGAGCAAGCCGCTCCGCCGGAGGACTCGAGGGCCGTGCGTTTCGCGCAGCGCGGGTCGCCCGTCGCGGCGCGGTTCGACCTCTCGCGACCTGCCAACCAGCGGAAGCTGGACCTGGTCGAGGACCTCGCGGTTATCGCCGACAAGGCAGGCGTCTCGATGGCGCACATGTCGGTCGCCTTCACGCTCGCTCATCCCGCGGTGACGTCCGCCATCATCGGGCCGCGGACACCGGAGCAGCTGGACGACCTGCTCGCCGGCGCCGACGTCCGGCTCGACGACGAGACCCTCGACGCGATCGACGCGGTCGTGGAACCTGGCTCCGTGATCGAGGAAGCCGACCGCGGCTGGACCGCTCCGTGGATGAAGCCGGAAGCCCGCCGCCAACTACCCTGGGAACGCAAATAGCGCACAACTGATCTGCTCTGACCCCGAGATACGGGGTTGGAGTAACAGAGAAACCTGGAAAGGAGGCCGCAGATGGTCAAAGCGATCCCCGACGGCTACCCGACCGTGACCCCTTACCTCGCGGTCCAGGGGGCGGCAGAGGTCATGGCTTTCCTGGAAGAGGTCTTCGGTGCCAGCGTGAGGGGTGACGTGATGCGTCGGCCGGACGCGACCGTCGGGCATGCAGAGCTCCAGCTCGGTGATTCGCTCGTGATGGTCGGTGACACTCGGGACGAACCCAGCACGAACATGCTGCATGTCTACGTCGAGGACTGCGACGTGACCTACCGACGCGCCCTGGCGGCAGGCGCCGAATCGACCATGGAACCCGAGGATCAGTTCTACGGCGACCGCATGGCAGGGGTCCGGGATAAGTGGGGCAACCAGTGGTACATCGCCACCCATATCGAGGACGTGCCGGCAGACGAAATGGCGAGGCGGGCGCAAGCCCAGTACGAGAGCTAAGAGCAGGTTTCCTGCTATGGCGAAGTCACAGCGCGGCTGCGTAAGAAACCTAGCGGCCGGCGGAGCCACCGCTGGCGTGCCATAGACGTCCCGAGGGGGCCGTGTCGGCATCGATGCCGGCTCCCAGCCGTTGCTTGGTGCGCTGCCGTTCGAGCGCGTCGTTCAAGCTGACGCCGGCGGCCCGGTCCGCGGCGATCTCGGCCAGATCGAACGCTTCGTCGACCACTACTGTGAGCCCGACGTTGCGGGCGTCGGTGCGATGGATCAGCGACGCTCCCCCGCGCTTGCGGACCTCGCCGTGGAACAACAACAGCCAGGAATGGAAGACCGTCCGCGCGCACAGCGCCTGAACCCGCTCGAACACGGTCACGTCGATCGGCCCCGTGAGGTCGTCGATGGTCACGAAGATGATGCGCTGCCCGGAGCGGATCGCCGGCGTCTGACTGGCGACCTTCACGCCGGCGACCCAGACGTCGGTCTTGTTGCGGATCGTCGCGAGGCGCTCGGCCGGGACGCACCCCAGATCCGCCAGCAAGGGGGCATAGAGCGACATCACGTGGCGGCGTGCATCGATCCCCGAGATGTCGACCTCGGCCTCGGTCTCCTCTAACGCCGAGTAATCGTCGAGCCCGGGCAGAGCGGACCCGATCGGCTCGCCGAGGCTCAGGCTTAGTTGCGCACCGACCTCGGATCTCGGTTTCTGCGCGAGGTCGACCGCCCGCCACAACAGCTCGCGGCGACTGCGTCCGCCCGCGATCGAGTCGAGTGCGCCGACATGGACGACGTTCTCGAGCACCGGCCGCGACAGATCGACCCTGCGCCACAGGTCCTCGAGCGAGATGAAGGGGCCGGCCTTACGCGCCTCCAGCAGAGAGTTCACCTCCGAATCCGACATGTCCCGCACCTCGCTCAGTGCGAGCCGCACCCCAAGCCTCTTGCCCGACCATTCGGCGCGGTAGACCTTGTCGGAGTGGTTCACGTCTATCGGCAGGATGGGGATGCCGAAGTGGCGGGCATCGGCTACCAGCAGTCGCCGGGGGTACATCCCCGGGTCGTGGGTGAGGATGCCGGCGATGAACTCCGCGGTGTAGTGGGCCTTGAGCCACGCCGAGATGTAGGTCGGCACCGCGAAGGCGGCCGCGTGTGACTTGCAGAAACCGAAGCTCGCGAACGCGAACACCTCCTTCCACAACGTCTCGGCCTGATAGCGCGTGTAGCCGTTGCGCACCGCCGACTCGATGAACCAGGTAGCCACGTCGCCTTTAGGAGGCGTGACCTCGATCGGCCCCGCCACCCCGTGGAAATGGACCCGCTGGTCCTTCTCCCAGTCTTCTCCTAATTTCTGCGCATGGGCCTTGGCCAACGCGCTCCCGGTCGACCCGATCTTCTGACCTTCGGGACAGTCGGATAGGTAGTGCGCTCCCGCGGCCACCTCTTCGGGTAGCTCGCGGAAGCCGCGCCCCATGCCCGGATGTGAGCTCGACCGCTTCTTGTTGCCACCACCACGCTGTCCGTTCTGCTCGGGCACGCTGTCCACACGGCGGCCGGGACGAGAATCGGGGTCATCCGCCATCGCGGGTCGTTCGGCATCGAGATGACGCCTCACGTAGTCGGCGTCGTCGAGGGAGCAGCCGGTCACCGCGGCGATGACCCGGATGACCTGCTCGTGATACACGACCACGCCGTAGGTCTCTCTCAGGATCGGCTCGAGGTTCGGGTGCGGGTAACGCACCTCGGCGAAGCCGTGACGGCGGTCGAGGAACGGCGAGACCATGTCGGACTTCACCGGCCCCGGCCGGAACAGCGAGATGTCGATCAACAGGTCCTCGAAGCGGGTCGGCTGGAAGCGGGCGAGGAGCTCGCGCTGGCCGGGCGACTCGATCTGGAAGCAGCCGAGGGTCTTGGAGGTGCGGATCAGCTCGAACGTCGCCTCGTCGTCCCGGGGGATCGCGCGCAGGTCGATCCTTTCGCCCCGCACCCGCTCGATCTCTGCCTCGGCGTGGGTAATCGAGGAGAACATCCGCACGCCCAGGACGTCGAGCTTGGCCAGGCCGAGCTCCTCGACGTCGTCCTTATCAGCTTGCAACATCGCGAAACCGTTGTACGAGTGCTGCATCGGGACCCGGTCGGCGAGGTCGGGCGAAGACAGGATGACGCCACTGGGATGCAACGCGAGATGACGGGGGAAGCCGTCGATCGCGACGCACAGCTCGAAGAGCTGGCTCAGCTGTCCTCCATCGAGGTTCGAGCCGGACAACTCCGGTAGGCGCTCGATCGCGGTGGAGATGTCCTTGGCTCGTATCCGAGGGAAAGCCTTCGCGACCAGGTCGATCTCGTCCGGCGGCAGGTTGAGGGCCTTGCCGACCTCGCGGATCGCCATGCGGGCCCGGAACGTGTCGACCATGCAGCAGATCGCGGTCTGCTCGGCCCCGTAGGTGTCGAGGATGTAGCCGAGCACGTCCTCCCGCCGGTGCGACTCGACGTCGACGTCGATGTCGGGGATCTCCTCGCGCCGGGTGTTCATGAAACGCTCGAACAGCAGGTCGTAGCGGACCGGATCGACGTCGGAGATGCCGAGCACGTAGCAGACGAGCGAGCCCGCCGCGCTCCCCCGGCACGAGCACCGGATGCCCATCACGCTGCGGGTGTGCTCGACGATGTCGGCGACCAGCAGGAAGTAGGCGGGCCAGCCCATGCGGAAGATCACGTCGAGCTCGTGCTGGAGCCGGTCGTCGATCTCTTTCGTGACGCGCGGGAACCGCCGGCGGGCCCCCTCATAGCCTCGGCGCGCCAGGAGGCCCGCGGGGGTCTCGCCCGACGGGATCGGGATGTCGGGGAAGTGATAGACGCCCAGGTCGAGGTCGAAGTCGCACGCCTCCGCTATGCGCAAGGTCTCGTCGCAGGCCTCCGGCACGTCGGCGAACAGCGCCCGCATCTCCGCCGGTGTCTTGAAGAAGTACTCCGAGGTCTTGCGCAGCGAACGCGACTCGGACAGGGGGACGATGTCCTTGATCGCATGCAGCAGCTCGTGGGTCCCGGCATCGCCGGATAACGGGTAGTGCACGTCGTTCGTCGCCACCGCCGGGATACCGGCCTCCTTCGCGATGCCGAGCAAGCGGTCCCGCAACGTGCGATGGCCGTAGCCGCGGTGGTCGAAGACCTCGATGCGGTAGGTGTCCTCCAGCGCGGCCCGCCATCTACGTGCCGTCTCGATCGCTTCGGGCATGCGGCCCGCAGCGGCGAGCCGCGCGACCGGCCCCCGCTCGCACCCCGATAGGACGAACAGCCCCTCGGCTCGCTCGATGATCTTGGCGAACGTGGTGGACGGCTGATCCCGCTCGTGGGAGAGATGCGCATCCGAGATCAACCGGCACAGGTTGGCGTAGCCGGTCTTGTCCCTCACGATCGCGGTGACGTGCTCACCGGTGTCGAGCGTCAGCTCGGCGCCGAAGATGGGCTTGATGCCGGCGTCGCGCGCGGCATGCGAGAAACGGACCGCTCCCGTCAGCGCGTCGTGGTCGGTCATCGCTACCGCTTCGAACCCGAGACCGCGCGCGAGGTGCGGCAGGACCTCTGCGGGGATGGCGCCGTCCCGTAGCGACCAGGTGGTGTGGCAGTGGAGATGGACGAACCCGCTCATCCTGTAGCGCCCCTGCCCATAAGGTTCGGTCCATGGCGAGGACGAGATGGGAGGCCGCGCGGGCCGGAGCGTTCCGCATCCCGGCGAGCGAGACGCTGGGATTCGAGGTCGAGCCCACCGACGCACCCGAAGAAGAAGTGAAGTTCTCGTGGGTCGTGCCGGAGGATCTCTGTAACTCGGCCGGCAACCTGCAGGGCGGGGTCATGGCCGCGTTCGCCGACGCGGTCCTCGGCGGCGCCGCGGCCGCACACCTGCCCGAGGATCAGTACCCGGCCCTCGCGGAGATGAAGCTGTCGATCTTCCGTCCGGCCCCCGCGGGAACAAAGCTGATCGGCACCGGAACGATCCTCAAACGCGGCAAGCGGGTGCTGTTCGCCGAGGCCGAGATCACCGATGCCGACGGTCGCCTGATCGCCAAGGCCAGCGCGACGGAGATCCCCGCCGACGCCTAGTCCCAGATGCGGGACAGCAACCACGATCTCTTGATGCGGTCGAAGACGAGGTCGTAGACCGCCGCGGGCGCGGCGGCCATGAAGCCGTCGGGATCGAGCTCGCCGGTCGCGTAGACACCGGCACGACGCGCCAGGACCCGGAAGCAGTCCCGATCCTTCGGGCCGCGGCGGCTCCCGTTGGAACGACCACCGTTCGTCCCGGCAGGTGAGCCGTTGGTCCGGCCGGATGAGCCGTTGGCGTTGTCGCGCGCCTGCCACCACTCCGCCCCCTCGCGCCACGAGGCCAGCTGCTGGTCGATCTCGTAACGCCGCCCGCGCCAGGAGAAGGAGAGTGGCATCTGAGTGTCCCGGTCCGGCGTGACCTCGATGGCCTCGTCGTACCGCTTCGACACCGATCTTCTTAGCCGCCTCTCTTTACAGATGCTGCAGAAAGCTAGAGGCCCGAATGACCCGCCCTCTCGGGCGGACCCTTCGGGCCCCGGCGTCCTCGCCTGGTGGGAACTCGAGGCCCGGGGAAGCCTGCGAGCTCAGGGGCCGGGGAGGGCCGAACCACCAGAGTCGAACGTGTGTTCGATAGTACGGATGACGAGCGACGACGTCAAGTCATCGAGGCAAAGGTCGCGAAGAAATCTAGGCCCGGTCAGCGGAGGGCATCGAGGTATTTGATCCCGGCCCCTGTGTTGTACAGGACGACCGGGCCCTCGAGCTCTCCCGCGCGCGCCAGCTTCTCGGCGGCAGGCAGCGTAGAGGCGCCTTCGGGGCAGGCGAAGAGGCCCTCGCTCGCCGCGAGGTCTCCGACCGCACGCCTGATGTCTTCCTCGGCGACCGCGACCATCGTCCCACCCGACGCCCGCACGCGGTCTAGGACGAGATCGGCTTCCGAGGGAGCCGGGACCCGCAGACCCGCCGCGATCGTCGACGGCTGAACCGGCCACGGCTCCACCGTCTGCTGGGCCTGCCCGAAGGCCTTCACGATCGGAGCGCAGTCCGCGGCCTGGACGCCGACGATCCGCGGACCTTGTTGGGGCTGAGATAACCACCCGAGAGCTGTGACCTCCGCGACCGCTTTGGCGAGAGCGACGGCTGCAACTCCCCCACCGACCGGTAGGACGACCGCAGCCGGGAACCGCATAGAGGTGCCGCCGCCGAGCTGCAGGAACATCTCCAGCCACGCCGTCTTCTTCCCATCCACCCGATAGGGCTCGTTGAAGGTGGTTGCAAGGAAAGCGCCGGTCTCTGACGCGATCTGCTTCGCCCGAGCGGCGGCGTCGGCGATCGTCCCGTCGACGAGCTCGAGGGTCCCGCCGGCGACGACGACCTCTTGCTGGTTCGCCGCCGGCGCCGACCGCGCCATCGTCACGGTGATCTCGATCGCCGCTCGCGCGGCGTACAGCGCCCACGCACCACCCGCGTTACCGGCGCTCGGCATCACGACTTGCTTCACACCGAGCTCGACCGCACGACTCAAACCAACCGCGGCTCCGCGTGCCTTGAACGTCCCACCCGGCAACGGCGAGTCATCTTTGACGAAGATCTCGATGCCGGATCTGTCCGACAGGCGGGGGCAGAACAGCAACGGCGTCTCCGCTTCGCCGAGAGACACCGCCTCACCTTCCACCGGCAACAGCTCGCGGAACCGCCACATGTCCGCGGGCCGCGCGAGGGCCTCCTGCAGTGCGACGGACGTCTCGTAACGAGGCAGCAACGTGCCCCCACAGTCACAGCGATGACGCAGCGCGGGCTCGTATGCGGCCGAGCAGCGAGCGCACTCGAGGCGCGAAAGCAAAACCGGTCGGGGCTGGCTAGACGAAGCCGAGGGCGGATTTAGCCAGCGGGCTCATCTTCTCCGGCGACCACGGCGGGTACATGACCATCTCGGTCGACACCTCGCCGATGCCTTCGATGTATGCGGTCCCCGCGCGGATCTCCTCGTCGATCATCGGACCGATCGGGCACCCCATCGTGGTCAGGGTGAAATCGACCTTGACGTTGTGGTCGTCGTCGACCGCGACGTCGTAGACCAGCCCCAGGTTCCAGATGTCGATCCCGAGCTCGGGATCGTTCACCGTCTTCAGGGCGGCGATGACCTCTTCTTTGATCTCTTCTTTGGTCGGCATACAGGAAGGCTAACGCCGAGCGTCCGCGGCGGATTCCTTTATCATCGGGACATGAGCACGAGGCGACTCACTCGATCCACGACCGACCGGCATATCGCGGGTGTGGCCGGGGGGATCGCCGACTACCTGGGGATGGACCCGAGCCTCGTTCGGATCCTGTGGGTCGTAGCGATCGTGTTCGGCGGCTTCGGTTTCCTCGCGTACGTCGTGCTGTGGATCGCCCTGCCGGAAGGTTCCGGCAGGTCC
Source organism: Actinomycetota bacterium (assembly GCA_035550975.1). Lineage (GTDB taxonomy): Bacteria > Actinomycetota > CADDZG01 > CADDZG01 > WHSQ01 > DASZOC01. The sequence continues at coordinate 9,119 of DASZOC010000064.1, read as the reverse complement.
TCCTCGGCGGTGACGATCGCGGAGGAGCGCTACGCGCGCGGCGAGATCACCGCCGACGAGCTGCGGCGCATCAAGGAGGACCTCGCATGAGGGGCTTCGACGGCATGGGCATGGGGATGTTCGAGCTCGCGTGGGGCTTGCTCATGATGGCTCTGTGGATCGGTTTCTGGGTCGTCATGATCATGCTGATCGTCCGGCTGGTCCGTCGTAGCAGCCACCAGCCCGAACCGAGACCGGCCGCGCTCGACGTGCTGGAAGAACGTTACGCGCGTGGCGAGATCACGCGCGAGGAGTTCCAGGAGCGGCGTGCGGTGCTGCGGGGCGACGAACCCGCGACCTAGACCTCGATTCCCAAGAGCCTCGCGGCGTTATTTTTCAGGACGTCTTCTTCTTTTTCGCCTAGGCGCATCTCGTGGAATTCGTCGAGGATCCTGCCGGGGTCGAGCATCGGGTAGTCACTCCCCCACACGAACCGGTCCGACAGGCGCCCACGGCAATCCCGTTTGACCTCTTCGGGGATGTATTTGGGGCGCCACCCGGAAAGGTCGACCCACACGTTGGTCTTGTGCATCGCGGACGCGAGGACCTCGAGGTGCCAGGGATAGCCGAAGTGCGCCATGACGACGGTCAGGTCGGGATGGTTGGCAGCCACCATGTCCATCAGCATCGGTCGCCCGTAGTCGTAGGCGATTCCCGATCCGCCCGGGCAACCCGCGCCCAGACCCGTCTGGCCGACGTGGACGACGATCGGGAGCTTGTGCTCTTCGCACTTGTCCCACAGCGGCTCGAACGTCGGATCGTTCGGGTAGAACGCCTGCACCTGCGGATGCAGCTTCAGCCCCTTCATCCCTAGCTCCGTAATGGCACGCTCCAGCTCTTCGACGTGGTTCGGCTTGTGCGGATCGACGCTCGCGAAACCGATGAACTGCTCGGGATAGGCGCGGCAGATCTCGGCGACGCGGTCGTTGGTCAGCGGCGGCAGCCCGGACGCCGTCTCGGCGTCCCATGCCAGCAAGACACCGAGGAGATCCCAGTCCTTGTACTCCTGCGCCATCTGCTCCGCGGTCCGGACGCGGATGGTCGAGTTGAAGTATTTCGCCGTAGTCTCGGCCATCGGCCCCAGCGATCCCTCCAACCAGTCGGAGATCGACGCGTGCACGTGGAAGTCGATGGCTCTGGGCATGGATCGATCCTTTCTGAAGGAAGAAGGCGCGGAGCCTAGCCCGGCAGGGCTGCTGCGAGTCGCGCCGCAGCTGCGGGTGGGTCTGGTGCGTGCGTGATCGCCCGGACCACCACGACGCGGCGCGCGCCGGCGGCGACGACATCCTCGATCGTCTCCTCGTCGATACCTCCGATCGCGAACCACGGGATCTCGACCGCGCCGGCAGCGAACGACACGAGGTCCAGACCGACGCTCGACCGCCCCGGCTTCGTTGGGGTCGCGAACACCGGGCCGACCGCGATGTAGTCGGGCGCAACCTCCATCGCCGCTGTGATCTGGTCCCGCGTGTGGGTCGAGAGACCGACGATCCCGCCGGTGACGCGGCGCGCGTCGGGAACCGCGACGTCATCCTGACCGACATGTACCCCGTCCGCGCCGACAGCAGCTGCGACCTCCGGATAGTCGTTGACGATGAACGGGATGCCCGTCTCCCGGCACGCGTCGAGGACCGGCTCCGCAAGCGCCTGGATGTCGCCGGGCGAACGATCCTTCTCACGCAGCTGCACGACATCGACGCCGGCGGCGGCAAGGTCCGGGATGGCGGCCGCGAGGTCACCTGTGGCCAGCCGCGCCGGCGCGACCAGGTATAGGCGCGCGTGCGCAAGGGTCACAACGCGATGACGGCCGCCCCGCCATCGCCTTCCTCGTGATCGGGGTCCGGGAAATCCTTCTCGTAGTCCTTCATACGTTCCGCGATCTTGCGCATCACCTTGGGCAACCGAAGGAACGCACCGCCGACGAGGACGTAGGGCGCGACGTCCATGACGACCTCCCACCACCGCTTGTCGAGCAGACTCGCCGATGCGATCCACCCGACGACCAGCACGGCCAGCAGGATCGTGAGCCAGCGCGGCGTGCCGGCGTCGGCGACTGCTTCGAAGCGTTCACGCATGCTGCGGGCGACGCGCCGCCCATGCCGGCTGCGTATCCGCAGCCATGCGGCCTTGGACGGATAGAAGCGGCCTAGGCCTTCGACGAAGGCCCACACGAGCGCGGCCATCGAGATCGCGACGATCGCGGAAGTCATCGCCCCAAAGATAAAGGGGCGCCCGAAGGCGCCCCTTTAGGTCTAGCTGGATGTGGCGGTTACTTGACGCCCGTGCCCGCCGTGTAGACGAAGTCCGCTCCGGCGCCGTCCGTAAGGCAGACCAAGACGTTCGGAAGCCCTTCGGGAACCGTCCCCTTCTCGCCGCCGGGACCGGGTTCTTCATAGCCCATGTTGGCCGGAGCATCGGCGGTGGGGTCATTACCGAGCTCGCCGTAGAAGGAGATGTCTACTCCTGCACCGTCTTCGACCTCGATCTTGAAGGGCTTCCCGACCGTCTTCGGGTCGACCTGGAACGTGTATCCGAAGATGCCGTTCACGGCCTCGCCCATCGCGATGTACAACGCGCGGTGGGTACGATAGACGCAGCCGGTCGCCCCTTGAGTCCCCTGCGGGATCGCGATCGAGCCCTCGACGTGCTGATGTGCTGCCTTCTTCTTCCCGGCCGCAGCCGTACCACCGAAGGCAGCCGCGACCATGACCGCGGCCGCCGAGAGAGCGACGAGCTTGCGCATCGTTTACTTCACTCCCGCGCCGGCGGTGTATTTGAAGGCGGCGCCGAGTCCTGTGCCGGCGGCCTCATCGGCGTACATGCAGACGATCGCCTTGACGGCACCGTCAGGGACGGCACCTTTCTCGCCATCCGCGTTGCGCTCCTCGAACGTCACCGAAGCGGGGGCAGCGGGCAATGGGTCGTTGACCCACGCTTGCGCGTCGTGGAACTCGCCCAGGTAGTAGACGATGTCGAGGTCGACGTAACCGAAGCCTCCCGTGACCTCGAGCTTGAACGGCTTCTTCCAGGTGGTCTTCTCGACGTCGAAGGTATAGCCGATGATGCCGCTCTGGCCGGTCAGTGAGGTGAAATGCCGCTGCAGGCCGGCGTAGCAGCCATCGGGGTGGCGTGCGGGGAACAGGATCGAGCCTTCAACCTCTTGGGGTGGCGGTGCCTTCTTCTTCTTGCCGGCACTAGCGGGAGCGCCGAACAGGGCCAGGGCCGTGAGCATCGCTATCGACAGAGCGAGGGTCTTCTTCATGTCCACCTCCATAGATGTCGCCTATGGAGTGATTCGCCCTTTGTAGGGGCCTTCCTCCCGCAGTCCTAGACGATCACCCGCGGAAGGGGGCCGGTATCGTCCTCGTCACGCTCGGCTTGCTCTTCTTCGTCTGGCAGCAGGGAGGGCAGCCCGGCGGTGACCAGCGCCGTGATCGTCCGGTAGAAGTCGTCGGGGCGGGGCAGCTTCTCGATCCGGCTCAGCGCTTGGTCCTGGCCCGCGGACTCCACGATCAGGTCGCCGTAGCCGAGGATGCGCCCGAGAAGAGACCGCCGGTAGGTCATATCCGTCACCCTCGTCAAGGGCATCGACGCGACCCTGCGGGTGAGCACCCCCGAGAGCTCGAAGATCCGCTGGTCGGTCACGACGAAGCGATCCGAGTACCAGTGCCAGACCTTCCAGCCGAAGCGGGCGGCGAAGAACAGCGCGATGGCCCCCGCTACCAGGTCGACCGAGTCGGAGCCCGACGAGGGGCTGGTGAACCAACCGATGGTGGCCGCCAGGAATATCGCGAGGAGGGCTACTGCGGCGGGTCCGAGGAGAACGACCAGGTGGCGGCGGACCTCGAACACGACCTGCTCGTCATCGGAGAGATAGCGCGATCTGGGCACGACCCGACCCTAGCCTCAGGGGGTTCCCAGGGGTCGGCTTTGGGCGCTAGACGAGCGTCTTGACGAACCTCGTCAGCGACGTGGCGACGGCCTCGAACCATTCCCCCGCGGTCTCGCCGGTCGCCCGCACGAGGCGAGCAGCCTCGGCCGGTTCCTGCACGAGGAAGAAGACGCCGAACGCGATCAGCCCCAAGGTGAGGAGCTTCTTAGCCCTCATAAGTCACAATAGTACTCAGAACTCACAAAAAAGCGAGGACCTACGCCTCGCTCCAGATCCGCAGCCACGCCCGGCGCGACGCCCGCAGGTACTCCCGATCGCGGGAGAACACCTCCAGCGTCACGGTCGCGTCCCACCCGCGCTCCTTCAGGAGGCGGGCGTGGCCCTTCCAGTCGATCGACCCCGCCCCCAGCGGCAGGTGCAGGTCGGCCGCTCCTCCCCTGTTGTCGGAGATGTGGACGTGGGCGAGGCGGTCACCGAACGCGTCGAGCAAGGCCTCGGTCCGGTTCGGCTCGCCCAGACCCAGGTTGAGGTTCGCGTGGCCGACGTCGAGGTGGAATCCGAGGTCCGGCCAGCGCTCGAATATCGGCTGCAGGTCGCCGGGGGCCGCGAACACCTTGTCGAGGTTCTCGACCATCAGCCGGATCCCGCGCGCTGCCGCATCCTCCGCGATGTTCGCGATCGCGTCCGCGTTCATCGCCCGCAGGTTGGCCATCGAATGGAGCGGCACCTTCTGGTCGGGGTGGATGTTCACGAGCTCGACCCCGGCGTCGGAGAAAGTATCGAGCGCGCGCTTGAACAGGTCGCGCGCCGTCGCCCGAAGCTCGGGGAATGCCGAGGCGATCGGCAGGTACCACGCCGTATGGCCCACCACGGCGAGGCCGAGGTCTGCGATCAGCCGCCCGATCTGGTTCCCATCGGGGGTCCATGCGGCCGGCGGTTCGATCGTGAGGTCGACGAAGTCGAACCCGTCTTCGGCGATGCGATGGACCTCTTTGGCTACCGAGCGCCCGGGGAAGTTCATCGCACCTATCAGCACGGCGAGAGTCTAGGCGTGTGCGCGATGGCTATCCTGCGCGGGTGGAAGCGTATGAAGCCATCATGACGCGTCGTTCGGTCGCGAGGACGACGGACGAGGTCCCCGACCGCGAGCAGATACAGCGGCTGCTCGACGCAGCGGTGCGAGCTCCGACGCATCACCTGACGCAGCCATGGAGGTTTGTCGTCCTTGCGGGCGATGCGCGCGACGAGCTCGGCGCGGCGTGGGCTGCAGGACAAGAGCTCACGGGCAAAGACACGACGGGGTTGGCCGAGAAGACCCGCCGCGCGCCGGTGATCGTCTGCGTCATCGAACGGCCCCACCTGACCAACCCGAAATGCGTCGAGGTCGAAGAGCACTATGCAGTCGGAGCGGCGATGCAGAACGTCCTGCTTGCGGCCCATGCCCTCGGACTGGGCGCGATGATCCGGACCGGCCCGTGTGTGACGATGGACCAGGTCCGGGAGTATCTCGGTGCCGGTTCCGACGAGCTGATCGCGGGCTTGATCTACGTGGGCTACCTCGCCTCCGGCGAATCCGAGCGACCCATGACACGACGCAGACCGGCCGCAGAGATCACCGAATGGAGAGGATGGTCATGAGCCAAGCTCCGCGCCGCGCAGCGTTCTTCGACGTCGACCGGACCTTGATCCCGGGATCGAGCCTGTTCCTGCTTGCCCGCGGACTGTACGAACGCGACATGTTCAGGGTCCACGACATGCTCCGGTTCGGGTGGGGGCAGATGATGTTCAGGCTCCACGGCGAGCAACAGCGCAGCATGGAGAGAACGCGCCAGTCGACCCTGGAGTTCGTCGCGGGACGCAGTCAGCGAGAGCTGATGTCGTGGGGCCGGGAGATCGCCGAGGATCGCATCCTGCCGCGCGTCTACCAGGACATCGTCCAGGTGATCGAAGGGCATCAAGAACGCGGGGACCTGACGTTCCTCGTGACCGCCGCCCCGATCGAGCTCGCCGAGGAGCTTGCTCGCCATCTCAACATGACGGGAGCCATCGCGACGGTCTCGGAGGTCGACGAAGAAGGCTTCTATACGGGTCGCCTCGTCGGCGAGATCATGCACGGGCCGGCCAAGGCAAAAGCGGTCGCCGAGGTCGCAGCCGAGCACAACCTCGACCTCGCGGAGTGCGCCGCTTACTCCGACTCGATGAACGACCTGCCTCTGCTGGAGTCGGTCGGCTACCCGCACGCAGTCAACCCCGAGAGCGAGCTGCGGCGCATCGCGTTCTCCAGGGGATGGCCGATCCACGAGCTCCGCACGCGCCGGCGGGCTCTGCTCATAGGGATCCCGGCCGGGATAGGCGGCACCGCACTGTTCGGATCGGGAGTTGCGCTGGGAGCGTGGCTCGAGCGCAAGAACATCGAGCAACGCAAGACCCGCTTCGAAAAGATGCTCGACCGGCTCCTGCATTAGAACGAAAGAGGCGGCCCCGAAGGACCGCCTCTTTCCACTGCCTCTTTCTCGGTTCCTAGCGCGACTTCATCAGAGCGAAGTCCAACGTCGAGGTCGTGTCGGAACTGACGGTGACGTTCGCGCTCTTCGGCTTGTAACCGGTGGCGCTGGCGGTGCAGGTGTACGAACCGGCCGGAACACCCGTCAACGAGTAGGTGCCGTCCGCAGTCGTCGTCGCGCTTCCAGCAGCGCCGCAGTCGACCGTCGCGCCGGAGATCGCGGTCTTTGCTTTCTGATCGGTCACCCTTCCAGCGATGTTCCCGGGATTCGTGCTGGGCGGTGGCGTCGTCGTGCCCCCTCCACTTCCTATGGCAGCCGCAAGGTTCAGGGCCGGATACGAGGCGCATTCCTTGCGCCCCCCTGTCGACAAACCACTGACTCCCGTGTTCTTGAGCTTCGAGCGCGTCTGCGCCGCGTCGAGGCCGAGCTCGGACATGATCAGAGCGGCCGCGCCCGATACGTGCGGAGTCGCCATCGACGTCCCGCTGATGACGCCGTAGGTGTTCTCCGGGAAGGTGGACCACACGTCCTCGCCGGGGGCCGCGATCTCGACGTCGGAGTTGCAGGTGGAGAAATCTGAGATGACGCCCGCCGCGTTGAACGCAGCGACCGACATGACCTCGGTGTAGTACGCGGGGTAATTCGGCGCCGCGTCGTAGCCATTGCCGGCGGCAGCAATGATGAGCACGCCTGCAGCCGATGCGTCCTTGACTGCCCGCTCCTCGGTGCTGGTGCCCTTTTCGGAGCCGAGGCTCATGCTGATGATCTTGGCACCACCGGTCTTCGAGGACCAGTTGATGCACGCGGCGACATCCGCGGACGTGCCGACCCCGGCGCCGTTCAGCGCTTTGCAGATGGCGAACTCCGCGTCGGGGGCTGTTCCCGCTACACCGAGACCGTTACCGGTGACCGCGCCGACGGTACCTGCGACGTGGGTACCGTGCAGGTTGTCGTCGCTGCACGTGCCGTTAGTGACGACTCCGATCAACGCCACGGCAGATGCGCACGCCTTCGTCTTGTTGAGAAGCTCGACGTGCGCGCGGTCGATGCCCGTATCGATGATCCCAACGCGGGTTCCGCCAGAGGACGGGAAGGTGCCGGCACCGAAGGCGGCGTCCCAGGCCTCGGGCCCGTCGATATCCCAGTCGCTGACGCCCTTCACGAAGCTTCCGGTGACAGATTGCGCGGTGTTGTGGAAGCCCCACTGGTCCTTGAACAGCGTGTCCGAAGGGACCGAAGTGAGGTCGCGGTGGTAGTTCAGCTCGGCGAATGCAACCTGCGGATGACGCTGGTACCGAGCGACCCACTCGTTCGGGTCCTGGTTGTCGGGGACCTCGACGACGTCTACGTCGATGGCTTCGAGACGGTTGGCGACCTGGCCGCCCTCGCGCGCGTGCACGTCGGTCCGCGCCTGCTCGGGCAAGCTGCGGTCCCAGCCGACGAGGATGTGATCCTGGTCGTATGTGGATGAGCTCTGGCCCGGAGCGGACGTGGCAGGAGCAACCGTGAGCGCGGCAAGGACGACCGCCGCACCAACGACCGACAGGAACGACCGGACGCGCATCAAGACCCCCTCTTGACGGGCCCCCGACGGGCGCGGGGACGCTGGTGAGGGATTCGCCCGGTTTGTCCACTCTCCTTCCAGAGCAAGCAAACTCTCTGTAGTCGCGTCACGTCGCAGAGCAGCGGCAGTACCCACATCATGCTCGACGGGCCAGGAGCATCACCCTGCGGCGCGTGAACAACCAGTCATCGCCGTCGCGGCGGAAGTCCATGCCCGTCTCTCCTCCTCTTTCGGCGATCAGCGCTCGGACGCGCGCCACCCGATCACTCGGGAACTCCTGAGGCGGCATCCAGTCGGAGAAGCGCCCGACCGACTCGACCACCTTCTCTTTCTCCACCACGAGCCCCGCGGCCCCCAGCAAGATCCGCAAGGCGGACGCGGGGCGGCACGCGGCATGAGAGGGGTCGCGCAACAGATCCAGCTCGTTCATGGCGAGCGCTTCTTCGGCTTTCTCGGTCGCGATCTGGTCGACGATGAGCATGCGACCGTCACGCTTGAGCACCCGACGCATCTCTCGCACGACCGGAAAGGGTTGAGCTATGTGATGGAGGGCCTGGGCACTCGCAACCAGATCCACCGACCGTGTGCGCAGTGGCAGCCGCGCGCCGTCGCCGTTGACGCCGATGACCCGCGGATGCCTGGAACGGGCCTCCACGAGCATCGCGGGCGTCAGGTCGACGCCCACGACCAGCCCCGCGTGCCGCGCGAACTCACTCAGGAACTCACCCGTGCCGGAACCGACCTCGACCACGGTGTCGCCCGCGCGTGCGCCGGAGAACGCGACGACCCCCAAAGAGGAGAAGCGGCCCGCGGTGCGGTCCGAGAACGTCGGGGCGGCGCGGGTGAACTCGTCCCGGATGCGGTCGTGCTCGCGCGTCATCTGCCTGTTGTCCTCCCGCTGCGGTTCGACGGATCCAGCTAGAGGAGGGGACGGACCTCTTCGCTGAAACGCTCGGCGGTCTCGACTATCAACGACGGTGGCCCGAACACGGCGAGGTCGACCATCGTCACGCCGAGGTCGTTCAGCCGCTTGAGACTCGCGGCGATAGCGTCGGGCGGCCCCGTCAGTGGGAGCTTCTCGTTCGGCTCGTCGGAGAACCACAACGCATTCGTGTAGACG
>DASZOC010000063.1:0-3900 GCA_035550975.1 Actinomycetota bacterium | reverse complement strand
GGCTTGCCTGGAAGGGAGGGGCTCTCGAAGCAGATCGCTCCTTAATGGATCGACAAAGCGCGATCTGCTGAGAGCGAGCAGGCGGGCGGCGTTCAGGCGCCCCCCGTCAGCGCACCCTCCCGTAGGCAAGCGGCCGCAACCGACCGGGACGGGCGGCACGTCCTGTGGGGATCGGCGCCGCGGAGTGGGAGGGGGGCGAAAGTTAGCTCTTTCGGGCTATCGACGGGCTAGGTGGCGGGACGGCACACTGCGGGCAGGGCGGGGGTCCAGTCGCATTCGCCGCCGCAGCCATCCGACGCACTGCCCGCGCGTCGGAGATCCCCGCCCTATCTTTTTCTCCGTACCTATCTCCGACGCGCCGCCGCTCAGCTCGGCTCGCAGGGCGGTTACTCGCCGTTCGCGGCGCGCACCTCGAAGCGGACCCGCGCGACCTCTTGCTCGTCGAGCTCGAACACGACGTGGTACGCGTCCCCGTCGACGGGCAGGTCGAGGTCGGCGATCTCGTCCTCCAGCTTCTCGACGTGGCTCGTGGTCGGCAGGTGGACCTCGCGCGGGATGCTCTCGTAGAGCGTCTCGCCTCCGGGACCCTGGAGCCGCCAGCGCTCCGTGAACGACCCGCGGTCGTCCCCCCATCCGCGCAACACGAGGAATGCACCGGCAACCCCTCGGTCGCCGTCGAGCACGACCCGGTTCTCCAACGCAGGGTGGACGCGGCCGCGCTCGTTGACGTAGAAGACCTCGCGATCGATCACCTTCGCGTAGACCAGCCTGGCTCCCATCGCTGCCTTTCTCTCGTCGGCTATGCGGCGTCGACAGGTTCGTACACCGCGATGTCGACACCGGCGTTGATCAACACGTTCTCGAGGAGATCGCACCCGATCGCCTGCGTCGGCGCCATCACCCCGGCCGAATCATGCCCCTCGCGAGCCAGCTTCAAAGCTCCCGCGGCGAGCGTCTCCGCGGTGATGCCGTAGGCGTCGACCCCCTGCAGCGTGACGTTGCGCCATTCCGACGCCGACCACGCCTCCACGAGGATCGTGAAGCGATCCTGCTGGCGCGACGTTGGGCTCGGACCGGGGGCGCGGCGATCGAGTACCGCGTCGATCGCTCGCTGCGTGATGTCCAACGCGAGGACTCGTTTTGCCACCGGCATGCCCGCCCGCATAGCGGCCGCCTGCACCGGATGGGAGGTCCCGTAGACCTCGAACGTGTCGAGCTCGAGGTGCACGGGAGCCAGCCGGCCGATCGCGAGGGGCATCGGGATCCCGAGCTTGGGGCCGAGCGGCGCCGGCATGGGAGCCCATCGCCGCCGGGACGCGATGGGAACCCGTTCGAGCCGCCCTCCTGCCACCCAGCACGCGTCGGCGCCTGCGATCCCGCCGAGGACCGTCCGTAGGGTCCCGGTCGAAGCCTTGGACGGGAACGCGTGAGTCAGCGCCACGTGTATCGGGCGAGAGACACCCTCGACCGCCCGTGATAGCCCGACGTCGGCGGGAACCTCGTCATAGCCCATCGCGGGAGCGAGCACGATGCCTGCGTTCTTGGCGGGCGCGTCGTACCGATCGGCAAGGACGTCGATGAAGTCGATCTCGCCGCTCGAGTCCACGTAGTGGACCCCGGCGCGGATGGCGGCTTCGACCGCTGTTTGCCCAAGGTCCATGAACGGCCCCACGCAGGTGATCATGGCGCTCACGTCGGACAGCGCGCTGGAGAGAGCGTCGACGTCGCCGACCGCCGCGACGCGCACCCCGGCGGCTCCCGTCCGCTCCGCCAGGGCGTCGAGCTTGCGCCTGTCGCGACCCGCAACGACGAAGCTCGCTCCGCGCCGCTGCAGAGCTGCGGCCGTCAGGGTGCCCGTGTAGCCGGTGGCTCCGAACAGCAGGACGTCGGGCATCGACCGAGACTACGCCTGTAGCGTGCGGCGGTGGCCTCCGCGTACTCGGTCAGTCATCGTGGTGTAGAGACGTTCTCTCTTCCACCGGAGCGCCTGTGGGCCGAGATCACCGACGCCCACCGGTTCGAACGTTGGTGGTCGTGGTTGCGAGACCTTCACCTCGAGCCGGACCGCGTCGGTACGGGGTCGACGTTGACGTTCTCGATCGTGTCGCCGCTTCCGTACCAGATGCACTGCACGGTCGACTTCGTCGAGGTGATCGAGAACGAACGCATACGCACGCTCGTAAGTGGAGATCTCCGCGGCTGGGCGGACCTCTCCATCGAGGCGTACGAGAGCGGGTCGCGGATCGTGTTGGAGTGGGAGCTCGAGCCGACGCAGATGCCGATGCGGCTTCTCGTGCGCGCCGCGCGGCCCCTGATCATGCGCACCAAGGACTGGGCGATCGACCTCGCGCTCAGCTCTTTCCGCAGGAACGTCGGCGCCTAGCGAAGTCATCGCGAGATAAGTTGCCGGCCATGCCGCAGACGGTGCATCTCGTTCGTCACGGCGAGGTCGAGAACCCCAAGGGGATCATCTACGGGCGTCTGCCGGGGTTCCACCTCTCCGAGCGGGGCCAACGGCAGGCGCGCGCAGCAGCGTTGCACCTGCGGGACGCCAAGATCGGCGCGATCTGGGCGAGCCCGTTGGAGCGAGCGCAGGAGACCGCGCGGGCGATCGCAGAGCTCCACGACGTCGAGGTCACGACCGACGAGCGTCTGCTCGAAAGCGTCACCTCGTTCGAGGGCGTCGGCAAGACCGCGTTCGCTCTGCTGCGTAATCCCGTGCACTGGTGGCGTTTCCGCAACCCGATGAAGCCCTCATGGGGTGAGTCGTTCAAGGACATCGAGGACCGCATGATGTCGGCGGTCGACGACGCGGTCGCGGCCGCGGGTGGTCTCGACGTCGTGATCGTGTCCCATCAGACGCCGACGATCGTGACGCGCAACGCGTTGAGCCGGGGTCGCGGCAGGGTCCCGCCGTGGTTGTGGTTCACGCCGTGTCACACGGGGTCGGTGACGACACTGGTGACGGAGGACGCCAAGGTCCTGCAGGCGACATATTTCGCCCCACCCGAACAGGGAGAGGCTCAGAACTGAATCAGACGGCCTCGCCGTGATCCGACGCCGGCCTGGTCTGCTCGCTCCTCTCGACGGTCTCGACCAGCGGGCTCGAGCAAACCGGGCACACGGGCGTCACGCCCTCCTCGACGTAGACGGTGCGTTGACAGGTCGTGCAGAACGCGGACATCGCCATGTGCGGGAACGGTAGCCTGCTTCGCTACGGATTGCCAACCGCCCGGGAGGACAGTGGCTTACGACGCGGTAGTGATCGGCGCCGGCCACAACGGACTCGTCTGCGCTGCCTACCTCGCCCGGTCCGGCCTCCGTGTGGTCGCCGTCGAGCGCAGTGACCGCATCGGGGGCGCCTGCGTCACCGAGGAGCTGTTCGAGGGCTTCCGCATCTCCACAGCGTCGTATTCGCTGTCCCTGTTGCAGCCGGAGATCGTGTCGGAGCTCGGCCTCCGGCTGGACATCAGGCCGAAGGACCCGGAGTCGTTCGCCCCTCTGCCGGGTGGCGGGGGCCTGGTGCTGTGGAAGGACCCGGCCAAGAGGCGCGCCGAGATCGCCAAGATCTCGCGCGCAGACGCCGATGCCTATGGCCGGTTCGAGGACCTGTTCGAAGAGGCGAGCAAGTGCCTCCGCCCGCTGCTCTCGTTCCCTGCGACGCGCAAGCAGGTCCGCCGCGCGTTCCGCCGCTCAGAGGTCGACAAGCTCTTCAAGCGGACCGTCGACGGCTCGATCGCCGACCTGTGCGAGGAGTTCTTCGAGTCCGATCTGATGCAGGGCCTGGCGGCGTCGCAAGGGATCATCGGCTCGGCAGCCGGGCCCCGGACGCCGGGGACCGCGTACATCTACCTGCATCACGCGTTCGGGACGATCGCGGGTGAGCCGGGGGTGTGGGGG
>DASZOC010000062.1:0-12677 GCA_035550975.1 Actinomycetota bacterium | reverse complement strand
ACCGTGAAGACCTTGACGTCTAGGTCCGCTCCTTCATACGCGGCGATCTCCATGAATCGCATGCTGGGGGGCACTTTGCAGATCTCATCCTCGTCTGGAGTCGCGCATTCAGGGACGACGCTGTATCCGCCCTGCTTACTCGCATGGAAATACACGTCAATGTCGTAACCGGCGCCACTGTTATCTGTCGTCCTGGTCATGATGGGCGTTCCCCTAGGCGGCGCTGGGATGATGAAAGAGTCGACGTTTACCGGGGCCGGGTACTCGCCGGTTGCGACGCCACTAGCCAGCGACAACAGCCCCGTTATTGAGCCTCCTGGGAACTGCGTCTGTGGTCCGCCGGCGACGATGTGGCCGTGCGCGATGAGCTCGCCGGGCTGGCCCTCTGGTCGCTTTTCAGGGATCTGGTGGTTCTTTCGAGACACACCGTCGGCACGGACACACGCGTTCTCGTCCTGCGCGTTCCCGATCGGGTGCTCGGCGCACCACGTCATGAAATCGACGGCCGCCTGCGCCAGCCCTTGGGGATCCCGCATCGGAGCCGTCATCAGTTCGAGCTCCCAGCCCTTCTGCGAGAGCTCTTCCAGGATGAGCTTGAAGGTCGGTCCCCATTGGATGATGCCTGCGCCACCCCAGGTGAGGACGCCGAGAGCCTTGCCGTCGATGGTATTGAACAGGCTTCCGCTATCACCGCCGCAGGTGCGGGCCTCGGCGAAGAACCACCCTCGGTCTTGCGGGAGATCCATCGGCGCTCGTGGGACGTTCTGGGCAGGACCCTCTCCATTGACGTAGTTCAAGATGCCGATTCGTGGCCGCTGCGGTTCGGCGTTATTCGTGCAGACCCCATAGCCGTGGTGATAGATCGGGGTCCCGGGGACGAAGCCGGTCTGAACAGCTGTCGGCCCTCCGAAGAAGCGCATCGCCGGGGAGTAGTGCTTGTGCATCTTGCGATCGATCTTGATCAGCCCGAAGTCCTGCCAGGTTGGGGCATAGCGGTAATCCCAGAAGACCAGTGTTCCGAACGGGCCCGTGCTCTTGGTGGTGACGCGCATGCCGATGTCATTGGGCAGACAGTGCGCCGCGATCCCCATGTAGATATTGCCTCGGGGGTCTGTGAAGGAGGCGTTGAAGGTGCAGGTCCCGTCGCCTAGGGCTTGATAGGGAGCCCCCGGCTGGATCGGTGCTTTCCAGGGTGGGGTGGAAGGCTCTTCGGTGCTGGCTTGGCTCTCAAGATAGAACTCGTCGCCACCGAACGAGGCGTCGAAGACCGCGTCGGACTCGTCAGGGGTCACGAGTCTCGCCTCGCCGTTCTGATCAGTGATGACGGTGGTAAGCGCGCTCCCGTCCTTAGAGAGTTCGACGACGCGTCCTGCGAGTCCCGTCGATGGGTTGTCTCCTTCCGTCAGCCGCACGTGCAGCGAGCGGCTGGCTCCCTCTCCGGTTAGCTCGAGTTCGAGGGTGCTGTCTTCTCTGGTGACGACGAAGGGAGCGCTCTCGGCAACTGGATCGGATGTTGGGGAACCGGCGAAGGAAACTGTCAACTCGTACTCGCCCGGTTTGATGGAGATGGGTGGGGTGATGGCCGCAATCCCGCTCATATCCGTGGACGCGCGCCCGAGTTGTGTGCCGTCGCTGAGCGAGAAGGCGACGTCTTGGTTCGCTATCGGATCAAGGACACCATCTGTGAGACGCGCCTTCAGAGAGGTGGTATCGGAGAATTGGGCCTCCGTGGCGGAGTCAAGGGTGAAGCCCAGCGAGGACTGCCGGCGATCGAGGCCGTAGCTGGCGGCGCGACGGACCGCTTCCCATGCGTCGACGAGTCCGTGGCCCTTGTCGAAGGAGGTCCGAGTGCCAGGATTGAGCGGGTCCCGCTCGTACGCAGCGCCGGCCGTGAACCTGTGCGCGGTGTCTTCCAGTATGTCTTCGACCTGGTCCGGCCTCAGCGCCGGGCTCGCCTGCAACATCTGAGCGACGATTCCGGCGACGTGTGGGGCCGCCATGGACGACCCGCTGTTCCATGTGTAGTACCTGGATTCACCTTCGTCGGCGGCGTTGCTGATCGAGCAGCTTCCGCCGCAGGCCGCCCAGATGTTAGTGCCTGGGGCGGCGATGTCCGGATAGGTCGCTGGCGCTCCCGCCATAGCTCGTGAGCTGTTAGCTGCGAGCTCGCCGTCGCGGGTTCCGGAGTCGCCGTCGTTGTAGTTGGCAGTCGAGATGACCCCAGGCGTTAGGCAGTTCGCGGGAGGGTTCGTTGCGTTGCGTGTTCCATCTCCACCGTCGTTACCGGCGGACCACACCACAACGACACCTTCATCTACGAGTTTCTCTTGAAGTTTGTTGACGACCCCGTTCGGAAGACACTCGCCTCCTCCCTGCGGCCCCCACGAGTTGTTGATTACTCGGATGGGCGGGCATTCGGTGACGGTCTCACCAGCTCCGCACGGCTGGGCATGATGCCGCAGCACCCACGCCATCCCCGACGCTCCTCCGTAGACGGTCGCAACATTGCCAACTGAGAGACCAACAAGGTCGGCTCCCGGCGCGGCACCGGAGTATTTGCCTTGCGAGTGCTGCGGACGCATCGCCGCGATGCTGGCGACGTGGGTTCCGTGCCAGCCGGCCATGGCGGTGTCCGAGTCGTTCCCCGCATCGGTTACGTCGACCCATTGCGCTTCCGAGAGATGCGCGTCGGCAGGTGTCCCCGGCTGCTCGCAGAGGTATTCGGGACAGAGGAGCTTGAGATTTCGGACGACTGCGGGAGCTAGTCCGGGGTGTCTGCCGTCCACTCCTGAGTCGTTGATCGCGATGGTCACACCTCGGCCGTCGATGGCGAGTCCCGCCTCATCGCGCGCATCGGCCCAGACCTTGCGACCTCGGGTGGCGTCGTGGGAAGTCTCGGTGTGCCAGGTGATGGCGCGATCTGCCTCGACCAAGCTCACCCGGTGGTCGAGGATCAACCTCTCGATGTTGCGCGCGGTGCCTAACGCGTATACGACGCCGATCTCTTCGAAGACGTCCAACCTTCGTAGGCCGGCTTCAGCGACGGCTGCAGCGGCAAGCTTCGAAAACTCGGCATGAACGAAGACGCGAAGCTCCGCTGGCCGATCCTCGAGCTTGCGGACGAGGCTGGGGTCGAGCTGAGCCATCGGCGGCAGCTGCGCCTCGGACGTCAGAGCAGAGGTGTCGTTCTGGATCGGCCGTGCAACTGGCAGCGAGGAAGCGCGAGCAACAGGGAGCGCGCTTAGTGCAACGCCGAGAGCTACGCTGACTACCGACAGTCGGCGCGTGACGCGCATCGCTATTTGGCGCTCTTGGCTTCGTAGTGGAACAACGTCGGTGCACTTGCTCCCTGGCCTCCGGCGTACGAGCAGACGATCGCGCGCGTGGTCTGGGCCGGGACCTTCCCGCCCTCTCCCCCCGTCTTGCGATCGGTGAAGGCGAAAGCCGCCGGGCTTCCCCCGACGTCATCGAAACCAGCGTCGTAATAGAAGGTGATGTCGAGATCCGCAGGGGCGGGCCCGGTGGACTCGAGGGTGAACTTCTTGTTCCACGTCTTTGGATCGACGTCGAACTGGTAGCCCACAACGCCGTTGACCAGCCCTTGCGACGCGATGGAAACGCGTCGTTGCGCCCCGGCGAAGCAAGAGGTGTCGTCGGTCCACGGGGCCGGCGCGAGGACGGTTCCCTCGACGGTCTGGGTAGGAGCAGGGGCCGCGACGGCCTGAGCAGTTAGCAGGAGGGCGATCATCAAGAACATGGATGTGAACCGGATCATCGAAGGCCTCCCTGAAGACGAGATGCGGTAGTTGGTGAGCGATATTGCCCTCGTTAGGGGTTCGGCTGCGGGGAGAGCCCTCCTGCGGATGTGCCTGGCGTGCTGTGGACAGATATCCCCGTGGCTAGATAACGCCATGACGCATCGACGCCACGAAGCAGATAATGGGTCATGGCTGAGTCCGGCAGCGCTGGGATTTCGATGGGGCAATGGGTCGAGTGGTTGGCCGCGCTGGACCTGTCTGAGACCGAGGCGAACACCTACCTGAGTCTCTTCTCCGGGCCGAAATCTAAGAAGGAGCTCAGTAAAGATCTTGGCATTCCGGCGTCTCGCACCACCAAAGCGGTGGAGTCACTTCTCTACAAAGGGATGGTGCACGTCGTCCCGGGGAGCAGCGATCGATTCAGTGCCTCGCCACCCGACTGGATTTTGCCGCGGCTCATCCGCCACAAAGAAGACGGCCTTGCGGATGTGCGACGTGCAGTTGGCGAACTAACCGAAGTATTCAGGGCCGCAGCGTCAGCGCCAACAGAGCGTTACTTGGAAATCGTCTTCGGAGTGGAAGCCGCACTCGCTAGCCTCGACCGACTTGAGTCGTCAGCGACCCGCGAGGTCTTAGGTTTCGTCAAGGAGCCTGTCATATCTATGGACAACGCAGGGGCGAAGGACGCCTTGCGACGCAACGTGACGAATCGCTGGATCTGGGAACGTCGTTTCCTGGAGCGTGAGGACGGTCTCGCAGCCGCCCACGAGTGGGCTGAAGCAGGCGAGGAGATCCGTATCGTCGATCAACTCCCAACCAAGCTGTTCATCATCGACCGCGAGGTGGCGATGATGCGGGTGACCGAACGGTCCGAAGGCGGAGAGCAGGTCGTCTCGCTGATCACACGACATCCTGAATTCGTCGCAACTCTCGCGAGATTGTTCGACACTTTGTGGGACGCAGGAGTGTCCCTCCTGAGCGCAAGCTTGAGTGGCGCCGATAACGACGTAGCTCACGATGAGGAGCGTTCATTGTTGATCGACTACCTCGCGGCTGGGCTGAGCGATTCTTCTATCGCGAAGCGTCTAAATATCTCTCAGCGCACCCTTACTCGCCGCGTTCAAGAGCTCTTGGCGGACCTCGACGTCGAAACACGCTTTCAGGCGGGACTAAAACTTGGCGTGGCCCTACGCGACGTCAGAGCGTCCACGCCTTTGCATGCCCGGGAACCGCGCTAGGCGGACGAAAGTGGGGATGACGGCCCCCGGTCCGCTGTGAGTGTCGCGTCGGGCGGATACCTCCTCTAGTGCTTTTGCCCTCCGGTCGACGGCCGCTTTCCGTCTAGCGCACGGCGCTTCGGGGTCAAGGCGGCTCCGGTACCGCTTCGCTCCTTATCCTCGCCGCCGGCTGCGCCGGTCCCCTTGACCCCATCGCTGATGCCGCGCGCTCCGAGACGGCGAAAGCCGTCGACCAACAAGGAGGGCGCAATGGCACTACTGGAGCAGGAAGCGATCCGGTTCGCGGAGTCGCTAGACGACTACGAGCACGTCACCGTCACAGACATCGGTGGCTGGGGGCCGATGGACTACAGGGTGGTCGTTCGTGACCATCGTTTCGACACGGAATACGAGA
Source organism: Actinomycetota bacterium (assembly GCA_035550975.1). GTDB lineage: Bacteria > Actinomycetota > CADDZG01 > CADDZG01 > WHSQ01 > DASZOC01. The sequence continues at coordinate 7,287 of DASZOC010000062.1, read as the reverse complement.
TCGCATCCCACTGCGACTACTGGGACTTCGTCGGAGCGTTGGTCGATCACCGCCAGTGCGTAGCTCTCCCGCCGTTGAAGGAGGTGGCGTGATGCGGACCAAGCGGTTCGGAGTGACGACCATGGTCTTCGTCGAAGCTGCTGACGCGAGCGAAGCCGCTGTTATTGTTGAGCGTGGTCTCGCCGGACGGTTCGACAACGAGTTCGTGTCGGCATCTGGGCACGCAAAGGCCGGTGACGGTCCCTGGTGTCCGACCTGTGGCTCGGAGCGCATTGAGCACCACGAAGACATCGTGGCTCGTCGTCACCTCCGTCGAGTCCGAGATGACGGTGTGCTGGTATTCGACGGCTTCACCGATTCTTTCGATGACGACGGTATGCGGGCACGCCTGTGGTGCGGAGACTGCTCGCAGGAGTGGGACGTCCCGGAGCAGGGGTCGAGTTCGAATGACCGACACGAAGCTCTGCTACTGGTGCCACGAGGCGCTGCCTTCTCTTCCAGAGGATGCGAGCTACGTAGATGAGATCAACCACTATGCCCACGAGTCTTGTCTCGAAGAGCGTGACGCACGCAATCGACGCATGGATCAGCTGCGCGCCGGCATCGCCGACGGATCGATCGACTCCATACCCGAGGCCGTTCGCAAGGCAGTTCTAGATCGCATCGAGACATCCGGGTTCTTGCCGGCGACGCCTAGAGAGATATCGGCACCGGGCAACGACGTGCATACCGCGGCTTGTGCCGCGCCAGCTCCCGACGCCGAACCGTCATGAGAGGTCGACTGACGACAGGTCACGGCGCGACTTCAGGTTCAGCTTCGTCAACGTCTTGCGCACGTGATTGGCTACGGTCCACGGAGACAGGAACAGTTCGTCTGCGATCTCTTGATTCGTGCGACCCCTGGCCGCCAGTCGGGCCACTTCTCGCTCCCGCGGCGATAGCTCGTTTCCGTAGCCTTGACGCCCACCCCGCCACGGCCGCGGCAACTTCATGCCAAGGCTACGAACGAGTCTGCGGACCCGCGCCGCATCCCCGGTCGCCCCTAGATACTCGAATATCTTGAGTGCTTCCAGCAACTGTTCCACCGCCACAGGCTCGGCGGTGGCATCGGAAGTCGATGCTTTACATCGCCCCGCTGCCTCGAGCATCAGAGCCTTGTCGTACGCCCTGGCGAACTCCCCGAAAAGGCTTGATGCGCGGAGATACGTCGCGATGGCTCCGTCCCAGTCACCTGATGCTTCCGCTAAGTGCCCTTTCGCCGCGGTCAACCCAGCGATAGCGGTCGGCGAGTCGCGCGTTGCCACACCGCGCTCGAACGCGGTCAGCCATCTCGCCGCGTCTTCGGGGCGGCGGTCGGCACACAGAGCTGCAACCGCCACCTCGATGCCTTCGGCGGCCCACACCCAGATCTTCTTGGTTGCTACGAGGCGCAGAGCTTCCTCGGCGATGTCGGCGGCACCCGCTTTGTCGCCCTCCGCGAGGCGGATCCGTGCGCGACCAGCAGCGGCGGCAACCAGTGGCGGGATCGATCCCGTTTCGGCAGACGCGGCAGCGGCGGCCTGGTACGAAGCCTCAGATGTTGCGAAGTCACCGCGTGCCAGGCTTAGTGAGCCCGTCACTAGGTCCGTAGCGAGCGATGCGTGCGGGATGTCCGCGGTGACACGAGCCAGGTCCCGCACCCGCTCGTCGATGCCCTCCCACCGCGAGGTGAGCCACTCGATCAGAAGCGCGGTCGACTGCAGGGGCCCCATCAGGCGTGTGTAGCCGAGCTCCTCCGATACGCCCAGACCTTCATCGACAAACTCGGTCGCCCGTTCGTAGTGACCGGTCCACACAGCACCCAGAGCCAGGTTCGACAGTGTCGAGACCCAGTTCCGGCTGATTGCATTGGAGCCCGTAGATCCGACGCGCTCGACGAGGTCGTATCCGTGCCGGTCCCCGATCGAGATCAGGATGGCCGCGCGATCTCCTGCAACGGATGCAGTCAGCGCCTCGTCGTCAAGGGTCGCCGACAGTTGCCGCGCGCGGTCGAGCCACATGAGGTGTTCGTCCTCGTCACCTTCGAGCACCCACGGGGTTGCGAGGTTCTTCATGGCACGTGCCTGCAACGCTGGTGCCGCTTCAAGCTCGACGACGGATCTCTTTATCTGCTCTCGGCCCTCGACCGCGTCGCCGGCCTGGTAGAGCAACATCCCGAGGGACAGCCGCAGATCTCCTTTGGTCGTTGTCGACATACGGTCGTCATCAACGACTGCGTTCAGCAGTGCGATCGCCTTGTTGTGCGTCAGCCCGTGCAGCGCGGCGGTACCCAGCTTCAGCGCGATACGTTCGCGGTCCGCTGCCGGGAGGCCGTCAGAACCAAGCATCTGTTCGAGGAACGTAGCCGCGACCGCGTCCTCTCCGACAGACAGGGCGCGGTCAGCCGCCTCTTCGGCGTAACGGAGCCATCCAGCGGTGTCCCCGGCCCTGCGGAAGTGATGGGCGAGTTGTGCTACAGGCAACGGCGCGTGCTGTTGCTCTAGCGCTCGCGCCGCGCGCTCGTGTAGGGCGCGTCTTTCCGGGGACGAGATCGTCCGGTAGACGCTCTGGGTCGCGAGCGCGTGTCGTAAACCGTAGACGCCTCCGCCGCGGTCGTGGAGAAGTGCGGTGTCTAATGCCTCGCTCAAAGCTGCTGGGAGGCTCGAGGTCGTGAGCCCCGATACCGCCTGGAGAACGTCCTGCGGTGACGGGCTATCCAGCACGGCAGCGGCTTCTACGACCTTGCGAGCTCCTTCCCTCACACGTGCCAGGCGCTCGTGGACGGCCTCCTGTACGCCCGTCGGCACGTCCAGTTCATCGAGTTCCTTCCTCGCCCACCGATTCCCGTGCCGGACCACATCCCGGCGCTGTTGCAGAAGACTCAGCGCCTCCTCGATGACGAATGGGAGACCTGCGGTCCGTTCATGCAGGTAGCTGGCGAATTCGATCGTCACCGTCTCGGTCTGCAGGATCGCTGCGACGAGCTCTCGGACTTCCTCCGCGTTCAGCGGGTTCAGCCTGATGTGTTCGACGGGACGTCTACCGCCGGACGCGATCGACATCGCTCCGTCGGCAAGATCTTCGCGGCGAAAGATGAGCATGACCGAGAGTTGTTCGGGGTGATGAATCGGCAGGTAACGGAGGAACTCCCAGGTGGTCTCGTCGGCCCAATGCATGTCCTCTAGAACCAGCACGGACGGCCCCAGCCCAGCCAGGATCTCCACTACAGCACGGAACATCTGATGCCGTTCCGATGCCCTATCGGGCGGTCGGTCGGCGGGCTCAGGAAGTAGATCTGCCAACTCCGGCAACAGCGGCCGAAGCGCGCCCGTCACGGGTGTCAGTGGCAGCCCTGCGATCTCCTCACGCAGCGGTCTGATCGCGTCGATGAGGGGGCCCAGCGGGAACGGCTCACGCAACGGATGAGCCTGCCCCGAGAGGACGCGGTGGTCGTGCTCCGCCGCCCGCGCCGTGACCTCCGCCACGAAGCGACTCTTGCCGACACCAGCTTCGCCTTCGACGGCGATGAGTGCCGGCGGGCGGAGGACGGCGGTCCACGCAGACTCGAACTCTGCGTCGCGTCCGATCAGGATCGGCGAAAAGACGCGGCTCGGTGGCTCGTGGGCATCCGGTGGTTGCCGGGGCGCCCGTGACGGCGCCGAAGCCGTCGTCGGGGTTTGCGTAGGCCGTGTGTTCACAAGGGTCGCTCCGTCCCCCATCTCTCTGACCCTCATGGTAGAGCCCCCGGAGCGCCGCGATACTGACGGTCGAGAGGCTCGCTAGTCAAAAATAGCTAGCTCATAGCCTTCGCAAGGAACCGCCGGGAAGTCACGGTCAGCACATGACCACCGCACTGCAAGACCCATCGCTGCCCGAAGAGTCTCCTGAGGACGAGCCTGAGCTCGAGGAGGGATACACGCCGCTGTGACAGGGCCTCGGTTCCTGGTCTTCGACGTGGACGACGTCCCCGAGGAGTGGCGCGACCGTGCGCTGCGCCTGGCGCTGGTGCCGCTCCTTCCCGACGAGGCGGAACGGTTCCAGCCTGAAGCCCACCACGATCGTGCCCAGGGGGACGAACGGCTGTTGCAGATGGTCGCCAAGGGGCTCGCACCTACGGCGATCGCCCGGCAGCTGGACATCCCCGAGCGGACGATCGAGCGGCGCCTGGCGCAGCTTCGAGATCGCTTCGGCGCTCGCTCCAGCGCCGAGCTCACCGCGTTCCTGGCGAAAAGGGGCTTTTGACCAGGTGTTTGGCGGCAGAGCGCCGGTCGCTACCGGAGGAATCCCGCTCCCCAGCGCCAACGACTAGGAGCACGAGTCTCGACAAGACGGGAACCTGATGAAGCCGAAAATCGTTGTGTCGAAAACCCTGGCCACCGTCCTAGTCGCGGCATTGCTGGCCCCTACGGGGGTAGCGGATGAGGCGGCGGCGAGCTCAGCCCCTCGTCTTACCGCGCCGTCGTCACCGGTCCAGCGCCTTGCATTCGAGCCTAACGAAGGCCAAGCGCCTGCGAAGGTCACTTACCTCACCCGCGCGAAGGATGGCTTCATCTACTTCAAACCGTCTGAGATTGTCCTGTCGCTCAGGCGCCGGCGTCCCACATCGTCGCATCGCGCCTCAACAACCGCGACTCAGCACCAACGGAGCGAAAGCAGCCGCCGGCGCTCTACGATCCGATTGGATTTCGTCGGCGCGAACCAGACACCCATCGTCGATCACACCACAGCGTTGCCTGGGCGAGTGAATTACCTGCTCGGATCGACGAGTCGCGAGTGGCTCCAAGACATCCCAACTTATGAGGGCATCGTGTATCGCGATCTGTATCCAGGTGTTGACCTTGCCTACGACGCCCCTAGAGGTGCCCTTAAGGGTACCTATCGCGTTGCTTCGGGTGTCGACCCGTCTCAGATCTCGTGGAGCTACGACGGAGTCGATGAGATCTGGCTTGACGCAGAGGGAAACCTGCACCTGCAGCCGCGCCGCACGATGTCGCGGGATCCCGCCAAAGCGTTCACGCTTATCGAACGCGCTCCCGTCGCTTGGCAGTGGATCGGCGCTCAGAAACGACTCGTTCCCGTCCGATTCAAGATCAAAGACAGGGGAACGATCGGATTCGAGCTCGGTCATTACGATCGATCGCATCCGCTCGTGATCGACCCAGAGCTCAGCTATTCCTCCTTCTATGGTGGGAGCGGTGCCGAGTTCGGCAATGCGCTCGCGACCGATTCCCAGGGGAATTTCTACATCGCCGGATCCACAGATTCCGTCGATCTCGCGACTTCGGATGCCTACATGCCGGCCAAGGGTGGCGGTCAGGACCCATTCGTCACGAAATTCGATGCTTCCGGGACCCCCATCTACTCCACGTATCTCGGTGGGTCGTTCAACGACTGGGCGTACGCGCTAACCGTAGATAGCGAAGGGTCCGTCTACATCGGTGGAGAGACATGGTCCGAGAATTTCCCGTTGCAGGGACCGATCCAGAACAAGAAGGGCAAGTTCGGCGACGCGTTCATCGCGAAATTAGGCCCCGCTGGGTCGAACCTCGTCTATTCCTCCTATCTTGGCGGGGACGACATCGAGAAGGTCGCCGGGATCGCGGTCGACGCGGCGGGGAGAGCCTTCCTTACCGGAGCCACGGGCTCGGCGAATTTCCCCGTTACCGAGTGTAGCCGCCAGACTAAGCGGGGGGGGCGGAGCGATGCCTACGTAACCAAGTTGAAGGCTGACGGATCCGCGTTCGTCTACTCAACGTTTCTCGGAGGGCAGCAGGACGATTTCGGCAACAGCATCGCGATAGACGGCGCCGGCAACGCGTACATAACCGGCCAAACCGCGTCGAGTGATTTCCTCACCGGTCCATCCCCCGAGATAGTAGAGACGGTGAAATGCGGCAACAAGATGCAGCAACCTGCTCTTCAGCCGGCCTACGCCGGCGCCAACGATGCTTTCGTGACGAAGGTCAATCCGGCCGGTTCGGATCTCGTCTACAACACCTACATCGGTGGCTCAGGCTTCGACGGCGCGAGTGACATCGCGGTGGACGATAGCGGCAGCACCTACATAACCGGCTTCAGCTATTCAGCAAATTTCCCAGTCGCCAACGCCGTGCAACCAGCAAGAGCAGGACCCAATGGCAGCGATGTCATCGTTGCCAAACTTGACCCTGCAGCGTCTGCTCTCGTCTATTCAACGTACCTTGGTGGGGAGCTTAACGAAAACGGAAACGCTATAGCTGTCGATACAGATCGCAACGCGTACGTGGCCGGTGTGACGACGTCCTCATCGTTTCCCACGGTCGATCCGTATCAGTCAGAGCGACAGGATGAGTTATCCATCTCAGGCGACGGCTTCGTTTCTGCGTTCAGTGCAAATGGCGCTGCTCTGAGGTATTCGACCTATCTTGGTGGAAGGGCGACCGACCGCGCCACCGGGATCGCGGTCGATGATCGAGGGCGCGCACTCGTCATCGGTTACACGGGCTCGACCGACTTCCCCACGACCCCCGATGCTCATCAGCCCTTGGTCCGCGGACTCGACGCTTTCGTCACACGCCTCGGTCCTCCACGCGCTCCTGAAGAGGTGCCAACCGAGACGCCCACACCATCCCTCACGGACACCCCGACTCCCACTCCCACTCCGACTCCCACTCCGACTCTGACTCCCACGCCCACGCCCACGGGCACGCCCACTCCGACGCCCACACCTAGTTCCACCGCTCGCCCGGTTCCGGGCAGCTGGAGCAAGACAGGAGATCTGCTCACGGCGCGCAAGCGCCATACCGCGACACTTCTCACGGGCGATGCATCAGTGTGTGGTGACAAGTGCGGCCAGGTCTTGATTGTTGCCGGGCGCAGGTCACGCTTCACGATCCATGCGTCAGTGGAGCTGTACGACCCGGTGCGCGGGAGCTGGTCGATAACCGCGCCTCTCGCTACGGCTCGCTACAGTCACACGGCTACTGCTCTCGCGGATGGCCGCGTTCTAGTGGTCGGCGGTCGGGGCGCGGGCGATGAAACGTTGGCGAGTGCCGAGATCTACAATCCGCTCGCGGGTGTATGGACACCTGCAGGCTCGATGGCGTCGAAACGGTACGGTCACACGGCCACGCTGCTACCAAGCGGCAAGGTACTGGTTGCGGGCGGGCGCGGCGACGCAGCGACCGCGACCGCCGAGCTTTACGACCCCGCCGCCAACGCGTGGACCACTGCGTCGGGCCTTTTGGTGCGACGCTACGGTCATACGGCGACCTCTCTCGAAGATGGCCG
>DASZOC010000061.1:0-14245 GCA_035550975.1 Actinomycetota bacterium | reverse complement strand
CCGCCGGTGGGGGGCGGTCGTCGCGTCGGGCGTCGGTAGAATCGCCGCTCGTTCGAGGGCCCATAGCTCAGCTCGGTTAGAGCGCACCCCTGATAAGGGTGAGGCCGATGGTTCAAGTCCATCTGGGCCCACACCGTGATGTCGCGGGCCATCGTCGATGGGTGGCGCGGAGCCATCCTCAGGCGACCGCGTCCGAGTCGTGTAATTGGTCGTTGCGGATGCCTACGCCGTTGACGATCGCACCGGCGGCGCACAACGCGGCCGAGACCAGCGCGGTCAGCTGGAACGCCTCCGTCGATGCCCGTGCTACGACATCGCGGAGCTCGGGTGGTGAACGGTCCGGCGGCGGGTTGAACGGCGTCAGCTCCGCGCGCGTCACGGGGGACGCGGTGTCAACGGCCGGAGCGAGGTTGCCGAGGGTCCCGTAGAAGCTCGCGGTCGCAGCCACGAACAGCAGGGCGCCCCCGAGCTGGGGCCCGATGCGCGAGATCGCGTTGTTGATCGCCGACGCCACCCCCGACTTGGCGGGCGGAACGGACCTCATCAGGGCCGTCGTCAACGGCGCAACCATGATCACGAGGCCGATCCCGAACAGGACCATCCCCGGAAGGACGTCGACCACGTAACCGCGCGGCGGCAGCCACGTCGATGGATCGGTGGTGCGTGCGACCCACGGGTCCGAGTCGGCGGGGAGACGCCCGAGCCACAAGAGTCCGAGACCCATGAGCGCCGGGCCGGCGGTCATGAACCAGCGGGGGCCGCGTCGGGCGGCGACGGCTCCCACCCGCGACGAGAACAGCACGAGGAATAGCGGCCCGACGAGGCCGCCGAGTCCGTAGCCCAGCTCGTTGTAGCCGAGCGTGCCGATGAGGTGGAGCGCGAGGTACTGGAAGCTCACGTATAGGGCGCCGTAGATCAGGAACGTAGAGATGTTGGTAACGGTGAAGTTGCGCGAGCGGAACAGGTCGAGCGGCACGAGCGGGTTGTCCACCCGTCGTTGCAGGACGACGAATGCGGCCAGCGCCGCCGCTCCGACGAGGAGTGCTATGGGACCGACCGGCGTCGACCACGCCTCTGCTTGGCCACGGATCGTTCCAAAGGTCAGGCCCGCGAGAGCAACGACGATCGTGAGGGCACCGAAGCGGTCGAACGTCCCGCGACTGTGCACGTCGCGTGACTCGGGGACGTGTTTCAGCGTCGCCCATAGCGCGACCGCGATCAGCGGCACGTTGATGAGGAATACCGCGCGCCACGATGTCACGGTCACGAGCGCGCCTCCGAGAGGAGGGCCGAAGATGGCGGTCGCGCCGGAGGCTCCCGCCCAGATCCCGAACGCCCGTCCTTGCTCCTCGCCCGAGAAGCTCGTCGTGATAAGGGCCAGTGAGCCGGGGATGAGGAACGCGCCGGCGACCCCCTGCAGGATCCGCCCCACGATGAGCAGGTCCATGTTCGGCGCGAGCCCGCAGAGGACGGAGGTGAGCCCGAACCCCACCAGTCCGATCACGAACATCCGCTTGCGGCCGTGGTGATCCGCGAGCGCCCCCGCCAGTATCAAGAGCGAGCTCAGGGTCAGCAGATAGCCGTAATAGACGTAGGACTGCGCCTCGAAAACACCGAAGAACGAAGAATCGACATCACGCCCGATCGCGGGCAGCGCGACGTTGACAACGGTCGAGTCGAGGAAGACGATGCCCGACCCGAGGACCGCTGCGAGCAGGATGCCGTTACGTGAGCGCATGCTTCCTTGTATCTCGCGAACGCCCGGCGCGTACAGGTCCGCACGCGCCGAGGGGGCCTCGCGGCCCCCTCGACTCATGAGCGTCCGCTGTTGGTTACAGCAGCCCGTTCTCTTGAAGGAAGTCGCGCGCGACGACTTCGGGGTCCTCCTGGTCGATCAGCACTCGCGCATTCAGTGGGGTGATGTTGTCGATGGTGAGAGCTGCGCTCACCCCGTTCAACAGAGATGCGATCTCGTCATTGAGGATCTCGGACACCACCAGCGGCGTGATGTTGTCGGCCTGCTGGAGGTCCTTGTCGTCTTCGAGCAGCACGAGGTCTTTCTGCTCGATCAGCGGGTCGGTCGAGAACAGCAGGGCGACGTCGATGGCGCCCGCTTCGAGGGCCTGCACCGTGGCCGCGCCGTACGCGAGCGGCTTGAAGTCGCCGAATTCCACGCCGTAGGTCTCCTTCAGACCCGGGATGCAGTACGGGCGCTTGGGACACTCCGGCGGCGCGCCGAGGGTGAGATCACCTGCGACATCCGCGAGATCGCTCACCTGCGACAGGTCCAGCTCGTCGGCGAGATCCTGCGTGACGACGAACGCGTTCACGTCGACCGCCTCCGATGGTTCCAGCAGCTCCAGCCCCTTCTCTTCCAACAACGGCTCGAGCGCCTCCGCCCCCTCTTCGGGCGTGGTCGCTCCACCGCTGTCGGGGTCGAGCACCGACAACAGGCTCGCGATGTACTCGGGTGCGATGTCGATCTCTCCGGACTCCATGGCCGGGAGACGAACCTCGCGGCTCTCGATGTCGAGTTGCGTGTCGACGGTGTAGCCGGCGTCCTCCAGGACCAGCGCGTACATGGCCCCGACGATCTGCGCCTCGTAGAACCCGTCCGACCCGACGGTCAGACGCGCCTTCTGCTCCGGCTCGGTGCCGGCACCGGTGGTGTCTCCGTCCTCACCCGGCCCGCACGCGCCGAGCACCAGCCCGGTCGCGAGCAGCGCCGCCCCGAGGACGTATCTGCGGGATCTCCGCATGGGTCGTCGCCTCCCATCTGTTCGAGGGGCATCTGCGCCCCGTGTCACGACCGGCGCACCCTACCGGCGTCGCAGCGCTATCCGGTTGCACGAGGGAGCGCTATCGGGTTGCATCATCCCGCGCCAACGGAGGTCCCAACCGAACGGGATCGTCGCGGCCTGCGCGCACGGTCACCTGCCTCGGCCCGACGCGGCGCTCGAGGAGACCGAACGCGACCTCGGTGGCCAGCGCCAGGAGCGCGACGAGGATCGCCCCACCCATCACCATCTGCCGGCCTTCGATCCCCCTGACGCCGAATGCGAAGCCGTCGACGATGAAACGACCGAGACCGCCGCCGGCGATCACGGCAGCAAGGGTCGCGGTAGCGACGACCTGGACGGCAGAGGTCCGCACGCCGGCGACGATCAACGGAGCTGCCAGCGGGATCTCGAGCGAGCGGAGGACCTGGGTCCCGCTCAGCCCCATGCCGCGGGCGGCTTCGACCGCGTCGGCGTCGACACCTTTTACGCCGACGTAGGTATTCGTAAGGATCGGCGGGATCGCGAGGAAGAAGAGCGCGACCACGGTGGGCCAGAACCCGAGGCCCAGCCCGAGACGGAGCGAGATCGGGAACGCCAGCGCGAGGATCGCGAACGACGGCACAGCCCTGCCGAGGTTCGCGAGCGAGACGGTGACGAACTCGGCGCGCCGCGTGTGGCCGATGAACAACCCGGCGCCGACGGCCACCGGCAGCGCCAGAGCCAGAGCGGTGCCCGATAGCAGCAGGTGCTCTGTGACCCGGGTCGGGATGCCCGCATAACCCGTCCACGTCGCCGGGTCCGAGAACCACGCGAAGACATCACGGAGAGCGCTCACGCGGCGCTCGGCTCCCGTCGTCGTTCCCACGGTACGAGCGAGCTCTGTACGAGCAAGAGCAGACGGTCCACGATCACCGCTAGCAGCACCGACAGCACCGCGCCGAGGATCGTCGGCGTCGAGAAGAACCGTCGCAGGCCGAGCAAGATGAAGTAGCCGAAGCCTCCCTGGCCGATCAACGCGGTGACCGTGACGAGCCCGATGGTCGTGACGGTCGCGATCCGGATCCCCGCGACGATCACCGGGACCGCCAGCGGCAGCTCGACGCGCCACAGCACCTGCCGGTCCGAATGACCCATCGCACGCGCGGCCTCCTTGACCTCGGCGGGTACACCATCGAGGCCCGCGACGACGTTGCGGATAAGGATCAGCAGCGTGTAGCTCACCAGCCCTATCTCGGCGGTGACGAACGAGAGACCGAAGAAGGGCGTCAATAGCGCGAACAAGGCAAGGCTCGGGATCGTGTACAGCACACCGGTCACCACTGTGACGGGTGCGTAGAAGGCGCGGTGACGATGGGCGTAGACGCCCAGCGGGAATGAGATCGCCAACCCGATGACGACCGCGAGAAGTGTTAGCTGTAGGTGCTCGAGGCCCTGTGCCCGTATCTCCTCGAGGTGGTCGAACACCCACTGCCAGCGGAAGAGCTCCGTCACGAGGCGCGGCCCCTCAATGCAGCGATCAGACCCTTCGCGTCGCCGCCCTGCTGCAGCGCGAGCTTCTTCAACCCGCGTTCTAGTCCGACGAACCGGACGACGAAATCGTTCGCCGGCGCGGTCAGGATCTGATCGGGAGCGGCGTATTGCTCGAGCACTCCCCCTACGTTGAGGATCGCGATCCGGTCGGCCATCTTGATCGCTTCGTCGACATCGTGTGTCACGAAGACGATCGTCTTGCGCAGCTTCTGCTGGAGCTGCAGTAACTCGTCTTGCAAACGCTCGCGGACGATCGGATCGACCGCTCCGAACGGCTCGTCCATCAACATGATCGGCGGATCGACCGCCAGAGCTCTCGCTACACCGACCCTTTGACGCTGGCCGCCCGACAGCTCCTGCGGATAACGGTCGAGCAACGCGGCATCGAGGTCCAGCATCGCGATCAGTTCCTTCGTCCTGTCGCGGACCGCGCTATCGGTCCACCCACAAAGCCGCGGGACGGTCTCGACGTTCTGCGCGACGGTGCGATGCGGCATCAGACCGACGTGCTGGATCACATAGCCGATCCCCCGGCGCAGCGACACGGGATCCTGGTCGGCGACGTCGACCCCTTTCACGACGACCGTTCCAGACGTCGGCTCGACCAACCGGTTGATCATCTTCATCGTCGTCGTCTTGCCACAACCGGACGGCCCTACGAGCACGACGATCTCGCCCTCGGGGATATCTATCGTGAGTTCGGAGACGGCGGGTTGGGCCGTTCCCGGGAACGACTTCGTAACGCGCTGCAGGGAGATCATCGGGCCCACGGGGGCCGAGGTTAGCCGTCCCGCTCCGCGAAGGTCACCTCGACGCCACCGACGAGGTCGGACGCGACGTTGTAGAGAAACGCGAGTAAGACGTTGACGATCGACCCGAGCACGACGAACGTCAACCCGATCAGGAAGGCCCACCGCTCGACGACGAACAACGAGATGTTCGACTCCCAGTTCACAGCGAACGCGTCGGCCAGGTCTTCGATCGTGTTGAAGAGGCCCATCGACTCGAGGATCGAGTACAGCATCGCTACGGCCACCAGCCAGACGATCAGGAAGATCGTGTAGAAGAACAGCGAGAGCTTCAGGACGCTCAACGGGTCGATCTTCCGCAGGGTTCGCCGCACCCTCCTGACCGCCACGCGTCTACGCCCGGTCCGTGCGGGATCCACCGGCGTCGCGCGCGGGATCACATCGGTTCGGGTCGTGCTGCGTTCGACGGGGCTAACTGCGTCGCCGAACGAACCGGACGACTCCGATGTCAGATGGCCGCCCGTAGCCGAGGACTCCGACTCGGGCGGCCAGCTGGGGCGGTCTTCGATCGGCGCCATCTGTCTAGTGATCCTCCGCCGTCGTCGTTGGATGAGCCGTCAGTATGGGGGAAACCGGTTCAGGTGGAAAGCTTGCCTTGGCCGTCGTCGTCGGGCTCGGCCACCACGGGCGCGACCGCGGAGACGCGTGCGCTGTCCGTCACCGTCATCACCCGCACGCCGGTGGCCGGACGCCCCTGCCGTGAGATCGTCTTCACCTGCATCCTGATGACGACGCCGTCGTCGGAGATCAGGAACACCTCGTCGTCGGGCTGCACGACGTTCGCCCCGACGATGTCACCGCCGGGCTTCGTGAGCTTCGCGGCGATGACGCCCTGGCCCCCGCGCCCCTTGCGTGGGAAATCGCCGAGCTTCGTCCGTTTGCCACGGCCGTACTCCGTCACGATGAGCAACTCCCCGGCGTCCTTGCCCACGACGTCGCACGACACGACGTTGTCCTCGTCCTTGAGCCGGATGCCGATCACGCCCGTCGCCGTTCGTCCCATCGGGCGCACGAGCTCTTCCTTGAACCGGATCGCCTTGCCCTTCTGCGTGATGAGAAGGACGTCGTCCTTGCCGGAGGTCGGCCTCACGCGCACGACCTCGTCGCCGTCCTTCAGGTTGAGAGCGATGATGCCTTCGCGCCGTGACGAGTCGTACTCGCGGAACAGCGTCTTTTTGACCATGCCCTTCTTAGTCGCGATCAGCAGATAGCGGAACGACTCGTAGTCGCGGGTGTCGATGATCGCGGCCACCTTGTCATCCGGGCGCATCGAAACCACGTTGACCACGGCCGTCCCGCGGGCGGTGCGATCGCGTTTGGGGATCTCATGAGCCTTGAGGCGGTAGACGCGGCCTTTCGTCGAGAACAACAGCAGGTAGGCGTGCGCGGTCGTCGTGATGAGGTGCTCGACGATGTCGCCTTCCTTGAGCGCCGCTCCCTTGACCCCGCGGCCCCCGCGGCCCTGCCTCCGGTAGGTGTCCAGCGGCACGCTCTTGATGTAACCGTCGCGCGAGATCGAAACCACGAGGTCCTCGTCCGCGATCAGGTCCTCGATGTCGAACTCGCCCTCGTCCGGGACCACACGCGTCCGGCGGTCGTCGCCGTAGCGCCGGACGACCTCACGCAGCTCGTCGGCGACGATCCCGCGCTGCTTGGCAGGGTCCTTGAGGATCCCCTTCAGCTCCTTGATCGTCTTCTGGAGCTCTGCATGCTCGGCTCGGATCTTGTCCTGCTCGAGCGCCGTCAGACGCCGCAGGGGCATGTCGAGGATGTGGTTCGCCTGGATCTCGCTGAGCCCGTAGCGCATGATCAGCTCGCCGCGCGCCTCGTCTGCATCGGCCGCGGCCCGGATCAGAGCCACGATCTCATCGATGTGATCGAGGGCGATGATGAGGCCCTCCAGGATGTGGGAGCGCTCCTCGGCCTTCCGCAACCGGTAGCCGGTGCGCCGCACGATGACCTGGACCTGGTGACTCGCGTACGCCTCGATGACCTCGCCGAGGTTCATCGTCCGGGGCACGCCGTCGTCCAGCGCCAGCATGTTGACGCCGAAGTTGTCCTGCAGCTGAGTGCGCTTGTAGAGCTGGTTCAGCACGACCTGGGGGACCGCGTTCTTCTTGAGCTCGACGACGAGGCGGATCCCGTCGCGAGATGACTCGTCCCTCAGGTCGGCGATGCCTTCGAGCTTCTTGTCCTTCGCGTTCACTAGCTCCGCGATCTTGATCGTGAGCCGGGACTTGTTGACCTGATAAGGAAGCTCCGTCACGACGATGCGCGGGTTGCCGCGCGGCCCTTCCTCGATCTCGCAGACCGCGCGCATCTTGACCGAGCCTCGGCCCGTCTTGTACGCATCGTGGATCCCCTGCTGTCCGACGATGAGGGCGCCGGTCGGGAAGTCGGGGGCCTTGATGTGTTTCATCGCGAGCTTGAGGACCTTCTCCTTGTCGCCGGCCACCTCGGGGTGCTCGAGGTAGTCGATCACCGCGGAGCACACCTCGCGCAGGTTGTGCGGCGGGATGTTGGTCGCCATCCCGACGGCGATGCCACTGGATCCGTTGACGAGGAGGTTCGGGAGCCGCGCCGGCAGCACCGTCGGTTCCTGCTCGTACCCGTCGTAGTTAGGAGCGAAGTCGACCGTCTCCTCGTCGATATCGCGCAGAAGCTCCATCGACAAAGGTGTCAGTCGACACTCTGTGTACCTCATGGCGGCTGGGGCGTCGCCGTCTATCGAGCCGAAGTTGCCCTGGCCGTCGATCAGCAGGTAGCGCGTCGAGAAATCCTGCGCGAGGCGGGCGAGCGCGTCGTAGATCGCCGAGTCACCGTGCGGGTGGTACTTCTTCATCACGTCGCCGACCAGGGCCGCGCACTTGCGGTGCTGCCGGTCGGGACGAAGACCCGCCTCGAGGCCGGAGAAGAGGATGCGACGGTGGACCGGCTTCAGCCCGTCGCGTACGTCCGGCAACGCGCGGCTGACGATGACCGACATCGCGTACTCGAGGAACGAGTACTGGACCTCTTCCTCGATCGTGACGTCTTCGATGCCTATACGGCCGTCACCGTCCCCCTCGTCGGGAAACTTGTCTTGAAACGGTTTCTTCGGCACGGCTACCTCTTCGCGTCGACTCTAGATATCTAGGAAGCGCACGTCTTTGGCGTTGCGCTGGATGAAGCCCTTGCGTTCCTCGACGTCGTCACCCATCAGCCTGACGAGGAGGTCCTCGGCCAACGCCGCGTCCTCCATGGTGACGCGCAGCAGCGTGCGCCGCTCGGGATCGAGTGTGGTGGCCCATAGCTCCTGGGGGTCCATCTCGCCGAGACCCTTGAAGCGCGACGCCTCGATCTTCGCCCCGTTCTGCGACGCCTTGAACGCCTCGAGCTCGGCGTCGTCCATGAAGTAGTGGATCTTGCCCCTGTACTTCACGCGATACAGCGGCGGCTGCGCGACGTAGACGTAGCCGGCGTCGATCAGCTGACGCATGTGGCGGAACAGCAACGTGAGCAACAACGTCTTGATGTGAGCGCCGTCCACGTCGGCATCCGCCATGCAGACGATCTTGTGATAGCGGCATTTCTCGAGGTCGAACTCTTCCGCGATGCCGGTGCCGACGGCAGTGATGATCGCCTGAATCTCGGTGTTCTCCAAGACCTTCGCGAGGCGGGCGCGCTCTACGTTCAGGATCTTGCCGCGTAGCGGAAGGATCGCCTGGAACTCACGCGCGCGGGCTTGCTTCGCGCTGCCCCCGGCCGAGTCTCCCTCGACGATGAACAGCTCCGACTCGTGGGGATCACGCGACTGGCAGTCCGCAAGCTTTCCCGGCAACGTCGACGACTCGAGCAAGGACTTCCTGCGGACGAGGTCGCGCGCCTTGCGTGCTTCGAGCCGGGCTCTCTGCGCCGACACGACCTTGTTACAGATCGCGCGCGCATCGCTCGGGTTCTCTTCCATGAAGTCGGCGAAGCGTTTGTTCATCTCGGTCTCGACGAACGACCGGATCTCGGTGTTCCCGAGCTTCGTCTTCGTCTGGCCTTCGAACTGTGGGTCACGCAGCTTGACCGAGACGATCGCAGTCAGCCCCTCACGCACGTCCTCGCCGGTCAGCGCCTCGTCCTTCTCCTTCAGGATCACCTTGTCGCGCGCGTACTTCGTGATGACGCGCGTCAGAGCGCGGCGGAATCCCTCCTCGTGCATGCCGCCTTCGTGCGTGTTGATGTTGTTCGCGAACGTGAAGACGGATTCGGTGAACGACGAGGTCCACTGCATCGCGATCTCGAGCTCGTGCGTCGCGGCCTTCGACTCGAAGTACACGACCTTCTTCTGCACTGCATCGCGTGACGAGTTCAGGTGTTTGACGAAGTCGACGATGCCCCCGTTGTACTTGTAGGTCTCCTGGACCGGAGGCTCGATGCGCTCGTCGATCAGCTGGATCTCGAGCCCTTTGTTCAAGAACGCCATCTCCCGCATCCGCTGCGAGAGCGTCTCGAACTTGAACTCGCGCTCTTCGGTGAATATCTCGGGGTCCGGCCAGAACGTGACGGTCGTGCCGGTTCGCTTGATCAGCTTGCCGGCCTTGAGCTTCGCTTGCGGGACGCCCCGTCTGTAGGACTGCGTGTGGAGCTTCCCGTCGCGAGCGACCTCGACCTCGAGCCGTTCCGACAACGCGTTGACGACCGATACGCCGACACCGTGGAGGCCACCCGAGACCTGGTAACCCTCGCCGCCGAACTTCCCCCCCGCGTGGAGCGTCGTCAGGACGACCTCGACCGCAGGCTTGCGTTCGCCCTTGGGGACGTCGACCGGGATGCCGCGGCCGTTGTCGGTCACGCGGCACCCGCCGTCGGCGAGCAGCGTGATCTTGATCCGGTCGCAGTACCCCGCCATCGCCTCGTCCACGGCGTTGTCCACGACCTCGTAGACGAGGTGGTGGAGGCCCCTGATGCCGGTCGACCCGATGTACATCCCCGGGCGTTTCCGGACCGGGTCGAGGCCCTTGAGGACGGTGATGTCCTTGGCGGTATAGGAGGCCTTCGGAGACTTCGTCTTCGTGGCGGGGATGGCCGTCTTCTTCGTGGCCATCTAGGGGGCGATTCCTGCCTCTCCGGGCGCGTGGAAACAAGCGGTGAGCAGTGGGTTCATAGGCCTGCAATCATAGCATCTACCTGCATGTTTAGGCTTTTTTGCGGTCGTCGCGGAGGCCGCCTTAGGCCCGTCTGGAGCGTCTCCGGAGCCACACGGCGCGGGCGCGTTCGAACGCCGCCAGGAGACCTTCGGGACCGTCTTCGAGCGCGCCCTCCGCTTGACCTGCTTCAACGTCCTCACGCCCCCCATCTACGCGCTGCCGACCGGCCCCCCGCGTGGCGTGCGCCACCGCGCCCGGCCCGGTCCACACCCGCACCTCTCGCACCACCTCGGCGCCCACAAGCTGGTTCGCGCGCCGACGGATCTCACCGGCGAGGTAGGTGAGCTCGTTCGCCCACGTCGGCGTCGTGGCGCGCACGCGGAGGACCCCTGCCCGCAACGACGTCGGTTCCGCGTTCGCCGCCACCGCTGCTCCGACGATCTCGGGCCATCGCGTCCACAGGATCCCGGTGGCTCTGGGGTCGGCGATCCCGGCGCGGGCGCCGGCGGTGCCGAGGAGGTCGCCCAGGCGAGGAGGCAGCTCGTCACGCTCGCTCACGGTCGGCTCACGGCGCCGGCGGAAACCTCGAACAGCGCCTCGATACCGGTGAGCTCCACGTCCGCCGCCGAGGTGGTCGTGACCAGCGTCTGGCCGACGTCGCCCACCGACGCCGCGAGCCATTTGCGTCGCGCCGGGTCGAGCTCGGAGAAGACGTCGTCGAGGAGCAAGACCGGCTGGTCGTCGAGAGCGTCGGTCAGGAGGTCGTGCTCACCGAGCTTAAGTGCCAGCGCCGCGGTCCGCTGGTCGCCCTGCGATGCGTGCGACCGCGCATCCAGCATCGTGTCGCCGGCCGTTCCCGGCAGTCGCACCGCTACGTCGTCGCGATGAGGTCCCGCGAGCGAGATGCCGCGTTCGAGCTCTCTGACACGCACCTCGTCGAGCCGGTCCGCCAGCATCTCCCGTAGCTTGCCCTCGTCCACCGCGTGGGGAGCCTCGAGGGCCTGGAGGGCGAACGCCTCGTCCACCCACGAGCTCTGGTAGGCAAGCTCCAGTCCCGCACGTCGCGCGACCGCCTGGTAGCGGCGTGCCGCGAACGGAACCGCCAGCCCGATCGCCTCGAGACGCGCCGCGGTCAATGCGGCCCCCGCACCTATCAGCGCCTCGTCCCATACCGCGAGCGTCGCGTCGGTCGATCCTGGGCGACCACGCGGAGCCGTCTTCAACAACGCGTTGCGCTGCCTGAGGACGCGTTCCCACTCGCGCCGGAGCTTGTCGCGCGCCGGTCTGAGCTTGACGACGAGGTCGTCGAGGAAACGTCGTCTTCCCTCGGGCGATCCCTTCACCAGCGAGAGCTCGTCGGGGCCGAAGAAGACGCTGACACTCGCGTCACCGAGCTGCCGGACCGAACGCACGGGGGTCTTGTTCATCAGGGCGCGCATGCCACCGCCGGCGCGGATCTCGACGTCGATGCGGATGTTGCGCTGACCGCGCACGACGTCCCCGTGCACGAGCGCGCGTTCGGCTCCTTCGCGCACGAGAGCCGCATCGTGCGAACGCGGAGACCCCAGCCCTCCCAGGCAATGCACCGCCTCCAGCAGGTTCGTCTTTCCCTGCGCGTTCGGTCCCACGATCAGGTTGAGACCCGGAGCGAACGCTACGGACTCGTGTTCGTAGTTCCGGAAGTCCTCGAGCTCGAGGCGCTCTACGCGCACACGTGCATCACGACAAGCGGACCGGCATCAAGAGATAGGTGAACCCTTCGTCCCCGTCACCGCGCAACACCGCAGGCTTCAGACCATCGCCGGCTTCGAGCACGATGCTCGGTTGTTGGATCGCGGAGACGCCATCGTTCAGGAACTGCGGGTTGAACGCGATCACGAATCGCTCGCCTTCGTAGGTCGCGTCCAAGACTTCCTGACCTTCGCCGACATCGGGTGTGTGTGCCGAGACCTCGAGCTCCGCGCCGAGTTGCAGCTTGACCGGCAGGTTGTTCTGCGCGAGCAGCCCCACGCGGCGCACGACCTCGAGAAGCTCCTCGCGGTCGACGGTCAACCTGTTGGCGTATCCGGACGGGATCAGTTGGCGGTAGTTCGGGAACTCGCCTTCGATGAACCGGGAGCTGATCACGGAGCCCGCCGAGCCGGAGCCGTCCCCTTGTGGGGTGAGGCGGAACGAGATCAGGTTGTCACGTACCTCCACGGTCAGGTCGTCGGCCGCGCCCGCCTGCAGGACCCGCGCGACCTCCGACAACGCCCGCGCCGGGAGCACCACCTTCCGCGTCTCCGCCGGCCCTCCCGCGACCTCCAGCTCGCGCACCGCGAGCCGGTACGAATCGGTTGCCGCCAGAGTCAGATCGGTCTTCGAGATCTCCCACAAGACACCGGTGAGCACCTGCCGGCTTTCGTCCGTCGAGGCGCTCTTCACGACCTGCGCCAGCGCGGTCGCGAGTTGGGCGCCGCTGAGCTCGATCCGGATCACATCGGAGTCTGTCGAACGATCCTCACCCGGCAACGCGGGATAGTCGTCCGTCGCCAGGGACTTGACGCGGAACTGCCCGCGTCCGGACCCGATCTCGACCTCGCCGTCTCCCGCCATCAAGCTCACTTGGCCGGCGCCCAGACTGCGAGCCATCTCTCCGAACAACCGGCCGGGCACGATGACTTTGCCGGGTTCGTCGACTCCCGCTTTGAACGACGTCTCGATCGTCAGCTCGAGGTCGGTCGCGGCGACAAGGACGCGGCCGTCTTCGGTTGCCTCGACACGGAGGCCCGACAGGACCGGAAGCGTGGCGCGATTCGAGATCGCGCGGGTCGCGAACAGAACACCTTCGAGCAGGTCGTCACGCTCACAACGGAACTTCATCTGGTGCTCCTCCGATCTCGAGAGCGACCCGTCAGATCCTAGAGAGATCTTCCACGGTCTTGGGTTCTATTAGATATCTATCTTTTCTCGTAGTACTCACTAGTGGCTGTTGAAATCGTGGATAAACCACATCTGGGCAGGTCGACGTACCACTACTGCTGCGCGATCGCGAACGCATAACTATTCGCGCACGAACAGGTGGATGCGACGACGCGGCACATGTGGCCGCGGCTCCCCACCCGCCAACAGCGACTCCAACGCTATCCACGCGTTGCCTGTTGACGGATGCGAGTCGTCAACTCTTTGACCTGCTCGTAAGCCCTTTGGTTCTCGCCGATCAGCTGCCTTATCTTGTTGTTGGCGTAGATAACCGTGGAGTGGTCCCGGCCACCGAAACGTTCTCCGATCTTCGGAAGTGACAGGTCCGTCAGCTCGCGGCACAGATACATCGCCATCTGTCGCGCCGTGACGAGGTCGCGAGAGCGACTCGAAGATCGGATCTCGTCGGGCGTCACGCCGAAGTAATCCGCGGCGACCGAGATCACGAGATCTGAAGTCACGTGGCCTTCTTCACCGTGCGGCAGGAGCGACTGAAGGACGCTCTGCGCGAGCTCTACGTTCGGCTCCGACCGTGTCAATGACGCATAGGCGCCGACCCGGATCAACGCACCTTCGAGCTCGCGGATGTTGGTCTGGATCCGTTCCGCGATGAACGACAGCGCGTCCGGCGTGACGTGCAGTTCCTCGACCTCTGCTTTGCGCTGGAGGATCGCGAGACGCGTCTCGAGATCGGGGGGCTGGATGTCTGTGATAAGGCCCCACTCGAACCGCGTCCGGAGACGCTCCTCGAGCGTCGGGATCTTCTTGGGAGGCCGGTCGGAGCTGATGACGATCTGGCTGCGTGGATGGAGCGCGTTAAACGTGTGGAAGAACTCCTCTTGGGTGCGTTCCTTGCCCTCCAGCACCTGGATGTCGTCGACGAGCAGGAGATCCGCCGACCGGTAACGGCGGTGGAACTCAGGGATCGTCTGTCGCCTGAGCGCCACGATGAATTCGTTCATGAACTGCTCGGTCGAGATGTAGCGCACGACCGAGCTCGGATGGCATACGTGGACGTACCGACCGATCGCGTGGAGCAGGTGCGTCT
>DASZOC010000060.1:0-17712 GCA_035550975.1 Actinomycetota bacterium | reverse complement strand
GGCTAGCGCCGCAAGCCTCGCCACAGCGTCCTCCGGCGCGCCGGCGCGGCGAACGCGCATCTTCATGATGGCCAGACTGACCAGCTCGCCGTGCATCGTCTGCAGGATGCGCCACCGTTGCCACTGCCCCGTCCGGATCAGCTGCCAGTACCACGCCGTTCTCCGCCAGTAGCGCGGAAGGAGGTCCCATTCGGTGCGACTGATGAGGCCGTTCTGCGCTTCCTCCTCCAACTCGGCGCGGATGACCTTTCTCTGGTACCGGATCCACAGATAGATCGCGAGAGCGAAAACAACGAGCAGCACGTACTCCGAAACCCTCACCGCACTCAGGGCGTTGCGGCGAACGTCCTCCATGACAGGCGACTCCGCGCCCTGCACGAACGAAACCGTCCGGTCGAAGCCGAACCGCCGAACCAGCGCCACCTGACCCCAACCGTTGTTGAAGCTGTGCAGGAACATCGCGAGCAGGAGCCCCCCGGCAGGCAATACGACGCGCGCGAAGGCGGCTCTCGACCACATCGCGAGCCCTAGCCCGACGCCGAACGTGGCGGTATAGATCGCATGGCGCAACATGCTGACGCCGAAGAAGTCCCTACGCGCGAGGTACGCGATCGAACCCGATTCGAGACCGTTCTGAGCCGCTCCTACCAACAGATACAAGATGTCTTCGGTGAACGCGAACCCGAGCCCGATCGCGGCCCCGTACACGACGCCGTCGGTGATTCCCTCGAACCGCGGTATCCCGAACCTCCCACGCGCGCGAACGGAGACGAGCACGAACACGACCAGCGCGATCCCCTTCGCGACCTCCTCGACGACCGGCGCGTAGAGCGCGCGTCCAAAGACCACCGCTACGTCCGGCGGAAGCAGGTTCCGCACGGCGGTGTTGCCGATCGCCGACAAGGTCGTTGCCCCGAGCGCTCCCCACAGCGCCATGAGCGCCAGGAGTGACATGGGCTCGCGCTCATAAGGGTCCACCATGCGGATCAATATCAAGAACACGACCGTCTGGAAGACCGCGTAGGTGATCAATAGTGATGCGACCACCGTCGGCGACACTTACGCCGCGTCCTCCGACGATCGCAACACGCGGCGGGCGAGGCGAGAGCCGAGCGTCAGCGGGTTCAGGCCGCGGTCGACCGATACGCGCGCTGCGGTCCGCGCAACCTCGAGCCCCGGCGGGCGGAAATACTCGTTGAAGCGACGCGCAACAGATGGGTCACCGGCGATCCGCAACCGCCCGAGCAGGACGGCTTCGTCGCCGGTCACGCGCCCCTGCGCCATCGCCAGCCATGTCGACGCGTCCATCGTGTAGACGACGTCGGCGGGCCGACCGGCCGGACCGACGCGGATGTCGCACGTCCCGTCGTTGATGTGGATCGAGAACCGATCGCCGCCGGGGCCACGCAGGTCGAGCTCGTAGATCGTGTCGACCCCGCGGGTTGCCTCCGGCCGGAACGCCAGATGCAGCATCATCACCGACATCCCGGGCGAGAACCGAGGAGCAACCCTGCCGAACGCGCGCAGCGCCGCTGCCGACACGCGGTCACGAGCCGATACCGCGACCATCCCGCCGCCGGGCGGCGGCCATGCGGTGTCGATGAGCGGAACCGAGATCTCGACCTTCGGCATCGGCGCGCCGATCGCGCGCATCTTCTTCTCTAGCTGGATCCCGCCGTACTGGAACAGGTCCCCCAGCGTGTAGCCGAACGCGCTCGTGTACGTCACGTCGCCGCCCGGTGGCTGGTAGAGGTACGACCCGAGGGCCAGCGTCTCGGAGATGCCCTCGTGTATCGCCTCGATGAGCGACGGGTCTTCCTTCAGGAGGTCGCGAATCACGCGAGCCCCGAACGCGACGTGACGCGATTCGTCGCGGGCCACCGCCGTGAAGCCGGCGCGGAACCCGGGAAGGATCTGCCGATCGCGCGCCCACGCGAGGATGAACTTCTGCCCCGTCAACGCGAGGACCCCCTCGATGACGATGTGGTAGACGGCCATTGCCTTCGCGAAGTGGCGTCGATCGGTCGGGTTCGCACGAAGCTGTGAGGTCACGTCTTCGAGGTACTCGTCGAACAACGGACCGAAACCGGGGCCGACCCACTGCCGCGACGACCGCAGCCGTCGCGCGAGGTCGCCGTCGCCGGCGGCGACCACTTCCTGGAACCAGCGGTCGAAAAAGATCGCGTGGCGCGCTTCGTCGACGCACTGCGTGGTCAGGAAGATCTTCTGCTCGAGCAAGGGGGCCGCGGTCACGTATGGCGTCAGCGTCGCGGCGACGCGTTGCTCCGCCACGTAGAACGCCGCCAGCGTCCACAGCAACCTGTCGCGATGGTGCTGGTCGAGCGCGAGCCAGTCACCACGGTCGGCGGAAAAGTCGAGCTCGGAGACCGACCAGTTCAGGCGCTCCCACCGCAGGTACAGCTCGCGGTAGCTCGGCATGCGCCGTGTGATGGTGTCGTTCAACCGATCGAGGATCGAGTCGGGGTCGACCTCGGCCAGCTCGGTGAGGTCACGGGTGTCTTCCGCTACGCGCATCGGCCGATCCTAGAAGGCGAACTCCACGAGCACCGGCTCTCTCGGGAAAGAAGACCTAGGCCTTGTCTCCCACGTTGGCGACGACCAGCGGCAGCTTGAGCGTCGCCTCGAGAGTCGCGACGTAGGGCCCGGCGCGCCATGACTGGTACATCCCCGAGCCTGTCGTTATCTCCAGCTCGAGCGAGTGCCCCGGCTGGAGCATCCACGAGATCCCACTGAGCTCGATCGTGTCTTTCACCTTGCCCGGCCCGAGTCGCAGCGGCGTCACCTGGTCGTCGACGGTGATGCGCGCCCCATCGGGAGCCACGTCGACGAGCTCGAAGAAAACGAAGCCGCCGAGCCCCGTCACCTCACCCGTCAACTTGACCTTCGGCACTCCGAGTATCGGAGTGGCGAACGCCGCGGGGCCGTACACGTCCTCGCGCGCCCCGCTCACCCCTGCCACCTCCGCGGCTGAAGCAGGGTTGCCGTCGGTGGCCCCGTCGCCCCCGGTCCCGCCCGGACCGACCAGCGCGCCGGTCAACATCGTCCTCGCCACGATGTCGCGGGCGCCGGGTAACGGATACCTGACCGCCGCGTTGTAATGGCCGTCCTGGGACTGCCACTCGACCTCCGGCCCCGTCTTCGCCGAGCGATCGCCCTTGACGTAACGATCCAGCCACGCCACCACGCGCTCCTGCCACACCGGTGGCTTCTTTCCCTCGCCCTTCGGGTAGCCCGTCGCACCGCCGGGATAAGGGCAGCCGAGTGTGTGGCCGGCGCAGTACGTCATCAGTTTCACCGGAGTGCGCGCAGCCTTCAGGTTGAGGTAGTTCTGGAATGCGTCCTGCAGGGGGAAGAGCGTGTCGACCGTCCCCTGGATGATCAGGGTCGGCGCGTCTATCGCGCGTGATCGGATCGTCGTCGACTTGTGGCGGAACCAGCGATGGATCTCCTTCGACACGTCGCCCGTCGAGTTGATCTGGGCGTGGCCCTCGTGGATCTGACGCGCGTAGATGCCGGTTTGCGGGCCGGCCGGCGATCCCAACCCTTCGGCCGCCGCCCCCGCGGCGCCGGCGAAGTAGAGGAGCTCGTTCCATCCTTGCTTGGGCACACCGTTCGGGATCAGGTCCTCGGTCAGCAGCCCCCAGGAGATCTCGGGAACGATGGCGTCGATGACGCCCTTCCGGTCGAGTGCGGCGGTGTTGAACTGGACTCCCGCGGCGTTGGAACCCCCGGTCCACCCGACCAGTGGGTCGCGGGGTCCCTCGCGCGCGATCTCTGCGCGCCGCGCCAGGTAGTCGATCACGGCGAACGCGTCCTTGACCTCGAAGTGGGGTGAGCCGACGTTGGCCTCCCCGCCGGATTGCCCGAAGCCGCGCGAGTCCCACGTCATCACCGCATAGCCCTCTTCGACCAAACGTTCGGTGAGGCTGCCGGGGGCCGGAACGCGCTCGCGTCGCCCGCCCCAGCCATGGGTGCGCAGGACGGCGGGGGCCGGGCGGGCCTTGCTCGCTCCGCGCGGCAGCATGAGGGTTGCGACGATCGGAGTCCCGTCGAAGGACTCGATGACGATGTTGTCCTCGATCACCGGCTCGCCCGCAGTCGTCGCGGATGCCGGTGCGACCAACGCGGTCGCGACGACGGCGACCACGCAGATGACGCCTCGAGCACGCACCGACGTCCCTCCCCTCAGCGCTCGCTTTGCCCTGACACAGGTATTTCTGCGCGGAAGTGCCTGAAACCTGCGGCGGTGGACCCTCGCGATCGGTCTCCTCCCGGAACCCAAGCGGTGCGAGCCCTATCCTTCGCGGGTGGGCATCTGCGGGCGGTGCGGCGAGGACAACCCCGAGCGAGCACGGTTCTGTCTCGCCTGCGGGACAGAACTCGAGCGTGCCGCCGGCCTGCAATCCCGCAAGGTCATCACCGTCCTGTTCGCCGACGTCGTGAGCTCGACGGCGCTGGCAGAACGCCTCGATCCCGAGGCGCTGCGCGAGGTCATGAACCGTTGCTTCCACGTGATGCGGACGGCGGTCGAGCGTCACGGTGGTGTCGTCGAGAAATTCGTCGGGGACGCCGTGATGGCGGTCTTCGGTGTCCCGACGGTCCGCGAAGACGATGCGCTGAGGGCCGTGCGGGCAGGCCTCGACATGCAACAGGCGATCCGCACGCTAGACGTCGAGCTCCGAGACCGGCTCGACGAGCAGATCCAGATCCGGGTCGGCATCAACACTGGGGAAGTGATAGTCGGCGCGGACCTCGACCGCCCCGCGTCGGTCATCGGCGATGCCGTCAATGCTGCGGCCCGCCTGGAGAAGCTGGCTCCGCCCGGAGGCGTTGTCATAGGCGGACCGACGTGCCGGCTGGTAGGCCCGGCCGTGATCGCCGAACCTCTGGGAGATGTCGATCTCCGGGGACGAACGGAACGATTAGAAGCGTTGCTGGTGAGCGGTCTGCGGGATGAGATCGCGACCCGTAGGTTCGAAACGAACCTGGTCGGACGAACCCGCGAGCTGGAAGCACTGATGCGTGCGTTCGACGGTGTCGTAGAAGACGGCACCTGTGCGTTGTTTACTGTTCTCGGTACCGCCGGCGTCGGAAAATCGCGGCTGACGCGCGAATTCCTGGACAAGGTCCAGGACAGGGCGAGGGTGCTCCGCGGCCGGTGCCTGTCCTACGGCGACGGCATCACGATGTGGCCGATCGCGGAAGCTCTGGGCGACGCGGCCGAGATCTCGGACAGTGATTCACAAGAGGATGCGCTCGGTCGACTGACGGACTTGATCGCGATGGATGAGGACGCGAAGACGATCGCGAACGTCGTAGGTCAAGCGATCGGGTTGGGCGAGGCGACGGCGGGTCAGGAGGAGACGTTCTGGGCGATCCGGCGCTACCTGGAGATACTCGCGCGCCGGCAACCACTCGTGGTGGTCTTCGACGATATCCATTGGGCCGAGCCCGCCTTCCTCGATCTCGTAGACCATGTTGTCGAGTGGACGCAAGACTCTCCCCTGATGGTGTTGTGTCTGGCGCGGCACGAACTCCTGGAGGAGCGGCCGACGTGGGGCGGCGGCAAGCTCAACTCGACCACCGTCAATCTCGAGCCGCTGAAGTCGGACGACGCGGCAGACCTCTTCGCCTCGTTGTTGGGGAAACCCGCGGCGCCCGACCTGACTGCCATCCTCGAAGCCTCGGGGGGCAACCCACTCTTCCTGGAAGAGACGATCGGCATGCTGATCGATGACGGCGTCATCGTCGAGTCCGACGATACCTGGGCCACCACGCGCGACATCACTCAGGTGATGATCCCTCCGACGATCCAAGCCCTGTTGAGCGCCCGTATCGAACGACTGCCCCGCGAAGAGCGCTCCGTAATAGAAGTCGCGGCGGTCGTCGGCAAAGTCTTCTCAACCGAGGCAGTGGTTGGTCTGACAGGTTCCGATGATGTCAAGGATTGCCTCCTCTCAGTTCATCGCAAAGGTGTGATCCAGCGGGAACCCGGGGCAGGTGGAGAAGAGCTGTTCCGCTTCCGACACATCCTCATCCGGGATGCTGCGTACAACGGCTTGCCCAAGCAAACGAGAGCCGATCTTCATGCCAGATACGCAGAGTGGGCTGCCGAAACCCTCGGCGACCGGGTGATCGAGTACGAAGAGATCATCGGCTACCACTTCGAACAGGCTCACTCATATCGGTCCGAGTTGGGTATCGAAGAGCCGCCCGGGTCGCGGACGAACCAACTGGCCGCGCGCTACCTCGCCGACGGTGGAAGACGCGGTCTCGGTAGAGGCGACATCAACGCTGCTCGCACATTGTTGTCACGAGCTGCTTCTCTTCTCGACGATGACGATGCGGAGCGAGCTAGGACGCTGCTCGATCTGGGTGAAGCCTTGTGGGAACACGGTGATTACGAGGCTTCAGAGACCATTCTGAACGAGACCATTGTCCTAGCCCAGCGCGCAGGAGACCGGGTCCTGGAGGCTCGTGCCCGACTGAGCCTTGATGAATGCCACATCCACTCCAGACCCGACAAGAGTGTGGAAGAGACAATTCAACTCTCTGAGCAAGCCATCAAGACATTCACGGACCTGGGCGACCACGTGGGACTCGCATACGCGTGGAGGCTGCTGTCCTGGGCGTATGACAGCCTCGGTCAGAGCGGCAAGTCTCAGGACGCGTTGAAGCAAGCGATCCAACATGCCCACGCCTCTGGTGACACCCGGAGGGAGAGCCAGTACCGGCGTGTGGAAATCCAGTCGCTTTCGTGGGGTCCCATCCATCTGGGGGAACTGCGGGCGAAGGTCGCCGATTTCCTCACGTGGGCGCGAACGAACGGAGAACGCCGGGCGGAAGCTCTAGGAAGCGCTATCCAGGCAGTGATTGAAGCCTGCGAGGGCAACTTCGAGCAAGCGCGTCGATTGATCGCGCGACAGCGCGCGATCCACATGGAGATGGGCCTCGAGATGGCGCGAGCCTGGAGCGTATTCGAGGCAACGAAGGTCGAGATGCTCGCGGGAGACCTCGCAGCAGCCGAGGCCGAGTTGCGATGGTCCTGCGAAACGCTTCGCTCGAAGAACGAGAAAGCTGTGCTGCCGACCGTGCTAGCCGTTTTGGCCGACGTGCGCTGTACCCGCGGTGACATCGCAGAGGCGGAAAGGCTCGTCGACCACGCCTTACAGATCACGGTCGACGATGACGTCCTGACCCAGGCGGTTTGTCGAACCGTCCTCGCGCGTGTACGCACCTGTCAGGGCCGATACGAGGAAGGTCTTGGACTGATCAACGATGCCATTCGGCATATCGAACCGACCGAGTTCTTGGACTGGCGCGCTAATACGTGGATGGACGCCGCGCACATCTACCGAACGACCGGGAATCGCGATCGCGCGGCCGACGCGGTCGAGCGTGCCATCAAGTACTACGAACAGAAAGGTATGGATCTCCCCGCGCAGCGAGCCAAACAGTGGCTCTCCACACCCGTGTGACTCAACCTGAATGCGGAGGCTTCGGCAGTCCCAGCGCGTCGCAGAGGGAACATAGATCCTCGTAGATCGCGATGATCGCCTGACGCACCGCGTCCGGGTTCGGAAGGCTTGTACTCGCCTCGACACCCGAACTCAGATCAACCTCCTCTTGGCCCATCGCGCCCCTCCTGTTCGCCCACCGTGGTGGGAGCTCGCGTCACGGTTGTTACTGTAACGCCAGAGGTCTTCGGAATCTTGTCTGGAACCTGACAAGTCAGCCTACGTTCCAGAGGCTCTCCGTCGGGCGCCGACCGCCTGGAAGAACGGGCTGCGACCTCGAACCGGTTGTCGGCATAGCCGCGGCCCCCGCGGAGGTTCGCCCAGAGCGATGCCACCAGGTAGGCGGGGACGAAGAACGGCCCCCACCGCTCGTACTGGGTCACATGGACCATCTCGTGGTCGAGCAACCGATCATCGACCTCGTCCACACACAGCACGATATGGCCGAACGTGATCGCGCGGTACCTCCATCCCAGTCTGCGGGGCCACGTCGCGCCCTCCGCAACCACGACGCCTCGAGCGACACGCCGCGACCGGAACGACAACGACAGCAAGAGACCGATCGCGCTCCACGGCCCCGCCCACGCCCGCCGGACCCACCTCAAAGCTAGAGCGGGACGTCTGACAAGACGAGGATGCGCGGCTCGGTCATCTCGTCCATCGCCCATCGCAACCCCTCGCGTCCCCGCCCCGAATCCTTCGTCCCTCCATACGGCATCTGGTCGGCGCGGAACGAAGACACGTCGTTCGCGATCACGCCGCCGACCTCGATGTCGCGATGCGCGAGGAAGATGCGATCGACGTCTCTGGTGAATACGCCGGCCTGCAGCCCGTAACGAGAGTTGTTGACCTCCTCGATCGCGTCTTCGAAGCGCTCGTAGGTCCCGAGGGTGACGACGGGGCCGAAGATCTCCTCGCAGCGGACCTTCATGTCGTCGGTCGTGCGGCTCAGGACCGTCGGCAGGTAGAACGGGTCCTCGCGTTTGCCGCCGGTCACGATCTCCGCGCCCGATTGCACTGCCTCGTCGACCCACGCCGAGACACGTTCGAGCGAGTCGTGGTCGATCAGAGGCCCCACGTCGGTCTCGGGATCGAGCGGGTCGCCGGTCTTCAGCTTCGACACCTCTGCGGCAAGCAGGTCACGGAACTCGTCGGCGACGTCACGTTGCACGAGCACGCGTTGCACCGCGATGCAGGACTGCCCCGCCTGGTAGTAGCCACCGAACGCGATGCGGCTGGCGGCGCGTTCGAGGTCCGCATCGGAATGAACGATCACACCGGCGTTGCCGCCGAGCTCGAGCGTGACGGTCTTCTTCGGATCCGCCTGCTTGAGGTCCCAGCCGACCTGAGACGACCCGGTGAAGCTGATCTTGGCGAAGCGCTCGTCCTTGGCGAGCTCTCCTGCCTTCGACCCTCCTATCGGGAGGACCGAGAGCATCCCTTCGGGGAGCTCCGTCTCGCAGAACAGCTCCCCCAGCAACAGTGCGCCGAGTGGGGTCTTCGTCGCCGGCTTGATCACGATCGGCGCGCCCACCGCCAGAGCGGGAGCCATCTTGTGGGCGACGAGGTTGACCGGGAAGTTGAACGGCGTGATGGCAAGGACCGGCCCCAGTGGGAAACGTCGCACGATACCGACGCGTGCGCCGGCCGACGCGTCGGAGTCGAACCGCATCAGCTCGCCACCTTCGCGGCGGCATTCCTCTGCGGCCCAGCCGAACGTCGACACCGCGCGAGCGGCCTCTACCTTCGCCCACTTCAGCGGCTTGCCGCCTTCGCGCGCGATCAGCTCCGCGATCTCGCCGGAGCGCTCCGCGAGCCGCTCCGAGATGTGCGCGAGGGCATCGGCCCGAACGTGCAACGGCAGCTTCCTGGTCTCGCCGAAGCTTTCGGATGCGGCAGCCACCGCGGCCTCCACGTCGGCGTCCGAGGGGCTCGCTACGGTCGCCACGACCTTGTCGTCGTACGGGCTCTTGACGTCGAAGGTCTCTTCCGAGGGCTTCCATTCGCCTGCCACGAGGTAACGCTTCGTCGCGTCGCTCACGGGCCCGATGCTAGCCCTCCGCTCCCCCGTCCACCACCTTGCGCTCGCCGATGCCCTCCTCGAGCGGGACCTGCACGACCTTCCGTACCGCCAGTTCGATACAGACCGCGGCAGCCGGTTCCCTGCCCTCGAAGATCGTCACCTCGACCGTCCGCTTCTTGTAATCGACCTCCACGCGGTCGACGCCGTAGCAGTCCTCGACGCCGGACCAGAAGAACAGATCGGTCGCGCGGCCCCCGTCGCGCACGCGATACCGGTCCCAGCGCGTCGCCCGGACCTCCACGAGACCGTCGCGCGGCTCGACGCGCTCGGGCCCCGCAGGATCGAGAGGATCCGGGGCCGGCGTGTGCGACACGACGTCATCGGCCCCGGCCGCGGGAGGCGCGACGTCCGTGCCGCAACCACTCACGACAAGTGCCACAGACACAGCTGCGATAACCGACACCATGCTCATTCCTCTCTGACGGGTCGTCGCATGAGATCGTTCCACGGCTACGGCACGACCTTTCAGCCGCGCGACGCGATCCGACAACACAACCCGGAACCAGCGAGCGACTCACGCAGCTTCTATTCTTCGCGGGTGGCCGTCTGCAGCCAGTGTGGCGCAACCAATCCGGAGGGCAGTCGCTACTGTCACGCGTGTGGTGCTCCGCAGCACGAGGTGTGCGCCAACTGCTCGGCGCCCATGCCGTCCGAAGCCCGGTTCTGTCCTTCGTGCGGGTCACGCGTCGGGCGTCCGAAGTCACCGCCCGCGGGAATGCTCAAGCTTGCCACGATCCTGTTCGCCGACGTTGTCGACTCGACGTGGCGGGCTGAGACACGCGACCCCGAGGTTGTCCATGCGCAAATGTCGGACTTCTTCGAGGCAATGGTCAACCACATTATTCGAGAAGGCGGCACGATAGAGAAGTTCATCGGGGACGCGATCATGGCAGTCTTCGGAGTGCCGACTTCACACGAAGACGATCCGGTACGCGCGGTCAGGGCGGCGCGGTCGATGCTGTCGGAGCTAGACGAGTGGAACTCGGTCCGTCATGACGACGAGCGCCTACAACTCCGCATCGGAATCAACACAGGTCGAGTCCTCGCCGCAGGAGAGCCCGGCGACAACCTCCTCGTGACGGGGGACCCGGTGAATGTTGCCGCGCGCCTGCAAGCCATAGCGGCGCCAGGATCGATCGTCATTGGGGAACGTACAGCCGGCGCTGCTAGCGGGCGCTACATGCTCAAGACACTCGGACCACAGTTCCTGAAAGGGCGCACGGAACCGGTCAGCGCATTCGAAGTCCTAAGCGAGAAGGCGCAGGATGAAGCGTCGGTTTCTCATCGCGCTCCGCTCGTCGGTCGCGTAACGGAACTTCAACTCGTTGCGACAGTGTTCAATCGTGTGCTCCACCAGCAGGAACCACATCTGGTTCTGCTGACAGGAGAAGCTGGGATCGGCAAAAGCCGGTTGGCTCTCGAGATCAGCCAGAGACTCGATGCGTCGGGCGCAAATCTGCTGGTCGGCAGGTGTCTCGCGCAGGGACAAGGGCAGAGCCTGGCTCCGCTGGCGGAGATCCTGCGCCGCGCTACGGGCATCGTCACTACGGATCCTCCTCGATCGGTGATGTCGAAGATCGAGGCGCTGGTTGCGGAGACGAGCCCCGGCACAGCAGCACAGGTCAACTTTGCCGCGGCCGCTCTAGCAGTGACTCTTGGTGTCCATCCGGACGACGACCCGTTGCGGGAGATCGACCCGCGCGAGGTCTACCGTTTGTTGGCGAACGCATGGCGTGCGCTACTCAGCGGTCTTGCCCGAACCGATCCCCTGCTCGTCGTCATCGAAGATGTCCACTGGGCCGACGATGTTCTCCGACAGCTCGTGGGCGAGCTCGTCGAACGGACCGTTGGGCAAGTGCTCTTCCTCTGCACGGCCCGTCCCGACGAGATGCGAGGTTCGCCTTTTGCCTCAGACATCCTCAACCTCGTGACGTTGCCTCTACAACCGCTCGACGACACCGAACGGGCAGCGATGGCTAAGTCGTTGCTGGGTACAGATCGATTGCCGGAAGGACTAAGAAGTGTCGTCGAGCGATCAGAAGGGAACCCCTTCTTCCTCGAAGAGATAATCCGCCACCTAAACGAAGAAGAGCTGTTGCAGAAGTCCGTCAGCTGGGTCTTGTCGGACGGTTCAACGGCGATCGACCTTCCGGACAACGTCGAGGGCGTGATCGTCTCGCGTCTTGATTCACTCGACTCGTTCGACAAGCGGGTTCTGCAGCAAGCGGCCGTCGTAGGGCGCTTCTTCTGGCCCGGCGCCCTCATGGCCGCGATGGACAGTGACAGGTTAGAAGGATCGCTGCGAGCTCTTGAACGCCGCCAGCTGATCGTCGAACGGCTGACGTCGTCGATGGAGGGCGAGACCGAGTATGCTTTCAAGCACGCATTGATTCGTGATGTTGCCTACGAGGGTCTACCTCGAGCGATACGAGGGACGGCTCATGCCCGCATCGGCGGATGGCTCATGCAGAAGGTGGGCGACCGATTCGAAGAACTCCCCGAACCGTTGGCTCACCATTTCAGCTCCGCGTTCAAGCTGATGGGTGGCGAGGAACTGCGTCTGCGCGCGCGCGATCTGTCGATGCGAGCTGCTGCAGCGGCCGCTCAGCGTTTCTCTCTCCAAGAAGCTGCTCGGTTCGGAGCCGACGCAGTCGAACTATCGCGAGACGCAGAACGCGCTGAGGCTCTGGAAGCTCTCGGAGACGTGCACAACCCTCATGCGGGCGACGCGGCGTGGAAGGCATACCTCGAGGCGCTCGAACAGTGGCGCGCGACTGAGGATGCAGACGTCGAAGCCGTCGCCCGCCTCGCTGCGAAAGCCAGCGTTGTTGCTACAAGGTGGCAAGGCATGATGGAAGACGCGCCCAGCGCGGCTGACGTCGCGTCTGTCATAGAGCTCGGCCTAGAACACGCCCCTGCAGGCGATGCTCGGGCTAGGTGCCTTCTTCTGTCGGCGCGTGCATGGGCGCAGATCCAAGGTTACGAAGAACGCGACGACGCCGGGCGCAGAGCAGCGAGTGAGGCTCTCGAGATCGCTCGGCGGATCGACGACGCAGACCTGATCTCGTCGATCTTGGACGCCACGAGCCTATGGGAGTTGACGGAACGACGCTTCGGAAACATGGCCCGCATCATCGACGAGCGGCTCCAGTTGGTGCCGCGGCTGACGGATGTGACCGAGGTATGTGACGTGTATGCGATGGCAGCGTGGAACTCGACGTTCATCGGCCACTATCGGACCGCGATCGCTCGGGCAACTGAATGTGTCGAACGAGCCGAGGGCGTCGATGCCGGCGCGTTCCAACATGGCCTCGTCTGGAGAACGTCAGCGCGGTTCATGGCGGGCGACTGGGACGGATGCCTGCAGGATCAAGAGCAGATCGAACGCGTCCAGAACGAAGATGCGAGAGACCTACCTCCGCCCTACGTCATGCGCCCGTATGGGTTCGCTGCTCTGTGTCACGAGCTGCGAGGAGAAACGGACCATGCGGAGCGCTATCTGATGATCCTGCGCCGGTTCCACGCGGACCGCGACATGCCGGTCAACCTCATCGGGAGCCGGGCGCCGATGTGCCGCGCACTCGCGCACAAAGGCGAGTTGGAAGAGGCACGAAGTCTGCTGCGTCTCGAACCGAGCCAGTTCCTGTGCATCCACCTCGAGGCGTGGACCGATGTAGTCGCAGGTATGGAGAGGTGGGACGAGGCTCGCGAGATGTTGCCGATGGCGCGGGCCGAAGCCGAGCGCGGAGAGCTCATCGCGCTCGGCTACTTCTTGGACCGACTCGAGGGTCGAGTCGCGGCTTCGGAAGCCGACACCGAACGGGCGCGGATCCTCTTGCGAGGATCGGCAGAAGGGTTCGAGCGCCTCGGAGCCCCGTGGGAGCAGTCCAACTCACTGCTGCACCTCGCGACAGTGAGCGAGCCGTCCGAGGTTCGATCGATTCTGGATGCGGCCACCGCCACCTTCGAGGGTCTTCGATCGGTCGCCGAGCTAGAGACTTGCGCGCGTCTGCGTGAGGAGCTGGGAACCCCTATCGCCTAGTACGTCGCGTCTTAACGAGTGTCGGCACGTTGATCGACGAGCTCGGGTCGTCCACGGAGAAGGCGCCGTGCAACAACACCGGGCCCCTGACCACAGTGGTCATCTCCAGAGAAGTCACCGTTGTCCGGTGCAACTCGTCGGGGATGTCGACGTCGAAACGCAGCTGATACTCGTAGGTACCAGGCGTAACAACGTACGACTCCTGTGCTTCTCCGAGGACGACCTGCTCACCGCCGGAGAACCCGGTCAGCACGACGTCGAAGATCGCTTGGCCGGTACCGAGGCTGGCAGGCGACCTAGGTTGGAAACTCTTGAGGGTGATATCGGTTGTGACCGGACGCGTCGCGTCGACCGTCATCGGAAGCCCGTCCTGTGCGATCCAGGTTCGCTGGGTCGTGTACTTGCCCAGCACAGCGATCGTTCCCTCCTGCGGAAGCCCGCCGTCTACATAGCCGCAGTTCGCCGCGTCCGGCCCGTCTTCGATCGATAGAGCAAAACCCGTCTGGCAAGCAGCGTCGGTTGTTCGGAGGTAGAACGTGCTCGTGCCTGGAAGCATGCGGGTACGTCCCGCCTGGGCGCTCGAAACGAAGCTGCCACAGACGACACCGAGAGCGATCGCAAGGACGAGCGTCTTCTTCATCTACCTCCTCCTGCGGGCCTGTTCGGTGCGCCGGCGCCCATTCCTGCCGCAGATCACGTTTTTCACCGTCCATCGCACACTTAACCGGACAAACCAGGGCATAGTCCCCTGCTGGCCGCGGCAATAGGGTTCGCTGCATGATCATGGCGATATGCCACTCCGCGCACGGGGGGTGGACGAAGGTCGAGGACCTCGACCGGCTCTCCGACCTCCGGGCACAGGCAGGAAACGTGTTGTGGGCCGAGGCCGACGTCGACGACCTCACGCGTGCCGACGTCGAGCTGATCGCACAGGAGTTCGCGCTCCACCCGCTCGCCGTGGAGGACGCGATGAGCACGCGCCAGCGCCCGAAGATCGAGTCTTACGAGGGGCACCGCTTCTTCGTGTTGCACCAGCTCGACGAGGTCTCCGACCAGCTGGAGGCGCGCCAGATCGCGTGCTTCGTCGGCGACCGCTACGTGCTGACGATCCACGCAGGGGCGGGTCGCACGATCGAAGCGGCGAAACAACGGTGGCGCGAGGCCGAGGCACTTCCCGAGCATCCGTCGTCGCTGCTGCACACGATCTTCGACGTGGTGGTCGACGACTACCAACGGATCGCGGACGACCTCGAGCAGACGATCGAAGACCTCGAGGAACTGGCGCTCGAAACGCCCGGAGCCCCGCTCCAACGCCAGCTCTACAACGTCAAGCAGAGGATCTCCCGCATGCGCCGGTACGTCTTCCCAGCGTCGCGGTTGTTGGACTGGAGCGTCGACAAGCCGACGGTGGCGAGCTTCGCCCCCGAGACCCAGCCGCTGTTCCGCGACGTCCAGGACCATCTCCTCCGGATCGCCGACGAGGTCCGCAACGTCGACGATCTCGCCCAGGCGGTCCTCGACCTGACGCGCTCGGAGCAGTCGAACGTCTTGAACCAGGTCAGCCGCAAGCTCAGCGCCTACGCGGCGATCTTCGCGGTGCTCACGCTGATCGCGGGCGTATACGGCATGAACTTCGATCTCGTCCCGGACGACGGCAGCCGGTTCGGCTTCTGGTTCGCGCTCGGCTTGATGACCGTCTCGGGCAGCGGCCTCTACGTCTATTTCCGCAAGCGAGGCTGGCTCTAGCGGAAGTGTCGCCGCGCCTCGCGATGGGTAGACGAGGGATATCCCATAGTCACGAGTCGAAGGAGCAGTCATGAGCCATCACCACCACACGAACCAGGGTAAGCAGATCGTGCAGCAGCTCCTAGCCGAGGCGCACGCCACCGAGACCGCTCAGATCCAGACCCTTAGCGCACACATCGCGATGACGCCTCCCGGCGACTACCGCCGCGGCCTCGAGACGCACCTGCGGGAAACGCGCGGTCACGCCGAGAAGGTCCAGAGGCGGCTCCAGGACCTCGGCTTCCGCAAGAACCCCTTGCAGATCGGCTTCGGCATCGGCCAGACCATCCTCAAGAACACGTTGGTCATGGGCAAGGCGCCGATCGACATGCTCCGGGGCAAGAGCGTCGGCGAGAAGCTCGTTCGGAACGCACGCGACGAAGCGACCAGCGAGACGCTGGAGATCGCGACCTACGAGACGATCGAGAACGTGGCACGGGCCATCGGCGACAACGAGACCGCGCAGCTGGCGTCGTCGATCCTCGCGGACGAAGAGAACATGCTCGAGTCCCTGCGCGAGGTCCTTCCGAAGCTGGCCGGCGAGATGGTGCGCGAGCAGGTGCCCGCTACCGACCGAACGATCACGATGCCACGGGACCTTCCGATCCCGAACTACGACGACCTGACTGCCGACGACGTCGTATCGCGGTTGAAGGACCTGAGCCAGGAAGAGCTACGGGCGGTCGAGCAGTACGAAGCGAAGAACGCGAACCGCTCGACGATCCTCAAGCGCATCGGGTCGCTGCGTACGCAGGAGCCGTGGCCGGGCTACGACTCGCTGACGGTGGCAGAGATCAGGGAGCAGTTGTCGGATGCGCCCGCGTCGCGGTTGCAGAAGGTGCGTGACTACGAGCGGGCGCACAAGAACCGGACATCGGTCATCGAACTCACCGAGCGGGAGACTTCCTCTGTATAAGAGGTAAAGTCTGCGGCCTATGGCCGAGAAACAGAAGAAGGTCACGCAGAGCATCATCTTGGACGTGTACCTGACCGCGCCCGACGGCAAGCCGCGCAAGTCACACGCCGGCGAGCTCAGGCGACTACAGAAGCTGGGGTTCCGTGAGACCGACCGCCGCATCGCGACGCGCCAGGACCACGTCAAGGTGACGCTGGAGCGCGAGGTCGACCGCTACCCCGGCGTCCCGGTCCCGGGGGTCCCGCCCTACATCGCGTAACGCGCGTTCGGTCCGTCAGTTCGGCGGCAACCACAGCTTGCTGCGCGTGCCGACGAACGGATTCGAGCGCTGCTCCTCGCCCAGCGTCGTAGCAGGCCCATGCCCCGGGTACACGGGCAGGTCCAGGTCGAGCGTGAACAGCTTGCCGGCCACGGCATCGAGCAGCGCCTGCGTGTCGCCCCCCGGAAGGTCGGTGCGGCCGATCGACCCCGCGAACAACGTGTCTCCTGAGAACACCGCCTCCGGCGATACCAGGCTGATCGACCCGGGGGAATGACCCGGGGTGTGGACCACCTCTAGCTCCACGGCCCCCGCGGTGACTCGGTCGCCTTCAGCAGCTGCAGTGTCGACCTCCGGCGGCGGAGGCAGCTCCACACCCAGGAACAAGCGGCCGGATTCCTGCAGCCACGACAGCACCGGTTTGTCGTCGTCGTGCAACATGAAAGGCGCGCCCGTCAGCTCGCGTAGGCGCGCCGCTGCGAGGACGTGGTCGAAATGCGCGTGGGTCGCGACGATAGCGGTGACGGTAAGCCCCTTCGCTGCGATCGAAGTCGCGAGCGCGTCGGCGTCATCGCCGGGATCGATGACTATCGCCTCACGCGTATCGGGATCTCCGACTATGTAGCAGTTGCACCCGAGCGCGCCGACGACGAGATGGTCGAAGACCTCCAGCATCATTCTTCTCCCGACAACGCGGGCACCGACGAGGCGTCCACCAGCCACCACCCCAGGGCGCCGAGAACCCCGCAGGCGAGGAACGACAGCACGAACACGAGCACAGCGTCCGGCGCGACCGAGGCGTATCCGGACCCTTTCACGACGCCGGCGAGCCGCAGTCGACCGATCGCCCCGACCAGCGTCAGCGTCACCGCGGATACGGGAGAGGCAACCAGTAGGACGTGGAGCATCGCGCTCGGGTCACCGGCGCGGCGCCGCGCGGATACGCCGGCCCACACGCAGGCCAGCAACGGGATCACGACCAGCAAGAACAACATCGGCAGTGGCTCACCCCGCCCCCACTCCCACAGCGAGTAGTCGCGCAGCGGACCCGCCACCCGGCCCCCTAGGTCGACCCGCGCCCCGCCCTCG
>DASZOC010000059.1:0-9495 GCA_035550975.1 Actinomycetota bacterium | reverse complement strand
GTCTCGGCCCCCGCCGCCGTTCAGGACGTCGTCACCGCCACCACCCCACAGCAGGTCACGGCCGCCGCTGCCGCGCAGAATGTCCGACCCGCGGCCCCCGCGGAGGCGGTCGTTGCCGTCGAACCCCTTCATCACGTCGTCGCCGGCGTTGCCACGCGCGATGTCGTCGCCGCCACCGGCCTGGATGATGTCGTTGCCTCCGGCTCCGACAAAGGTGTCGTTGCCGGCGTTGCCCTTCAACGTGTCCCAGCCACCCTGGCCCAACAGGACGTCGTTGTCGTCACCGCCGCCGATGTTGTCGTTGTGCTTGCCGCCCTCGATCCGGTCGGCGCCGGCTCCGGCGATGATCACGTCCTTGCCGATGTTGCCCAGCAGGCGATCGTTGCCGTCGCCACCGTTGATGGCGTCCTTGCCGCCGTTGCCGTAGATCGTGTCGCCACCACCGGCGCCGTTGATCGTGTCGGCACCGCCGAGGCCACAGATCGTGTCGCCCGATTCGCTGCCCTGCAGCGCGTCCGCCTCGCTCGTCCCCACGATGATCAGGCCGTCGCCGTTCGGGTTCTGTTGCACCGACCCGGTCGTGAACCCGGCACAGGCACCGCTCGACACCGGCTGACCGGTCGCGCCGCCGAACTCCTGCTCGGGGAACCCGGTCTCCGCCGACTCCGTGTTATCGGCCTCGCTCGAGCAGTCCGGGTCGTCGGGGAAGTCGGTCAGACCGTCATTGTCATTGTCGACGCCGTCGGAGCACTGGTTAGTGCCACCCGAGCCCCACGTCTTGGTCCCGGAGTCGGTGCAGTTGCCGGCCGTCGACCCCTCTCTCCCTGCGGGTGCTCCCGAGGCCTCGTCACAATCCGTCTGCGCCGCGGGGATCGTGGCGGCGACGGTCGTGGTCCCTTGGGTGTCGGACCTAACGACGACCCGCGCCTGACCTTCGGCGTTCGTCGTCGTCTCCTGGCTCGTGATGACGCCCTCGCCGGTGCGGGACCACGTGATCGTCACGCCGGGCACGCGGTTGCCGAACCGGTCGGTGACCGTCGCGGTGAACGTGTGGCTGGTGCCGGGCGCGTTCTGCGCCGTCTTCGGCGTCACGATGACGTTGCGCGCGTTCTGGACGGTGGTCTGCCATGGCTTCGTGCCGGTGTCGCACGTGGTCGTTCCTTCTATGCAGGCACTGACGACGGTATTGCCGGTCGTGTCGGATAGCAGGAAGGCGCAGTTGTAGCTGCCCGACCCGGTGCCCGTGCTGCCCGAGTTCGTCGACGCGCCCCCGGGGCCGGAGGCGCCGGTGGCGCAGCTGCCGGGCTCCGCCGTGACACTGCGGCCGAGATCGTCGCTCGAACCCTCCTCGAGGCTCGAGTCGTTGGTCGTGGACGGGACGACGAACGTGCCAGGCCCCGAGGTGATCGTGAACGTGATCGGAACACGAACGGTCGTCCCCGCAGAGCTGAATGCGGCCGCGCACACTGCGTGCGCGTCGTTGCGGTCGTCCGAGACGTCGTTCGGAGTTGCCGTCTCGTTCCACGACGCGTCGGCCGGGTTCGTCGTAGACCCGTTGCAACCTTCCATGTCCAGGGCGACCTGGGAAGCACCGGCACCAGCGGGGACCCAGTGCTTGGTCACCTGGTCGTCGTTGCTGTCACCCGTCGTCGTGTTGCCGGAGTCCGCCTCCGTCCCGGCGCAGCTGAAATCGGTGTTGGCGTCGATGCACGCGGTGATGACGTCGTCGCCGACGAGCGCGCTCGAGTACGACACCGCGCAGGTTCCGTCGGCTCCCGTGGTGCACTGGCCGATGAAGCCGCCCGGGGTAGACGTGTTGTTGTCGATGTCGCGCGTGGAGTTGACACCCGACGTCACATCGAACGTGATGACCTGCCCCGACAGCGTCTCGCCGAGAGCGTTCCCGGTGCGCACCGTGATGGTGTGAGGGGTGTTGATCTCGTTCGTGTCCTCTTCGGGACGGGCATCTACGGAGGTAACGGTTGCGGGCGATACCCACTCCTTGCGCACGACCTCTGCGGTGCAGGAGTTCTGCGCACCGCTCCCGGTGCCGCCGGTGGTGCCGGGGAAGGACTGATTCGCGCACGCGCCGCCGGTCCCGCCGGTCGCGCCTGGTACCGAGCCGATGACGTAGTTGTCACCGACGGCGGTCGGCTGCACGGTGCGGATCACGACCGTGCAGCGTCCGAAGTTGTCTGTCGTGCAGGTGACCGAGTTCGGACCGCCCGAGCTCGGGTTCGTCGTCTGGCCGTTGACCGAGGCGAAGAACGCGTTGGGGTCGTCGCTGCCGGGGATCCCGGTGGCGAGATCGTTCAACGAGAACTCGACCTGCACGCCGGCGCGAGGCACGCCCGGGTTCGACGTCGAGTTGCAGTTGTCGGCCGAAGGATCGTTCGAAC
The DNA here is from genome assembly GCA_035550975.1 of Actinomycetota bacterium. Lineage (GTDB taxonomy): Bacteria > Actinomycetota > CADDZG01 > CADDZG01 > WHSQ01 > DASZOC01. Next base: position 7,096 of record DASZOC010000059.1, on the reverse strand, counting down.
CCGTCCGCATCGCGGCCGTCGTCACGGTGGCGGTGATCTGATGATCCGTCCCTGAGGGGTTGATGTCGCTGTTGGGGTCGACGTCGATGCAGGTGTTGCCCGCGATCGCCTGTCCCCACGTCTTTTCCACCACGTCGGTGCCGTCTGGTTCGGCCGTCTGCCCCGGCTGTGGCGTCAGGTTCGCTCCCGACGAAGACGAGTAGTCGCAGCGTTGCCCCGCGCCGGTCCCGCTCGGCGAGGTGGATCTGGCTCCGCAATCGGTGGGGCCCGCGTAGCGTCCCTCGGTCAGGTCATAGGTGCTGTTCGCGGCACCACCGTTGTTGCGCCCCTCGTCGATAAAGGCGCGGATGATGTTCGTCCCGCTGTTGTCGGAGGTGAACACGACCCTGCACGACGATGACCCGGGTTGGATGTCACAGGTCATGTCGGGGACGTTCGGCGTGTTCTCAGAGGTCTGGACCTCGCCGCCCTGACAGGTCTCGCCCTGCGGCGCGCAGTTGGCCCGGATCGCGGGACCCTGCTCGACCTCGAAGTCGATATTCACCGGCAGCTGGCCGGTCGCGACGGTCGAAGGGCTGCTGGTGGTGCCCTGGTACAGCTGGGCAGTCAGCGTGTGGGTCGTCCCCGCGGGATTCGTGTCGACCTCTTCTAGGACCTCGAGCGACGACCCCACCGGATGCGACGCTAGGGCGCTTCCGGCGAAGGGCACGACCAGTGCCAGAACGATCATCACCGCGGTCGCGAACGCGACCCCGGCGCGGTCAAAGCTACGGATTGATCCGGTCACGCCCGCCTCCTTAGAAAGAACCGCCGGCCACACGTCAAGCGAGAAACGTTACTCGCTCTTATGTACTAACGGTCGTGACACGACCTGAGTTGCCCGCGGGGCCAGATTCGGGCGCAGATAACTAAAGGGGCCGGCCCTTTCGGACCGGCCCCTTCTGACTCCTTGGTCTGACCGCTAGGGGGCAGGAGCTAATTGCTGGTTGTTAACAGCGACGCAGGCTGTCATTTCCTCGACCGCCGAAGCATTGGTCGAGTCCACGACCACCGTCGAGGGCGTCGTTGCCGGTCCAGCCTCTCAGGGTGTCGTTACCGCCTCCGCCCTTCAGGATGTCGTCGTCACGGCCACCCTGGAGGGTGTCACTGCCACCGCCACCCCGGAGGGTGTCGATGCCGGCGTTGCCCTTGAGGGAGTCCCTGCCGGCTCCGCCCAGCAGCAGGTCGTTGCCCCCGCCACCGATCAGGGTGTCATTGCCGATCCCGCCGCGGAGGACGTCCTTGCCGCCTCCACCACGCAGGGAGTCGTTCCCGGCACCACCCAACAAGGTGTCCTGGCCGGGGCCACCGAGCAACGTGTCGTTGCCGCCGCCACCTCTCAGGACGTCCTTGCCGGTCCCACCCTTGATGGTGTCGTCGCCGGCGTTGCCGAGCAGCGTGTCGTCGCCACCCTTGCCCTCGATGCCGTCGTTGCCGCCGAGGCCGCAGATGATGTCGTCGCCATCCGAGCCGACGAGGGCGTCGTCACCGGCGGTACCGACGATCAGCAGACCGCCACCTTCGATGTCGGTCGTCGTGCCTTGGAAGGCCGGGTCGCTGCAACCTGCCCGGGCCTCGCCACGCTGGATCGCTCCGGCCTCACGGTCGTCCGTGGCGCTCTCACAACCCGGGTCGTCCGGGAAGTCGATCTCGCCATCGTTGTCGTTGTCGACACCGTCGTTGCACTGCCGCACCGGAGGTGCGCTAGTCCACGTCTTGGTAACCGAATCGGCGCAGATCCCGGCGGGAGAGCCCTGTGGGTCGTTCACTTGCCGGTCGCACTCGTCGACCTCTCCCGGCTCGTTGCCGAGGATGTCGTCGGTGAGCGTTCCGGTGATCGTCTGGGTACCCGCCTCCGAGGACGTGACGGTCGCCGCTGCCTGACCGTTTCGATCGGTCGCCACGGTGGTGGCTCCCGAGATCTCGCCGGGGCCGCTCTCGGTGAACGTCACGCCGATGCCCGCTCCCACCGTCTGCCCGGTCGCGTTCCTCACGGTGCAGGTCACCACGTGGTTGGTGCCGGCCTGGTTCGTGGCGGTCTCTGGCTCGCAATCGATCGTGCGAGCCGCTGTCGCCGTGCTCCACGTCTTCTCGACGACGTCGGTCGGGTCCGGCTCGGCGGTCGCCCCCGGCTGCGCCGTCTCGTCGCGGCCCTCGGTGGCGTCCGCCTCGACCGTGGTGTTGTTGTTGTCGGCGTCTATCCAGGAACGGTACGTCGTCGTGCCGGTCGCCGCGCTAGACACGCGCGCGTTCTGCGCGTTGTTCGGTGCGTTCGGACCGTGCTGGAACGTGCACACGCCCTGCGGATCGGTCACGCAGTTGTTGATGTCGGGAGACGTCGGACTCGCTGCATTGTCCGGGTCGTTCGTGCCTGCGATCTCCACGTCGATGAGCGCGCCCGCTACGACCTGTCCCTGGGCGTCGGTCACCGTGCACGTCACGACGTGCGTCGTGTTCGGCTGGTTCAGAGACGTCTCGGGAGCGCAGTCAAGCCGCGCCGCCACAGCGGCGGACCATGTCTTGGTGACGACGTCGGTGAGGTCGTTGTCGTCAGTGGTTTGCGTTTCGGTGTCGCAGTCGCCGCCGTCTTCCTGGCCGCCGGCCGCGTTGAACACGGTGTCGGCGTCGGTGTCGCCGAAGAAGCAGACCGTGCCGGTGCCGGCGACGCCGCCGGTGATCGTGATCGTGCACGTCCCGTTGTTGTCGGTGACGCAGGCGTCGTTACGATCGACGGTGGTGTTCTGGGAGTCGGCGAACCCACGGTTGTCCGGATCGTTGGCACCGGCCTGCTCGACGTCGATGCGGACTCCGCCGACCACGTTGCTGAAAGCGTCGCGCACGGTGCACGTGTAGACCTCTTCGGAGCCCGCACCCGTGGCCGGGTTGGTCGCGGTTTCCGGGTTGCAGTCCAACAGTGTCGGCGCGCCTGCCGCGGCCCACGTCTTGGTCACCACGTCGGTGAGGTCGTTGTCGTTGGTGGCCCCCGTTTCGGTGTCGCAGTCGCCGCCGTCTTCCTGTCCGCCGGCCGCGTTGAACAGGGCGTCCGCGTCGGTGTCGCCGAAGAAGCAGATCGTGCCGCTGCCGGCGACGCCCCCGGTGATCGTGATCGTGCACGTCCCGTTGTTGTCGGTGATGCAGGCGTCATTGCGATCGACGGTCGTGTTCTGGGTATCGGCGAACCCACGGTTGTCCGGATCGTTGGCACCGGCCTGCTCGACGTCGATGCGCACGCCGGCGACCCCCGCACCGAACGCGTCGCGGACGGTGCAGGTGTAGACCTCTTCGGAACCCGCACCCGTGGCCGGGTTGGTCGCGGTCTCGGGGTTGCAGTCCAACACTGTCGCCGTGCCTGCCGCGGCCCACGTCTTGGTGACGACGTCGGTGAGGTCATTGTCGTCGGTGGCTTGCGTTTCGGTGTCGCAGTCACCGCCATCTTCCTGGCCGCCGGCCGCGTTGAACACGGCGTCCGCGTCGGTGTCGCCGAAGAAGCAGATCGTGCCGCTGCCGGCGACGCCCCCGGTGATCGTGATCGTGCACGTCCCGTTGTTATCGGTGACGCAGGCATCGTTGCGATCGACCGTGGTGTTTTGGGCGTCGGTGAACCCACGGCTGTCGGGGTCGTTGGCACCGGCCTGTTCGACGTCGAGGCGTACTCCCGACACCGGGTTGCCCTGCGCGTCGGTGACCGTGCAGGTGTAGACCTCTTCGGAACCCGCGCCCGTGGCGGGGTTGGTCGCGGTCTCGGGGTTGCAATCCACACGCGCCGCCGCTCCCGCGGCCCACGTCTTCGTCACCGTGTCGGACGGCTCGCCGGCGTCGGCCACGCCGTCACCGTCGTGGTCGAGCCACCCGAAGATCGTGTCCGTGCCGACCCTGGTGCCCGTGTACTGCACCGTGCACGAGGACTTGTTCGGCTGGATCCGACACGTGAGATCGACCTGCACCGCGTTGGGGTCGTCGGCGTCGTTCGGCCCGTCGATATCGAAGTTGATCGTCGTCTGGCTGGTGGCGTTGACGACCGCGCCGGTGCATTGACCGCCGGACAGCGTCCGCAGCGTCGCCGTGAGCACGTGCGCCGTACCTATGGGGTTCGTGTCGGTCTCTGGCTCGACGTCCAGACAGGAGTTCGCCGGATGGCTGGCGGTCGCTGTCCCCGCCAGCGGCAACACGGTAAGGATGAGGACGATCGCCGCCAGCGCCGCTCCCGCCCGAGAGAACCTGCTTCGTTGCATGCTCTACCTCCGTCTCTAAGCGCGCCACCTAGCCCGGCGGCCCTCCTGAAAGTGCATAAGACCTACACCACTCGGCTCCGGTTCGCCAGTCGTCGCGGTCGGATTCCGACGCAACCGATTGGCGCACGCCGCGGCGTGCTACCACTGCGAGGGGGCCGCCCTCTCGGACCGGCCCCCTCTGACTCCTTGTCTGACCCCCGAGGGGCCAGGAGCTTACTCGTAGCTATTCGCAGCGACGGGTCTCGTCGTCACCCCGACCTGCGAAGCACTGGTTGACTCCGGCCCCTCCGTCGAGGACATCGTCTCCCGTCCAACCCCTCAGGATGTCGTCGCCGCCTCCGCCCTTGAGCACGTCGGCGTGCGCTCCACCCTGGAGCGTGTCTGGGCCGCGACCGCCTCGGAGGGTATCCCTCCCGCGGTTGCCCTTGAGCGAGTCCCTGCCAGCGTTACCCGTCAGGACGTCGCTGCCTCGGCCACCGATGAGCGCGTCCCTCCCGCCATCGCCATCGAGACGGTCGTTGCCACCGCGACCTCGCAGGGCGTCATGCCCCCCGAGACCACAGATGATGTCGTCACCGCCGGACCCGACGAGAGAGTCGTCATCGGCAGTCCCCACCACGAGCACCCCACCGCCCGCTATGCGCGTGCGAGTCCCGCGGTAGGCAGCGTCGCCACACGCGGCCCGAGCGTCACCGCGACTGATCGTCGGCCGCGGCTCGGGCGGCGTCGGAGTCGACGTCGGCTTGGGTGAAGGCTGCGGCCCCGGAGACTGCGTAGCAGTCGGAGTCGGAGTCGGAGTCGGAGTCGGGCTCTTTGTCGGCGTCGGCGTCGGGCTCGGCTGCGTCCCACCGCCGCCGCCACCACCACCACCACTCGTGGTGACCGGAGTCAGCGCGAGGTGGAGGTCGGTGACGGCCGGCGGGACGCCGACGACCGGGCTGACTTTGGTCTGGAAGCCCGATCTCTGCACGACCACGAACCAACAACCCTCCGCTACGTCCCACGCGTACTTGCCATCCGGGCCGGTGGTCCACGGGTTGACGTCGGGCTCCATCTCCGTCACGTCCGTAGCGACCGTCGCCAGCGCCTGCTGCTGCGGCGTCAGCTGCTGGCTCCAGGCTTGGCCCTCCGGCTTGGTCAGGTTCGACTGGCACGTCGTCGGGTCATCGTCTGCGACCTGCTCTGGTGTCCAGCTGTCGGGCATCTTGTACAGCGTCACGGTTGCACCGGATATGGGAGCACCCGTGTTCGCGTTGGTGATCGTCCCGGCCGGGTCGTAGAGCATGATCTCCGCGACCTTCTCGCTGACGGAGATCGTTTGGCTGCCCTTCTGACAGTCGGCTACCACTACGAGGTCGCCGCTCGCGACCTGCGCTGCGGGGATCATCGCCACGAACTGACCACTGCCGTTCGGAACCAGCGCGAAAGTTTGCGGAGTCTGTCCGGTCGGTATGAGGAGCAGGTGCGGCTTCCCTTCCTCGACGACCAGCGTCGCTCCGGCAGGACAAGTGACCGGGAAGCTCAGCGTGATGTCGGACTTGTTGCCGCTAGGCATCGTGATGACGGGATCTCCCTGCAGGCCGTTCGTTTGCAGGGTTCCGGTCGAGGACGTGACGCCGCCCGGGGCAACCGACGCCATCGGAGCCGGCTCGTTGCCCGTCGAAGCGTCGATGTACGCCCAGGTCGCGAAGAGTTCGTCGCTGCTACCGCCGGCGGAGAACAGCAGTTGTGCCGTCTTGCCGACGTCCGCCTGGGTGAAGTTGACCTGCTGGGCCTGCCATCCTGTCGTCTTGAGCGCCGTCCCCGATCCCCACGCCTGACTGTCGATCCGCCTGAGGACGCGGTCGTCGTTCGGGTCGCTGACATTCTCGAGGACCCTCACTTCGAAGATCAACCGGTCGTAGCCGGAGTAGTCGAAAGTGAAGACGTTGTAGGCGAATCGCATCTGGAGCATGTCCTGGGTGATCGTGAAGCGCTGACACACCGCGTTCGGACCCCTCGGCTGTGCGGTCGAGTTGTCGTTGTGCGACTCAGCCAGCCGGAGCATCGAACTTCCTTCGTTAGGAGTCACCGTCACGCCACCGAAGGTGTCGCTGCTCACTACTTGGACGCCCTCGGTCGTCGTCTGACCGACGGTCCACCCAGTGAGACCGCTCTCGAAGCCGGAGTTCGTCAGGGTCGCGTTCGTCGAGCTCGCGCTACACACCTGACCTCCGTCGGGGTCCCCGCACGCGTCGATGATGCCGTCGTCGTCCATATCCAGCCACTGCGCTTCGCCCGGGTTGTAGTGGGTTGGGCAGGAGTCATTCCAATCGGCCACCCCGTCGGCGTCCTGGTCGGGGAACTGGTTGTCGTTGGGGTCACAAGCAGCTCCGAGTCCGTCCCCGTCGGCGTCGGTTTGGTTCGGGTTGGCGACGTTGGGACAGTTGTCCCACTGGTCCGGCACCTCATCCCCGTCGGAGTCCTGACAGGCGTCACCTACACCGTTCTCGTCGGCGTCGGCCTGGTCGGGGTTGAACGCGAAGTGACAGTTGTCGGAGACATCGTCCACTCCGTCGTCGTCGTCGTCCGGGTCGGTGGAGTCGGGGATCCCGTCACCGTCGAAGTCGGGTTGGGACTCGCAGGCGTCACCGATGCCGTTGCCGTCGGTGTCCGCCTGGTCGGGGTTCGGGTCGGCGGGACAATTGTCAAGCTGGTCGTCGACCCCGTCCGCGTCCGCGTCGCTGGAGGTCGTCCCGCAACCACCGCCCCCACCGCCGGACGAAGTCGGCTGCTGAACGTTCTCGATGCTGATCAGCGTGTCTTCGCCGGTGACCGCCGCAGTG
>DASZOC010000058.1:0-10874 GCA_035550975.1 Actinomycetota bacterium | reverse complement strand
CAACGAGGGGGTCCTGGAAGGGGAGGATCTGGAGAGCACGCAACGACCAGCATCGGTTGTTTCGATCGACCTCCAGCACGCCCGTGCGGCGCGAGAGGCGTGCTCGGAGGTAGCCGGCGGCCGGGGGGCCGCCCGCGCCCTCCCCGTAGGACCCCCTCGTGGAGCCCCGGTGACGCGCGTCGCACGGCAGTCAGCCTCCCCGTCAGCCCGGGTCCGGGTGCCGTTCGGTGTCGAGTGGAGCCCCAGGTTCGATATCCGAACTCAGCGCTCCACTCGATGGATCGAGAGCTCCCGCACCCCCGGAAAACCCGCCCACAAGGGGCATCTAGGCGCTGATTCTCGCTGTGTGTAGTCGTACGAGCACGAAAAGTTAGATTTTTTTCGCGACGAGGAAGGAGTTGGGTCGTCGCTAGCGAAATGTAGTCACACGACAGCAAGCAGTGACTACAAAGGAGAGCGACATGATCCGGATCAACACCCGCACCACCCGCAAGTCCAGCAAGGCCGCCCGCAAGACCACCTTCTCGAGCCTGCTCAGCATCCTCACGGTGCTGGGTCTGCTGGTGCTGATGGCGACCCCGGCCCTGGCCCACCACAAGGCCGACCACACCCAGGGTGGCGGCAAGAACGACGCCGGCGCCGCGAGCGACCACGACGGCGACGCGGACTCGGACTCCTCCACCAGCTACACCGAGGACAGCGACAGCGATGGCGTCGACAACGACGACGACACCACCGCCTCGAGCCACCCCTCCGGCAAGGACCGCTACGTCGAGCCCGGTGGCTCCGGCACCCAGGGCAAGGCCGAGTCCAACCCCGACGACTCCAAGGGCCCCATGCGCTACGAGGGTGTCATCGGCGACGACAAGCCCAACGGCCCCGGTGGCTCCGACATCTACGACCAGGACGGCAACAACGGTTGTGGCAACGACCAGGACTTCGACGACGACAACAACGGCCACTGTGGCAAGCCCACGGCGCCCGCCAAGCCGGTCAAGGTTCGTCCCGACGTGGTCGCCCCCGCCACGGTGTGCCCCGCAGGCACCGACAAGGCAGGCGCCGCCATGACCACGCTGGCCGACTGCTTCGACGAAGACGTCCTCGGCCGCACCGACAAGGTGTGCCCGGCAGACACCGCCAAGGCGGGCCAGGACATGGTCAACCTCAAAGACTGCGACGAGGTCCTCGGTGTGGTCATCCGCAAGGCCACCCCGCAGGTGAGAAACGTCGCCCCGCAGGTGAGAAACGCAGCGCCTGCAGCGGTCAAGGGTGCGGTGCTTCCCTTCACCGGCGCCAGCCTCATCGCCTTCGTGATCGCTGCCCTCGGCCTCATCGCCGCCGGCATCACCGCTCTGAAGGTGCGCAGCGACAGCTAGACCACCACGCAACGGGAACGGACTGGGAACCAGCGGGGGGCCGGGAAACCGGCCCCCCGCTCGCGTACGCAGGGTGCCGGTTCAAGCCGGCGGCCGCCATAGCGGATGACTAGTCATACAGGGGAGCGAATCCGCCCAAAAGGGCCATTCCCACGCCGGCCGGAAACCGACATGCTCGACATTCCAGGCCAAAGGGGGTTACCACATGAAGGCGACACTGCGGCGAGCGACGATCCTGCCGGTTCTTGTAATTGCGATGGTGGCGGGAACGCTCACGACGCCCGCGAGCGCGGCCGCTCCACCGGTGTCACCTGTGGACCGCGTCGTAATCGTCACGGCGAACCTCCTGGAGGGGTTCGACCCGGCAGACCTCCGCAACATGGGCGAGATGGACGTCTTCGCCGACCGGGTCCTGAACGTGATCGGCTGGCGCCCCGACGTCCTGCTGTTGCAGGAGGTCAACTCGAAGAGCTCCCGTTACGTCGCCAACTCCTTTTCTCGCAAGACCGGGCAGACCTACGCGGTCGTCGCCGACGCCGGCGACAAGGCGTACCGCGAGACTGACACGCGCGTCATCAAGCGCGACATGTCGATCGTGATCAACACGGCAACCATGTCGAAGGCGGGGACGAGCGGCTACATCGTTACGAAGTACGCGCGGCCGGGGTCGAAGGTCGAGTACAAGTACAACGCCCGGGCTCTCGTAAGTGAGGACAGGGGAACCCTGCGCCTGGGAATGGTGAGCACGCACGTGCCCGGAGCCAACATCACGAAGACGTCACAGGTGATGGCTACGAAGCTCGACAACGCGTATCCGTCGACTTCGGCGAGCCAGTTCGAGATCCTCGGTGGTGACTTCAACCAGGTCGGGCTCAACTACGTCGACTACGGGCAGGTGAAGACGCACCCGTTCTGGGACGCGCTGACGAAGACGTTCGGCTATGTCGATTCGGGTTACAACGTCTACGAGAGCAAGTTCGTCGACTACGTCTTCGTGCGCGGCGGCGTCTGGGGCGCCGGTGTCGACGCCGCATACAACCCGAAGACGGCGCGCGGGACGAAGGGCTTCTACTCCGACCACCAGTTCCGCTGGGCCGTCGTCGGACCCGACGAGGTGCTGCCGGCCACGCCGGGGAACGTCTCCATCTACGCCCGCCGGACCGACTCGGCGCGGGTGAAGGTCACGTGGTCGCAGGCGACCGACAACGCAGGCATCGCGGCATACGACCTCTACCGCAGCACGAACGGGTCCGACTTCTCGAAGGTCGGGACCACGGACAACCTCACGTACTACGACTCGAACGTCACTCGCGGCACCCACTACTGGTACCGCGTCGTCGCCCGCGACTGGTCGAACAACCGGAGCCCGGCATCGGTCATCGTCGACGAGGAGGCCTAACCGCCGGGGCCAACGAGTAATCTGGGCCTCTTTCCCCAGGACGCGACGAGGAGGCCCATCTCATGGCTCAGACGGAGCTCTTGCCCGAGGTAACGAAGTTCCTGGAGGGCAAGCCGAAGATGACGATCGACGGCCGCTCGGTCGAGGCCACCTCGGGCGACACCTTCGACGTCTACGACCCTTCTACAGGGCAGGTGTTCTGCGAGGTCCCGCGGGCGGGGGTTCCGGACGTGGATGCTGCCGTCGGAGCTGCGCGCCGGGCGGTCGACGATCGCAGGTGGTCGGGGCTGCGTCCGGGCAAGCGATCGGACGTGCTCAACAAGGTCGCGGATCTGATCCGGAAGAACTCCAACGAGCTCGCGCAGCTCGAGGCACTCGACTCGGGCAAGCCGTTGCAGCTCGCGTCCGGCGAGATGTGGGCCGCGGCGGAAGCTTTCAAGTACTTCGCCGGGTGGCCGACGAAGGTCTTCGGGGAGACGAACCCGACAGAGGACGACATGTTCGTCTACACGCTGCGCGAGCCGATGGGCGTGTGCGGCGGGATCATCCCGTGGAACTTCCCACTGATCATGGCCGCGTGGAAGGTGGCGCCGGCGCTCGCGTTCGGCAACGCGATCGTCCTCAAGCCCGCCGAGCAGACGCCGCTCACCGCGCTTCGCCTCGCCGAGCTCTGTCTCGAAGCAGGCGTGCCCGACGGCGTCGTGAACGTCGTCAGCGGATTCGGCGAGGACGCCGGTGCGGCGCTGTCCCAGCATCCCGATGTCGACAAGATCTCGTTCACCGGGTCGACCGAGGTCGGTCGGAAGATCCTCCACGCGTCGGAAGGCAACCTCAAGCGCGTGACGCTCGAGCTTGGTGGTAAGTCCCCGAACATCGTGTTTTCCGATGCGAACCTCAAGCAAGCGTCCAAGGGCTCGATGTACGGCGTCTTCCTGAACTCGGGCCAGGTATGCACCGCGGGCACGAGGATCCTGATCGAGAAGGGCGTGCACGACGAGTTCGTCGATGCACTCGTGTCTTCCACCGCAAAGATGAAGGTCGGTCCGGCGCTGGCGGAAGACACTGCGATGGGCCCGGTCATCTCCAAGGAGCAACTGGATCGGGTTACCGGCTACATCGACATCGGCCGATCGGAGGGCGCCGAGGTCGCAACCGGCGGCGAATGCCCCACCGAGCTCGGCGACGGGTACTTCGTCGAGCCGACCGTGTTCACCGGTGTGCGCAACGACATGCGGATCGCGCAGGAGGAGATCTTCGGCCCGGTCGTCACGGTGATCCCTGTAGACGACGTGGACGAGGCGATCCGGGTCGCGAACGACACGATCTACGGCCTCGCCTCGGCCGTCTGGACCTCGGACATCTCCAAGGCTCATCGCGTTGCCAGGGGGATCAAGGCCGGAACCGTGTGGGTCAACACCTACGGCCTCTACGACCCATCGGTGAGCTTCGGGGGCTATAAGCAGTCCGGCTTCGGCAGGGACCTCGGCGTCCACGCGCTGGAGGCGTTCACCCAGACGAAGTCGGTGTGGGTCTCGTTGAAGTAGGCAAGGCAAGCACGTACGTACGGCGTCACGAGGCCGCCTGCCGCCGTCACCCCCGCCGCGGCGCCTTAAAGGGGTTCGCCGGCTGCGCCGATAGCTAAGAAGGCGTCAAAGCAGAACAAATCGAAGGGGTGGCCTTGCCCAGTACCGAGACGGCCGCGACCGGGGCTCTCCCGGTGCAGCCGGTAACGGCGGCGGATTCCTATCGCCGCCTCGCGGACGTGCTCCATCATCTGCTCTCCGAGCAGACCCTCGACGCGCTCCTCGAACGGATCGCCGACAACCTCGCAGACCTCGTGCCCCACGACGCGCTGGTGATCTACACGGCCGACGAGGACAAGCGAAGGCTCGACCCGGTGCTGGCGCGAGATCCTTATGCCGAGCAGATCCTCGACAGCCCGACAGAGTTCGGACGCGGCATCACAGGGTGGGCCGTCGAGCATCGCGAGCCGGTGTTGAGCAACCAAGCCCATCTCGACCCGCGCGTGCGCTTCATCCCCGGGTGCCCGATCGAACCGGAGGCGCTGATCGCGGTTCCGTTGATCGCCCGAGGATCGGTGAAGGGCGTCTTGAACATCTATCGTGCGGGCGCCGACGCTATGTTCACCGACAGCGAGTTCGAGCTCGCTCGTCGGTTCGCCGACGCAGCGGCGCTCGCGATCGACAACGCCGAGGTGCGTCTGGCCCTCGAGCACCAAGCGCAGACGGACCCTCTAACGGGCCTCTACAACCACCGCTTCTTCCACGAGCGCCTCCGCGCCGAGCTGATCAGGGCAGGCCGCTCGCGCGATTCGGTGTCAGTGCTCATGATCGACATCGACGACTTCAAGAAGGTCAACGACGTGCACGGCCACGAGATCGGCGACCAGGTCCTAGTCGAGCTTGCGCAGATCCTGAAGTCGACGGTCCGCGGGTCAGACGTCGCGTGCCGCGTCGGTGGCGAGGAATTCGCCGTCATCATGCCGTCGTCGGACGGCGGTGATGCGTTCGGACTCGCGACGCGGATAGCCGGGCGGGTCGTCGCGACAGACTTCGACCTCGTCGGCTACCTCACGATCTCCGGCGGGATCGCGCAGGGGCCGGAGCACGCCATGAACCCCCGCGCTCTCGCCGCGTGCTCCGAGGCAGCGATGATGACGGCGAAGGCGCGGGGCAAGGACCGCATCGTGTTGTTCCACGACGAGGCGCTCGAGCGGCCGGGCGCGACCTCCAGCAGCCACGACGTCCGCTCCATCGCGCACTTGAAGATGCTCCAGAGCCTGACGGCGAAGCTGAACCGGCTCAACGACGTCGGCGAGATCGGATCGACGATCGCGAACGAGTTGAGGACCTTGATCGACTACGTCAGCTGCCTCGTATGGATCCGCGAGGGCGATTCGCTCGTCCCTCTCGCAGCCAAAGGGGAGCTCGCGAAGGTCATCGAAGAGGCGCCGGAAAACCTCGTCAGAAAGGTCGGTGAGGGGATCGTCGGAACGGCCGCCGCTACGGGTCGCTCGCTGCTGATCCCGAACGCGCTCGAGTGCGAGTATGCGCAGCAGGTACCGGGGACTCCCGCCGTCGAAGAATCGATCGTCGCGGTACCGCTGTCGTACGGCTCCGACGTGATCGGCGCCATCTACATCTCCTCGCTCGGAGTCGGTGAGTTCGACGAGGACGACGTGCGCCTGCTGGAAGTGCTTGCAGGTCATGCGTCGGTCGCACTGGAGAACGCGCGGCTTTATCAGTCGCAGAGGACCGAAGCGCAAAACGCAAAGGCACTGCTCGAGTTCGCCGACCTCGTCACGCGCTCGGGGTCGTTCTACCGGATCGCGCAGGACACCGTGAACGAGACGACGCGGCTGCTGGAAGCGGAGCAATGCTCGTTGTGGCTCGAGGACGAGCGTTCCGACGACTTCACCTGCGCGGCCCATGCCGGGTACGTCGGCGATCCGACGGCCGAGCCAGTCATCCGGGCGCGCGTGACGACAGACGCCGCGAAGCGTCTCCTCGGGGACAGGCGGTCACCGTTCGTACTCGACATCACGGAGCAGGACACGTATTTCGACACTCCGCCGGAGGTCGTATCGCGGCCGCTCGCGATCGCACCGCTCCGCGCGGGTGACGGACTCAGTGGATGGATCGTGGTGCGGAGCCCTTCGGGTGACGTCTCTCACTTCGTAGAGGAAAGGTTGCGTCTGCTCGAAGGGATCGCGCACCAGAGCTCGGTCGCATTGCAGAAGGCACTGCTCTACAAAGATCAGAAAGAGAGCGCCGAGATCGCGAGTGCGCTGCTCGAGCTCAGCGGGCGCCTGTCTGCCGCTCCCGATCTCGACGAGGTGCTGACGCGGACGGTCGAGTTGTCGAGCCGTCTGATGGGGGCTCCCCAGGCGTCGGTGTGGCTGGAGGATCCCGACACCGGCGACCTCGTCCCCGAGGCCCTGTGGGGCTACGAAGGCGCAGCTCGTGAGCATGCGTCGGCCGCGCGCTATCCGAAAGACGTCGCGCTGCAGTTCCTCAGCGCGCGGAAGCCGATCGTCTTACCGCCCGGGTCGTTGGACCAGGTCGACGGCATCTTCGACGAAGCTCGCCGCGTCACCTGGGCCGTCGCCCCTCTCGCCACCGACGGCCGACTGGGCTGCATCGCCGTCGCGGCCCCGGCGCTCGGTAACTACGAGTTCTCCGAACGCAAGATGCGTCTGTTGGAGGGGATCGCGAACCAGGCGGAGCTCGCGATCAACAACGCGGGCAACTTCGACAACCTGGAGCGCACCTTCGTCTCCACCGTCGAGGCTCTCGCCAACGCGCTGGAGGCGAAAGACGAATACACGTCCGATCACGCCAGGTCGATAACCGACATGGCTCTCGAGGTCGGGACCGAGATACGCCTGGATGCGCAGACGATGAAGAACCTCGAGCTCGGAGCCTTGTTCCACGACATCGGCAAGATCGGCATCCCCTCCGACATCATCCGCAAACCCGGTCCCCTGACGGACGAAGAACGCCGCGTGATGGAGCAGCACCCGGAGCTGGGGGAGAAGATCCTCGAACCGATCGAGCGGCTGACGGACGTGAGGCCGATCGTGCGGGCATGTCACGAGCGCTATGACGGCGCCGGCTACCCCGACGGCAAGGCGCGCGAAGAGATCCCGATCGAGGCGCGCATCATCTTCTGCTGCGACGCGTTCCATGCGATGACTTCCGATCGTCCCTACCGGCGACGGATGCCGGAGGAAGCCGCTTTGCGTCAACTGGAGGAGAACGCCGGTACGCAGTTCGATCCGAACGTGGTGCGGGCGTTCCTCGACGTCATGCGACGACGGTCGGAGGTCCTGGTCTAGGTCAAACGGCTTTGAACTGTTCGAACGGGTTGCTGCACGCGTTGCAGTAGTACAGGGCGCGGCACGGTGTGGGGCCGAACGGGTTCTCGTTGACCGTTTCACGGCTCCCACAGAACGGGCAGACGGCGAATGCCGGTAGACCGATGTCGGCGATCAATACAGGTCCTTCACCGGTCGGGGGAGCGAGGCCGAAACCCGCCAGCTTCTTACGTCCCTCGGAACTGATGCGGTCGCTGGTCCACGGGGGCGTGAACGAAAGCTCGACCTGCACGTCGGCGATGCCATCGACGGCCCCGACTGCCGCGGCGACGTCGGTCTTGATCACGTCGATCGCAGGGCAGCCGGTGAACGTAGGCAACACCACGACTCGCGCCGTCGTTCCCTCGACCGTGACGTCGCGGATCATCCCCATCTCGACGACCGAGACCGCGGGGATCTCGGGATCGGGCACCGAACGGAGGGCGTCCCAGACGTCGTCTTGCGAGACGGGATGCGCTTGCTGAGAGACGGGATCTGGACCGACGGTCACCACGTAGCTCCCGGGTTCGAGCGGTATTGCGTGGTCATGTCCTCCCACAACTGACGAAGGTCGTCCGTATGGATGCCGGACCGCCCGCCGACGCCGTTCGACGATGCTTCCGCCGGCTCCCGAGCCGCGGGGCCCTGCGAGATCAGGTCACCCGAGGAGGACGCGACGAACTCGGCCGCGTCGGCAGCGTGCGCGTGGCCCTGCGTCGGGAGCCCGAGGCGGTCGAGCGCCGTTCGGATCTCCTCCAGGAACGCAGCCTTCATCTGTTCCGAAGCGGCCGGCAGGACACCTCGTTCTACGAGCTCGTCCTCGTGCTCGACCGGCTCGAAGATGCCGACGGCTTCCGGGAACGCGAGAGCCATCGCATCGATCAGCCGCGTGCGCCCCTCGACGGGACCTCCGGCCACCCGCCGCATCCACGAGTCCGCGTGAATCAGGTGGTAACGCTCCTCGCGCCGGATCTTCGTCGCCAGCGCGGCGACGCTTTCGTTCGACGACCGCTCCAGCGCTTCGAGCCGTCGTCCGTCCGCGGTGTCGTAGAGCCAGTGGCGCGCAAGCGTGTAAGCCCAGTCGCGGTTCGGTCGTTCGCAGATGATCGCGTTGCGGTACTCCGTGTGGTCGCGTCCCAGTGCGAGCCGGTCCCGGTCGTCACCCGTCAGCTCGGCCACGAGCGTGTAGAAAGCCGCTGCATGCCCGATCTCGTCCTGCGCGATCGACGCGAACGCGACGTCTTCTTCCAGGTGCGGCGCGAACCCCGTCCACTCCGAATGCCGGTGGCCCAGCACCAGCTCGTCGTCGGCCAGCGCCGTCAACAGGTCGACGAGCGCGGTATCCGCCATCAGTCCTGCAGCTCCTTCGCTCGCGCGCGCGCTTTCTCACGCTTGGCTACGACGTCCCTGTAGCCCTCCGGGAAGCGATAGGACTTGTCTGCCGCGATCTCCAGCAAGGTCTCGTCCGAGAAGCTGTGCAGGTCGCTGCGTCTCGCGACCCACAGATGTTGACCCTCCCGGCGGCGCAAGAAACATTCCTTCGCCATCAGCAAGGCCATCTCCGGATCCGGCGCGATGACGCTGCCGCAGTGCTCGAACGGATCGCGGTGCCCGCTACGCCGGAAGACCTCGAACACCTCCACCGGCTCAGGCCGCGTGGTGGACCGACGCCTCGGCAAGCGCCTCGCGCACCCACCGATGCGTCTCGTACATCTCGCGTCGCTGTCGCAGACGCCGCTCCGTCTCCGGGCCTTCGTTGCGCTTGATCGCCTCGAGCGGCGCCCAGTCGATGTCCGCGTCGTCCACGATCCAGTGCTCACCTTCCTGCCGCGGGACCGGGGTGGGGAAGTCGAAGCCGAGCTCCAGGATCTTCGGCACGTAACGGTCGAGGAATTCCTGCCGCAGGTCTTCGTTCGTCTTCGTCTTGACCTTCCAACGCAGCAGGAGATCGTTCTGCACGTTCGAGCGGGGGCCGAAGAAGTGGATGATCGGCAGCCACCACCGGTTCAGCGCGTCCTGGAACATCCCGCGCTGCTGGTCCGTGCCGGACGCGAGCTCGAGCGTGATGTCTTCGCCATGTCGCAAGTGGAGCTGCTCTTCCGAGCAGATCCGCTTGAGCACGCGCGTGTAGGGAGCATAAGAAGAGTCCAGCAGTGCCGCCTGGGTGACGAGCGCTGCGCCGTCGATCAACCACCCGATCACCGCGACATCACCCCAGTGGGCGACCGGATAGTGGAAGACGTTGTGGAACTTCGACCGTCCCGTTACGAGATCCTCATACATGGCGTCGCGGCCCTTGCCGAGGTCCTCGGCGACGCGGTACAGGAGCTGGGCGTGGCCTACCTCGTCCTGGATCTTGGCGCAGAGCGACATCTTGCGCTGCAGGCTGGGGGCCGCGGGGAGACACTCGCGCTCGGGCAGTGCACCCATGATCTCGGAGTTCGCGTGCATCTCGATGAACTTCAGGACGCCGGTGCGATAGTCGTCGGGCATCCAGTCCTGGGCCTCGACCTTGCCGCCGGCCTCGATCTGGGTGTTGAAGCGGGCGAGCTTCTCCTCGTACGTCATCTCCGTGCCTCCCCGGGTGGTTGGAGCCCTCTGATCAACAGCTCTGCGAATCGTTCGCCGATCTCGGTAGGTCCGAGCTCGCCGCCGGGCCTGAACCATGCATACGTCCAGTTCCCGGCCGACAGCACGAGGCGAGCCGCGAAACGAACCTCGACGTCCGGCCGGAACTCGCCCGCGGCGATGCCGTCCTCGACGATCTTGCGGACCATCCCCTCGTAGCGGTCGCGCTTTTCCTGCACGATCGCCGCGAGGTCGGGTGCCAAGTACCGCCACTCGTTCAGGAACACGGTCGCGGCGTCTAGGTGCTCGATCGCCGTCTCGACGTGCCCGACGAGGAGCCTGCGCAAGCGGACGACCGCGAGCGCGGTCATGCTCACCGCTTTCTCGCCGCGCTCGAGGAACCGCTCCGCTCCTTCGTCGACGACGTCGAACAGCAGCTCCTGCTTGCTTCCGATGTGGGCGTACAGCGAGCCCCGCTGGAGACCGAGGGCATCCGCGAGGTGCTGCATCGAGGTGCCGTGGTAGCCACGCTCCGAGAACAAGCGCGCCGCGGCGCGCACCATCTCGGCCCGGCGCGGGCTCCTGGTGATCTCGGCGGTCTGGGCCATATGTTCTCCAAACAAACGGTCGTTCGGAAGCCAGGATAGCCGATATC
>DASZOC010000057.1:0-23050 GCA_035550975.1 Actinomycetota bacterium | reverse complement strand
GGGGGGTGCGGCGCAAGATCGCCGAGCGGATGAGCGAAGCGCATCGCATCGTCCCGCCCGTGACGCACGTCGAGGAGTGCGACGTCACCGAGCTGGACGCGACCCGGCGGCTGGCGAACGAACGCGCGCCCGACCAGCCTCGACTCACGTTCCTTCCGTTCATCGTCAAAGCCGTGGTGCAGGGGTTGAAGGACCACCCTGCGTTGAACGCGTCGCTGGACGAGGACGCTAACGAGATCGTGTTCCACGAGCACTACGACATCGGTGTAGCCGTCGATACGCCCGCCGGTCTCGTCGTTCCCGTGGTGAGGGATGCAGACAAGAAGCGACTACGCGAGATCGCGGCCGACATCGATCGACTTGCCGCCCGCGCGCGCGAAGGTTCTCTGACCGCCGACGATCTGCGTGGGGGGACGTTTACGGTGACGAGTCCCGGCCCCTTCGGCGGACTCATGGCGACGCCGCTCGTGTTCCATCCGCAGTCGGGCATCCTCGGGGTCCACCGTGCCATCGAACGGGCCGTGGTCAGGGATGGGCAGATCGTCGTTCGGAAGATGATGAACCTGTCGATCACGTTCGATCATCGGATCCTCGACGGGATGACCGCCGCGCGCTTCGCACTCGACGTCGTGAAGCTCCTGGAGCACCCGATGGTCCTGGCGCTGGAGGCTTAGCCCTTCGCCTTCGGCCGGTTGCCGATGACGTTCCTCAGGACCCCGATCGACTCGATCTCGAGCTCCACGACGTCCCCCGGCTGAAGGTCCCGATCTAGATCGAGCCCGCAGCAGCCTCCGGGCGTCCCCGACCCGTACACGTCTCCCGGGAAGATGTCCTCGCTGGCAGAGACGTGGGCGATCATCTCCGCCCACGTCCAACGTGCATCCGACGACCTTGCGCGGCCCCATTCCTCGCCGTTGACCCGGCAGACCATCGCGAGGTCCGGCTCCGTCCCGATGTCGTCGCACGTGACGATGCAGGGACCGAGTGCGTTCGCGAAATCCTTCCCCTTCGCGGGACCGAGCCACGCGCTCATCTCCCGCGCTTGGACGTCGCGAGCGGAGAAGTCGTTGAAGACGGTGAAACCGAAGATGTGCTCGCCCGCCTTGCTCGCGTCGACCTCGCGTCCGCGCCGTCCGACCACCATCCCAAGCTCGAGCTCGAAGTCCATCCGCTCCGTGTACACGGGCCAGACGCAGGTTTCGTC
Organism: Actinomycetota bacterium; assembly: GCA_035550975.1. GTDB lineage: Bacteria > Actinomycetota > CADDZG01 > CADDZG01 > WHSQ01 > DASZOC01. Next base: position 21,846 of record DASZOC010000057.1, on the reverse strand, counting down.
GGGCCCGATCAGCGCGCGATGGTTGCCCTTGTAGTAGATCGGTGCCTCGTACCAGTACTCCGGGACGTCACCGCCGCGGCGCTCAGCGCCACGCTTCACGTGGTCTTCGAACGCGAGGAAGTCGCGCAACGACGCGAGGCGGTCGAGGGGACATAGCCACCTGAACCCATCTTCGTCGTCCGGCACCTGAAGATCGGGGACCGACGACGCGGCACGCGCGACGTCGGCGACCTCCTGCCACACTTCCGCTCCCTGTTCGATCAGCGTCGCGGTCGACGCGAGGAACATCGCGGTGTCTAGGTCGAGGCGCGTGCCCGTCACCTCGTTCCACGCTTCGATCAGATCCACCGGGTGCGAGTCGCGATACCCGATGGCGAGGCGCGGCTGGAACCCCCCGCGGTTGGAGACGTAGCGGTACAGGCGCAACTAGTTCGGAGCTACTCGTCGAGCAGGCCCATACCCTGGGCCCACGACGTCTCGTATTCGGTTGCTACCACCGCGTCCGCCTCCGGAGCTACGACCAGGGGTTTGTGCGTCTCGACCATGACCGCGACTTCGTCGGTGCGAGTCTTCGTCTTGGAGGCTTCGATAGCCGCGGGTTGCGGGCCGTGATGGATGCCTTGCGGGTGCAACGTGATGTAACCGACGTCGATCCCCGCGCGGCTGAAGAAGTTGCCCTCGTGATAGAAGAGCACCTCGTCCGCGTCGATGTTGGCGTGATAGAAGGGCACCTTCAAGACGTCCGGATCTTCTTCCAGCGGGCGCGGCACGAACGAGCAGATCACGAACCCTTCGTTCTCCCACGTGCAGTGCGCCGACGGCGGCATGTGATAGCTGGGCGAATAGACGGGACGGTGGTCGAGGATGTTCAGCTTCACCGGACAAACGTCGCCTTGCCAGCCGACGACGTCGAGGGGATGCCACGCGAACCACAGCGATGTGAAGACTCCGTCGCGCTTCACCCGGACTTCGAACTCACCCTCCTCGTCATGAGGATCGGGCTCCGGGACCTGCATCATCCCGGGGTCGAAATGCGCGTGCTTCCCCATGAGACCGCGGTCCGGCAGGTGGTACTCGCCGGTGCCTTCGATGACGAAGAAGAAGTTGTCGTCACCTTCCGGCACGACCCTATGCGTCGTGCCTTTCGGGATGATGACGTAGTCGCCGGGAGCGAACGTAAGGGGGCCGTAATCGGTCTCGATCGTTCCGGTACCGCGATGGACGAAGTAGCAGACGTCGCCGTCGGAGTCACGCAGGAAATAGGGCATCGGAGCCGTCCTCCGGCTGACGAACAGACGAACGTCCTCGTTCCCGGCGATCAGCTGCCAGCTGGCGTTCGGCTCCGTCTGGTCCTCGGGTTTCATCTCGTTGACGTTGATCGCCTTCGGGCGGAGCGGCCCGTCGATGCGCGTCCACGCGGTCGGTGGGTGCGTGCGATACAGGTGTGACGCGCGGCCGAAGAACGTCTCGCGGCCGTGCTCCTCCTCGTAGGTCCCCTCCGGCACCCCGACGTGCGCCTGCTTCGTGACGGTCCCTTTCGAAAAGACCACATCCATCTAGTGACCCTCCCCGCTCCACGCGTATGACCCTGGCGGCTGCAAAACTGCGTCATGCGGCGTTCTCGGTCGCGTCCGTACCTTCCAGGTACGCACGCTCCCTGCGGCCTTGCCTGACGCGTTTTTCGCTCGCCAGGCTCTAGACAGCGAAACGGGGAGGGTCACAGGTTCCCCCTGACCGCTTGCTCGCGCTCGATCGCTTCGAACAGGGCTTTGAAGTTGCCGGCGCCGAACCCCTTTGCACCGTGACGCTCGATGACCTCGTAGAACACCGTCGGGCGGTCCTGGACCGGTTTCGTGAAGATCTGCAGCAGGTAACCGTCTTCGTCCTTGTCGGCGAGGATGCCGTTGCGCTGGAGCGAGTCGATCTTGTCCGCGACCTCCGGGATCCGCACCTTGACGTCGTCGTAGTAGACGCCCGGGACGTTGAGGAACTCGATGCCCGCGGCCTTCATCGACTCGACCGTTCCGACGATGTCTTCGGAAGCCATGGCGATGTGCTGCACCCCCGGCGACTTGTAGTACTCGAGGTACTCCTCGATCTGGGATTTCCGCTTGCCTTCCGCGGGCTCGTTGATGGGGAGCTTCACCTTGCCGTTACCGTCCCACACGACCTTCGACATCAACGCCGAGTATTCCGTCGAGATCTCCTCGTCCGAGAAGTGGCGAAGCTCGGTGAACCCCATGATCCGTTCGTAGAACGCGACCCACTCGTTCATCTTCCCGAGCTCGACGTTGCCCACGACGTGATCGATCGTCTGGATCCCGAAGCCGTGCGTGTCGGGCGCGTCGAGGTCCTGGAACCCGGGGAAGAAGGTCCCGGAGTACTCCTCCCGCGACACGAGCGAATGGATCGTCTCGCCGTAGGTCGCGATCGCGGCACGAACCATCTTCCCGTGCTCGTCCTCGAGGACCTCCGGTTCCGCAACGCTGGTTGCTCCACGCTGCACCGCGAGCCGGTGTGCCTCCTCGGCGTCCGGAACGCGCAGCGCGACGTCGTGGACGCCGTCACCGTGGCGCTTCACGTGATCCGTGATCGGGCTGTCGTCACTCAACGCGCCGGTGAACACGAGCCTGACGCCGCCTTGCTGAACGACCCACGACACGCGATCGCGGGACCCCGTCTCGAGGCCCATGTAGGCGACGGGCGTGAAGCCCAACGAGCGGTAGTAGTGCGCCGCCTGCTTGGCGTTACCGACGAAGAACTGGATGTAATCGATGCCCTGGATCGGGAAGGGATCTTCGGTCACGGCCACCTCCTTGTGTGCCATTTAGTGCCCCACCAGGCAACGCCTGACACGCTCACCGGGCGAAAAAGCTGCGCCTGATGGAGCACTATCCCAGGATATCGCTGCGCTGCGCGGCGATGACGGTCAGTTGCGGGCGAAGCGCAGCCGGATGCCGGCCCAGCGCGGATCGGGGTTCGGGTGGTCGATCCGGTGGTGGACACCGCGGGACTCGCTGCGCAACGACGCGGTGTGGGACATGAGACGCGCGGTTATCGCGGCCGAGCGGAGCTCGAGCGCGCCTCGGTCGGCGCTCAGGGGAAGCATCGTCAAAGGCTCGAGCCGCGCCGCGAACGCCAGGAGTTCGCTTTCGTTGCGGTCGATCCCGAGTGCGGTCGAACACGCATCGCGGAACCACTCCCACGCGCGCTCGACGTCGACGTCTACGGGCTGGAGCTTCGGCGGTTCCGGCAGTGACTTGTCGCGGCCTCTCCGCTGCGCCGCGATCGCGCGCGCCGCTCGGCGCCCGAACACGAGCGCCTCGGCGAGCGAGTTCCCCGCGAGACGGTTCGCGCCGTGGACGCCGGTGCTGGAGCACTCGCCGACCGCGTACAGCCGAGGGATCGACGCGCGGCCGTCGAGGTCGGTCTGCACTCCTCCGATCGTGTAGTGCGCGGCCGGAACGACCGGGATCAGGTCCGTAGCCGGATCGATCCCGGCGGCTCTGCAGCTCCGCATCACGGTGGGGAACTCCTTGTCCAAGATCGTCGCGGAGAGGTGACGCGCATCGAGCCACGAGCTGCGGCCCGCGATCGCTCGTGCTACGACGTCGCGCGGTGCGAGCTCACCGTCGGAATGGTGCTCGAACAAGAACCGACGACCCTCGGCATCGACAACGTGGGCACCCGCGCCCCTCAAGGCCTCCGTTATGAGGGGGCGCTGCTGAGCATCGCCCGCGCGCAAGGCGGTGGGATGGAACTGAACGAACTCCATATCGGCAAGACCTGCCCCCGCTTCCCACGCGAGAACCATGCCGTCACCGGTCGCGCCCGACGGGTTGGTCGTCGAGGCGAACAGCGCTCCGACACCGCCGGTCGCCAGGACGGTCGAGCTTGCTTGCACGTGGACCAGCCCGCCCTCCGTCAGCACCCAACCACCCACGCAACGTCCATCAACGACCGCGAGGCTCACGCACGCGCCTTCTATCCGCGTCACGCGTGCTGTCGCGGCCCGCCGGAGCGTCTCCATGATGGCGGCACCGGTCGCGTCCTCCGCGTGCGCCGAACGGCAGACGCTCTGGCCCCCCTCCCGCGCCAGATGGAGCTCGCCGCTGTCGGTGCGGTCGAACGGGCACCCGAGCTCCACCAGCTCGAGGACACACTCGGGCGCTTCCGTGCACAGGACCGCAACGGCTGAGGCATCCGCGTGTCCCGCCGCGACGCGTGCCGTGTCTTCCGCGTGCAACGCCGGCGAATCATCGGGCCCGAGCGCCGCCGCGACTCCGCCTTGAGCCCACGGAGACGCACCTTGGCCCTTCCGCCCTTTCTCGACGACCGTGACGTTCGTCCCCTCCGGAAGGTGGAGCGCCGCGAAGAGACCCGCCGCGCCGGCACCGACGATCAGGACGTCGGTCTTGACGTGGTCGTCCATCAGCGGCCTTCGAACTTGGCAGCACGCTTGCCGAGGAATGCCTGCACGCCTTCGAGATGATCGGCCGTACGGCCGGCAGCTGCCTGGGCGTCTACCTCGGCATCGAGCTGGTCGTCGAGGTTGCGAGAGGAGGAGGCCTGCACGAGCGCCTTCGTGAGCGCGAACGCGCGGGTCGGCCCGGATGCGAGCTCACGCGCGACGTCACGCCACCGTTGCGCGAAGTCGGCGGCGCCCACCACCTCGGTGAACAGCCCTAGCTCGACGGCCTCCTGCGCGCCTACGACGCGCCCGGACGTGACGAGCTCGAGAGCGCGGCCCTGGCCGATCATGCGCTCGAGGAACCACACCGCACCGGAATCGGGAACCAGGCCGACCTTGACGAACGCGAACACGAGCTTCGCGTGTTCCGACGCCAGCCGGAAGTCACACGCGAGAGCGAGGCTCGCGCCCGCGCCGGCGGCAACCCCGTTGACGGCGGCGACAACCGGCTTTGGCGCGGCGCGAACGGCTCTGATCAACGGGTTGTACCGCCGCGTCAACGTGTCGCCCAGGTCGGGCACGCGCCCTTCCTCGTAGCCTCCGGCGAGGGCGCCCAGATCCTCGCCGGACGAGAACGCGCGGCCTGCGCCGGTGATGACGATGCACCGGACGGAGTCGTCTTCCGCGGCACGCGTGACCTCTTCCAGCAGCGCGAAGCCGAGGTCGTCGTCGAAGGCGTTCAACAGCGACGGCCGATCCAGGACGAGCGTACAGACGCGATCCTCGACCGAACGAGCTACGGGCATGTTTTGCAGGTTAGCGCGGAAGGACCTCGGTGCTCTCGGAGTTCATCCGTCCGCGGTCCGACGACCGTTTCGGGAGATGCACACGGAACGTCGTCCCGACGCCTTCCGTGCTCTGCACGTCGATCTCGCCACCGTGTGCGTCAACGAGCTGCTTGACGATGAACAGGCCGAGCCCGAACCCGCCGACCTTGCGCGTCGAAGACGAGTCGACCTGATGGAACCGATCGAAGATCACCTGCAGACCTTCCTCGTCGATGCCGACGCCCTGATCGGACACCTCGATCAAACCCTCATCCAGCGTCTCGATGACTTTCACGGTGAGGCCTGTGGCCGGATCGGAGTACTTCAACGCGTTCTCGACGAGGTTCGTCATCACCTGCTGGAGAGCGATGACGTCCCCCCACACCTGCGGCTTGGCCGGCTCAGCGATCAGCTCGATGTCGCGGCCGGCACCGATCTTCGTCTGGTGCAGCTCGGCGATGACCTCCTCTGCGGCCTGGCGGAGATCGACCAGAACGCGCTTCATCGGCCGCCCCGACTCGATCTGCGACGTCGTCAGCACGTCTTCGACGAGCCGGAGCAGCCGGCCGCCCTGGCGCTCGATCATCTCCATGAACGTCGCTTGCTGCGCGGGATCCATATCGCGGCCCTTGCGATTCACCGTCTTCGCGGCGCCGATGATCGCCGTAAGCGGCGTCTTCAGCTCGTGTGAGACGCTCGCGACGAAGTCGCTCTTCAGTTGATCCAGCTCCTGTAGGCGTTCGACCGTCTCCCGTTCCTTCTCATAGCTACGAGCGTTTCCGATAGCGATCGCAGCATGTTCGGCGAACAATCCCAGCGCGTGCAGATCCTGTTCGCTGAACCTGCGTACGCCGTCGGTCTCGTTCAGGTTCAAGACGCCGAGGAGCTCCTCGTTACGGACGAGAGGGACGCTCATCGCGGAATTGATGCCCCTGTCCGGTCGCCCCGAAGAGATCTTCCGGTCGACCTCGTCGCCGTGGATCAACATCGGTTGCCGTGTCTCTGCAACCGTGCCGGCGATGCCGGACCCGACCCTCGCCCTGCCTTGCATGACCACCTCGACGCGGGGCCCGTGGTAGCTCACCACCTGCAGGTGTTTGCCATCGTCGTCCAGCAGCATGATCGATCCTTCGGTGCCCCCGAGGAGCTCGAGGGACGACGACAGGATCAGGTTCAAGACGTCGGTCAGGTCCAGCGTCGTGTTGATCGCCTTGCCGACCTCCGACAGCGCCGAGATCTCCGACAGCCGGTTCGACAGAGCCGCGGACAGGACCCGCTCGTCGACGAGGAGGTTCGCGAGCCGCCGCAGGCGGATCTCCTTGTCGACGACGTAGATCAGGAAGGAAAGGAGCAACCCGATGATCAGCACGATGAGGACGTAAGACGGCGCCGAACGGAACCGCAGGTCCTCCGGCAGAGCGTCGTAGCTGAGCCAGTACAGCGCGACGGTCCCGGTGAGGGCGAGGATGACGAACAGCGAGATCGTCCACAGCTGCGTGCGACGACGGTCGACCTGCGACAGCGTCAGGGGAGCCTCGCCGCTCTTGATACCCGCGGCTCTGGCGACCTCGGATGCGGTTCCGGACGAAGCTACGCGTTTCCGGACGGCCATGTCGCCCGAGAGGGCTCGGGAACGATCTGCTCCTCGAGGACGTGCTTGTTGCGCAGCTCACTCGCAGGTATCGGGATCGGGTAGTTCGACGAGAAGCAGGCGGTGCAGAAGTTGTCGGCCGGTATCTGCGTGGCCGCGACCATCCCTTCCAGCGACAGGTACGCGAGCGAGTCGGCCTTCACGTGCTGGCGGATCCCGTCGACGTCCATACGCGAGCCGATCAGCTCGTCCTGGTTCGGCATGTCGATGCCGTAGAAGCAAGGCCACTTGATCGGCGGCGACGAGATGCGTAGATGGACCTCGCGAGCGCCGGCCTCGCGGAGCATCTGCACGAGGTGGCCGGCCGTCGGCCCGCGGACGATCGAATCGTCGACCACGACGAGGCGCCGGCCCTCGATGACCTCCCGCAGGGGGTTCAGCTTCATCCGGATCCCTTGTTTGCGCATCGACTCCGTGGGCTGGATGAACGTTCTACCGACGTAACGGTTCTTCACGAATCCTTCGCCGTAGGGGATGCCGGACGCTGCGGCGAAACCCTGCGCCGCCGGAACGCCGCTATCGGGAACGGGCATGACCAACTCCGCCTGCACCGGCGATTCCTTGGCCAGCGTCTGACCCATCCGATATCGCGTCGCATAGACGTTCTGGCCCATCAGGGTCGAGTCGGGCCGGGCGAAGTACACATGCTCGAAGACGCACGCAGCCGGTGTCACGGGAGCGAACCGGTCGCTGGTGATGCCGTCGGCGTCGATCGTCACCATCTCGCCCGGCTCGACATCGCGGATGAAGCGCGCGCCGAGCAGGTCGAGAGCGCAGGTCTCGGACGCGAGCACCCAGTGATCGCCCAGAGCACCGATACACAGGGGCCGGAACCCATACGGGTCGCGGGCGCCGAACAACGAGGTCTCGTCCATCATCGTGAACGAGAACGCGCCCGACAACCTCGGCAGCACCTCGAGTACCGCTTCCTTGGTGCTGCCGCGATTCGCCCGCGCTATGTGCGACGCGATCAGATCCGTATCTGAAGAGCTCGCAACGCGCGGCTTCGCGGGCGTAGGGTCACCCCCCGCCGCTTCGAGCGAGTCCTTGAGCACGACGGAGTTGACGAGATTGCCGTTGTGCGCAACCGCGATCTGTCCGGCGCCGGAGCTCTTGTACGAGGGCTGCGCGTTCTCCCATGTCGTCGAGCCCGTCGTCGAGTAGCGCGTGTGGCCGATCGCGAGATGGCCTCGGAGGCTCTGCAGAACGGTCTCGTCGAAGACCTGCGAGACGAGTCCCAGCTCCTTGTAGACGACCAGGTTCTGCCCGTCCGAGATCGCCATCCCGGCGGCTTCCTGGCCCCGGTGCTGCAGGGCGTAGAGCCCGTAATAGGTGAGCCTTGCTACGTCCTCGCCCGGCGCGTAGATGCCCACGACACCGCAGGCGTCGCGCGCTTCTCCTGCCATCTAATCGATGCTACTTGAGAGCGTTTCCACGAGAGCTCCTTCGTAGACCTCCGTGACCGATGTGAGCGGGATGTCGCAACCCGCGAACCCGAGCACGTCTCCGCCGGTCGTCCCGATCACCTCCGCGGGCACTCCATTCCTATCGGCACGTTCGAGCACCTCCTCCACGTCGTCGGGCCGGCACGTCACGAGTGCCCGGGAGGGCGACTCCGAGAAGAGCCACCGGTGGAGCTCACCGTTGCGGGGACCCAACTTGAACCCACGGCCCCCTACGACCGCCGCTTCGGCAAGCGCGACCGCGAGCCCACCGGCGGACGGATCGTGCGCGGACGACGCTAGGTCGCGAAGCTCGACGAGCAGGTCGATCAGGCGGGCCTCCGCCTCGATGTCGAGGCGCGGAGGGCGTCCGGCGACGACGCCGTGAACAGTCTTCGCGAACTCGCTGCCGCCGAGGTCGTTGTCGTCCGTACGGCCGAGGAGCACGATCGGCTCGTTGTCGCTAACGAAGGCGAGGCCGCGAGCCGGTACCCCCTCCGGGATCGATCCCAGCATGCCGATGACGGGGGTCGGGTAGATCGCCCGCCCCTTGGTCTCGTTGTAGAAGGACACGTTCCCGCCGGTCACGGGTGTTACCAACGACCTGCAGGCGTCGCCCATTCCGCGGATCACCTCCGCGAACTGCCACATCACGTCGGGCTTCTCGGGGTTGCCGAAGTTGAGGCAGTTCGTGACGGCTAGTGGGCGCGCACCGACGCACGCGACGTTGCGGGCACTTTCCGCGACGGCGAGACGCGCGCCCTCGTACGGATCGAGATAGCAGTAGCGACCCGGGCCGTCGGTCGTGATCGCTACCCGCACGTCGCTGTTCGGGAGGCGGATCACCGCGGCATCGCCACCGGGTCCCTGCAGCGTGCCGAGGAAGATCATGTGGTCGTACTGCTCCCATATCCACCGTTTCGACGCGATGTTCGGCGACGACAGCACCGCAAAAAACGCGTCTTCCAACCGGTCGGGGGCCGCGTCTCCCGGATCCTCCATCTGGAGACGGTCGATCCATCCGGGCCGCTCGAGATGGCGCTCGTACACCGGTCCTTCCTCGGCCAGCGCATCCGCCGGCACGTCCGCGACGACCTCACCGTCGCTGACGACCTCGACGCGGTCCGAAGGCGTGACCTCGCCGACGACGTTTGCTTCGATCTCCCACTTGCGGCACACGTCCAGGACCTCGTCGACGCGCGCCGGCTCGACGACCGCGAGCATTCGTTCCTGCGACTCGGAGATCATCACCTCGAACGGCTCCATGCCCGGCTCACGACGGTGCACGCGGTCGATGTCGACCCTCATTCCGGTGTTCGCCTTCGACGTCATCTCCGACGTGGGACACGAGATACCGCCAGCCCCGAGATCCTGTAGCGCGACGAAGACTCCCCTCGCGATGAGCTCGAGGCACGCTTCTATCAACAGCTTCTCGGCGAACGGGTCGCCGACCTGAACCGACGGTCTCTTCTCCGCGGAGGTCTCGTCGAACTCGGCCGACGCGAGGACGCTCGCGCCGCCGATGCCGTCGCGTCCGGTCGAGGATCCGATGAGGATGGCAACGTTGCCGGGGCCTTCCGCGCGTCCGTGCATCAGGCGATCCTCGATGACGCCGAGACACGCGACGTTGACGAGAGGATTCTCGGCGTAACACTCCTCGAAGATCGCTTCGCCGCCGACCGTCGGCACGCCGATCGAGTTCCCGTAAGACGAGATGCCGTGCACCACCCCATCGACGAGATAACGCGTGCGCGCATCGTCGAGCGTCCCGAACCGCAATGGGTCCATGAGCGCTATCGGGCGTGCGCCCATCGACAGGATGTCTCTGACGATGCCCCCGACGCCGGTCGCCGCACCGTTGAAGGGTTCGACGAATGACGGATGGTTGTGTGATTCCGCCTTCCATGCGACCGCGACACCGGGTGCGACCTCGATGATGCCGGCCCCCTCGCCCGGGCCGACCAGGATGTGGGGACCCTCTGTCGGCAGCGTCTTGAGGTGACCGCGGCTCGACTTGTAGGAGCAGTGCTCACTCCACATGACGGAGAACATCGCGAGCTCGGTGTAGCTCGGTTCGCGCCCAAGGTGGTCGCAGATCTGCTGGAACTCGTCGTCTGTCAGGCCGAGGTCGCGGTGCAACGAGGTCGCGGTCGTCACACCGCGACTCGCTTCGTCACGTGATCCAACATCGATCCGAGGATCACGGCCCCGTCTTCCGAGCCGAGCAACTCCTCGCACGCGCGTTCCGGATGCGGCATCAAGCCGAACACCGTCCCGTCCTCGTTCACGATCCCGGCGACATCGGCAAACGACCCGTTCGGGTTTTCCAGGTACGTCAGAACGATCTGCCCCTTGGCCTGAAGCGACACGAGCGTGTCCTCGCTGCAATACCAGTTGCCCTCGAAGTGGTTGATAGGGATACGCAGCACCTGCCCCTCGTCGGCGCGCGACGTGAACGCCGTCTCGGCGTTGGCGACGCGGAGGCGGGTCGTGCGGCACATGAACTTGAGGCCGGTGTTCTTGCGCAGCGCGCCGGGGAGCATCCCGGCCTCGCACAGGATCTGGAAGCCGTTGCAGATCCCGATCGTCAACCCTCCCGATCCCGAATGTGACCGCACCGCGCTCATGATCGGCGAGAAGCGAGCGAGCGCCCCCGTCCGCAGGTAGTCGCCGTGCGCGAATCCTCCGGGAAGGACGACGATGTCGACGTCGGGCAACACTCGATCTCCATGCCACACCATCACCGGTTCGGCACCGAGATCCCGGAAAGCTTTCTCGCAATCGCGTTCGCAATTGGATCCGGGGAACACGACTATTCCGACGCGACCGCTCACGATTCGACGATCACCTCATACGATTCGATCACCGGGTTCGCAAGCAAGCGCTCGCACATGTCTTCGACCTGGCGCCGCGCGTCGTGCTCGTCCGATGCGTCTACCAGGAGACGGATCCTCTTGCCGACGCGCACCTCTTCGACGCCGGAGAACCCCAGCGCAGGCAAGGCGCGCTCGATCGTCTGCCCTTGCGGGTCGGCGATCCCCTCCTTCAACATGACGTTGACGCTCGCGAGGAAGGCCATCACACCGCCAGGGCGCGCGCGGCGATGACGATCGTCATGGTTACCGCGACCAGGCACAGCGCAGCAATCCCGGCCAACGGCACCGCCCGGGGCCAAGACACTCCCGCTGCAACCTCTACACCCCGGAGAAAGATGAACATCGACCACACCGCGACGCTCGCCGATAACGCGATCGACAACGCGGCCCACCCCGTCGACAACGGATCCGTCAGACGCTCGCTCGTGAACGTTGCGGGTCCGACGATCAACAGGTCGAGAGGCAACAACAACAGCAAGACGGCGATCTGCGGGAAGGAGCTGGCGCCCCATACGACCCTCAGGTCACGCGCAGGAGGCTCGCCGCCCACAAGCCGCATCGCGATCGCGCCGGCGAAGCCCCACAGCACCTGCGCCATCAGAGCGACGACCGCACCTGCGACCACCGCGACCACGATGTAAGACCACCGGAACTGGACGGCCGCTACCTGGCGGAAACCCAGCAGCGCGCCGATCTTCAACCAGAAGATCATCCCGGCGACTCCCCCGAGCGCCGACAGCAAGTATGGCGCGACACCTTCGGGGGCTCGCGCCTGGGTCTGGGCGCGACGTCCGATCGCGCGAAAGATGTCTGCGAATCCTGCCCGTGGGTTCAACAGGACGCTGCGAAGCGCGGCCCCGAGTTGACCCGACGAACGAGCCCCGGGTGCGGTCATCTGAGCAGAGCTCAGGCGGACACCTCTTTCAACCACGTCTCGAAGGGGCGCCCGCAGACACGGTCGTAGGCTTCGACGTAGCGCTGCGACGTCGACGCGACGACGTCCTCCGGCAGCACCGGCGCCGGCGGGTTGTGGTCCCAACCCGACGCGTCGAGCCAATCCCTCACGTACTGCTTGTCGAAAGAGGCCTGGGCTCTGCCCGGCACGTAGGACTCGGCCGGCCAGAACCGGCTCGAATCCGGCGTCAGCACCTCGTCGATCAGGATGACCTCGCCCTCGTAGATACCGAACTCGAACTTCGTGTCGGCGATGATCACGCCACGACGGGCGGCGACCTCGACCGCACGCGCGTAGATCTCGAGGGCATAGCTCCGCGCCCTCTCGTAGACGTCGGGCCCGGCCACGTCGGCTGCCTGCGCCTCGGTGATGTTCTCGTCGTGCCCGGTCACCGCCTTCGTCGCGGGCGTCAGGATCGGCTCCGGGAGCTGGTCGGACTCCCTGAGTCCTTCCGGCAGCTTGTGACCCGACACCTCGCCGGATCCCCTGTACTCCCTCCATCCCGACCCCGACAGGTAGCCGCGCACGACGAATTCGACGGCGATCGGTTCCGCTCGCTTGCACAGCATGGCGCGACCGGCGAGGTCGTCGAGGCCGACATCCGGGAGGTCCTGGGCCTGCACGGAGATCAGGTGGTTGGGGATGTCGTCGAGCAACTCGAGCCAGTAGTGAGACAGGCCCGTGAGCACCTTTCCCTTCTGCGGGATCGGCTGGTCGAGAACCACGTCGTAGGCGCTGATGCGGTCCGACGCCACCAGCAGGAGCCGATCGTCGACCTCGTAGAGCTCGCGCACCTTTCCCGATCCGAGATGGGTGACGACGCTCACAGAGCCTCCAACCGATCGAAGATGACGTGCGCTTCTCGAAGATAATGCGTGGGATCGAAGCAGCCTTCGATTTCGCTCGGATCCAGGTGCGCCGTGACCTCAGGATCGGACTTCAGCAACTCCAGGAACGGCCGACCCTCTTCCCACGCCTGCATCGCGTTGCGTTGGACCAACGCGTACGCGTCCTCGCGCTGCAACGACCCCTTCGCGAGCAGGCCCGTCAGAACGGATTGCGAGTTCAGCAGTCCGAACGAAGAATCGAGGTTCGCCAGCATCCGCTCGGGGAAGACGCGCAGCCCTTCGACTACCCAGCGCATCTTCTCGATCATGTAGTCGAGCAAGATGCAAGCGTCGGCCAGGGTGACGCGTTCCACAGACGAGTGCGAGATGTCGCGCTCGTGCCACAAGGCCACGTTCTCGAAGCCGGTCTGGGCGTACGCACGCAGAAGCCGGGCGAGGCCGCAGATGCGCTCACACACGATCGGGTTGCGTTTGTGGGGCATCGCCGACGAGCCCTTCTGGCCCTCGGCGAAGGGCTCCTCGACCTCCCGCACCTCCGTGCGCTGCAGGTGGCGGACCTCCTGAGCGAACCGTTCCAGGGACGCACCCGTGGTGGCGATAGCGGCAAGCAGGTCTGCGTGCCGGTCCCGCGACACGACCTGGGTCGCGGCCTCTTCGATCTGCAGGCCGAGCCTGTCGCAGACATATGCCTCCACGTCCGGCGGGAGCTGCGAGTACGACCCCACCGCGCCGGACAGCTTCCCGACCGCGACGCCGTCGCGCGCGCGGCGCAAGCGGTCTCGGTCCCGGGCCAGCTCGAAGGCCCAGTTCGCGAGCTTCAGGCCGAAGGTCGTGGGTTCCGCATGCACCCCGTGGGTGCGGCCGGCCATCAGCGTGTCGCGGTGCTCCAACGCCTTCTCACGTACCGTCTGGGTGAGCCGCCCGATGCCTTCTACGAGCAGGTCTCCCGCGTCTCGCAGGGCTACAGCCGTCGCAGTGTCGAGGACGTCCGAGGAGGTCATCCCGAAATGGATGTGTCTCCCGGCCTCACCCGCGTTCTCGCGGACGTTCTCGACGAACGCGACGACGTCGTGGTGGCGGACCTCCTCGATCTCGGCGATCCGGTCGACGTCGAACGCCGCCTTCTCCTTGATCTCGGTCAGGTCTTCCACCGCGACCTCGCCCAGCCGCGCGCGCGCCTCTACGGCGAGGATCTCTACCTCCAGCCAGCGGGAGAACTTCGCCCTCTCGGAGAAGATCGAGGCCATCTCGGGCCTCGAGTAGCGGGGTATCACCCACCCATCCTAAAGAGGCGTGGTGCCCGACCCTTCGAGGTACGTCCCCGGCATCCCCCGCATAGCGGAGAGCGCTTCCTCCACCTCGGCGGGCGAATCGCGGCGCACCGTCACGTGACCGACCTTGCGGCCGGGTCTCGGCTCCTTGTCGTAGAGGTGCAGGTGAGCTCCGTCTATGCGCAGCGCGTGGGCGGGCTCGGGCACCTCGCCTATCAGATTGACCATCGCGCTGTGGCCGCGGGCGACGGTGTATCCGAGAGGCAGCCGGGTGATCGCACGGATGTGGTTCTCGAACTGGCTGGTCTCGGCTCCTTCGATCGTCCAGTGGCCCGAGTTGTGGACCCGGGGCGCCATCTCGTTGCCGAGCAACCGCCCGTCGCGCGTCTCGAACAGCTCCACCGTCAAGACGCCGACGTGGCCCAGCTCGTCCATGAGGGCGCGGACCGCGCGCTCGGCCCGTGGCCGAAGCGATTCTGTCTCGGGGGCCGGGGCGCGCGACACCCGGAGGATCCCTTCGTGATGGAGGTTCTCGACCAAAGGATAGGTGGTGACGTCGCCGCCTGTGGTTCGAACCGCGACGATCGACAGCTCGCGGCGCAGATCGACCCATGCCTCGACGAGCAGGTCGCGCTCGATCAGGTCGCCGCCGATCGTGGCCAGGTCCGCGGTCGAACGCACGACCACCTGCCCCTTGCCGTCGTAGCCCTCGCGACGTGTCTTGACGACGCACGGGAGACCGATCTGGTCGACGGCTGCAGCCAGCTGGTCCGTGCCGGTTGCGGAGGTGTAGGGAGCGACGTCCATGCCACACTTCTCGAACAGCTGCTTCTCCGTCGCACGATCCTGCGTCAGCTCGAGAGCGCGCGGCGGAGGGAACACCGGTACGGACGCGTCTATGCGGCGCGCCGCATCGGCGGGAACGTTCTCGAACTCGTACGTGACGACGTCGCTGGTCGCCGCCAGCTCCGCCAAGCGCTCGTCGTCGTCGTAGGCGCCGACCAGGAGCCGGCCGACGGCGCGGGCTCCGGCGCGCTCGGATGGATCGAGGAACGTGAAGCTGCACCCCAACGGGATGCCGGCGAGCCCCAGCATGCGCCCCAGCTGTCCGCCACCCACGACGCCGACTCGCATCGCGGACGTCCCTAGCCGGCAGGCTCGGGATGCGCGAGCACGTCCGACGTCTGCTGCGCGATGAAGTCCTCGACCGCGCGCCGCACCGCCTCGTCCTCCAGCGCGATCACACGCGCCGCGAGCAGGGCCGCGTTGACGGCGCCCGACCTGCCGATGGACAACGTGCCCACAGGAACGCCTGCAGGCATCTGCACTATCGAAAGCAGCGAGTCCATCCCCTTCAGCGACTTCGACTCGACCGGGACCCCGAGCACCGGAAGCGAGGTCTTGGAAGCGGTCATCCCGGGAAGGTGCGCCGCGCCGCCCGCGCCCGCGATGATCACCCGCAACCCCCTCGATGCCGCGGTCGACGCGTAATCGAACAACAGATCCGGGGTGCGATGCGCAGAAACGATCTTCGTCTCGAAGCTCACTCCGAGGGACTCGAGGGTCTCGCTGGCGTGGCGCATCGTCTCCCAGTCTGAACGGGACCCCATGATGATGCCGACCTGCGGGTTGGCTTCGCTCATCCGGAGACCGGCGTCGGGATGCCACCACTGACCGCGCGCTCGGCGATGTCACGGCGCAGCTGCTTGTTCTCGAACTCGATGACATCCGCCGCTGCGTAGGCACGCTCGCGCGCTTGCTCGAACGTCGCACCGAGAGCGGTTACCGCCAGGACGCGGCCCCCGGACGTCACGATCTCGCCGTCGTGCAGGGCGGTACCTGCGTGAAACACCAAGACGTCCTCGCGGGCGGCGGCTTCGCCGAGCCCGGTTACCGGGTATCCCACCTCGTGGTCGCCCGGGTAACCGCCGGAGGCGAGGACCACCGCAACACAAGCCTCGTCTCGCCAGTCGAGACCGACTCCTGCGAGCTCCCCCGAGGCCGCCGCGAGACAGACCTCCGACAGATCCGAGGCGAGTCGAGGGATCAGCGCCTGCGTCTCGGGATCGCCGAAACGCGCGTTGAACTCGATCACACGCGGCCCCCGCGACGTGAGAGCAAGACCTGCGTAGAGAGCACCGGTGAAGGGAGCGCCGCCCCGCGCCGTCTCGGCCAGCATCGGCTCGATCACCTCGTCGACGATACGTTCCGCCATGTCGGAGGGGCAATCCGGCACCGGACTGTAGGACCCCATGCCGCCGGTATTCGGGCCCCGGTCGCCGTCGTAGACGCGCTTGTAGTCCTGAGCCGGTTCACACGCGACCGCGTGGCTACCGTCGCAGAACGCGATCAACGATGTCTCCGGCCCGTCCAGGAACTCTTCGATCAGCACGGTCCGGCCGGCATCGCCGAAGACACCTCGTTCGATCCGGTCGCGGACAGCCTCCTTGGCTTCGCGGCGGTCGGAGGTGACGACGACCCCCTTACCCGCGGCGAGACCATCTGCCTTGATGACGTAGGGGGGGCCGAGCTCGTCGAGGAAGTCGAGTGCAGGAGCAACGTCGTCGCAGGTGCGCGCGCGAGCGGTCGGGATCCCGGCCCGGTTCATCAGCTCCTTGGCGTGCTGCTTGGATCCTTCGATGCGGGCAGCGGCTGCGTCCGGACCGAACACCTTGAACCCCGACGCGCGCAGCGCATCGCCCACTCCCGCGACTAGCGGCGCTTCGGGACCGACCACGACGAGGTCCGCGCCACGTCGTCGTGCTACGCGCACGACCTCGTCCGGACTGCTCGGGTCGCCCGGTATCACCTCGCCGATCTCCTCGAGCCCCGGATTGCCCGGCAGGGACGTCAGCCGTGCGCCGCTCCGCGCGATTCCCCAACCGAGCGCACTCTCTCGACCACCAGAACCCAACAACAGGATGTTCACGCAGCCTCCGACACCTTGACGATCTGGTCGCGTTTCGGGCCGACCGAGGCCCAAGAGATCGGCACACCTAGCAGCCCCTCGATCGTCTCGAGGTACGCGCGTGCCTCCTTCGGCAGGTCGTTCAAGGTCTGGGCATCCGTGATGTCCTCCGACCAGCCGGGGAAGGACTCGTATACGGGGCGGCACTTGTTGAAGATCGTCTGGTTGGGCGGGAGCTCGTCGAAACGATCACCGTCGTACTCGTACGCGACGCAGACGCGTATCTCGTCGAACACCGACAGGACGTCCAGCTTCGTGACGACCACCTCGGTCAGGGTGTTGAGGCGCGCCGCGTAGCGTCCCGCAACGGCATCGAACCAGCCGCACCTTCGCTTGCGACCGGTCGTGGTGCCGTACTCCTGTCCCGCTTCCACGAGGACCTCTGCATCGGTCGGATCCGCCTCCGAAGGAAAGGGACCGGATCCAACCCGCGTGCAGTACGCCTTGGTGATACCGATGATCCGCTGGATATCGCGCGGGCCGACGCCCGCGCCGACACAAGCACCGCCCGCTATCGGGTTCGAAGAAGTAACGAACGGATAGGTCCCGTGATCGAGATCGAGCATCGTCGCCTGCGCCCCCTCGAACATCACAGACTTACCGGCGTCTAGAGCCTGCTGGACGAACAGAGACGTATCGGTGATGTGCGGAGCGAGTCGCTCCGCGTATCCGAGGTATTCGTCTTCGACTGCGGCGCGTTCGATCGGCAAACGACCGTAGACCCGCGTCAGGACCACGTTCTTCTCCTTCAACGCGACCTCGAGCTTCTCGCCGAAGATCTTCGGGTCGAGCAGATCCTGGACCCGGAGGCCGATCCGCGCGGCCTTGTCCGCGTACGCGGGACCGATGCCACGTTTGGTCGTACCAAGCCGGTTCTTGCCGAGCCGCCGCTCCGTGACCCGGTCGAGCTCCAGGTGGTACGGCATGATCAGGTGAGCGTTGCCGGACAGCAGCAGGCGCGACACGTCGATGCCTCGCTGTGACAGCGCGTCCATCTCCTCGAGCAGGACCTGCGGGTTCACGACGACTCCCGGACCGATCACCGGTATGCAGTGCGGGTAGAGCATCCCGGTCGGGATCAGGTGGAGCGCGTACCGCTCACCCTCGATGACGATCGTGTGCCCCGCGTTGTTGCCGCCCTGGTAGCGAACGACGACGTCGTTGTCTCTCGTTAGGAGATCGGTGACCTTGCCTTTGCCTTCGTCCCCCCACTGGAGACCGACCAGGGCGGTGCCCGGCATCGAGACTCTCCCTCCGCTGCATCCTCGGCTTCTGCGGGACCAAGTACTGCAGGATTGTACGGTTCGTCTATGCCACGACCTCGGAAGAAACCTTCGCCCGCGCTTGGAACCTCCACGAGGTTCGGGGATGATGGTGGCGATCCGAGACACGACCGCGAGGGGACCCATGCCTGACATCGTCTTCCAGCTGTTGATGTTGCTCTTGCTTCTGCTGAACCTGGTCGCGTTGCTGGGGGTGTTGAACGCGATCAACGCGATGAGGAAGGACCTCGCATCCGGGCCCGGCGTGACGGGCGCTTCTCCGAGAACCGGCGGCGCGGATCTGTCGCTCGGCACCGCCCCCGAGCAGTCGTTCGCGCAGCCCGCCGCGTCGTATCAACCCTCGTACGCCGCACCCGAACAGAGACAAGAGGTCAGCACGGGGTTCGTCCCGATGTCCGAGGCGGCTCCCGCGACCTCTGCACCACAGTCGCAGGGACAGGGGTTCGGCGGCGAGGCTACGGGGCCGACCCTGCGCGGCGACGAGCCGGAGGAACAGCCGTTCGAGCGCGACGGGCGCTGGTGGTTCAAGCGCGGCGGGGAGTTGCTCGTCTACGACGAGGGGACCGGACAGTGGGTGTCGCCGGGAGCCGGCGCGACCACGGCCACGCACACCACCACCAGCTTTGGCACCGCCGCGAGTTCGGTTGCCACCGCGGAGACGGCCGAGGGGTGGAAGTGTTCTTCTTGCGGCGCGGTGAACGGGTCGACCGCGACGACGTGCCGCATGTGCTTCTCGCCTCGCTGACCCCGATCCGGTAGCGTCCGTCGCGCATCCCCCGGCCGCTACCGGGGGATGATCGCGAGATGACGAACCGCCTCACGTCGGAGACTTCGCCCTACCTCCTCCAGCACAAAGACAACCCCGTCGACTGGTGGCCCTGGAGCGAGGAAGCGCTCGCGGCCGCGGCCCGTGAAGACAAGCCGATCCTGCTGTCGATCGGCTATGCCGCATGTCACTGGTGTCACGTGATGGAGCGCGAGTCGTTTGAGGACCCGGCGACCGCGCGCCTCATGAACGAGCACTTCGTGCCGATCAAGGTGGACCGAGAAGAGCGTCCCGACCTCGACGCCGTGTATATGGAAGCCGTCCAGACGATGACCGGGCACGGAGGGTGGCCGATGACGGTCTTCCTTACCCCGGAGGGGGTCCCCTTCTACGGGGGCACGTATTTCCCACCGGAAGACCGTTACGGGATGCCGTCTTTCAAGCGGTTGCTGACCGCGGTCGCCCAGACGTGGCGGGAGCGGAGGGACGAAGCCGAGCAGCAGGGCGCGAAGCTCCTCGAGCACCTCGGCGGGCTCTCGAAGCTCGCGGCTTCGGCGGACCCGGTGTCGTCGGACGTTCTCACGATGGCGCTGCGCGGACTGCGCGGCAGCTTCGACGAAGCCTGGGGTGGCTTCGGGAGCGCCCCCAAGTTCCCGCAACCGATGACGATCGACTTCCTGCTACGGATGAACCACCGCGGGCATGACGAGGCCGGGGCGATGGCGAAGCGGACGCTGGACGCGATGGCCGCGGGCGGGATGTTCGATCAGCTAGGCGGCGGCTTCGCGCGCTATTCGGTCGACCGCGAGTGGATAGTCCCGCATTTCGAGAAGATGCTGTACGACAACGCGCAGCTGATCCGAACGTACGCGCGGGCATGGCGGCAACTGGGCGAGCCGCGTTATCGCGAGGTAGCCGAAGCGACCGTGGCGTGGATGCTCACCGAGATGCGGGATCCCGCGGGCGGGTTGTGGTCGTCGCTCGACGCCGACTCCGAAGGTGAAGAGGGCCGCTTCTACGTGTGGAGCCTCGAAGAGTTTCGCGATGTGGCCGGAGACGACGCCGCGGAGGCGACCGCGCACTGGGGGATCACCGAGCACGGCAACTTCGAAGGAAAGAACATCCCCGTCTATGCAACAGCGCCCGAAGACCCCGACGCCGTCGACAGGGCACGCCGCCGCTTGTTGGCGGCGCGCAACGAGCGGGTGCGGCCGGAAACCGACACGAAGGTCTTGACCGCGTGGAACGCCCTGGCGGCATCGGGTCTCGCGGAAGCGGGATGGATCATGTCGCAGTCTCCATGGATCGAGGCTGCGGTCGACATCATGGACTTCGTCCTTTCGAACCTGCGCATCGACGGACGGCTGATGCGCTCTTACCGCGGCATCGACGGGACCGCGGACGTGCGTCACCTCGCATACGCGGAGGACTACGCGCTCGTCCTCGAGGCGTGCCTGGCCCTGTACGAGACGACGTTCGACGAGCGGTGGCTGACGGAGGCACGATGGGCTGCAGACGAAGCGATCCGGTTGTTCCACGATGCCGAACGTGGTGGGTTCTTCACGACGGGTCATGACGCAGAACAGCTCGTCACGCGGTCCAAGGACCTGATCGACAACGCCGTCCCTGCCGCGAACTCGGTGTTCGCCGTCGAGCTCCAGCGCCTTTCCCTGATCACCGGCGAACGCGGCTACGAAGCGAAGGCACTCGAGATCATGCGCATCCTGCGCGAGGCGATGGTCCGGTCTCCGGGTGGTTTCGGGCACCTCCTCGGCGCCGTCGACTTCTACACGGGGGCACCCCTCGAGGTCGTCGTCGTCGGCGATCGGCACGCGCCCGACACCGACGCCTTGATCGAGACGGTGCGGGGCGTCTACCTGCCGAATCGCGTCCTGGTTACGGGATCACTCGCGGGATCCGAGACCATCCCGCTGCTGCGCGACCGGCCGATGCGCGACGGTCGCGCAACCGCTTACGTGTGCCGGCGCGGGGTGTGCAAGGCACCCGTGACCGAACCCGAGGACCTGCGCCGCGAGCTCGCCGCCTGATCGTGAGGGTGACGCGGTCGCTGACGGTTCCCGATTCCGAGCTCGAGTACCGCTACAGCCGTTCGGGCGGTCCCGGGGGGCAACACGCCAACAAGACGTCGACGAAGGTCGAGCTGGTCTGGAACGTCGCGGGGTCGAACGCGCTCGGCCCCCGCCAGCGGGCGCGGTTGCTCGAGAGCCTCGGGCGCAGGCTCGATAGCTCCGGGACGCTACGGCTGGCATCGGACCGGTACCGCTCGCAACACCGGAACAAAGAAGATGTGAACGAGCGACTGCGGCGGCTCGTCGCGCAGGCGCTCGCCACTCGCAGGTCGCGCGTTGCAACGGCGCCGACCGCCGCGTCGAAGCAGCGCCGGCTCGATCAGAAACGGCGGCGGTCGGACGTGAAGAAGATGCGGCGGACGCCACCGGGAGATTGATCCCGCGGCGGGCGCGGCTAGAGCGCGGCCGCCAGCAACCGCTCGCCCACCCCCGCCCCCGCCCCGCGCGCGCGCGCCCGC
>DASZOC010000056.1:0-37174 GCA_035550975.1 Actinomycetota bacterium | reverse complement strand
CTCCCGTAGGCACCCCCCGCCAACCGA
This sequence comes from Actinomycetota bacterium, assembly GCA_035550975.1. Taxonomy (GTDB): domain Bacteria; phylum Actinomycetota; class CADDZG01; order CADDZG01; family WHSQ01; genus DASZOC01. The sequence goes on along the minus strand of DASZOC010000056.1, from coordinate 37,147 downwards.
CCGGGACCGGCGACACGTCCGGCGCGGGTTAGCGGGAGCGGGCGGCGCGGATGGCGGTCTTGAACTCGTCGCTCGTGAAGCGTTCGCCCTGGACCTCGGCGGCGTGGGTCAGGGCGGTCTCCAGAGCGGCATCGGTGGCGGCTATGTAGGCGCGCTTGTTGGCGACGACGCCGCCGCGGGGGTGACGCAGGATGCGCTGCGCCAGGGCTCTAGCGGCTGCCGACAGGTCGCCCGCGGGGACGACTTCGTTGACGAGGTTCGCGGCGCGGGCTTCTTCGGCCGTGATGAGGTCGCCGGTCAGCAGCAGCTCGGCCGCTTTCGTCGGCCCCGCCAGGTGCTGCGTCAGATAGGCGCCGCCGGTTCCCGGAATGACGCCGAGCCGTACCCACACCTGACCTAAGCGGGCGGTCTCGGCCGCGACCCGCAGGTCGCAAGCGAGTGCGAGGTCCAAGCCGGCGCCGACGGCGGCGCCGTTGATCGCCGCAACGAAAACCGCATCCGACGACCGGAGCGTCCGGATCATCTGCTGGAACGAGCCGTAGAGGGTCGCTGCGATGTCCTCGGGTGTCTTGGCGGTCCACGCCTCGAGCTCCTCGAGATCGCCACCGGCACAGAAGGCGTCGCCGGCCCCGGTGACGATGACGACGCGGGCGCTCGCCCCGGCTTCCGCGAGCGCAGCGGCGAGTGCCGTTGCGGTAGCAGCGTCGATCGCGTTGCGCCGCTCGGGCCGATCGATCGTGACCACGGCGAGGTCGCCATCGTGAGAGATGGAGACGGGTTCGCCCATTGCGGCGAACCCTACCGGCGCAACGAAGAAGGGCCGTCCCCTGCGGGCGGCCCTTCGATCAGATCTGTAGAGGCTGCTACGACGCGTTCTTCGGCAACATGCGGGTCATCTTGGTCCCGCACACGGGGCACTGACCCTGAGCCGCCTTGGAACCGTTGGCGAGCTCTTTGACCTCGCCCTCGAAGTCACGCTTCTCGCGGCATTTGACGCAGTAGCCGTTGTAGGTGTCGGCCATGTCTCCACTCCTCTCCGGTGCCTTGCCTTCTGATCGAGCAGGGCTACGGGCTCTGCCCGCTATCGTCCCACCTTCGCCGCCTGCCTGCTGGATTTATGACTACGCTTTGTAGTCAGAGGGCATTTCCGAGGGCCGAGTTACTACGAAGCGTTACCAGAATCGTTGTCACCGAGGTCCAATTTCCAGTCAGCCGGGGGTTCGGCTGGGCTCGGAGAGCCGATCTCGGCGTCGCCATAGGTGCCGGGGGCGCCCGTTGGAGCGGGTTGGCGCAGAAAGGCGCCTGCGTCCGGGCCGTCACCGTCGTCCGGGCCCCGCCCACCGGCGCCCTGCCACGCGGGAGGCGCGCCGCGGTAACGCGCCAACAGGTAGAGACAGATCAGCCCCACGGTCAGGGACATGAGCTGGCTTCCGGTCAGTCCGAAGTAACGGCGGTCGACCCGTAGGAAGTCGGTGATCACCCGCATCGCGCCGTACCAGCAGGTGAATACGAGGATCAGGAAGCCGGTGTTGCGAACCCTGCGCCCGAGATACAGGAGCACCCCCAGCAGTGCCAGCGTCGAGAAGAAGTCATACAGCGCCGTCTGGTGCACTACGAGGTCGAAACAGCCGAGCGACGGCGGGTTCCCCGCCTCCAGCGCATCGCGATACACCGACGCATCGACCGGCGGGTCGCCCGCGCTACCGAGACAGCGCCACCCGAGGGCGAAGTCGGTCGGCTTCCCGAGGTGGTCGCCGATAACGAGGTCTCCGATGCGTCCGATGACGATGCCGAGTGCGACACCGGGCGCGGCGAGATCGAGGGTTCGCCAGAACCCCATGTTGCGTCTGAGCACGTAGGGCAACGCGAACAGCACGGCCCCCGTGATCCCGCCGATCAGCGAGATACCTCCCTCCCAGATCTTGAAGATCCCGAGGATGTCGTTGCCACCGTCGGTGACCTCGGAGAAATGACCCAGCACGTACCCGACACGCGCGCCGACGATCGCTCCGATCAACGCGTAGAAGAGCGCGTTCCAGATGTCGTTCTCGTCCGGGCCTCCGAACCGCCGCGCGCGGCGCACCATCAGCTGCGCGCCTGCGAGGTATCCGGCCGCGATGCCGATGCCGTGTGGTGAGATCCCGACGGGGCCGAGCTCGATGCGCGGGAAGATCTCCCACGCCAACGGATCGAAGAACTGGATGGCTAGACCTTCTTGTATTCGGTCGTCCACGCGCCGTCGACGACGGTGAAGTCGCCGAACAACAGCGGAGCTTCCTCGACCATGATCCGAGCGACTTTGTCGAAGATGATCCGCAGCTCCTCTTCGGCACTGGGGTCGGTCCGCATCTGGATCACGTGGCGCAACGTGCGGACGTTGGCGGTCCAGAACAGGACGGTCGAGACGCCTTCCGGTGCGAGGCGACGCATCGCGGAGGTGATCTCCTTCTTCTCGTGGAAGCTCTTGCCCTCCATGTCGAGCTCGAAGTGCTCGGCCGCCTCGATCTGGAACCTCTCCATGTCCTCGAGCAACTCGAGGATCCTCGGTCGCATCGGTTCCATCGACTCCGGGATCCGGAACGGCAGGTCGTTCAACCGCACGAACCGCAGTGATTCCTGGCTGAAGGCGCTACCGGCGCGGTGCCGCACGATCTCGTGCGTCGCGATGCGGCTGATGTCGTAGAGGACGAACGAGTAGTTCGCGTGCTCGAGCACCGACCCGTGCCCCGAGCGCATCAGGTTGATGAAGTACTCCGCCTGGTCCGTGCGCGTGCGGGTGACGTTCGGGTTCAACCCGGGCTCCCACGAGCGGTAGCAGGCGCGCCCCGCCGCCTCGATCAGGAGCTGCCCGGGATTGGTCTCTTCGGCATCGACCCGGCGCGCGAGCCACGTCTCCCCCGCCTGCGTCTTGAGGAACCTCTCGATCGCCTCGAAGTCGATCGAGGGCCGAGCGATCAGCTCGACCCCCGGCTGCGTCTCTCTCATCGTGCCTCTCGTCGGCGCTTCGCGGGTTAGTCAGGAAGTCCTGACACCTTAATAGTTAGCCCTCCACCCGAACCGGCGCCCTAGAGGTAGCCGGGGGTGGCGGGGGTGGGGATGGCTTCGTCCTTGGTCTCGATGTAGAGGCGGCCCCCGAAGCGCTGCTTGATCTCTTCGTCGTACCGGTCGGCGGTCTGGGCAACGGCGGCCAGCGTCGCCTCGAGGTGATCGGGGTGCGCGAAATCGCCGAGGAGGTTGTGGTTGAACCACACGGCCCCCGCATCCACGTCGAGGGCGAATCCCCCGAACACGAATTCCAGGTTCTTCTCCAAGAGATAAGACGTGAGCTCGGCGGTGATCGGGACGTCGAGGTTCGTGATCGCAAAGACCCGGATGACGGTCGACCCGCTCTCGATCCAGGTCGGCACGATGAAGACGCGCGCGGTCGCGATCCCGAGGATGTAGTTGCCGTGCTCGTCGACCACGTAGGTGTCGACCATCTCCGAGAGCTTGCCCTCGATGAGCTCGCGGATCTTGACGATCGCCTCGGGCTCGCCCTTCGGACGCGGCTTCGGCGGCTCGCCGGTGGTCTCGCTCGGCCGGGGAGCACCGGCGTCGAGCGGCGCGTCCTGTGGATCCTCGTCCGGCCTCATCGGCGGCAGTATAAGAAGAAGGTCATGACCACCTCCTTCCGCGCTCCGCGCGGCCCCCAGCTGTCGTGCAAAGGCTGGCCGCAGGAGGCCGCGCTGCGCATGTTGATGAACAACCTCGACCCCGAGGTCGCCGAGCGTCCCGACGACCTGATCGTCTACGGCGGCTCCGGGAAGGCCGCGCGCAACCGCGACGCGCTCGACGCGATCATCGCGACCCTGCGGGACCTGAACGATGACGAGACGTTGCTGATCCAGTCGGGCAAACCCGTAGGGCGGTTCCGTACGCACGCATGCGCGCCGCGGGTGTTGATCTCGAACTCGATGCTCGTCCCGGCATGGGCGAACTGGGACGAGTTCCACCGCCTCGAGGCGATGGGGCTCACGATGTACGGCCAGATGACCGCAGGGTCGTGGATCTACATCGGCACCCAAGGGATCCTCCAAGGCACCTACGAGACGCTCGCGGAGCTGGCGGCGCGCAACTACGGCGGGAGCCTCGCCGGAAAGGTCGTCCTGACCGCGGGACTCGGCGGGATGGGCGGCGCGCAGCCGCTCGCCGTCACGATGAACGAAGGCATCGCTCTGTGCACCGAGGTCGACCCCCACAGGATCGAGCGCCGGCTACGGATGCGCTACGTGGATCGTTCGACGTCCGAGATAGACGAGGCGATCGCGTGGGTCGACGATGCGCGGGCGCAACAGCAGGCAGTGTCGGTCGCGCTGTTGGGGAACGCGGCCGAGGTGCTCCCCGAGCTACTCCGGCGGGGCTTCCATGCCGACGTCGTCACCGACCAGACATCGGCTCACGACCTGCTCGACGGCTACGTTCCCGCGGGCCTCGCCTACGACGAGGCGCTCGCGCTGCGCGGCGACGACCCGGATACGTACGTGAAGCGCAGTCTCGAATCCGTTGCCGCGCACGTAGAGGCGTGGCTGGGCTTCCAACAGCAGGGCGCGATCTGCGTCGAGTACGGCAACAACATCAGGGCGCAAGCGGTCAAGGCCGGAATCGAGAACGCGTTCGACATCCCGGGTTTCGTCGAAGCCTACGTTCGTCCTTTGTTCTGCGAAGGCAAAGGACCGTTCCGGTGGGTCGCGCTGTCGGGTGATCCACAGGACATCGGCGTAACCGATCGCGCGATCCTCGACCTGTTCCCCGACGACGAGCGGTTGCGCAGATGGATCGACATGGCCTCCGAACGGGTGGCGTTCCAGGGTCTCCCCGCGCGTATCTGCTGGCTCGGTTACGGCGAACGGGCGAGGGCGGGCCTCCGCTTCAACGAGCTGGTCGCATCCGGTGCCGTGAACGGGCCGATCGTGATCGGACGCGACCATCTCGATGCCGGGTCGGTTGCGTCTCCCTATCGCGAGACCGAAGGGATGATCGACGGCTCGGACGCGATCGCAGACTGGCCGATCCTGAACGCGCTCCTCAACGCGTCCGCCGGAGCGCACTGGGTATCCGTCCACCACGGAGGCGGCGTCGGGATCGGGTACTCGATCCACGCGGGGATGGTCGTGGTGGCCGACGGCAGCGACAACGCGGCCGCGCGGCTCGAGCGCGTGCTCGATACCGATCCGGGAACGGGCGTGATCCGCCACGCCGACGCAGGCTACCGACGTGCGATCGAGGTCGCGGGCCAGCGCGGGGTCGCGCTACCGATGAAGCCGACCGCGCGCGATTAAGGCCGCTCGAAGCTTCCCGCCGTCACTTCGATCGCCTTCCGTAAGTGCGCAAGGTCCACGTTCGTCGGGCTTCCGCGCTCGACCACGACCTTCCCCGCCACCATCACCCGCGCGATGGCGGTCGCTTGCATGGAGTGCACGACATGACGCTCCAGGTGCGCGGGCGGCTGCAGCGATAGATCGTCCAGGTCCAGCACCACGAGGTCGGCGAACCGGCCGGGTTCGACCGCTCCCGCCGGGACACCCAGCATGTCTGCGCCGGCACGGGTCCCGAGATCGAAAGCGGCCGGTGCATCGAGGGCGGATCCGTCCTCGAGCCTCGCCTTCGAGAGAAGCGACGCCAGTCGCATCTCTTCGAACACGCTCTGACGGTTGTTCGCACACCCCCCGTCGGGGCCGAGAGCGACGCGAACACCCCGCCGGATCATCTCCGCCGCCGGCGCGAGCCCGTCACCGAGGAACGCGTTGGCGCCGGGGCAATGGACGACGCCCGTGTTCGTCGCAGCGAGCATGTCGATCTCTTCGTCGTCGACCCACACTGCGTGGATCGCGACCAACCGCTCGTCCAACAACCCCTCGCGCTGCAACAGGCGCACGGGAGTCACTCCGAAACGTTCCGAGACGAGGTCGCGCTCGTAGCGGGCTTCGGCAAGATGGAGATGACACGGGACGTCGAGCTCCCGCGCCAGGTCCAGGGCGACGCCGATCGTCTCCGGCGACGCGGCGTGCAGCGAATGCGGCGCCGCCTGTACCGAGACCATGTCGTCGCCTGCGTGGTGATGGGCGAGAGCCCGGAGCCGCTCCGCCGCATCCTGCGCCGGCTCGCGGTAGCGGGATGGAGCTTTCGTCGGGGCCTCGGGATCGTAGAAGGCGCGCGCGAACACCAGCCTGATGCCCGCATCGCGTGCCGCGCGGATCACGGCCAGGCCATTGTCGTTGCCGTCGTCGTGCAGATAGAAGAAGTCGACCGTGGTCGTCACCCCCGCCAGCAACGCTTCGGTGAACGCGAACAGCGACCCGGTATAGATGTCCTCGGTCGTGAGCGTCTCGGAGAACGGATACAGGACCGCATCGCGCCAGTCCTCGAACGTGCGGTCGTCCGCGTGGCCCTTGAACAGGTTCTGGAACGCGTGCCCGTGGGCGTTCACGGTCCCGGGGATGACCGCGCAGCGAGGCCACTGCTCGACCACGAGGTCGTCGGGCGCCTCGGCGCCATCCACTACATCTGCGACCCGGTCCCCGTCGACGATCACGACGCGGCCCGGGCGGAAGCTGCCCTCCTCGTATAGGAGCTCGGGCGCGTAGGCCCGCCGGGCATCAGCCGCGGCTGGTCGCCCGGCGATAGATGGGCAGCACGTACCAGAGGACGCCGAAGACACTGCCGATCGCGACCGACACCCAGGTCGAGACGGGGCCGCCGAAGAGTACGTCCGTGATCGTGAACACGACCGAGATCATCGACACGGCAAGGAACACGAGGCCCACGATCGTCAAGACGTTCGAGGTCACCAGCAACCGCTCCTTGTCGTGGTTCCGCCACTGGATCCGGTGCATCGACGTCGGCGCCATCAAGAACGCCGACGCCAGCGCCGTCGTGATCAACGCGACGAAGAACGCACCCTTCTGTGCCTTCGTCACCTGGTCGAACCTCTGCGTGAAGGGAACCGCCAGCAGGAACGCGAACAGGACCTGGACACCCGGGAGAGCGACCCGTAGCTCGTTCAGCAGCTCGATGAGCTCCCGGTCCTGCTTGCTCTCGGCCATCTCTTCACCCTCGGCAGTTAGGTTCTCGGCGTGGCGATCATAGGAGAGCCGCTCGACCTCGAGACTGTCGTACGCGTCGCGCGGCACGACGAACCGGTCGAGATCGCGCGCGGGGTCGAAGCGAAGATGGCCGCGGCCCGGGAAATCATCGAAGAGGCCGTTTCGTCCGCGGCAACCGTCTACGGGATAACGACCGGCTTCGGAGGTCTGTCGAACGTCCGCATCTCTCCTGCCGAGGTCGAGAAGCTGCAGCGAGACATCGTCCGGTCGCACGCGACGGCCGTGGGAGAGCCGCTGCCGCGCGAGGTGGTACGAACGATGCTTCTGTTGAGGGCGAGGACGTTCGCGTTCGGGGTCTCGGGCGTCCGCTTCGCGCTGGTCGACCGCATCGTCGCGCTGTTGAACGCAGGCATCACCCCGGTCGTCCCGTCGCAGGGCTCGCTGGGTGCATCGGGCGATCTGTCGCCGCTCGCTCACCTCGCGCTGCCGTTGATGGGCGAAGGAAGCGCGGTCGTCGGCGGACAGACGCTGTCGGGCGCCGACGCACTGCGCCGCGCGGGGATCGAGCCGCTCGAGCTCTCGTTCAAGGAAGGCCTCGCGCTGGTGAATGGAACCGAGATGATGCTCGGCCTCGGCATCCTCACGCTGCAACGCGCGCGCGAGCTGTCGCGTGCTGCGGACGTGACCGCGGCCATGACGACAGAAGCGTGCCTCGGCACCGACCGGGCCTTCGACGCCGACCTCATCGCGCTGCGCCGGCATCCGGGGGCTGAGCTCGTCGCGTCGAACCTCCGCCGGCTACTCGACGGCAGCGAGGTCGTCGCGTCACACCGCGACTCCGACCACATGGTCCAGGACGCCTACTCGTTGCGCTGCGTCCCGCAGGTTCACGGCGCTTACCGCGACGGCATCGCGTACGTGGCTTCGATGCTCGAAGCCGAGCTCGCCTCCGCGATCGACAACCCGACGGTGCTTCCAGAGCGGAACGAGGTGCTGTCCGGCGGCAACTTCCACGGCGAGGCCCTGGGCCTGGCGCTCGACCACCTCAAGCTGTGCCTGACGGGTTTCGCGACGATCGCGGAGCGTCGGATCGCGCGGTTGGTCGATCCCGACCTGAACAACGGTCTGCCCGCGTTCCTGACCGATGATCCGGGGAGGCGGTCCGGCTTCATGCTTCCGCAATACACCGCCGCGTCGCTCGTATCGGAGTCGCGCAGCATGTGCTTCCCCGCGTCGGCCGACTCCATCCCGACGTCCGCGGGACAGGAGGACCACGTCAGCATGGGCGCGACGTCGGCGCGTCAGGCCGCGGCGATCCTGGTCAACTCCGAGCACGTGATCGCGATCGAGGCTCTCGCCGCAGCGCAGGGCCTCGACCTGCGCGCGCCACTGCAGCCGGCGGGCGGAACCGGCGCCGCGAGGGCCGCGGTACGTGAGCTTTCGCCCCGCGTGGCGGAGGACCGCAGCCTCGCCGACGACATCGCCCGCGTCAGGACCGGCATCGCGGAGGGAGCCTTGGGGACCCGGGTCGCAGATGCCATAGGAGCACTGGACTGAAAGATCTCAGCGCCCCTGCTCAACCCCCCGATGTCCCGGCCGATACCTATCGGATGGAGAGGGGCAGGCGCGCGCTCGTATCGCTTTGTGCAGCCGGTGTGATGGCGGCCGGTCTGTTGCCCGTCGCCGCGCAAGCCGCGCCTCAGCCGAGCGACCAGACCGCACAGGTCGTCGTCTGGGCGATGAACACCGGCAACAACTCCAAGACGAACTGCGCCAAGATCGGGGGCTGCAACCAGGACCTGTTCAGCAAACGGATGCAGAGCGCCCCGGACTGCCCCGACGTGATGCTGGCTCAGGAGATCCGAAGCATCGCCCAGGCCAATTCCCTCAAGCGCGAGCTCGATCAGATCGGCGGCGCGTGCGGGACCTACCGCCGGTATTTCTACGACGCGAACCCGTCTAGCTCTACCGACACGAAGATCGGGAAAGTTGCCGTCGCATGGCGCTACGACCGCTTCGAACTCGCGAAGACCGCCGGTGGAGCGTTCGACGCCCTAAATTTCCGCGAGCGGTGGAACGAGCTCAACAACGAGGATCGCGAGATCTGCGACCGGTTCACCACGAACGGCCCTAAGGACCAACAGGGGAATCACACACCGGGAACACCGTCGAGGTACGTCAGTGCGGTGAAGTTGATCGACAAGAAACACGCCGACAAGGCGATCGTTGCCGCTTCGATCCATTGGGACGGTGCCATGAGTCAGTACTGCTTCCACGAGAACTCGCGCGAGTTCGCTCGGGCGATCGAAGGCCGGTGGCCGGGCGTGCCGGTCGCCATGGGCGGCGACCACAACACGCTCGCCTGGACCAGCACCGACTGGGTCGAGAGACGACGGGAAGCAGGCGCACGGATGTGGCACCGTTACCTCACCGACAACGGCTACCAGGACGTGATCCGCTCCACCTACTCGAACGCAGCCGACGTCAACGGCGACGGCAATATCGACATGTGCGAGCAGTACACCTCTGGGATCCACACCGACCATTCGAAGGCGGTCTCGAACCGCTGTGAGCACGAGAAGCACAGCCGGATCGATTACCTCTGGGGCAAGTACTTCTCATCGATCGTCTACGCCCGCACCGACAAGGCCCACTACGGCAGGCACCAGTCCGGTAACTACTACGCCGACCACCGCCCCGTAACTACCCGCCTCGCGTACTAGGTCCAGCTCCGTCTTCTCGAGTTCGAACTCAGTTCCAGACTGGCTGCTGCTCCGCGGCCTCGAACCAGTCCGCAGGCCTCCGCTCCCGTGCGCGCTCTTGCAGACGTCGGCGTCGTCTGCGACGCGCAGCAGGACTAGGCTCCGCGGAGGCGAGGCAGTAGTCGAACAGGTTGGTCATGCCCGCGAGGGCAGAGACGCGCGGTGGTTCGGGCACGGGAGCTTCGGCCAGCTCCGGGGGAGCCGGCCCCGGATCATGGACCCGGCCGCCGGGGCGGAACCACAGCGGCTGGCTGCGGTGGTCGAGCATGACGCTCCAGCGGCCCTCGTGCACGAGGCGGTGATGCGTGGTGCAGACGGTGACGAGGTTGTCGGCGTCGGTAGCGCCGCCGCGGATCCAGTGCTGAATGTGATGCGGCGTTAGGAAGGACTTCATCTCACACCCGGGGAAGGTGCAGGTATAGCCGTCGCGATCGAAGACCTGGTCGCGCAGCCAGTGCGGCGTTATCTGGGACGTCCGGCCGATCCCGACGGCGTTGCCGTCGGCTCCTTCCAGCACGACCCGAAGGCGCGCGTCACAGGAGAGGCGGCGCGCCGTCTCCGCATGCAGCACCGGACCCCTCGTGACCCGACAGCCACCGTGCTCGCCGGCGAGGATCGCGGCGTCCGCGTGGAGCACGAGCGTCGGCTTTCCTTTGTCGCCGACGCCGCCGTTGGACACCAACAGGACCAATGCGTCAGCGCGGCGCTGGTCGATCGTTCGGCTGGAGTTGATGCCGAGGTCGGGGATCACGGGAGCGTCGTCGACATCTGGCTCCGAAGGAAGTGAACGCGCCAGGTCATCGATCGCGTTCACGAACGCGTGGCCTTCGGCAGCCGGGAGCTGACCCTCGAACGAGAGGCGCTCAGCGTCCATCGACCAGCTGAGATGCCGGTCGCGCTGCGCGGTGTCGGTTTCGGCCAGTGACTTCTTGGTCTCCGCGTCGCCGCGTGAGCGGATACCCGCGACGGTGACACGCCGCGCCCAGTTGACGAGCTTCTTCTCGGTCGCGGGCGTCGCGAAGCGCACCAGCTCGACGACCTTGTCGAGCGATAGCGACCCGTTCTCCAGCGCGGCCGCAGTCAGCGGCAGGTGCTCGAGCGCCCAGGCGGCGTCGATCCAGCGACGCGCTTTCCAGTTGGAGATGTGGAAGACCGCAGACAGATATTCAGCAGTGTTGCGGCAGCCTTCGGTGCGGTAGAGCGCGGCGCGGTCTGCCCGCAGCACCCACCGCAGACGCTCACGATCGAGCGCACCCGTCGCGGGGAGCAGGGTCATCAGTCCGTCGCGCACGGCAGCTCGGTCGGTGAGGACCTCCCGAACAAGCTCTTCAGCGGAAGCCGTGCGCATATTCCGAATATATCGAACACATGTTCGTATAGTCAAGAGTTTTTCTAGGCCTAGCTGGCTGCTGAACCGGCCGAATCCCTGCTTGCAGCGCGCGCCGACGAGGCGGAGGACCTAGTCTCCCCTTCGCTGTAATAGCGTCGCCTGATGCACAGATTGGGACTTCCTCCGCCCGTACTAGCGGCGCTCGGATCAATCATCCTGTCTGCATGTGAGCCATCGCCACCGCCCGTTAATGACGTTTCGGAGGTGGTGGCGGTACTGAACGGGGCAGGAGTCTCTTGCGATTTGATTGTTGACCCTGACGACGCGCTGGCCCCTATCGAAGAGGTGGCGGCCTGTCTGCATGCCGGGAAACGCGTCCCGATCTGGGTCTTCCGCGACAGTAAAGGCATGGGTGAGTCGCTCTCAAGTCTGTCAGAGCGTGACGGCGCGCAACTCCTCCTTGGGCCAAACTGGGCCACCCGGCCGCCGACTCAACAGGCTCGCGTTCAGATGGTGACCGAAGTAGGGCTGCGCAGCGGAAATTTCGGTGGTGAAGGGTGAGCGAGCCGAACTAAGCGCTCTCGAACTCGCTACTGCGGACGCGCGATGTTGCTCCTCACGACGCCCGGCGGAGGCGCGGCTCCGCTCCCGGGGCCAAGTACGCGAGGCGGCCCCCGCAGATGACGGCGATGATGTGATCCGCGTCGGGCCGATAGACGAGATGCTCGAAGCTCGGCGCTTCCACCACGACGGCGTCGGCCCTCAACCCCGGTTCGAGCCGCCCGACCTCGTCTTGTAGCCCGAGGACGTACGCCGCGTTCACCGTCGCGGCCACCACCGCCTCCAGCGGGCTGAGGCCGTAGAGACGGCACCCGAGCGCCATCGCGAGGGGTAACGACGAGATCGGAGACGTGCCGGGGTTGAGGTCGGTGGCGAGGGCCACGATGGCGCCGGCTTTGACGAGCTCGCGCGCCGGCGGCTTGGCGCTCTGTCGCAACGTGAACGTCGCGCCGGGGAGGAGCACGGCCGCGGTGTCGCTGGCAGCGAGGTCGTCGACCGCGTCGAGCGACGTGTGGTTCAGGTGGTCGGCCGACCGGAACCCCCACCGTGCCGCGAACGACGCGGTCTGGTTGTCCGCCAGCTGATCCGCGTGCACCCGCATCGCCAAGCCCTCCGCGCGCGCGGCTTCCGCCAGCCGCGCCGCGTGCTCCAGCGCGAACGCGATCGACTCGACGTAGAGGTCGACCGCCGAGCAGAGACCGTCCGCGGCGGCCCGAGGCAGCAGGTCATTGGCCGCCTCCCCGACCCACTGGCCCTGGTCCTTCCCCTCCGGCACCGCGTGCGCGGCGAGACACGTCGTCGCGACCGTCTGCGGCACGAGGCCAGCAAGCTCGCGCGCCAGACGCAGCTGCCGTAGCTCGCCGGGAAACGACAAGCCGTAACCGGACTTCGTCTCGAACGTCGTCGTGCCGGAGCGCAACATCTCGAGAGCGAGGCGCGCGGAGAACGCCGTCACCTGCTCGTCGGTCGCGCCGGCCAACAGCTGTGCCGAACGGAATATCCCGCCGGAGCGACCGTGGATGTCCTCGTAACGGACGCCGGAAAGCCGAGCCGCGTCCTCGTCGGCACGCCACCCGTAGAACGGGAGGTGCGTGTGGCAGTCGACCAGGCCGGGGATGACGGCGCAATCCCTGGCATCCAAGACGGCGTCCGTGCCGTCGCTGGGCCGCCCCACCGAGACGATCGCGCCGTCGTCGATCGTGAGGGAGCCACCCGGTCGCGCCTCGACCTGCGCCCACGTATCCCCGCGCACGGGAGCCGACCCCTCGAGCGTCAGGATCGAGGCGGCGTCGCGGATCGAAAGCGACGTCACTCTTGTTCGTCGACCTCGTGACCGCGCCGGCGCGACGTCTTCACGTAGCGGAAGACGCCGTCATCGCCTGTGACGCGCTCGATCTCCCCCCGCTTGGACAGATACGCGACGTGTGCCAGCGCTTCCCCGAGTGCGAGCCGTCTCTGGAAGTTCAGCAGCGTCGACCCGAAGATCTCGTCCGTTATCTCGTCGGCGGTGTGCGGCTCGTGCCTGACGACCTGGAGGATCGACCCCAGCCGGCGGTCGTGATGGCGCGCAACCACCCGGGCCCGCTCGGCCCCCTCCGTGAACGGCCCGCCGTGCCCCGGCAGCACCAGCGAGGGGTGCAGGGCCTCCACCCGTCGCAGCGACGCTAGGAAATCGCCGAGCGGGTCCTCGTCGCCCCACCGCTCGAAGTCGATGTGCGGCGTGATCGTCGGCAGCAGGTGATCTCCCGAAACGAGAAGCCGGTCGGATGCCGACCACAGGCAGATATGAGACGCGGCATGGCCCGGCGTGTGCACGACCTCCCACGTCCGCTCGCCCACGGTGAACGTCTCGCCGCCGTCGACCGCGACCGTCGGCTCGACCATCCCCGAGACGAAGCGCCGCCAGTCCTCGAAGCCCGTGAGCTCGTCGAGGTCGGCGTCGGAAACCCCATGGTCGGCGAACAGCTTGCGGAGGTGGTCGATGTGATGGGCAGGATCCGAATAGATCTCGAGCTCGTGCTCGGAGCTGCGGTGCATCCATAGCTCGCATCCCGTCTGCTCGACGAAGCGACCCGCCATCCCGTAGTGGTCGATGTGTGTGTGGGTCACCACGAGGCGTGTGACGTCCGCCGGTTCGACGTCACACGCGGCGAGCGCCGCCTCGACCTCCGGCCACGCTCCGCGGGGGTCATCGGGCAGATACATCCCGCAGTCCACGAGCGTCGATCCCTCCGCCGCCCGCAAGAGGTATGCGTTGACCCGGTCGAGGCCCGGCCACGGCAAGGGAAGGACGAGACGGAAGACGTCGGGAGCAGGCTCGCGCCGGCGGTGGTCCATGTGGGGGCCGAGCAGCTCTACTCGTGCACGCGTTCTTTGATGACGAACGTTACGCGCACTCGGACGCGGTAGCTGACCTCGCCTTCGGCGATCAAGCCGTCGATGTGTTCGACCTCGAACGACGTCAGGCCCTTCACCGTGAGGGAGGCGCGGTGGATCGCATCTTCGACCGCGGCTTCGATCGTCGGTCCGGTCGCGGTGAGATCGATCGATTTCTCCACTGGCATGGAAAAGCCCCCTGGTCTCGAGAGACGAGGGGGCAATCCTAGGGCCGAGGGGGCGGCCCTTGTGCTGCTTAGACCGAGCGCCCGCTTAGGGGGGAAACGAACGTCGGCGTGCGGTGACATGTGACGGCGGGACGGAGGGCGTACATCTGGCGGCGATAGTCCTTCGCCAGCACGTCCCGAGAGATCGCCAGCCACCACTTCACTGCCGGCACGTTGAGCGACGCGTCCTTCGGGCCGTTCATCCAGCCGCAAGATCGGTCGCTCATCTGTCTCTCCGTCCTCGATCGGTTGCTGTGGGGGTCCACTGCATTCGCTGGTTTTGAAGTTCTACCCGGCCGCGGCCAGTCCTCCCCTCGCGCCGAGAAATAGTTCGCCTGACCTGCCCGAACGCGGCGAATGTCCGGTTTTGCGCGGAAAGTTTTTTTGCCGGCGGCGACTACACGTAGCCGCGGATCTCCGCAGCGTGAGCGACGCGCTGCACGGCGATGTCGAACGCGGCATCGCGCAGCGACGTCCCTTCTTGCCCGGAGCGGGCGAATACCGCGTCGGTAGCCCGCGTCATCCGTTTCTCCAGCTCGTTGTTGACCTGGTCGAGCTCCCATCGGAACGACTGGATGTTCTGTACCCATTCGAAGTACGACACGGTGACTCCGCCCGAGTTGCACAGGATGTCCGGGACGACCGTCACGCCGCGCGCGTTCAGGATCTGGTCGGCGGCCGGCGTCGTCGGACCGTTCGCCGCCTCGACGATCATCCTGGCGCGGATCGCGTCCGCGTTCTTCGTGTGGATGACGCCTTCGATCGCGGCGGGTATCAGGATGTCGCAGTCCAGCTCGAGCAGCTCCTCGTTCGTGACCGGATCCGCCTCCGGATAATCGTTCACCGAGACCGATCCTTCCCGGTGCTTGGCGAGACCGCCGAGATCCAGTCCATTCGGGTTGTACGTGCCGCCGGCGACGTCGGACACCGCGACGACCTTGGCACCGAGCTCGTCGGCGATCGCCGCGGCCCAGAAACCGACGTTCCCGTAGCCCTGGATCGCCACCTTCGATCCTTCGAGGTCGATACCTTTCTTGGCCGCGGCCTGCGCGGCGCAGATGACGACTCCCCTGCCGGTTGCCTCCTCGCGTCCCGGCGAGCCACCAAGCTCGACCGGCTTACCCGTCACGATCCCGGGGGTGTAGCCGTACTTCTTGCCGTAAGCGTCCATCATCCACGCCATCGTCTGCGCGTTCGTGCCCATGTCGGGCGCGGGGATGTCGCGATTCACCCCGATGATGTAGCTGATCATCTCCGTGAAGCGGCGCGTCAACCGCTCCTGTTCGGTCTTCGAGAGCAGCCCGGCCTCGCACTGGACTCCCCCTTTGGCTCCCCCGTAGGGCACGTCGATGAGCGCGTTCTTCCACGTCATCAGCGCGGCGAGCGCACGGATCTCGTCGAGGTCCGCGGACTGGTGATAGCGGATACCGCCCTTGTACGGGCCGCGGGCTCCGTTGTGCTGGATCCTGAACCCGCGGTAGATCACCATGCGCCCGTCGTCCATGCGCAGGGGCACCTGCACCGCGAGCTCGCGGTACGAGGTCGCCAGCACTTCTCGCATGTCGTCGTGGAGCCCGAGGCGGTCGGCGGAGTTGTGGAAGAAATACGTCGCCGCCTCGAACGGCGTCATGTCGTCGGTCGGTTCCTCGACGCGGGCGACGGGCCCTATGTGCTCGGCGCCGGCTTCCTTCGCTTCGTCGACAGGTTCGTGTGTCGTCTCCACCGCGGCGAGACTACTTGCCCGGCGTACCGACCTCCAAAGACGGCTGCACCCCGCCCTCGGCGAGGGGCAGGTCGCCGGCGAGGAAGCGTCTCGTGTGCTCGTAGGCGAGATCGATCAGCTTGGCGGTGTGCTCCATGGAGGCGAACGGGACGAAGAAGTCGAGAGGCGGCGTCGGGATCATCACCAGGTTCACCTTCTCCGCGTAAAGCCGCATATCGATGGTCAGTCGCTGCGCGCGCGCCAGCGTGAAGCCGTGGAAGAAGTAGTCCATCGGTCGGACCAGCGGGCGTCTCTGGTTCGTGTGCGACGTCGAGTTGAGCACGTACAGCGTGGTAGCGCCGAGGTTCACGGCCGGTGCGATCGGCACGTTGTTCGAAACACCACCATCGGTGTAGAGCCGCCCGTCGATGTCGACGGGGGGATAGACGCCGGGCATCGCGGCCGAGGCCAGGAGAGCGGGGGTGAGCGGCCCCGACGTCAAGACGCGCTCGGCCCCCGTCTCGAGGTCGGTCGCAACGATCGCCAGAGGCACTTCGGCGTCCTCGATCTGCGTGTCGGCGCCGAGCTCTCTCTCGATGACCCTACGCAGCCCCGTGTTCTCGAACATCTTGTTGCCGCGCACGAACATGCGGGCCCACGCGGCCCTGTAGCGACCACCGGGGAAGAGGTCGTTCTCGGTGAAGTTCCGCCAATGGCGCTCCATCGCCAGCACACCCTCGGGCGTGGGGTCGAACGCCAGATAGGCCGCGTTCAGCGACCCGACGGAGGTTCCCACGACGATGTCGGGGACGATGGCTTTCTCGAAGATCGCCTTCAGTGCGCCCACCTGCAGCGCACCGAGAGGTCCACCGCCCGACAGCACGATCGCGACGCGGTCGCGCCGTCGCGATCCGAGCCGTCTCAGCCATTGAGCGCGCGACGGGGCTCCGGGACGATCCATACATAGATTGTCAGCCGGATCGCGGCCTATGTGAACGACCTACGTCAGCGAGCGACCTGCTTCTTCGCCGCCGAAGCCTTCTTTTTGACCGTTTTTGCCGTCTGCGACGACCGTTTCTGGGCCTTCTTGGCGGCCGCAGCACTCGACGCGCGAGCTTGCTTCACGGCTGCGCTCCCCTGCTTGCGCGCGTTCTTCGTCGTCGTCTTGGCCGCCTTCTTCGTCGCGTCCGCGGCCTTCCGCGCGCTCTTCTTCACGTTCTTGACCTCTTTGGACTTCCCGAGACCTGTCGCCGACTTCTTGCCGGCGCCGACCGCGGTCTTCGCCAGCGCCGTCGCAGCGCCGACCGCAACCTTGGCGGCACCGGTGGCGTTCTTCAGCTGCTTCTTCGCCGCCTTCGCGTCGCGCGTCTTGGCGACGTCCTTGGCGGTCTTACGCGCGGTGCCGGCGGCCTTGCGCCCCACCTTGGTCAGCTCCTTCGCGGCGCCGCGGATCTGCTTGCGGGCCTCTGCTACCTGCTTCGCAGACTTCGATTTGCGTGCCATCGGTGAACCTCCCTGTCGCTGTCTGGGTCGGAGACTACCTGTCGAGGTGGATCCGTAACCACGTCCTGCGCCCGCACGCCGGACAGCGGAACCAGGAGGAGTGATACTTCACGAGCGGCAGGTGGAAGTGAACGGGGAACAGCAAAGCCGCGAGCTCGACATACGAGACGCGCGTTTCCTCGCGACACGCCGAACATTCCACCGTGCACGACAACGGCGATCTCTTGTCCGTCGCGCTGTAAAGAGCGTGCTTGCTCGGGACCTCCGACGTACGGTCGCTCATGCGTCCTCCTGTGCGTTCGCCTCTGCCTCCAATGGGACCTCCTCGCCGTCGATCACCGCCGCCAGCTCGCGGTACGCGGCCGCACCGGGATGGTTCGGCGCGAAGGACAGGATCGAACGACCGGCCTGCGTCGCCTCCGCGAACCGTATCGAGCGGCGGACCGCGGGACGAAGAACGCGGACGTCGTAGCGGTTCCCGACGTCCTCGAGGACCTCGCGCGCATGCCGCGAGCGACCGTCGTACATCGTCGGGATGACGCCGACGACCTCGAGGTCGGGGTTCGTGAAATGGCGGATGTCCTGCAACGTCTCTATCAGCTGGCCGACGCCGCGGTGCGACAGGGCCTCACTCTGCAACGGGATCACGACCGCGTGCGCGGCCGTCAGCGCGTTGATCGTCAGGATGCCGAGTGATGGAGGGCAGTCGATCAGGATGTAGTCGTAGATCGGAAGCACCTCACGCAGCGCACGCTGCAACGCGTACTCGCGGCCGGTCTTGGCCAGAAGGACGGCCTCGGCGCCCGCGAGATCGATGTTCGCCGGGATCAGGTCGACCTCGCCGGACAACACGACCTTCTGGACGGGGAGCCGCCTGATCAGGACGTCGTTGACCGTCTCGTCGAGCGTGTCGGGGTCGACGCCGGTCGAGTACGTGAGTGCGCCCTGGGGGTCCATGTCGACCGCGAGGACCGACCGGCCGCGCTCGCTGAGCGCAGCGCCGATCGACAGGGTGGTGGTCGTCTTCGCAACGCCCCCCTTCTGGTTGGCGAACGCGAGGACACGCGGCATCAAGCGAGCGGCTCCTGCCCCTCCTCGGCAGGCGACGGCAGCTCGAGCCTCACGAGGAGTGACTTGATGTCGGCGCTCGGCCAGCCGCGCGACGCGAGCTCCGCTGTGAGCTGGTCGGAGACGTCGCCGAGAGCCTCGTCGGAGAAGTTCTCGTATCCGTCCAGCAACCCGCGCGCGTAGTCCCAGGAGACGTATTCGCTCGGATCGGGGTCGAACGCCGGCTCGTGCATCGGCGACTCGCCTTCTTCCAGCAACTCCTTGAGGTTCCCCGCGAGCAGATCCCAGCCGAGATAGTGATCTTCGTCGCAGTCGGGGCAGTAGAAGACGGCCCCCTTGATACCTCTGGGGCTCAGGAGCGCCTTGAGGCTCTCGACGTCGAGAAGGTCGTTCTGCAACGCCTCGCGTTCGTCGTCACCGAGGGGTGCCTCTTCTTCAGGGAAACCACTGTCATCCATCCCGCCATCGTAAGGGTCGACCGCCCTCCACATACGAGTAGTCAGGCCTGACTAGACGAAATGGCCCGTTCGGTTCATTCCTGCACAGCGGCCTGCGTGCCATCGTCAACGGTTACAGCCACGCGCAGGAAAAGGGGCTTCATGCAAGAGATCACTTCGGACCGCGCCCGGCCGCTCGTGTTAGTCGTAGACGACGAAGCCGACCTGCGCGAGCTCGCTCGCCTGCAGCTGGGAGACGGGTTCGACGTGATCCAGGCGCCCAGCGGCGAGACGTGCATCGACCTCGCGCTGCAGACCGTCCCCGACGTGATCCTGCTGGACATGATGATGCCGGGCATGGACGGCGCGCAGGTGCTGCAACGACTTTCTGCCGCCGAGACGACCAAAGACATCCCCGTGATCTTCCTTTCCGCGCTCGCGGCTGCGGGCGATCGCATCAAGGGCCTCGAGAGCGGCGCCGTCGACTACATCCCGAAGCCGGTCGAGTCGCGCGAGCTGGTCGCCCGCGTGGGCGTAGCCGCTCGCGGACGGCCGCGACACCAGCAGGGCCGCGGGGACGAAAGTGTCGGCGGCCTCCCGCCCCGCGCTGCGTTCGAAGATCGGCTGGCGCAAGAGATCTCGCGCTCGGAACGAAGCTCCGCGCCGCTTTCGATCATGTTGCTCGATATCGACGGCATGGGCGAGCTCAACGAGCAGTTGGGCCGCGCCGCAGCCGAGGAGGTCCTGGCGCGCGCCGCCCACGTCCTTCGTAACGTATTCCGCCGCGCTGACGGCCTCTACCGGTACGGTGCCGACGAATTCGCTGCCATCCTTCCCGATACGGATGTCGCGACGTCTTTCCTCGCGGCGGAGCGCTGCCGCGCGGCGCTCCGCGACGTTGTCGTTGGAGAACGATCGATCTCGGTCTCGATCGGTACGGCCGAGCTCTCCGCCGGGCGCAGCGTCCAAGACCTGATCGGAAAAGCCGAGATAGCACTGTTCCATGCGAAGGAATCCGGTGGTGACCGCGCGTGGCGCGCCGACGACCCGCGCAAGCGCAGCATCAACCCGATCGCGCTGTCCGCCGGGCTGACCGAACGCGAGTGGGACGTTCTGGCACACCTCGCGAACCGGCGGACCGAGCAGGACATCGGCCGCCGGATGGGGATCCGCCCGGGGACCGTACGCAGTCACAAGGCGAGGATCCGCAGGAAGCTGCACGTAGACCCCGACCTCCGCCTGAGCGAGTTCGCCAGGATGAATTTCCGCGAGCTCGTGACGCGTCTCGAGAAACTGAACGACGACGACCAGAAGCCGACGGGATGACGACGAAGGCGTCGCGCGTGCTCGTCGTCGACGACGATCCCGACATCCGCACGATCGTCCGCCTCAACCTGGGCCTGTCGGGGATGGAGACGGACGAAGCTGCGAACGGATCGGAAGCGCTCGAGAAGCTCGCCAGCGACGAGTGGGACGCGTGCGTCCTGGACCTGGCGATGCCTCAGACCGATGGCATGACCGCGCTGAAGGTCCTGCGTGACAACGGTCGGCTCGAGGACCTGGTGGTGGTCGTGCTTTCCGCGACCAGCTCACCAAAACGTGCGATAGAAGGGCTCGAGCTCGGCGCGCACGCACATCTGACCAAACCGTTCTCTCCTGCCGCGGTCGCAGGCGTCCTGCAGGAGCTGATCGACCTGTCGCCCGACGCGAGGGACGCGCGGCGGAGGTCGATGCTGTCGCGAGCCGGTGAGATGGAACGTCTCGGCATGACAACCGTGTGATGAATCGCCCGATCCGGATCCTCCTCATCGGCGGAGACGCGTCGCTGTGGGTCGGGATCTCCTCGTCACTCGGAAGCAGGTCGTCCCAGATCGTGGTTCCGGGAGACATCGAGAAGGCACAGCTCGGAACCGCTGCGAGAGATATCGACGTCGTTGTCGTCGTCGCCGGCGACGATCCGTCGGATCCCTGCCGCGGGCTGCGGCTCGTCAAGCAGGCACACCTGCAGCGGAGGACGGTCGTGATCGCGAGCGCAGCGGATCAGAGAACGGCCGCCGAGGCTCTTGGTATAGGCGTCGCAGGCTACGTCGTACGCGGCTCGGCCCCCGATCGCCTCGCCAACGCGATCATCCAGGTAGCCGAAGGCGGCGCGTTCTACGACGCACCCGCGGCCGCGGTGTTGAACGGCTCGGAGGACGGTCAGGCGACCGGCAGCATGATGAGCGCATCACGCGCGCTGGCATCCGCACTCGAGCTCAAAGACACGTACACGGGTGGTCACGCCGAGCGCGTGACGCTGCTCGCGGTCCGGCTCGCGCAGGCTGCCCTCCTCGACGACGCCATGCCGAGCGAGGCGCTCGAGGCCGGCTTCCTGCTCCACGACGTCGGCAAGATCGGTATCCCGGAGTCGATCCTCAACAAGCCCGACCAGCTGAGCGAGACGGAACGCCTCGTCTTGAACACGCACCCGATCCTCGGCGAGCGCATCGTTTCTCCGCTCGGATTCCCCGACGCGGTCCGCCAGGTCATCCGCCACCATCACGAACGCTGGGATGGCCTCGGTTACCCGGACGGGCTGGCGGGCTACGAGGTACCGGGCGCGGCCCGCCTGTTCTCGATCGCAGATTCGGTGGATGCCATGACGTCGATCCGCCCGTACCGGGTCCCCGTCACGTTCGAGGAAGCCATCGCGGAGGTCGTCATGCAGGCGGGGACACAGTTCGATCCCGACCTGGCCCTGCTCGCCCGCGACGTCTTCCTGAACACTCCGATCGACGTCGACCTCAGGACCGTTCGCTAGAGATACCAATCCAGGATCACCCGGCCGAACAGGATGCCGGCCACCGTTCCCAACGCGAGGAACGGGCCGAACGGAACCTGCGTCTTGCGGCCGCCGCCGCGGGCGAGCAGCGCGATCCCGATCACGCCACCCGCTACGAAGCTCAGGAACATCCCGACCAACGTGAAGCCGATCCCACCGGCGTAGCCGAGGAACGTCCCGAGCACGAAGCCGAGCTTGACGTCGCCCCCGCCCATGCCGGCCGGAGCGATGAACGCGACGGTGAACAGGAACCCGCCGAAGATGAGCGCTCCGAAAGCGGCTCCGCGCAACCTCCCGAGATCCCCGTCGACGAATGCCGCTACGGCGAGCCCCGCCCATCCCGCTACGAACAACGGATAGACGATCTTGTTGGGCAGCAGGTGGTGCTCGAGGTCGATCGCGGTCAGCACGACGAGTCCCCAGAAGAAGCCGGCGAACACGACCGCTTCCAGCGAGAGGCCGAAGCGCCACCATGCGGCGACGAAGAGGAGCCCACTCATGAGCTCGATCCACAGATAGCGCGGCGATATCGACGCGCCGCAATGGCGGCAACGACCGCGTAGCGCGACGTAGCTGAAGACCGGGATGTTCTCGAACCACGCGATCTGGGTGTCGCACGACGGGCACCTGCTGCGCCCGCTCGCGATCGAACGCCGTTGCGGAAGGCGATGGGCGATCACAGTACCGAAGCTGCCGAAGATCAGACCGAGCAACGCGGCAACGACGACCTGATACGCGTCCCAGGCCACGATGACCGAAAGAGTTGAAGTTACTCGGGGTCGCCTACGTGGTGACGGATCCGTTCGAGCAAAGTGTCTGCCTCGAACGGCTTCATGATCACGTCCTCGGGGCCGATCTGGTCGTCGAAGATGTCGTGCGCGTCGGGCTTACCGGTGACGACGATGATCGGCACGCCTTTGGTCGCGGAATTGCGTTTCATCTCGTCGAACATGCGGCCCCCCGATACGTCCGGCATCATCAGGTCGAGCAGGATGACGTCCGGCTTCCGGAACTCGGCCTTGGTCAGACCTTCGAGGCCGTCGCGGGCCTCCATGACGTCATAACCCTGCTGCTCGAGGATGAACTTCTCGAGCTCACGGACGGCTTCTTCGTCTTCGACGATCAGAACTGTCTTTGCCATGGCGGAAAGGTACCAACTCCTCCGGCGGCGCGGGCGCGCAATCCGGCTAATCCCACAGGCCGCGGACGGGCGCGGCCGGGTCACGGTCGCCCGCGACGGCTTCGATCATGTGCACGACCCTCACCGACGCGCGGACGTCGTGGACCCGGATCAACCTGGCTCCGCCGGCCACCGCGGCCGCGACCAGCGCGAGGCTGCCCTCCAGGCGCTCTTCCGGCGGGAGGTCCAGTGTCTCGCCGATGACGTCCTTGCGCGACGCCGCGATCAGGACCGGAGGCCCGCCGCTTACCAGCTCCGGCAGGCGCCGCATCAGCTCGAGCGAGTGAAACGTGTTCTTTCCGAAATCGAGCCCGGGGTCGACGATGATGCGGTCGTCGGGGACGCCCGCGCGGGTTGCCAGCGCAACGAGGTCGTGCCACCGCTCGAGCACGGCGCGGACGACGTCCTCGTACGCGGGGCTGCGCGGACGGCCCCGGATTTGATCGCCGTGATGCATCAACACGATCGCCGCACCCGCGCGAGCGCATACCCGCGCAAGCCCACGATCGCTCAGGCCGGTCACGTCGTTGACGATGGCGGCCCCCGCAGCCAGTGCTCGCTGCGCTACCCGCGCTCGTGCCGTCTCGACCGACAGCGGCACGGGCAGGTCCGCGAGTCGCTCGACCGCCGGAAGCAGGCGCGCGAGCTCCTCCGCCTCGCCGACGTCGCCCCCCGGGCCCGCCTTCACCGCCCCCAGATCCAAGGCCTCCGCGCCTTCGTCGACGAGCCGGGCGGCGTGGTCGACCGTCTCGGCCAGATCCATACGACCGCCGTCGAAGAACGAGTCGGGCGTCCGGTTGACGACGCCCATCACGACACAACGGCTCAGGTCGAGCGAACCGCGCGCGTGGTGGACGATCACTCGCTGATGATGACGGGCGACTGGCGCGCTACCGAGACGAGGTAGATCCCGATCAGGATCGCCACCCCGCCCGGGTACGCCATCGTCGACGGGATCTCCGTGAACAGCAGATACGCCAGCGAGATCGCGATGATCGGCTCCGCCATGATCGCCATCGATACCCGCGTCGCGTCTATATCGCGCAGCGCGAAGTTGATCAGCGTGTGCCCGAGCAGCTGTGGCCCGACGATCAAACCGACGATGGCCCACCACGTCTGCGCCGGGTACCCGGTCAGACCGATGTTCCCGACCACGCACCAGACCAACAGCACCGCCGCCGACACGCCGTACGTGACCACCGCGTACTCGAGGATCCCGAGCCGCTGCCGCGATCTCTGGCCCGCCAGCGCGTAACCAGCCACCGTGATGCCGCCTATCAGCGCCAGCAGGTTTCCCATCGCGCTCGACCCTTGGAAGTCGAGTCCGGCTATGAGCGCGGTGCCGCCCAACGCGAGGACGATGCCCAACCAGCCCCACGACCGCATCGACTCGCCGAACAGCCATCGCGCCGCAAGGGCGACGAAGATCGGCGTCGTCGACACGAGCAGCACGGAGGCGGCGATCGTGGTCATGTTCACCGACGTGATCCAGCTGGCGAAATGTGCGGCCAGGCACACCCCCGCGACCGCGGGCAACAACAGGTCCCGTGCGTCGAGTGCGCGCAGGCGCCGGATCGTGAACGGCAACAGCACCAGCGACCCGGCCGCCGAGCGCCAGAAGGACAACGCGACACCCGACGCCCCATCTGCATAGCGGATGAGGATCGCCGAGACCGAAGCCGCGACGACACCGACCGCGAGGATCGACCACGGGATCCAGATCCGGTCTTGGTCGCGCGCGAGATCCACCGACGTAGCCTAAGAGCGATGGCCGGTCCCCAGATCGCAGTGGGTGCGATCATCCAGCGCGAGGGCGAGTTGCTCATGGTCAAGCGCGCGCGCGAACCCGCGCTCGGGTTGTGGTCGATACCCGGCGGCCGCGTCGGGACCGGCGAGCTACTCGCCGACGCTCTGCGGCGCGAGGTCCTCGAGGAGACGGGGCTGACGATCGAGGTAGGAGAGCTCGCAGGGATCCTCGAGGTCCCCGGGCCCGACTTCCACTACGTGATCCTCGATCACTTCGCGACGATCGTCGCTGACGCCGACCCGCGAGCAGGGAGCGACGTCAGCGACGTTCGCTGGGTCCGGGTCGAAGACATCGGCGACCTCGAGTGCACACCGCGTTTCGTCGAGACGATGAAAGCGTGGAACGTGCTGTAGTCAACAGACGACGAAGACCGCTACCCGATCGTTCTCGCGGATCTTCGTCCCCGGCAAGGGATCGGTGTCGGCGACCGTCCCCCCGCCCGGACACGCGCCGCCGACCTCACGCACCGAGACGCGCAGCCCCAGGTTCTCGAGCTTGTTGCGGGCCGCCTTCAACGACATGTTGCGCACGTCCGGCATGACCACCTGTTCGAACTCCGGCCCGATCGACCGCTGGATCTCGATCGTGCTGCCCTCGGGGGCTTCGCTCGTTCCCGCCGGTACGGTCGCCACAACGCGACCCGACGGCACGTCGTCGGAATAGACGTCGGTGACCTTGACCTCGAAGCCCGCTTGCTCGAGTGCCTTCGTAGCCTTCGCAACGGTCATCCCCGCAACGTCGGGAACCACTATGGACGCGGGGCCCTTGCTGACGATGACTTTGACGCGCGACCCCCAGTCGAGCCGCCCCCGCGCCGGGTCCTGCCCGATCACGGTGCCCTTCGGGGCGAGGTCGAAGCGTTGGACGACGCGGCCGAGCTCGAGCTCGTGCATGCGGAGCTGGATGCGCGCGATGGCAAGCGGGACACCGGTCAGGTTCGGTACGCGCATGGGCGGAGGTCCGCTCGACAGGACAACGGAGATCGTCTCTCCCTCGGTCATCACGCCGCCGGCCGGGTCCTGCGACAACACCTCGCCGACCTCACTGCCGAAATCGTGCACCCGCCTCTCTATCGCGAGCCCTACCCCGGCCTCTTCGGCGGCGTCTTCGGCGTCGTCTTCGGTCATCCCGACCAGCACCGGCACATCGAACCGTTCGGGAGCCACGAGCGCCGCTATCCCGCGGGCTCCGCCAAGCGCGACGAGGGCGAAGAAAACGAGCAAGGCCATCGTTCGGATGCGCCGGCCGCGGCGCATCTTGCGTGCGCCACGCGGCGCGAAGTCCGTCGGCTCCATGTCGGGCAGGCGGATCTCGCCCGTGACCTCGTCGAGGAGCTCCTCGAGCGGAGCCGGAGGACGAAGCTCCGCCGCGGCGCGTCGTACGGCCGCGCCCATCTCGGATGCCGACGAGTAACGCTGCGCGGGATCCACCGCGCACGCCTTGGCCACGATGGCGTCGACACGGCGCGGAACCTTGGCACCGAACGCCGACGGCGCGACCGGAGGCTCCGTCGCGCGGCGGCGCAAGAGGTCATTGCCTGCGCCCTGCAGCGGCGGCATCCCGGTGACGAGCTCCGAAAGGAGGGCGCCGGCAGCCCAGACATCGGAAGCGATCGTCGCCTCGCGACCCGCGGCCTGCTCCGGCGCGAGGTAGCGCAGCGTCCCGGAGATCGCGGGACCGGGATTGAGCCGGTCGACACCTGCAGCCGCCGCGATCCCGAAGTCCGCGACCTTGACGGTCCCGGAGCGTGCGATCAAGACGTTCTCGGGTTTGACGTCACGGTGGACCAAGCCGCCGTTGTGGGCGGCAGCCAGCGCGTCGCAGACGGATGCCACGATCTCGAGCGCCTGCGCGACCTCGACCGAGCCGCGCGTCACCAGCACGTCCCGGACGTCGGTCCCGGGGACGTATTCCATGACCATGTAGTAGGTGGAGGTGTCCTCTGCGCCCCAGTCGTAGACCGCGACGACGTTCGGGTGCGTCAAGCGGGCCGCGGCCCGAGCCTCCGCTTTGAAGCGCGCAACCAACTCGGGATCCTCGGCGAGGTTCGGCTGCAGCACCTTCACCGCCACCGTGCGATCGAGCAGCAGGTCGTGGCCGCGGTAGACCTCGCCCATCCCTCCGCCGGCGACCCTCGCGATCAAGCGGTAGCGACTGGACAACGTGTCGCCGACGAGATCCCGCATCAGCTTCATCAGCCGCCTCCGTGGTAGCGCCGGAGGTGGTAGTTGTAGCGCTCTTCCAGGACCTCCAGGTCGGCGGCGACGGCGCGGGCCTCGGCAAGTGCGGCGTCGACCTCGTCCGAAGCAGACGAGGAGGTCGACCGCACCTCGCCGAGAGCGGCGCGCAGATCCTTCAGGGACGCGCGGAACCTCTTGCGGAACCCGGCGAGGCCGTCCTGGGCGCGGTCGCGCGCGGCGTCGGCATCGCTCAGCTCGCCCTCCAGGTCGACGATCCGCTCCTCCAGCTCCGCGAGCGCCGCGGTGGTGGCCTCGTCCGGTCCCTCCACGACCGGCTCCTCGTCGGACGCGCAGCCGACGACGAAGAGCGCGACGAAGACGAGCAGGAGCACCCGGACCATCCCCTGAATCGTCACACGAGCCCCTCTAGTTGACCCGGCAATCACACCTCACCTCTTCTGTCGCGGCTTTAGCGTGCCGGCGCCCACCGCGGCTACCGGACGAATGGGACATCACTCACTCTCGTTAACTGTAGCAACAGAGCGCGGCCACGCCGGTGCACGCGGACGGTGAGGCACAATGCCGCCGTGGACGAGCCGGACGCGAGGAACGACCCCTGGGTCCCGCTGGCGTGCGCCGCCGTGACGCTATTCGTAGCGCTCGTGCCGGTGCTGGGGGCTCTGAGGGTGTTCGGCGGGCACCCCAGCGGGATGGTGCGGATGGCCGCGGACGAGCCGATGGCGCGTCTCGCCACCGAGGCCGACGCGGAGTTCCGCTTCGTCGATCCGGGCGCGCATTACGACGGCGTCTACTTCTACGCGATCGCGCTGGACCCGTTGGCGCGCGGTGAAGCCCACACCCTGATCGACCGTTCCGCGTATCGCTACGGGCACGCCGGGTACGGCTGGGTCGCGGGGCTCGTGAGCTTCGGGCGCGCCAGTGCCGTTCCCTTCGCGTTGTTACTGGTGGGCCTCGTCAGTCTTTGCGTTGCTGCAGGCGCGTTGAGCCTGCTATCGGTTCGGCTGGGATGGACCCCGTGGGCCGGGCTGGTCGTCGCGTTCCACCCCGGCCTCCTCTACGCGCTCACGGCGCTGACCAGCGAGACCCTTGGCGCAGCTCTCCTGGTCGTCTCGTTGCTGTTGTGGGCGCGGGAGCGACACGCGGCGGCCGCGGCGACCCTCGTCGCGCTGTGTCTGGTGAAAGAGCCATTCGTGCTCGTCCCGATCGGACTCGGCCTGTGGGAGCTCCGCCGCTGGTGGGCCGCACGCGACAACGGCATCCCGGTGTCGCGCCTCGCGCTGCTGTCGCTCGGCCCCCTCGCCTTCGCCGTCTGGTACGTGTACCTGCGAGCACAGTTCGGTGAGTGGCCTTCGGCCGCGACCGAAGGGTTCTTCGCGTTCCCCTTCACCGGGTGGTGGCGCAGCATCAACGAAGCTTCGTCGTTCGCTGCGGGGGACTTCCTTACCTCTCAGATCGGCGCGGCGAGCGCTCCGATGCTTGCTGCGGCGGCGGCCCTGCTGGGGACGGGGCTCGTGGTCGCGGCACGCCTGCGCCACGTCGTCGACGGCCCTTACCTGCTCCTCGCGCTACTGACGCTGTGTCTCCAGCCGCTGGGCGTGTTGTACCCGAAGGACATGATCCGGGAGGTGTCGATGCCGCTTCTGCTCCTGCCTCTCGTCATCGCGCTGGCATTGAGATCCCGGCACACAGCCGGCGAGGACACCCCCGCACCGACGCGTACCGATTGAGACGACGTCATGGTGGTGACACCGCGACCGAAGCCACAGTCGTGAGCGACGCGCGCACCCGCCCGGGAACGCCGGCGATGCTCGGCGCGATCGTCGCGTTCTGTGTCGGGGTGCCGGTCGTCTCTGCGATCGTCACCGGGTCGATAACGATCCCGCACAACGACGACTGGGCGTTCTTCCGGATCCTCTTCGACCTCGCCGAAACGGGCGACCTTCGGCTCGTCGGGTGGAACGAGATGATGTTCTTCGGGCAGCTCCTCTGGGCCCTGCCTCTCGCATGGGTCGCGGGCGAGAACCTCGCGGTCATCACCGTCGCGAACGCGATCGTGTCGGCGCTCGGTCTCGTTCTGACCTACCGGCTTGCGCGGCGGTTCGTCGCGGACGACGCGGCTCTGGTCGTAACGATCGCGGTCGGCATCTTTCCGGGGTTCATCGCGCTCGTGACGACGTTCATGACGGAACCCACGGCGTACGCGGCGCAGGTCGGATCGTTGCTCCTCGGGGTCACCGCTATCGGCGCGCGAGGTCGCTCGAGATGGACCTATCTCGCGGCCGCCCTCGTCGTCGGGCTCTACGCCTTCTCGATCCGGGAGTTCGCGATCGCCGCCCCCCTCGCGGTGCTGGTGGGGGTGTTCGTGACGGAGGCCCGCGCCAAACAATTCCCCGCCGCCTCGCTCGGCGGGGCGGCCGCGCTCATCGCGGTCGCGGCATCGCTCTACGCGTGGCGGCAGTCGTTGGGTGCGGGGAACACGCACTTCTTCGGGCTCCAGCTCGGGCAGCTCCTCTACGTCCAGATCACGCAGAACTTCTTCACCGTGATGTTCGGGCTGCTCGTCCCGCTGATCTTCGTCACGGCTCGGCGACAGGCGCGGCTCGGGATCACGGCGTTCGCGGCGGGCGCGGTCGTGGTGGCGCTGGGCGTCTTCGCGCTGAGCTCGTCTGCCGGAGAGCCCACGTGCTGTCTCGGCGGGAACGGATCGGTCTTTCGCGGGAACCTGCTGACCCAACGCGGCCCCCTCGGGAACCAGGTGCTGCCGGGTGACCGCCCGACGATGCCGGCCGCGCTGTGGTTGTTGATGATGGGCGCGGGGCTGACGGCAGGAGTGCTGGTGGCAGGCCGTGCCGTCGGGGCGGCAGGGGCCCTGCCGCGCCTCCTCCGCGACGTATCCGCCGAGGTCGCCGTGCTCGCGTCGTTCGCGGCGCTGACCGCCGGCGCGATCGTGTTCCGCGCCGTCCTCGGCGGCCCGACGTTCGACCGCTACCTCACGCCGCTCGTGCTCGTCGG
Source organism: Actinomycetota bacterium (assembly GCA_035550975.1). Taxonomy (GTDB): domain Bacteria; phylum Actinomycetota; class CADDZG01; order CADDZG01; family WHSQ01; genus DASZOC01. Next base: position 7,078 of record DASZOC010000056.1, on the reverse strand, counting down.
CGCGATCCTGTTGTTGCGAGGCGTCGCCGACGAAGACGGCGCCCGCATGCCCATAGGTGTCACGATCGCGATTGCCGCCGTGGCGCTGGTGACGCTGGGGTTCGTCGCGGCGGGCCATTCCTTCGACGCCGCTCGCTGGGACGCCGCGGAGCGCGCGGTCGCAGCGGGGATCGCACCGGGTGACGTCGACGGGGGCTTCGAGTGGGTCGGCTACCACTACGGCGGCATCACCGGTGAACAGGCTCCGTCGCGCTCGATACCGCACGGGCCCGGTTATCTCTACATGTTCCCCGCGGCGGGGAACTGCGGAGTCGTGGCATCGTCGCCTGCGACCGATCCCCGCTTCGAGCCGCTCGGCACGCTCCCCTACCGCACGTGGTTCGGGTTGAAGAACGAGCAAGTATGGATCTACCGCTTCACCGACGCGTGCAACCTGACGCAGACGCCCTAGACGGACGCGCGACCCTGCTCGCGCGCTCGCCCGATCACCACCGTGGCGCGCGAGGACCGCGAGCTCCGGTTCGATAGCGTCGACCACTCGATCATTCGCGCGCCGGCGGCTTCGAACAGGTGACTTACCGCACGCGGGTCGGGGTCCTTCGCTCCGCGCAGCACGAGCGCCACCAAGCCTTCCGAGACCACGGCTCCCGCCGCCCGACGCAATGCTTCGGCAGGCGCGATCGAGCCCTCGCTCCACACGACTGCGGCGTCGCACGCAGCCTCGTCGCCCGAGGACGTCGTGACGCCGCGCCATGCCTCACCGGCCGGCGCCGTGACCGGCCGGCCGGCTGAGTCCAACTGCAGAAGCCGGTTCCCGGACGTGACGTACGCGCAGAGAGCCTCACCGACGGCATCAAGCTCGGCGGCCGAGGCCGCCGTGCCGGCGGGAGACGCGTCGTCACGTGGAGGCGGGACGCCGGCAACAGCGGCGCGGGCGGTGACGACGGGATTGCGGCGGCCGCGGCGGCCGCGGCTAACCGAACGGCGGCCGGCGTAGAGGAGGCTCATCCCGACGTATCGCAGCGAGCGTCCTATGCCGATCGACGACGATTCCTTCGTGTAGCGCGTCGGTATCGGAACCTCGACGACCCTCTGGCCCGACGTGACCGCATCGACCATGAACTGGCCGTCGAAGCTGAAGTCCTCGGAATAGCCGAGGAACGGCAGAGACAACAGGCAGCGGCGCGTGTAAGCGCGCATCCCGCTGTGCATCTCGGAGAAACGAGACCCGAGCAGCAGGTTCTCCAACGTCGTCGTGATCCTGTTGCCGAGGAACCTGTACATCGGCATCCCACCGGCACGCGGATCTCCGAGGCCCGCGAAACGGGAGCCGAACGTCATATCCGCCTCGCCGGCGAGGATCGGAGCGATCAGCAACGGGACCGACTTCGGCTCGTACTGGTAGTCGGGATGCAACATGACGACGATGTCCGCGCCGCTCTGCAGAGCTTTCGTGTAACAGGTCTTCTGGTTGCCGCCGTAGCCCCGGTTCTGGGGGTGGACGAACACGCTGATACCCAGCGACCGTGCGAGCTCCGCCGTGTTGTCGGAGCTCGCGTCGTCGACCAGGATCAGCTCGTCGGCGATACCAGGTGGGATGCCCGCGACCGTCTTCTCGAGCGTCGCTTCGGCTCGGTACGCGGGCATCGTGATGATGACTCTGGTCATGGATCCTCGCGAGGCAGAAGTCCGTCGGTGCAGCGACGAGCCGGTGGGTTCGCTAACTACTATAGGTCGCGATGCTTGACCACCTGATCGTCACCGGAGGCCTGGGCTTCATAGGGTCCGCCTTCGTCCGCCGCGCGCTGCGCGCCGGGTCGACGGTGACGAACCTCGACGCCCTGACGTACGCGGCCGATCGCCGGCGGGTTCCGTCGGACCAGAGCGCGTTCGAGACGCACGCGATCGACATCCGCGATCACCGCATCCACGGGATCCTGGCGCGGGCGGGCGCACGGGCGCTCGTGCACTTCGCGGCGGAGACGCACGTGACCCGCAGCGAGCTCGACGAAGCGCGGTTCTTCGATACCAACGTCGAAGGAACGCGCAACGTCCTGGAGGCGACCCGCGCTGCCGGTATCGAGCTCGTGATCCACGTGTCGACCGACGAGGTCTACGGACCCGCGCTCGATCACCCGTTCGCCGAAGACGAGAAAGAACCGGGCGAAGGTCGTGCCACGAGCGCGTACGCGCGCTCCAAGGCGGTCGCCGACGATCTCGCGACGGACCTGGGGGCATCGATGCACGTCATCGTGGTACGTCCGACCAACTGCTACGGCCCGTGGCAGCACCCGGAGAAAGCGATACCGAGGTGGGCGACGAGAGCCCTTTCTGCCCGTCCCCTTCCGGTGTGGGGCGACGGCGGTTACGTCCGAGACTGGATGCACGTCGACGACGCGTGCTCCGCGATCGAGCTCCTGCTCGACCAAGCCCCGCCGAGCGGCGTCTACAACATCGGTCCGGGTGGTGAAGCCGTGTCGAACCTAGAGATCGCGCACCTGATCGCGGATGCCGCGGGGGCGCCTCGCGACGCCGTCTACCTCACCGCGTACGACCGTCCCGATCACGACCGCCGTTACGCGGTCGACTCGAGCCGCTTGCGCGCGTTGGGGTGGGAGCCGCGTGTCGACATGCGCGCCGGCCTGCGGGACACGGTCGCGTGGTATTCCGACCATCGCAGCTGGTGGGAGCCGATCGCGTCTACGGCAGAGTCGCTCTACGACGACGCGGCCGAGCGAGCACGATGACCGCGATCCCCGGAGTGATCGTGTCGGACGTGAAGCGGTTGCCCGACGCGCGCGGATCGTTCGCCGAGATAGCCCGTGAGTCCGCCTACCCCGAGACGTTCGTGCAGCTCAACCACTCGCACTCGCGAGGCCGCGTCCTCCGGGGCCTCCACTTCCATCGCGAGCAGGCGGATCTCTGGTACGTCGTGCGCGGCCGGGCCCAGGTCGCGCTCGTCGACCTCCGCGACGGAGGTCGGCACCGCGTCGAGACCCTCGTGCTCGACGGATCGCAGCCACAGACGCTGTACATCCCACCGGGCGTCGCGCACGGATACCTGGCGCTGACGGATGTCGACCTGTTCTATCTGGTGACGCGCGAGTACGACGAGACAGACGAGTTCGGGGTCGCCTGGGACGACCCCGGCCTCGCGATCCCGTGGGAGCTGTCGGACCCCGTGCTGTCGGAGAGGGACCGCTCGAACCCTCCCGCCACCGGTGGTTAGCGCTTGCTGATCACGGGAGCGGGGGGTCAGGTGGGTCGGGCGCTGACGCGTCTCCTTCCCGAGGCGGACGCGCGGCACAAGTCCGACCTCGACGTCACCGATGCCGCTGCCGTCGCGGACGCGGTTGCGGGACACGATGTCGTGGTCCATCTCGCCGCGATGACCGACGTGGACGGCGCGGAGGTCGCGCCGAGTGTCGCCGAAGACGTCAACGACCGCGGCACCGCCAACGTGGCAGCCGCGGCGCGGCTGCACGCGGCGCGGGTGGTCTATCTATCGACCGACTATGTCTTCCGCGGCGACACCCCGCCCTACGGGGAGGGTGATCGACCTGACCCGGTGAACGTCTACGGCCGAACGAAGCTGGCCGGCGAGACCCACCTCGACGGGGCGCGAGACATCGTGGTGAGGACGTCGTGGGTCTACGGTGACGGCCGAAACTTCATCTCCGCGATCCTGGATGCCGCGACGAAAGGTCCCGTGACGGTCGTGGACGATCAGTTCGGTCGGCCTACAGCGGCCGCAGATGTCGCGACTGCCGTCGCGTTCGTCGTCGAAGCCGGGTTGTCCGGAATCTTGCACATCGCGGGCGACGGCCGTCCGTGTTCGTGGGCCGACCTCGCCGAAACGGCGTTGCGGGAAGCGGGCTCGCCCGCGGTGGTGACGCGCGTCGACACCGAGACGTATGCCGCGGGATCGCCAAAGGCGGTCGCGCCCCGGCCTCGCGACGCGACGTTGTCGCTGGAGCGAGCGCGAACCGTCGCGGTCCCGCTCGTAGACTGGCGCACCTCTGTGGCGGCCTACGTGAGGGATCTCGCATGAAAGGCGTCGTTCTCGCGGGTGGTCTCGGCACGCGGTGGCTGCCCCTGACGCGCGTCGTCAACAAGCACCTCCTCGACGTGTTCGACGAACCGATGGTGTTCTTTCCGATCAAGACCTTGATCGCGGCAGACATCACCGACATCGTGCTCGTCACCGGCGACGAGATCGACCAGTTCAAAGCGCTGCTGGGCGACGGGTCGGAGCTCGGGGCGACGATCTCGTACGCGCAACAACAAGGGGAGCTCGGCATCGCACACGCTCTCGCTCAGGCCGAGGACGCTGTTGGCGGCGACTCCGTCGTCGTGATCCTCGGCGACAACATCTATCAGGAGGACCTGTCGCCCTACATCGATGCCTTCCGTGCGCAGGACTCGGGTGCGAGGCTGCTGCTCAAGCGGGTGGCGCTCGACGACGCGCAGCGTTTCGGCGTAGTCCGGTTGGAGGAAGACCGTGTCGCCGAGATCATCGAGAAACCGGTCGATCCACCCAGCGACCTCGTAGTGACGGGTTGCTACATGTACGACGCCCGCGTGTTCGACATCGTGCGGGGCTTAGAGCCCTCCGCGCGCGGAGAGCTGGAGATCACAGATGTCAACAACGCCTACATAGCATCGGGCGACCTTTCACACGACGTGCTGCGCGGCTGGTGGACCGATGCCGGAACGCCACCGAGCAAGCTGAAGGCATCGATCCTCGTGGCTCTGGCCAAAGGCGTCCACTTCCACGCTTAGCGTCGCTGGAGATCTACCACCAACACCGGATGGTCCGACACGTCGGTCGGGACGAGCCGGGCGGCAACGAAGTCGAGGTCCGAGGTCGCCAGGGCGTGATCGATCTGGAACCCACGCCCGAGCCACCAGCGCACCGGCTTGCGAACCCCCGCGCTACGGAGTCCGGCGTCACGCAACGGCGTGAGGTCGCGCGCCGGCTGGTTCAGATCGCCGATCACGAGCACGGGAGGCTCGAGCTCCGTTGCCACCGTCGCGAGATGCCGCGTCTGAAGCGCGCGGGCGGCCCGGTCGCGGGAAAGATGCGACGTCACGACCGAGATCCCTCGCCAGCGAGCCGTTATGGCGACCCGCGGCTCTTCGCGCGCGCGCCGCGGCAGCGCTTCGCCCGCCCACGGAAGGTCGTCATGCGTGGCGATCCCGATGCCATATCCGCCGCCGTCCAGCTCGATGGCGCGCATGAACGCGACCTCCATCTCCAACAGCTTGCTGAGCTCCGCGGGCTGGTCGACGCCGCCCGACCGTTCCAGACCGACGTCTAGCTCCTGTAGCGCGACGAGCTCGGGAGCGAGCGAGCGGATGAGGCGGGCGATCCGCTCGAGGTCGACACGTCCGTCACGTCCTTGCCCGTGGTGGATGTTGAACGAAACGGCCCTGACGCGCTCGCCGTGCATGCCGTCAGCTTATGGAACGGCGTATGCGACCATCGCCCGGTGAGCACCGAACCTACCGACGAGGATCTCGCTACCGGCGAGGAGCAGGAGTTCTGTTACGGGCACCCCCGCACCCCCACACGGCTCCACTGCTCGCGGTGCGATCGCCCGATCTGTGGGCGGTGCGCCATCCCTGCCACGGTCGGGCAACACTGTCCCGAGTGCGTAGCCGAGGCGAGACGCAGCGCCCCGAAGGTCCGGACCGCCCTTGCCGCCAGCGCGCCGATCACGCGCGCGATCCTGATCCTGACGGTGCTCGTGTTCGCCGGTCAGATCCTGATCCCGGGCCTCACGAACCTCCTCGGCATGCGACCGGACCTTGCCGCCGACGGCGAGTGGTGGCGGTTCGTCACGCCGATGCTGGTGCACGGCGGAGCGTTCCATCTCCTCATGAACGGTTACGTGCTGTTCGCGATCGGTCCCGCGGTAGAGCAACGGTACGGGTCGGCTCGGTTCGCGGCGATCTACCTTCTGGCAGGGATCGGTGGATCGGTCGCGTCGTTCGCTCTCAACGACTGCGGGATCCTCGGAGTGGGTGCATCCGGCGCGATCCTCGGGCTTCTCGGCGCGCTGATCGCCGACCTCTACCAGCGGCGCTCGTCTCCGAACGCACGTATGCAGCTCAAGAGCATGTTGCAGTGGGTCGGATTCATCTTCGCGTTCGGCATCGTCACGCAGGTCCTCGCCGCGCTCGGCGTCGCGTTCTTCTTGATCGACAACTACGCGCACGGCGGTGGCCTCGTGACCGGCGCCGTCCTCGGGTGGGCGCTGGGAACCGAGGCCGAACCGCTGACCCCGCGGTCGGTCTTCATCTCGCTCGCGCTCGGCGTCGCGGTCGTGACGGTGGTGGCGGCCCGCATCGCCGACTTCAGCTGCTAACGGTTCAGACCGCGACCTCGACGACGCCCTGCTTGATGACGGCTGCGCCGTCCGAGTTATAGGTCTCGAATCCGTACGTCGTCACCGCGTCCCCATCGGCCTCTTTCCAGAGTTTCGTCGTGAGCTCCTGGCCCGGCAGAACCGGCTTCGACAGACGCACGCCGACGCGTTTGATCCTCGTCGGATCGCCTCCCGCGAGGCCGTTGACGGCGGCTTTCGTCGCGATCGCCATCGTGCACATCCCGTGGACGATGATTCCCGGCAGCCCCGCCATCTGCGCGGTGTTCGGATCCAGGTGGATCGGGTTGTGGTCGCCGGACGCCTCGGCGTACCGCTGCGTCTGGTCCTCATCGATCTTCGTCGCTTCCTCGTACACGACCTCGCGCGCGGGCTCCTCGGTCGATGAGGACGGCCTCTTCCCGGAGCCGGACCCACGGATGAACATCGTTCCGCGCACCTCCGCAACCGGCTCGCCACTCTGGTCCGACAACGTCGCCTTCGTCGTGAACGTCTCGCCCGTCTCTTTCTGGTCGACGGATTCCAGCACCGGACTGACCGTGAGCACGTCACCGGCCCGGATCGGCCGGTACAGGACGTGCTCTTCCGCGCCGTGCACCAGCCTGAGCAGGTCCGCCTCCAACTCGGGGTCCATCGCGGCGTTCATGAACGCGTCGAACGCGGCAACGACCGGGAACACCGGTGGGGGG
>DASZOC010000055.1:0-24880 GCA_035550975.1 Actinomycetota bacterium | reverse complement strand
TTAGCACTCAGAGCCTTAGAGTGCTAACAGGCAGACCAAGGAGGTAGAGATGGCGAAGATCCTTTCGTACGAGGAGGAGGCGCGGCGGGCGCTCGAGCGGGGCATGAACCAGCTGGCGGACACCGTCAAGGTGACGCTCGGTCCGAAGGGCCGCAACGTCGTCCTCGAGAAGAAGTGGGGTGCTCCCACGATCACGAACGACGGCGTCTCGATCGCGAAGGAGATCGAGCTCGAGGATCCTTACGAGAAGATCGGGGCCGAGCTCGTCAAGGAAGTAGCGAAGAAGACCGACGACGTCGCGGGTGACGGAACCACCACCGCGACCGTTCTCGCGCAGGCGATGGTGCGCGAGGGGCTGCGTAACGTCGCTGCCGGCGCGAACCCGATCGCCGTCAAGCGCGGCATCGAGAAGGCGGTCGACAAGGCGGTCGAGTCGATCCGCAGCTTCGCGCGCGACGTCGAGGGTCGGGACCAGATCAGCCAGGTCGCGTCGATCTCGGCTAACAACGATCCCGAGATCGGCGAGACGATCGCGGAGGCGATGGACAAGGTCGGCAAGGACGGCGTGATAACCGTCGAGGAGTCGAACACCTTTGGGCTCGAGCTCGAGCTCGTCGAAGGTATGCGCTTCGACAAGGGCTACATCTCTCCCTACTTCATCACGGACGCAGAGCGCATGGAGGGTGTCCTCGAAGACCCCTACATCCTGCTCGCGAACCAGAAGATCTCCAACGTCAAAGATTTGCTCCCGATCCTCGAGAAGGTCATGCAGGGTGGGAAGTCGTTGCTGATCATCGCGGAGGACGTCGAGGGTGAGGCTCTCGCGACGCTTGTGGTCAACAAGATCCGCGGCACGTTCAAGGCCGCCGCGGTCAAGGCTCCTGGGTTCGGCGACCGTCGTAAGGCGATGCTGCAGGACATCGCGATCCTGACCGGCGGTCAGGTCGTCTCCGAAGAGATCGGCCTCAAGCTGGAGGGCGTGACGCTGGACCTGCTCGGGACCGCCCGCAAGGTCGTCGTCACGAAAGACGACACGACGATCGTCGAAGGTGGCGGGTCGGCCGACGAGATCACCGGCCGCGTCAACCAGATCAAAGCCGAGATCGACCGCAGCGACTCCGACTACGACCGGGAGAAGCTGCAGGAGCGTCTCGCAAAGCTCGCCGGTGGTGTCGGCGTGATCAAGGTCGGCGCCGCGACCGAGGTCGAGCTGAAAGAGAAGAAGCACCGCATCGAGGACGCCGTCCAGACCACCAAGGCCGCGGTCGAAGAGGGGATCGTCGCCGGTGGTGGCGTGACGCTGCTGCACGCGCAGGAGGCGCTCGAGAAGCTCGAGCTCGACGGCGACGAGGCGACCGGTGCCAAGATCGTCAAACGTGCACTCGAAGAGCCGCTGAAGGTCATCGCTCAGAACGCGGGGCTCGAGGGGGGCGTGGTGATCGAGAACGTGCGCAAGCTCGGGCCGGGTGAGGGTCTGAACGCTGCGACGGGCGAGTACGGCGATCTGTTCAAGGCCGGCGTCGTCGATGCCGCCAAGGTCACCCGCTCGGCGCTACAGAATGCCGCGTCGATCGCAGCGCTCTTCCTCACGACCGAGTGCATCGTGGCCGACAAGCCGGAGAAGGAGAAGATGCCGGCGATGCCTGGCGGCGGAGACATGGACTTCTAGTCCCGAGACGACATCTGGCCGCGCTCGGCGCGGCCAAACGGACAACATCGAGGCCCCCGGTTCGCCGGGGGCCTCGCTTTTACCTATCCCGCTGTCACCCTCCGCCTGTGCCCCCGAGAGAGAAGGCCTCTAAGGAACCGCGCTTCGCACCAGCGTCAGAAGGGGGCCGGGCACGATCCCGAGAGCGACCGTGAGCGCAGCAGTGACGACCACCGGCACCAGCATCTCTGTGGGCACGGGACGACCGGCCTGGAGCGTCGCGCCGTCACCAGGCGCGGCGAGGGCCAGCGGAGATAAAGAGGCGCGCACCACCCGGAGGTAATACGTCGCCGACAGCACTGTCGATACCGCCAACACCACCAGCACGAACCATTCCCGCGCCTCGACGACCCCGATGAACAGGAAGTACTTCGTCACGAAGCCGATCGTCGGGGGAAGGCCCACGATGGAAGCAGCCCCGATCGCGAAGACGCCTACCAGGATCGGCATCCGCTGGCCGAGGCCTCGCAGCTGATCGCGCCTCGTCGCGCCTGTCCCCACGGCGATCGCCCCCACCGCGAAGAACAACGTGATCTTGCTGACCGAATGACCGACCAGATGGAGGGCGGCCCCGGTGGCACCGGCTTCGCTCAGCAAGGCCATCCCCAGGACCATGTAAGACAGTTGCCCGATCGTCGAATAGGCCAGGATCTCTTTGAGGTTGCCGACACGGAGAGCCACGAGGGATGCCACGAGGATCGTTACCGAGGTTGCGATCAGCGTGAGTCGACCGAGCCCCAGCGACGCGATCGCGTCCTGTCCGAACACATCGAGCAGCACCCGGAACAGCGCGAACACACCCACGTTCACAACCGCCACGGAGTGCAGCAGAGCACTCACCGGTACCGGCGCCACCATCGCCGCCGGCAGCCATGCGTGAGCGGGCACGATCGCCGCTTTCGCGATCCCGAACAGGAACAGCAGGTAGGTGAGGACCGGCAGCCACCCCGTCGGTTCGGCTCCGAAGACCCCTCCCGACGTGAACGCGAACGACCCGGTCTGGGTGTAGGTAAGAACAACGGCAGGTAGGAACAGGGCGATCCCGGTCCCCAGTTGATACGCGAGGTACCGTCGGCCTCCTGCGGCCGCTTCCGCGGTGCCGGTGAACGTCACCAGCGGGTAGGTAGCTATCGTCATCGCTTCATAGAACAGATAGAGGGTGACGAGGTTGGCCGACAAGCCGACCCCCGCCGTGGCAGCGATGGTGATGGCGACGAGGACGTGGAAGTGGGTCGCCGACTGCGTCGAGCTCCGTAGATAGCCGATCGAGTAGATCGTCGTGAGCAACCATAGAGACGACGCGGTCGAAAGAAGCAACATCCCCAGCGGGTCACCTCGAAGCGCGATCGGGGCATCAGGAAGGAACGGAGCGAGCGTGAGAGTGGGCCTGCCTCCGTCGAGGATGTCCGGCAGCAAGGTCGCGACGGCGATGATCTGGATGAGACCCGCAACCGTGGCGGCCCAGTCCCGAGCCCGTGGTCGATCCCGCAACACCGCGACCACAGCGGCCCCTAGAAGCGGGATCAGGACCGGTAGCAGCAGCTTCACGGAGCCGCGACCCCGTTGTCGACAACATCCAGGCGGTCCACCAGCTGGGTCACAGACGGCCGCGCCGGGTCCAACACGATCGACGGGGCTAAGCCGAGGAGAACGATCACGGCCGCGATCGCAAAGGCGACCGCGGCTTCACGACGTCCGAGGTCCACGACGTGGTTGACCGCGTCACGCGTGATGGGTCCGTAGAAGGCGCGCTGTAGCCAGATCAATGAGTACCCGGCCGCGAGAACGACGATCATGAGCGCGATCAGAGAAAGCGCCCCGAATTCCCGGAACGCCCCGAGCAGCGCGAGGAATTCGCCGGGGAACCCGCTGGTGCCCGGCAACGCTGCCTCCGCGAACGCAAAGATCAGCGCGAACGCAGTGAGCGCGGGCGCGCGCGAGGCAAGTCCACCCAGGGCGACGACATCGGTGGTTCCCAACCGCTGATGGATGAACCCGGCGATCAGGAGAAGGCCGGCCGCGGTCAATCCCAGGTTGGCCAGCAGGAACACCGCCCCCGCAACACCGTCCGCGTTGCCCGACGAGAGGCCGAGAAGAGCGAGGCCGACGTGGCTCACGCCGGCGAAGGCGATCAATCGTCGCAGGTCGGGTTGAGCAAGCGCGGCCAGGCCCCCGTACAAGATCGCGATCACCGCGAGGACGGCGATGAGCCATCTGAACCGCATGAAGGCGTCGGGCACCAGCGGCATGATCAGACGGAGGAACCCGTACACACCGACCTTGAGGCCCGCGAGCAGGATGCCGATCCCTATAGGCCCTTCTTGCAGCGCGGGCGGGAGCCACGAGTGCAGTGGGAACAACGGCGCTTTGAGCATGAACGAGAACGCCATCAAAAAGAACACGACCACGCCGAGTCCTGGCGGAACGTCGACTTCGAGCAGAGCCAGATAGTCGAACGACAATGAGCCGGTCGCCGTCCGATGGTTGACGCTTAACAAGACGAACGCGGCCAAGAGTGTCACGGAACCCATCAGCATCGCCAAGACGTACTTGGTGGCCGCGTGGCTGCGGCCCGGCCCCGTACCCCACAGCTTGATCAACACGAACGTTGGTACCAGCATCAGCTCCCAGAAGACGAAGAAGAGCGCGAGGTCCAGAGCCGTGAACACCCCCGTGGACGCGGTCGAGAACGCCAGAACGGACATGAGGTAGGCCTTCTGACGATGGGACACCGTCGTGCGCGCTTGTGCGACGGCGACGACCGTCAACAACGCCGTCAGAGGCAAGAACGGCGCCGATAACCCGTCGACGCCGAGATGGATGCTCGCGCCGATCGCCTCAATCCACGGTAGTCGCTCTTCGAACTGGAATGCCGATGTAGGCGCTGCCGAGAAACCAACGAACATCGAGAGAGCAACCGCCAGCTCCACGAACGCGCCGACTAGCGCGACGCGCTGGATGATCCGGCCGTCGCGCAGTGGTACGAGGACAACAGCGACCAACAACGGCCACGCCAGCAAGACGGTAAGGAGCGACAGACCCTCGCCGGCGCCCTGCGTCACCGTGTCTCCTCCCCCCGAACTAGCCATGGGGCCGCTTGCTCGACCCTCTCCTCGAGCCACGTCAACGATGGCCGCATCCGGTGGATGAAGGGGCTGGTTCCGAGACCGATCCAGAAGATCAGCGCGGCCAGCACGGCGACGATGGCGCGCTCGCCGTGGGTGAGGTCGTAGACGCGTTCACCGAGCGTCTTGTGGGGCTGACCCATGAAGCCGCGCATGAAGTACCACAGCGAATACGCGGCGGTGAGAAGCACGCCTAGGCCGGCTACGACCGCGATCCACCAACCACGCTGGTAACCACCGAGCATCACGAGATGCTCCCCGTTGAACCCGTTCGTTCCGGGAAGCCCGACGCCGGCGAGAGCAACCAGAAGGAAGGCGGTCGTCATCAGCGGGGCCGACGAGACGAGGCCTCCCAAGGAGCCCAGCTCCGGTTGGCCGATGCGGGCTGTGAGGAAACCTGCGACGAAGAACAGACCGGCCCCCACGATCCCCAGGTTGACCATCTGCAGGACCGCGCCCTCGAACCCGTCGAGGTTCAACGAGAACAGCCCCAGCATCACTACGCCCATGTGTGCCACGCTTGCGAACCCCAACAAGCGGCGCAGGTTCGTCTGGCCGAGCGCCAGGAACGATCCGTAGATGACGCTCACCGCGCCGACCGCAGCCATGACCCAGAGCCACTCCGCGGCCGCCTGGGGCAACAGAGGGATCACGAAACGCACGAACCCATAGGTCCCGAGCTTCACCCCGACCAAGAACACGCTGATCCCGACGACCGGACCGTGATCCAAGACCTTCGGAAGCCAGGTGTGGAAGGGAAAGAGAGGCGCCTTAGCCGCGAGTCCGAGTGCCATCAGAGCGAACGGCCACGTCTGCGCCGATGCGGGCAAGCCCGAGGCGAGCAACCGGTCCAGCTCGAACGACACACCCTCGCCGGCCGCGGCCGCGTGGGCGTGGCCGGTCAGGACGATGCCGATCAACATCAGAACCGCCCCTGCACCGACGAAGCCGATGTAGTTGCGCGCGGCATCGAGCCGTTGCGGCCCCGTTCCCCAACGCGTGATGAGGAACCAGCTGGGGATCAGCTCCGCGACGAAGAAGAGCCAGAAGATGACCAGGTCGAGGGCGACGAACGCGCCGAGCATCGTCGCCTCGAGGAACAGGATCGCCGCGGTGTAACCCGCGGCGCTCCCGGTGATCGGTGGATCGCCCTCGCCCCGGCGCGCGGGGATGTTGTGTTCGGCGTACGCGATCACCATCAATCCGAGGAGCGCCGTCAACGGGACGAACAGGATGCTGACGCCGTCCACCCCTACATGCCAAGAGACACCGAGGAAAGCACCGACGCGCTCGACGAATTGCAGATCGGCAACACCCGGCTCGAAGACAAGTGCGATGGCGATCGTCCCCGCGAACTCGAGAGCAGCGGCGGCGATCCCGATGCGTGTCGCCAGCCGGGCGTGGCGCACCTTCAGGACGACGACGCCGGCAACGACCGGAAACAAGAGCAACAGGGTGAGCATAGGAAAGCCGGCTTGTGCAACGGCCGGGAGCTCGTTCGGCGTCATCAGCGCGCCGCCGCGACGGCGACGATGCAGGCGAAAGCGACGAGAGCAGCGACCGTCGGTCTACCCAGGAATGCCTCCATCCCGAGCAACGCGCGTCGGACCCGTTCACCTGCCTGCGCCACCCGACCGGGTCCCAGTTGGAAGATCCGGTCCTCGACCGCCTCGGTGAACAACGCGAGCACCCGTGAGACCCGTTCGAAGAGGCTCTCGACCCCTCGTTGGAAGACGGCCCGCTCCGTGCGCTGACTGAATCCAGACATCGTGTTCGTCAGGGCGCCGTAGAGACCACCAGCCTGCGAGGTGAGGCGGCGTTCGAGGCGAGTGGTCAACGAGCTCAGCCGCTCCAAGGGCCTCTCTTCGGCGCGCAACTTGCGCACCTCGGGTCCCGAGGTGGGGTGCGCGATCGGCGGAAGCCAGTCGAGCCTCGGTCGTCCTGTTGGCTCACCGGCCCCGGTGTCGTGACCTTCTGCCGCGGCAACGAGGCGTGCCTCCCACGTCACCTGCGGCTTCGGGTGATACGACGGCAGGAGCGCGCCGGTCATGGGATCCAGCACAGCGCGTTCGAAGCGGTCGACCGCGGTACCTGCACGCGTCAGCGTGGCCGTCGCACGATCCGCCGCCTCATCGAGCCACACGCGGTTGGCCGCCGCGAAGTAAAGCCGGCGTGCGAACGACCCGGACGTACCCGGCGGTTGCTCGGCGCGGAAACGGTCGAAGAAGCGTGGGACAGCGAGCCCGGAAACCATCAACCCGACAAGAATGGTGATCAACACGATCGTCGCGACCGGCGACGCCTCGATCGCCGCTTCGGTCTCGGACACGGTCGGGGCCAGCAGCCGGGCGAACCAGGAACCATCGATCCCGCCCGGCACCAGTCGCAAGGCGATCGCGACGGCGACCAATGCGAACCCCACGACGATGGCGACGGCGGTGCGCCGCTGGGTCTTGTTCGTGTCGTCGTGGAACGTGGCACGTACGATGCGACCTGCAGAGAACCACAGCCCGAACGCAGCGACCGCGCCGAGACCACCGAGGGCTACCGTCCCCCGGGCCCACTCACCGGGCAGCGGGAAGATCCCGGTTGCGAACGGGAGCGCCACGAGCACGAGCGCGGCTGCGCCTACCAGGATCGACGTTGCACGCGCGGTATCCGCTGGTCGCGCGACCGCCGTCGGATCCGGGCCCCCATGCAGATGGTGCAGGATCGACGGGGCGGTGAGGAAGAGGTTCGTCTTGTAGAACGCGTGCGCCACGAGATGGAAGATCGCGATGGGATAAAGGCCGAGGCCGCACAGCAGCAGCATGAAACCGAGGTGAGCGTTCGTGGAGGCCGCGAGCATGCCCTTGATGTCGGTTTGGGTGAGGCCGGCAAGTTGGCCGTACAACGCGGTCAGCGCCCCGATGGCCCCCACCGCGACCAGAGCGATGGGGGCACGCTCGTATATAGGTGCGCTTCGCACGACGAGATAGACACCTGCGGTGACCATCGTTGCACCGTGGATCAGGGCGCTGGAAGGCGTAGGACCTTCCATAGCGCGAGCGAGCCAGCCCCCGAGCGGCATCTGCGCCGACTTCCCCGCCGCGCCGAGAAGGAAGCACAGCCCGACGGCCGTTGCCGTCGCTTGCGACAGCGGCGAGCCCAGCACCTCGGCGTAGCTCAGGCCCTGGTTGTGCGTTGCGAGGATGAAGATGCCGGCGAGCAAGCCCGCATCTCCTACACGGTTGAGGACGAACGCCCGGGTGCCCGCCTCACCCGCAGAGGTGCGATCGCGATAGAAGGCGATCAGCAGATACGAGCACGCGCCGACGACCTCCCATGCTACGAACAACATCAGGAAGTTCTCGGCCAGCACGAGGATCAGCATGGCGCCGACGAACAACGGCAGAACGGTGAAGTAACGCCCGAAGCCCGGCTCGTTGTGGAGGTAGTTGACAGAGAAGCGGGCGACGAGCCAGCTCAGCCCGGCGATGATCACGGCCATCGTGGCCGACAGAGGATCCAGCTGGAATCCGATATCGACAGACAAGGAACCCGTGGTCAACCACCGGCCGAGGGTGACGATCCTCGGTTCGGGATCGCCGAACGATATGGCCGCGGCGAGCACCGCACACAGAGCCGAGAGCCCCACCCCCCAGACCGCGACCCTCGCGAGGAGGCGGGGGGCGACCAAGCGCCCGCCCGCAACGCGATCTGCAGTTGCCAACGCCGCCGCCGCTAGCGAGAACCCTGGGATCGCGGCGACGAGCCATCCCGTCGTCGTCAACCCGCCGCCTCGGGCACGATGCGCACCGGAGGAAGGAAGCCGGTGCGCCCTTTGTAATAGTCGAACGAGCTCGCTACGTCGACAAGCTCGGATGGTTCCCCGTCCCAGGTGACGAATCCTTGACCCGGCACGAACAGCTCGAAGTGTCCGTCACCCGGGTCGATCGACACGAGATGGATCCATTCATTGTCCAAGAGCTCGGCGATCGCGGGCTGGTTGCCGTAGATCTGCCCAAGGACGGCGACGGATGCCTCGACGATCAACAAGAGGCGCATCGGCTCGTGGATCTCGATCATCTGCTTCGGCAATCCCGTACGGAGGTCACTGGCCGCGCCCTCCATCACCCCGAGAAGTCCCGTCACATTGTGGGGGACCTTCGTGTCGCACCCGAACACCCTGTTGTCGACCGTCGAGAAGTAGTACTCGAGGTTGATGCCGGCCCCCACGGGACCCAAAGCGAGAAGGATGCGTTGCACGATCGATCCCTCGTCGTCACCATTCGGGTTATAGGAGATGACGAATGTCCGGCGGTCCAGGAACAGACCCTGGGTAAGAGCACGACGGCCTACGACCGCGACCGCATTCGTGCAATGTCCCCATTCGGGCCGAACCTGAGAGAGATCACGGCTCCGCTCCTCTACGTGTCGCACCGAGCGCTCGAGCGAGGCCGTCTTGGGTGCGGAGTAGAAGCGGGTGCATCGCTCCCTGGCGGATAGCGCACGAGCTTCATCGAGATCAGCGCGCACCGCGTCCCACTCAGCGCGGTGGGACTCGGGGATGTCTTGAGTATCGAAGAACGTGTTGCGGTCGCTGGCGGTGTTGTGGATCCCGCCTACGAAACGTGTGTCGTCGGGGATCTCGATCCCGCGACCCGCGAGCTCTGCACGTACCTCGGCCCGGTTGGCTATCGCGGCGAACGCCCGTGCGTTCGGGGCACCATGTTTGCCACCACATGCGCCGCAGTCGTGTGCAGATTCGTGCGGGTTGTTCACCGAGGACGATCCGTGGCCCATGAAGACGACGAGCCGAGCGAAGGTATGCGTCATCCCGATATTCCGGAGTTGCGTCTCGATGCGGTCGGTCTGCTCGGTCAGCGTGAATCCGAGCTCGCCGAAGCGCTCGGCATCGACGGTCAGCTGGGTGGCCGGCGCGGGGATCAACCGTGCCTCCACACGCTCCTTCAGCTCGACCCAGTTCCACGGCGCGAGCACGCGCGCGGTCAACGGAATCGCCTGGAAGAGCCCGACGAGCTGGGTGAGGAACAGCCCGGACACCGCGTTCCGCTTCAGCTCCCAGTACGTGTTCTCGGCCGTCTCACGCCACAACCGCCGCTCGCGACGTGCTGCGGCCAGCGCCACCGACTCCTCGTCCTCACGCGGCACCTCCTTCACGCGGTTCGTCGGGATGACACCGGCGGGACAGAGCGGTGTTACGTCGTGGTCGTCGAAACCGCTATAGGCCATGGCCATGTTGAAGAATCCGCCTGCTCCGAACGTCTCGTAATCGGCGTCCAGCTCGTCGACGGCGCGATGCATCGACTCCTCTCGTTCGTCGATGCAGAAGACGATCTGCGCCTTGGGCCTTCGATCACGGACCTGCCAGCGCCCTTTCCCCTGATTACTCGCGAGCGCGCCCAGGATCTCCTCCCGGTAGTGACCTTCATAGGCCGCCATCCAGACCTTGCGGTGGTCGGGCTCGGGAAAGTCATCGAGGGTCGCAAGGATGCGATCTCTGGTCGCCGCGGGCATCGTCCGAATCTCCTCCGCCGACCACCCCGCGACTTGCGCCAGCCGGAAGAGGCGCCACGCCTCGTCGGCGGCCCGCATGCGAGCGCGTTCGTCGGGTTGACGGCTCCAGGACCATGCCTGGAGAGCGATGTTCGACCACTCGTCTTCGTGACCGCCCCGGCGTTCGAGATCGCGCGCGGCTTGGGCCACGATCGTGGGTAGGCGGCCGCGGTGCAACTGCGTGCGTACGTAGAACTCGGCGGGAGCAGCGCGAAGCCGATCGGCCAACGCCGCGACGTGTGCGTTCTTCACCCCCAATGTTCTCTGCAACGTCTCGCCTACGACTTCTGCCTCGATCGTGAGCCGCACCGCCAGGTACTGGATGAGGTCTGTAGGCCGCGTCTTCTGTGTCGGGTACTCGGGGTTCGTTCCCAGCCAGTTCATCATCGCGGCCCAGCCCGGAAGTTTCGCAAGTACGGCTCCGAGGTATGCGTGGTGGTGGTCGGGGTCGACACCGAGGCGATCGAGCTGCACCATGAGGGCCTCAACCGGATCTTCGGGGAGGTCGGCAGCCGACGGACGCCACCCGCGCAACCCAGAGACGGCGAGGGTGGCATCGTGTTCGACCGAGGCACGCCACGCGCCGTAGAAACCCAGCGCTCGATCGGGCATCCGCCATGCAGCTTGTCCCTGGTCCAGGAACCCGGCACAGACGCGGATCATGTATCTGTTGACCAACGCGGTCGTATCGACTCCGGTCAAGCGTGCCAGCAGCTCTGCATGCGTGAGATCACGTCCCAAACGCGACAGATCGGCCTCCAGCAGCGCCTCCGCCTCGGTCTTCAAGGCGCGGGCGGGGTCCTTAAGCGCGATCCGGCGTGCGGCCGCTTCAACCGCAGCGTCGGGCATGAGTGAAGCCAGTTCTTCCAGCGCGTCCAGCGCGATCCGGGTATACGGCTCGCCGTCGGAGCCGGGGTGCGCGAACCACGCCGCGCTCGCGGCTTCGCGCACCAGCGGGTCCTGGCCCTGCCAGGGGTCGCGCTCGACGCGTGTCCGAAGCTCATCGAGGACCCGCTCGACGATCTCCGCGACCTCGTCGCGTTCTGTGGGATCGAGTGGGATCTCGGCCCCCCCGCCGGTCTGCATCGTGGTGAAGACCTCCCCCAGACGATCGATCGATGCGTCGGGGTCGCGCGCGTCCAGGGTGTGAGGGTCGGTCGGCGAGAACGGGTCGGTCAGGCCACATGCGTCGAGGCACGCCACCCACAACGACCTGACCGCGGCGGCTTCGGGATCGACGAGCATGGCTCGCTCCATCGCATCGACGTTGCCCGGCAGACCGAGATGGCGCCGGGCCAACCGGTCGACGACGCGGGCCTCGGCAGCAAGCCATACCTCGCGGAGGTGTTGTCGATCTTCCCCGCGCACCTCCGCCATCGCAGCGTCGACGAGGCTCAGGTAACCGCTACGCCGGGCCTCGGGGATGCCGAGCTCCCGCAGTGACGCGTCGGCATCCTTTCGGGGCGCGGCCCCCGCAGAGACCTCGCCCGCGGCGGTGAGCTTTACCTTCGACGCGATGTCGACGCCGAGCAGGCGCCCTAACCACTCACCTACCGTGACATCGCGGCCTACTCGGTCGATGCCGTCGCGCACCTCTGCAACGGCTCGCTCGATCGCGCGCTCTCTGGCCGGCGGAGGTATGTCATCCATGAAGCGGCGATCTGCGCCGCGTTCCGTCATCAGGAAGCGCAGCTCCGCCGGGTCGATCGCGTTTATCCCGTGCAGCAGGTGCAGCCGCCGGATGTCTTCCGCGAGGACCGACGTGGAGCCCACCATGCCTATGACCCGTCCCTCTTCAGACCCGTCGGCGGTCACGGCGTCGAGGTCTGCATCGGTGATCCGCCCCGAGCGATATTGCGCGCGGCTCACCGTCACCGGTGGGTAGGCCGAGGCACCGTAGAAAGCTTCGGCGGCAACGGCGGCTTCGTCGAAGGGGAGATGCTGCAACCCGTGCAGGGTGTTGTGATGGACGAACGTCGTGATGGGCCCCTGGCTGGGTAACAGGTGGCCGAGGTGTTCTACGACCTCGACGAGCTGTTCGCCGGGACCGAGGTGTTCGCCGTTAGAAGCGTCATGATGAGTCATATCGTTCACCCGAACCTCGCGAGCAGTGTCTCGATCGTCGTGTTGGAGAGCCCGAGCGCGAGGCCGGGAGCTACGCCGAAGATGACGGCGAGGAGCGCCAGTGGAGCGGTCGCGACGAGCTCCGCGCCACGGAGGTCTGAAAGACCTCCCCACCTGCCCTCGGTGTCATCGGCAAGGACACCGCCGATCACTCGAAGCGTGAACGTTGCCGTTACGAGTATCCCTGCGGCCGCGAGCAGGACCCAAAGACCGAAACGGTCGAATCCTCCGAGCAGTACCTGCACCTCCGCAGGGAACTGGATCAGACCCGGTAGCCCCATAGAAGCGAGAAGCGTCAGCGTGAAGAAACCTTTGAACAGCGGCATGCGAGAACCAACACCGGTGAGCTCGTCAAGGGCGAGCGTTCCGGTGCGCTCGTAGAGGATCCCGCTCAACAAGAACAGGGCGCCGGTGACGATCCCATGGGCCACCATCATGAAGACGGCTCCGGAGAAACCGGTCTGGTCGAGTGCCGCGATCCCAAGAACCACGAATCCCATATGACTGATCGAGCTGAATGCGACGATGGCCTTCACGTCGTTCTGCCTGAACGCGAGGAACGCGCCGTACAGGATGTTGACCAGCGCCAGGACGAACAGAACCGGGACGAGTCTGCGGACGCCGTCCGGGAGGATCTCCGTGGAGCGGAGCAGACCGTACGCGCCTAGCTTGAGCATCACCCCCGACAAGATGATGCTCACCGGCGCCGGTGCCTGCACGTGAGCGAGCGGCAGCCATCCGTGCAGAGGGAATATCGGGATCTTGACCGCGAAGCCCGCGAGCAACGCGACGAAGGGCGCGACCTGGAACCCTGCCGTCCAACCTCGGCTGGACTCTCGAAGGGCATCCATGTCGAAGGTATGGGGTTCTGCCGCGAGGTAGACCGCGAAGATCCCGATCAGCATGAAGACCGAGCCCCCGAGGGTGTACAAGAAATAGGTCATCGTGGCTCGTTCTTTCTCGGGGCCACCCCACAACCCGATGAGGAAGAACATCGGGACGAGCGCGATCTCCCAGAAGACGTACAGGAGGAACCAATCGCGTGCCAGGAAGACCCCCAAACAGGAGAACTCCAGCAAGAGCACCCACACGTAGAAAGCCTTAGGGCTGCGCGCGATATGTAGTGAGGAAAGCAGAGCCACGAAGACCAAGAACGCGGTCAACAGGACCAGCGGGAGGGACAACCCGTCGACCGCCAGTGTGTAGGTCATACCTAGCTCGGGGATCCAGGTGTGGGACTCGCCGAACTGTGTGCCGGTGGCCGTGCTGTCGAACCCAACGAGCAAGCTCACCGACAACGCCAACGGTATCGCGGCCGCCAGGAGCGCGACCGCACGCACGCGCGTCGGGTTGTCGGGAGGCAGCATCAGCACTACGAACAACCCGATCAGCGGTGTCCAAACGATGGCGCTCAGGATGCCGATGACAACCTCCCCCCTCGCCTCAAGGGCGTGAAGATCATGGAGCTATCCGATCGTCTCGTTTAAACCGTGACCTTGGGAGCGGTGCGAGTGGAGAACGGATGGGGACCCGGCTTGAGCGACTCGCCCACGTGGGTCACAGTCCCGCCGTCATATGCGTAATCCACCTCGAAGTCGTGCAATCGTTCCAACACCGTCGGATCGACGTAGTGCACCTGCGTGAAATCTAAAGTGACCTCGCGACCGCGCGGCATATTGTCGAGCACGCCGCGAACGGGGATGAAGTTATGGAACCCCAGCCCACCTCTGAATCTCAGAGTCACCTTGCTCCCGTCGTCGGTGACCTCCATCCGCGGCTTGAACAGGTTCGCCACACTCGTGCTGCGGAACAGCGCGTGGAGGATGCCGAGCACGATCCCGGTGGCGACACCGATCAGGAGGTCGGTCAACAAGACGGTGAACGCAGTAATGGTCATCAGCGCGAAGTCAACCTTGCCGATATCCCACGCGTGCTTGAAATCGGCCGGGTGCGCCAGCCTGAAACCGACCACCATCAGGATGCCGGCCAGCGCAGCGAGCGGGATCAGCTCGAGAAGCCCGGGGACGGCCAGGACGAACAAGAAGAGGAACACGCCGTGGAAGAAGTTCGACCAGCGCGTCCTTGCGCCCGCCATGATGTTGGCCTTCGAACGGACGACCTCCGCGATCATCGGGAGGCCTCCGATCGCGCTCGACACGGCGTTGCCGATGCCCTTCCCGATCAGCTCGCGGTTCATGTCGGAACGCCGCTTCCACGGATCGAGCTTGTCGACCGCTTCCGCGGTCAACAACGACTCGAGGCTGGCGACGAAGACGTAGAGCGCGACCCATTTCAGACCGGGTCCGGTCAAGACCGCGGAGAAGTCGGGCGTCTGGAAGCCTTGGAGCAACCCACCCTGCAGGTCGAGACGTGGCCCCGCGCCGTTGATGATCGCGATGACCGTACCGATTACGACCGCGGCCAAGGGGGCAGGGATCACTCGTGCCACCTTCCCCAGCCGCGGCCAGAGCACCATGACCAAGATGGCGGCGACGCCCACGATCGCGGTCTCCACAACGGGGTCGAAAACACTGTGTGGGATCGCGGTCAGGATGTGAAAACCATGCTCGCGCGGGTTCGCGTGACCCACGACGATGTGGATCTGTCCCGACATGATGATCAGACCGATCCCGGCGAGCATCCCGTGCACGACCGACAGTGGGAAGAACCCCGTCAGTTTGCCCGTCCTGGCGAGGCCCAGTCCGATCTGTATGAATCCGGTAACGACCCCGACCGCTAGCGCGCCGCGGAAGCCGAGCTCGGTCACCGCGCCGAGAACGATCACGATCATGCCCGCCGCGGGCCCGTTGATCGTGACGTAGGAACCCGAGAACAGGTTCGCCAACGTCCCCGCCACGATCCCCGTGATCACCCCGGAGATCGGCGGAGCCCCAGAGGCCAGAGCGATACCGAGGCATAGCGGAAGTGCGATCAGAAAGATGATCAGTCCCGACACGATGTCGGTCTGCAGGTTCTCTTTCAGTCCCGCGAGCCAGTCCTTAGGGGGGATCGGTCTTCCGCCGCCCGGCTCTGCCGCGATCGACTCCGTCGTCATGGTCGCTCTCCCTCCTGGTGGCCCGGAACCAGTCCTTCAGAAGAATCTATGAAAACTTCATGAAGGACAAGTCGCAGATTAGCCGGACTCCGCCCCCGTAGCATGGGACCGCGGTCGTCGCCGCTACCTATACAGAGGAGAGACACGGATGCGGCTCCTGGTCGTCGAGGACGAGGACAAGATGCGAAGCCTCCTCCGTCGCGGCCTGGAGTCGGCCGGCTACGCGGTGGACGAGGCGCCCGACGGCCGGTCCGGCCTGGCCCGGGGCCTCGAAGGCGGTTACGACGCCCTCGTGCTCGACATCCTCCTGCCCGACATCGACGGGTTCGAGGTCTGCCGGCAGCTTCGACGAGCCGAGGTGTGGACCCCCGTGCTCATGCTCACGGCGCTCGACGCGGTCGAGGACAGGATCATGGGCTTGGATGTCGGTGCCGACGACTACCTCGTCAAGCCCTTCGCCCTCGGTGAGCTGCTGTCCCGCTTGCGTGCGCTGATCCGTCGTGGGCGCCCTCCGCGACCGTCGATCCTGTCGTGCGGGCCTCTGCAGCTGGATCCCGCCACCCGACAGGTCTCGTGGGGCGGCGAGCCGGTCGTCTTGTCCCGACGGGAGTTCGCCCTGCTCGAGTTCCTGCTCCATCACCGCAACGAGGTCGTGCAGCGCACGACGATCCTCCGTCACGTATGGGGGGTGCGATCCGACGAGCAATCCAACATCATCGATGCCTTCGTAAGGAACCTGCGACAAAAGCTCGACCGTCGTTTCGACCATCCCCTTATCGAAACCGTCCGAGGGGTCGGGTTCCGATTGCGGTGTCCAGAAGAGGAATGACCGACTGGATCCGACGACTCCCGCTCGGGGTCCGTATCGCGGTGTTGACGTCCACGACGCTCGTCATCCTCCTGATCCTGGTGGGCCTTCTGGTCCAGCGCCAGTTCCGAGACGTCCTGCGCGACGACATCGACCGCGTGCTCCTCGATCGAGCTCGGATGGCAACTAAAGCTCCGCGCGATGTGGACGGCCCCGAGCTCCTCGACCACCTCTTGGCTCGGTACGCCGACCTCGACACCTCTGACACGTCCGACGTAGAGATCCAAGTCATGTCCGAGAACGGTTCCGTGATAGCCGCCACTCCTGGACTGGCCGGGATCGATGCGTTGGTGCGCGGAGGATCGCGCGTGCGCGT
Organism: Actinomycetota bacterium; assembly: GCA_035550975.1. Lineage (GTDB taxonomy): Bacteria > Actinomycetota > CADDZG01 > CADDZG01 > WHSQ01 > DASZOC01. The sequence goes on along the minus strand of DASZOC010000055.1, from coordinate 8,125 downwards.
TGCGTCCGGGGTCCCGGTATTCGGCGACGTGACGATCGACGGATCGGTTCACCGGTTCGTCGGACTGAGCAGCGATAATGCGACCGACGACATCGTCGTCACCGCGGTGCCGATCCAAGAGATGAGCGACACAGAGAGCGCCTTGCTCGAGGTCTACGTGCCGCTGGCCTTGGTCGCCGCGGCGGTGGCCGCGTTGGCTGGAGGATTCATCGCGCGACGGTCGCTTGCCCCACTCCGCCATTTCGCAACGGAGGCCGATGCGCTCGGGAGACTCGACCTGTCGCAGCGCCTGTCGATCCCCCCGTCCGCCGACGAGATCGGACGCCTCGGAGCGACCCTCAATCGCATGTTGGGCCGGCTCGACGCCGCGTTGCGGCGCGAGCGAGAGCTGACCGCCGAGGTCGGCCACGAGCTGCGGACGCCGCTGGCGATCATCCGCGCGGAGGTGGAGTTGTTGGATCAGCAGATAACTGACGAGAAGGTCAAAGCGAGCCTGGACAGCATCCTCGAGGAGGTCGACAGAACGACCGGCGTCATAGACGACATGCTCCTGCTCGCGCGTGTGGATGCGAACGCGACACTCGACCGGTCGCAGGTGGTCGACCTTGGCCAGCTGACTCGTACCGTGGTCGAGAGGTTCTCGGCTATCGCGGCAACCCGCGGGGTGTCCCTCGAAACCCGTGGCAAGGGACAGCTTGAAGGCGATGCCAGGGCGATCGACCGAGCGATCGTGAACCTCGTCGACAACGCACTGAGACACACGCCCGCCGGCGGCGCGGTGGAGATCGCCCTTGACCAGGGCGAGAAGGGGCCGATATTGACGGTCCGGGACACCGGGCCCGGCGTACCTGCCGAGACCCTCGGCACGATGTTCGACCGATTCACGCGTGGCGGCCCCAGGCGAGGCGCCGCAGGTCTTGGTCTCGCCATCGTTGCCGCCATGGCGCGGTCACACGAGGGTGACGTCCAAGCCCGCAACCGTCCCGAAGGTGGTCTGGAGATCACGATCGAGTTCCCCGCGCCCAGCACCGACGCGGAGCGCGGGTCCGGTCCTCAATAGCGAGCGAAGCTCTGGGTATCGGCGTTGAACTCCGCCACGACGTCGGCGGATAGTGAGGGACGCGTCTCCTTGATGGCTGCGAGGAAGTCGTCCATCGCGGCTCGTTTGCCCGGCCCATGGAAGTGCTCGCGCTCGAAAGCACCCTGCGCCGCCTTGCGTGCTGCGAACTCGATATCCGCCGGAGTGAAGAACTCGCTGCCTTCGACGAGAGCGTCGATATCGACCTCTTCTTCGGTGATCTCCTCGACATATCGCTGCCAGATGGACGCGCGGGCCTCCGGGTCGGGAGGTCCGACCGGTAAGACGTAGTCGAAGCGTCCTGGACGAAGGAACGCGGAGTCCAGCCGGCTGATCGAGTTAGTGGCACAAGCGAGCAAGTGATGGGGCACGTCGTGGAAACGCGGGATCTGTTTGAGGAACTCGTTGGTGACGCTTACGTTCACTCGCCTGTCTTCGTCCCGCGTCGATGCGAGGTCCTCCACTTCGTCGACGAACACGACTGCGGAAGGAAGATCGAAGATGCGGTCGAACATCTGGGCCAGTAGCTCGGCTTGACGCTCGGCCCCCTCGGCCGCAAGCTGACTTGGGTGTATCTCTACGAAAGGCCACGCTACGCGCGACGCGATCCCCTTGGCGAATGTCGTCTTCCCGGTCCCGGGTGGTCCAAAGAGCACGATCGCGCTCGGGGGAGACACCGCATGACGAGAGGCTAGTTGCGGTTCCGCAAGAGGCAGGATCACGCGGCGCTCGATGATCTCCTTAGCATCCTTCAGCCCTTTGAGGGATTCCCACAAGCCGGCCTCGATCATCCTTCCGCCGAGGTCACTCAGGGCGGATGGCGTTGCCAAGCTCGGCGGTACCGGTCGCTGCATGCACAGTGCACTGCGAGCTTCGGCGTACCCACGTTCGCTGAGCTCCGCATGGATCGCCTCATCGTGGACGACCAGAGCGATCAGCTTGCGGGCTCCGATCTCGGCCAACCGTGCCTCGAGCTCGTCTAGCAGACGCCGCATCAAGTCGGGTTCAGTGACCTCGGGCGCGACCGCAACCCGCAGGACCCAACCGCTAGAGCCGTGGGCGATGCCGAGCGTCAGACCGACGATTGCGCCGTCGTCGTCCGCGACGACGCAGATCGATCCGGGGGCATGAAGCAGATCGACCTCGTCGTCGATCGTCAGTAAGTCGGTGCTGGCTCGGGCGTGGCCGCTGCTTCCCCACACTTGAAGCAGCGCGGCTAGATCACGCTCCCGGTAGGGCCGCACGAACACGCTCATGCGGAGCTCCCTGGGTCTCCAGAAGTGGGGGATGGCACCACTCTGGATCTGAGGTGCTCCTGGCGGCGATTCAGCGAAGCGACCTGAGCGCCATGTCCAGTCGCTGCCGTCTGTGACGTGGGTCTATAGCGCTCTCGATCCAGCGGACCAGGTCCTGCTTCTGGGCGGGCGAGAGGCCGTGGAACGCCTTTCGGACGTCCGGAACATACGCCAAGACTCTCTTCAGGTCCTCGGGCAGATCCCCGAGTGTGTCCGTCCCCTCGCCCCCGCAGGCGGGCCTGTCTTCCACCACCGTAGTGTGCATGAAGAGTTCATGAAATTCAACAGCAAACGCCGCGCTGTGGGCGTCGAGGTTCGCTAGCCTCGCATGCCGCGCCGACGAGACGCACGCGAGGGGGTGTAGCGATCACAAAGTCGACGCGACGCCTGTCTGCTCTGCGTCTGAAGAGCTTCACGGCTGTCGGCGCGTTGAGCTATACCTTCCTGATCGTTGGGGAAGCCCGCGGATCCATCGTGGGCGCTGAGCTAGGTGAGACGCTGATCCGCATCGTGCTCGGACTCGCCATAGCGTTGGCTGCCGGCATACTTGCTCGAGAGTTGCAGAAATCGGTGGAGGCGGAGCGTTCCGCCCGCGCACGTTTGGATCGCGCCGAACGAGCCAAGAGCCAACTGATCCGATTGATCAGCCACGATCTACGTAACCCATTGTCGGTGATAACCAGTTATGCCCACCTGCTCAGCAAGCAGCGGTCACGGTTCGACGAAGAGCAGTTCTCGAAGGCATTGGAGCAAATCGAACGAAGTGCGCAGCGCCTCGACGACCGCCTGGAAGACCTACTCGAGATCGACTCGGTGTTCGGGGGGCAGCGCGAGGCCCAACCCCAACGGGTCTCCATCCCAGCTCTTCTGGAAGCTGCCCTGTCGCCCTTGCAGGTCGAGAATCATCGTCTCCAAGTGGACGCTGCAGACGAGGTGGTCGTCGTCGACATCAGGACGATTCGGCACCTGATCCGCTTGACGGTTTCCAGCGCGATCCGCCACATCGCTCGGGATCGAACGATCGTGGTCAGGAGCCAGATCGCCGGTGATCGGTTGCTCGTCCAGGTGTCGCCGTCTTGGTTCCCATCTGGCGGGGGCGATCAAAGAGCGGGGCTGGGCCTGGTAGAGATGCTTGCTGAAGATTACGGCGGCGGTTTGCGACCCACCCAGGCAGGCGGCGAGCGGGCCGTCGAGCTCTCAATCCCCTGTTACGACATGCCAAAGGGACACGTATGACTAGTCAATCAGGACTATCTGAGGCTGGTCCCCCAGTAAGACTGATCATGTGCGAGGACCACAGTGTCCTCAGCGATGCCATGGAGATGCTTTTCGGGGCGGATCCCGAGCTCGAGTTGCTCGCTCCCGCGGTTGCGGACCCGATGGAGGCCATCGAGCTCGTACGCGCCAAGCAACCCGAGGTCGTTCTCATGGACATCGACCTCGGCGCTGACATCGACGGCATAGAGACGGCCAGGCGGATAAATCTGAGATATCCGCAAACGCACATCGTGCTCATGACCGCGATGCAGGACGAGGACCTCCTGGTCAAGGCGGTCGAGGCAGGGGCCTGCGGGCTGGTTGCGCAAGACGCAGCCGGCCGCGACCGTCCTCGAGGCGGTCAAAGCCGCCGCGCGCGGTGAGTCTCTGGTCGACCCCACGCAACTCACTCGGGTCCTTCAGAAAGTCGCGGGGAAGCGCCAGGAGAGGGCGGAAGCCAAGCTGCTGCTCGACCAGCTGACCGCTCGGGAGCGAGAGGTGCTTCAGCTGCTTGCCGAGGGGTGCCGCTCTGACGACATCGCCGACCGGCTCGCGCTCAGTGTTCACACTGTCAATACTCACGTCCGAAACATCCTGGCGAAACTGGGCGTCTCGTCAAAGCTGGAGGCGGTGGTCTACGCCGCGCGGCATGGGGCGGTCCGAGTCGGGGGCCAGTCCACTACCTGATCTTCAGTCCGCGACCGAGGTCGAGCTGAAAGAGAAGAAGCACCGCATCGAGGACGCCGTCCAGAGCGCGAGGCCGGGCCCCTTTTCGTTATGGCGTCGTGGGCACGAAGCTAGGCAAGCAGCCACAGCGGTGGGTGCGGCGTCCCCCGCGCAGTGGGACAACGCGACCCGTTCGGGGGGCCATTTCGCCGCCGGGATTGGGAACTATGGGAATCCTGATTAGAGCCGTCGATCGTGGGCAGACTCTCCGAAACAACGCAATGCATCCTTATGACTACAAACGGCGATAAGCACATCCGGCTGCTCATCTGCGACGACCACAAGGTCGTGGCCGATGCCCTCGCGACCATCGCCCGGATGGAGGGCGATATCGACGTGCTCGAGGACCCCGTGGGCGATCCCGAACGGGCCATCGCCCTGTGCGAGAAACACCGCCCCGACGTCGTGCTGATGGACGTCGAGCTCGGCCGCGACATCGATGGGATCGACGCTACTCGCCGCATAAAGAAGGTGTCGCCGATGACCAACGTCGTCATCATCTCCGGACACGACCCCGAAAGGTTGTTGGTCCAGGCGGTCGAGGCCGGCCCCTCCGGGTTCCTTAACAAAGCCGAAGCGATCGCCGATGTCCTCGCGACGGTCCGCGCGGCGGCAGCCGGAGAGGTCCTGGTCGACCCGGCGACCCTGACGCGGCTGCTCCAAAAGATCTCCACGCAGCGGGCGCAGGAGCGAGAATCGGAGCTGTTACTGCGGCAGCTGACGGACCGCGAGAGGGAGGTCCTGCAACTGCTGGCGGAGGGCATGCCCACGGAGGACGTGGCCGCCGACCTCACGATCAGCCCGCACACCGCTCAAACCCACGTCCGCAACATCCTCGGGAAGCTGGGGGTTCGCTCGAAGCTGGAGGCCGTCGTCTTCGCCGCACAGAAGGGCGTCGTCACCGTCGGTAGCCGGCGTAGCTGATCGAACTACCGACCGAGCCGGAGCTGGTCCGCGCTGGGCTCGTTGGCTACCTGATGTGAGGTAGTCGGTCCTACTCCCGCTCGGGCAAACATAGATACCCCGACGAAGGGGTCTGCGCGACCGGGCTTCTCTCTAAGTTGAGCCCATGCAAAAGACGAAGGTTCACATCGGGAACGACCCGTACCTCGTACGTACGGCGATCCAGAGCTTCCTCGCACAAGATCCTCGGTTCGACGCGATCCTCCTTCCGGGCGCAGGCGAATGGCCCCAGACCGAGGAGGGAGACATCCTCATCGTCTCCGGTCCCGGTGCCTACTCGGCGGGGATCGTCGTCCGGCTTTCAGATAACGAGGTGGAGATCACCTCGAACGGATCGACCTCGAAGGTCCCCTACGAAGGGCTGCCATGGCTGACCGAGCTCCTGGCGGGCCTCCAGGAGGTGGCGCCCGAGATCAGCACCGCGGGCGTCGCGTCTGTGTCCCCCGGCAATGGCGCCCGAGCTGGGCCGACGGAAGGGGGTCGCACCAACGACCCATGACCCCGCCCCGAGCATCTACGCAGATGTAACGGAACGAAGAAGTGAGACAGCACCAAAACCGCAAGTGACAGCAAGTCAGACAAGAGAGAAAGGGAAAGCAAGATGAAGAAGAAGCTTCTGATCGGACTCATCGCAGGATCCGCAGTATTCGCAGCAGTCTTCGGTGCCGCTGCCACGCTTGGTGGGAGCACCGGAATCCAGGACCAGAGCCTGGGCGCGAACAACGCGAGCGTCACTGCTTGTGACGACAATGGCGTGAAGACCAGCTACACGACCGCTTGGGACGACACCGACAAGCGCTTCGAGGTCACCTCGGTGACGGTCAGCGACATCGCCGCCACCTGCGCCCTGAAGAACATCGCCGTCCAGCTGATGAGCGGGACAGCGGCCGACACCGTCGTTACTGGTGCAACTGGTTCCAGCACGCTCGGTGCCGCAGAGGGATGGACGGGAACGCACACGCTGACCCTCGGCACCGCAGCCTCTGCCAAGGATGTAACCGGAGTGCACGTAGTCATCAACGGCTAGTCAGAGGACGGTAAGTAGCGGGTGGGTCGTGGAAGCGGCCCACCCGCACCTCTATATAGGGAGAGACAAACAGTGAAGCTGAGGAGAGCGCTAGGAGTGGCTGCGACGGTTGTTGCCGTCGCTTCGGCCGGGTACGCGGCCGCAGCCAGTCTTGGCACGCTCACCAGCTCCTCACTCGGAGCGGGCAACGCGGACGTCGTCGCGTGTGACGACGACGGGCTTACCAGCTCGTACGTTGTCGCCGAGACAGAAGAGGTCACGTACGTCACGCACGTCACGGTCTCGGACATCGCCGATCCCGGATGCGAGGGAGCGCGTCTGTCGCTGACGCTGATCGACGACACCGGAAGCGCGGTCGGGGGTGTTTCGGGTCACGAGATCCCGTTCGACGCGGGAGCCGAGGACAACTCGGTGACGGTCGCGATCGATCCTCAACCTGCTGCCTCGGTTGTGACGGGCATCCACATAGCGATCGTCGGCGGCCAGTGATGGTCTTCCGCCGCGTACTGTCGACGTTGCTTTTCGCTTCCACCCTCGTATGGGTGGCTTCAGCGCGTTCCGAGGAGGTCCGGCTGGAGTCCGCCGCGACCTCGCACGGCGCAGTCGACTGCGACGACGGCGGCATCAACATCGGCTACGAGGCCGAATTCTTCAACAACACCTCTCCTCGCGGCTACCGGGTCACCGACGTCGTGGTGAGTGGGATCGACACGCGCTGCAACGGCCACGACCTGAAGGTCGCTTTGATGTCGGGCGGCACAACCCTTGGCGCCACCGAAGTCACGCCGATCAACGCGGCGACGATGGTCATGCCGCTTTCGCCGCGGCCCCTCGCCCAGGACGTCGATGCCGTTTACGCGGAGCTCGACGATCAGGTCGTTCCTCCGACGACTCCGACGCCAACGGTCACGCCGACACCTACGCCAACTGCGACACCTACGCCTACGCCAACGCCGACGTCCACGCCCATCCCGACGCCCACGCCGACCATCCCCGCTCCTTCGGCGGGTGGTGAGGGTGGCGGTGGCGATGGCCTTCCGGCAACCTCGCCGTCTCCGAGCAGCTCGACCGCTCCGTCGCCCGGGGCCAGTACGCTTCCATCGCCGGACGCGAGTGCGTCGCCGAGTCCCTCTCCCTTACCTAGCGAGTCGGGCGGGACCGGCCTGCCACCGGAGAGATGTGATCCCGCGACGGCGACCTGTGGGTCGACCGGCGACGACAGCCTTCAGGTGTCGGACGGAACGGTGGTGACGGGACCCGGTAAGGACACCATCATCGTGGCGACGGATCCGTCGTCGTCGAGCGTCAACATCAGCTCGGGCAAGGACGACGACGTCATCGTGGTCAGCGTCTCCGCGGGTTCGACGTCGGAGCAGACGATCCGCATCTCTACCGGCAGCGGCGACGACACCGTGCGGCTGTCATTCGCGTCGATCGAACCTGGAGCGGTCGTCCACGTAGACATCTTCACCGGCGCCGGAGCCGACGTCGTCGGGATACCGGCGTTCCTCCCGCCGGGCGTCACCGTCTCGATCAGCACCGGTCCGCAGGACGACGCGGTCATCACGAGGGGGTCGGAGCTGACGGCGCTGTTCGACGTCACTGCCATGGGCCGTACGTCCGGCGGCTACGTCATCTCCGGTGACGGGGATGACGACGTGCTGAACGGCGGTCTGGGCCCCGACACGGTGATGGGCCGTGGTGGCCACGACGAGCTCGCCGGCGGCGCAGGCAACGACCGCCTCGGCGGCGCTCGCGGCAACGACCGCGTCGCCGAGG
>DASZOC010000054.1:0-71034 GCA_035550975.1 Actinomycetota bacterium | reverse complement strand
CAGCGTCACCAGGTTCGGTGACTGCGTCGGTCCACCGGCCGGCCAGTGCTCCATATGGTGCTCGTGGACGAGACGCATACGCGTGCATCCCGGGAAGCGACACATCAGATCGCGATGCACGAGCTGGCGGCGGAGCCATTGCGGCGGTCGCCGGTCCTGTCGACCGATCCCTATGCCGCGGCCGTCGTTCTCGAAGACCGGCTCGACGACCGCATCGCACATCATCCGGGCCACGGTCTCGGGAGCCAGAGTCATGCCGCTCTCGGTCTCTGCGTGTGGCTGCTCACCGGGGACCCCCGACAGATCCACGTGCGCCACGACCATGGCGCGCTCGCCGTGGACGGGTTGCTCGGAAGCCAGATAGGAAGACGCGAGGTCGACGAGAGCATCGGCGCAGCGCCTGTCGAAGGTTGCATACAGGTCCGTCTCCGGATCCTTCGGTACCTCTTCCGCCAGCCGCTCGATGGCCTTGATCAGCGTCTCACCGTCGCCATCCGGCAGGAACCCCGACAGCCGCACGCGTCCCGTCGTCAGACTGCGTCGCATCGCGAAGAAGCGATCCTGATGACGTGACTCGGCTTCCGCCAGCGAGATCGCGCGCGCCTTGCGCGCCGCCCTCTCTAGGTATCGGACCTCTGTCGTGTGGGCCTCTTCTGTAAGGGCTTCGTCGGACGCCGGTGACGCGACCGCAGCTACTGCCCGAACCTTGTCCCACGACAGCTTTCCCCCGGCGAAAGCGCCGGTCAGGTGCCGGAGATCCGCAAGAGCCCGCGCTGCGCCGATCCACTCGTGCGCCGTTTTCCGCGAGACGCCGAACCGGAACGTGATCCAATCCTCGAACGAACAGCATCCGTCAGCGTGCCAGAGTTGACGTTCGTCTATGACGGCGAGGATCTCGAGCAACGTGGCGTGGGTGGCGGCGAGTGCCGCGGCCATCTGGCCTGCGGAGTCGACGAGATCCTCGGATGAACATGCGCGTAGGCGGTCTCGGTCCAAGTGGACGTCCTCCAGCCCGCGCGGTGGGCCTGAATATGTAAGCATACGAACGTATGTTCGATACTACTCCGCTCACGAAGCCCGTCAACCCCGAGGCAGAAAATTCTCTGATCGAACCCGCGGCCTCCAAGAGCGACTTCTAGCTGCTCCTCAGCGGAGGCCGATCGCCTCCAGGAGCTGCTCGTGGTGGTCCAGCAGGATCGGCGAGTCGGCCGCGTCGGAACGGTCGTCGTGGACGCCACGGAAGCGGGCCGTGTGCATCCCGATGTCGTGGGCTCCCGCGATATCCGTCCGCTTCAGGTCACCGACGTGGATCGCCTCCGGGGGCGACGCTCCCAGACCGGCTAACGCCTTCTCGAAGATCTCGTTGCCCGGCTTCGGCACGCCGACCTCGTCGGAGAAACACATCACCTCTATGTAGCGAGCGAGGCCACAGTCCTCGAGCATCTGACGCACGACCCGGCCGGGGCTGAGCCCGGTGTCGCACACGAGGCCGATCCTGATGTTCGCATCGCGCAGGGCTGCGAGGGTCTCGGCCGCGCCTTCGACGGCTTCGACGCCGACCTCGACCGAAGCCTCTTCGAACTGCCGGGTCAGCTCGGCGATCCGGTCGTCGTCGAACACACCGCGCGCTTCGAGGCAGTACGCCGCCATGCGGCCGGGGCCGAACGTCTCGACCTGCTTCCACGCTTCGTCGTGCTTGGCCCACGCTTCTTTCAGGAGCTGGTCGGCGTCGGCCCGGTCGATGTCCAGAGAAGCACGAAGGGCGCCTAGTCGTTTCTTCCAGGCGCCCTCCCAATCACGGTCCTTCAACAGCGTCCCCCAGCAGTCGTAAGTCACTGCTCGGATGCCGTCCACCCTCTTAACCAAGCCGCATCACTCCCTTACCCGTCGAGGCGCTGCCGGTCTTTACCGACGACACAGGTCCCTTCCGCCCGGGCGACCACCTGCGGCTCCTCCAGGAGGTCCGCAGCCGAGTCCGAGACGTCGGGACGAGGCTGCGCATATCTAAGCACTTCGAACGTCATGGTGCGGGAGCTATTGCCCCGCTTGACGATCCGGCCGGTCACCTCGACGAAGTCCCCCGCGTGGAGGGGCGCGAGGAACTCGACGCTCGAGTAACCGGCGAACAGCCCCTCGTCACCGTCGGAACGGATGCAGAGTTCGGTGGCGAGGTCCCCGAGCAGCTCCATCACCTTGGCGCCGGCAACGAGCCCACCGCCGTAGTGCGCGTCGGCCGCCGACAGCCGCATGCGGTGGGAAGCGGTGATGTCGGTCATGCGCTCGCCCGGCCGGCGACGGTCCACGCGAGGTATGACGCGACCTCGGAAGGCTTAGTGCCGCGTCCGAAGATCCGGTCGTAGCCGAGCTCGGCTGCCTCGTCGGGACTGAAGCGCGGGCCGCCCCCGACGAGGATGACGCGGTCGCGCTCCCCCGCCTCGACGAGCGCGTCGCGCACGTCCCGCAGGTGGCGGATGTGGGCGTCGCGCTGGGTCACGACCTGCGACACGAGGACCGCGTCCGCGCGATCGTTCCTGACGGTGGCGACGATCTCCGATGGTTCGACCTGCGAGCCCATATTGACGACGCGCATCTCGGGAAAGTACTCCAGGCCCTTATCGCCCGCGAAGCCCTTCATCGACAGGATCGCGTCGAGGCCGACGGTGTGCGCGTCGGTACCGGTGCAGGCGCCGACGACGACCAGAGGGCGTCTGAGGTTCTCGCGGATCAACCGGTTCACCTCGGCGTACGCGAGGTCGGGGAAGTCGCGCTCCGGGACCTCGACCGAATCGGGATCGACGTCGTGCACGGTCGCGCCGTACATCACGAAGAACGTGAAGGCGGGACCCATCGGCTTCATGTGAACCACCTGTGGACGCTCGAAGCCCATGTTGCGCGCCAGCTCGAGCGCCGATTGCCGCGCCCGCTCCCCCTCCGGTATCGGGAGGGTGAACGACAGCTGGACGAGGCCGTCGCCGGGCGCGTCGCCGTAGGGCTTGACGTTCATCCGACCGCTCCGGTTCTCTCCGTGAGAAGGTCGGTCACGGGGTTGAAGTAGTCGTCGGCGCGACGCACGACGCCGTCGAGGCCCTTGCCGCCGTTCCTCGTGCGCACCGTGTCGGCGAACATCCCCGCCTCGATCGCCGCGAACATGCCTATGTCGGCCACCTTGCGCAGCATCTGCCGGCATTCCTCCAGGACCTGCGCGGCGCGGCGCTCCACGTCGCCTCCCGCTTCGAATCGCAGCTCTCCGGCCAACGTGGCGGCTCCCCGGAACACGTAGCGCGCGTTCTCGAGCGCCAGGTCCCGGTCGGATAGGAAGGGCGTGTGGACGCCTTCGGACATCATCCCCAGCAGGATGATGTCCTGACCCGTCAGCGCTCCGACGAGATTGAACATCCCGTCGTAGAGGAAGCCTTGAAAGATGTTGCCGGTCATGTGCTTGGTCGGCGGCATGTACTTCAGCGGCGCGTCGGGGAAGCACTCCCTGATGAGTTGCGCGTGAGCGATCTCCGTCGCGATCTGGTCGGGCGTCTCGGGGTCGATCTCGAACGCGTGCCCCAGACCCATCTGCTCGGAAGGCAATCCGGCGGCCAGCGCCAGTCGCTCGTTCAGGAACTGCGACGCCAGCACGGTGTGGGCTGAGTCCACCGCGTCCGCGGTCGTAAGGTAGTTGTCCTCGCCGGTATTGATGATGATGCCTGCAACCGAGTTCACCATGCGCGAGAAGTGCTGGTCTACGAACGTGCGCTGCATGTTGATGTCGCGGAAGATGATCCCGTACATGCAGTCGTTCAACATCATGTCGAGCCGCTCCATCGCGCCGAGCGCCGCGATCTCGGGCATACACAAGCCGCTTGCATAGTTGGTCAGACGAACATAGCGACCGAGCTCGGCCGCGACCTCGTCGAGGGCCGCGCGCATCAGCCGGAAGTTCTCTTGCGTCGCGTACGTCCCGGCGAAACCGTCGGTCATCGCCCCGTAAGGCACGTAGTCCAACAGCGATTGTCCCGTCGAGCGGATGACGGCGATCACGTCGCATCCCTCGCGCGCCGCGGCCTGTGCCTGGGGGATGTCCTCGAAGATGTCTCCGGTCGCGACGATCTCGTAGAACCACGGCTTCGCGGCTTCGCCGGTGCGAGCGATCACCTCGTCCCGGCGCACCCGAGCCGAGGCCACGAGGTCGACGGCGCGGCCCCCTTCCTGCCTCGCCCGTTCGATCGCGACGTCGCGATCGAAGCCGTCCGGCCACACGATCTGCGTCTGGCCCGCGGCCATCCGATTCGCCTCCGACGCGATATCACCGCACCCGGATTCGACGGCATGGAAGAACGGGATCAGAGCGCCCCGTTTGAGGCCAACGGCAGCACGGATCCGGTCCACGACGAGATTAGGAACCGGCACCGCGTCCGCCCCCTCGCCCACGACACCGTCGGCGCCGACCAGTCGCAGACACGCGCGCTCGATCGACACGGTCGTATGCGAGGTGGCGAGCTGCTCTATCGACGTGCATATGTCGCCGGCAAGCTCCCGGCACTCGGCGACCGTGTCGGCGTCGATGGCCAGCCGCCCGACGGGGCGCGTGAAGCCGCTCATTCCGTCTCTGCCTGCGAGGGCGGCCACACCTGCCGGCCCAGCACCCAGGTGCCGAGCACCTCGGTGTCGACGAGCCGGTCGGTATCGACCTCGGCCGGGTTCCGGTCGAGCCACACGAGGTCGGCCGGCGCGTCCGGCTCGAGTGTCCCCGAGAGAGAAGGGCCTTCGCCAAGCGCTCTGGCACCGGTCGTGTGGAGACGCAGCGCCTCGATCCTGCCCAGCGACTCCCCCTCGACATGATGCTCGCGCAGTGCGGCCAGTTGCAGGAAGGGATCCATCGGCGTCACCGTCGAGTCCGATCCGGCCCCCACCAGCAGCCCGGCATTCAGCATCGAACCGAAGCGGTTCATGTCCCGAGCGCGTTCCCAACCGATGCGGTCGGCGTAGAGACCCGCGGGGCCGCCCCAGTAGCGGTCGAACGCGGGCTGCACGCTTGCCCGCAGACCGAGAGCCGCGGCGCGGCGCAGGTGGTCGTCCCACGAGCACTCGAAGTGCTCGATCCGATGCCCGAGCGCGCGCACCGCTTCGATGCCGACCTTGTCGGCCACCTTCTCCCACGTCGCGATCGCCTGCTCGATCGCGGCATCGCCTATCGCGTGCACACCGCACTGCATCTCGAGAGCCTGGGCCCGCATGAAGACCTCGAGCAACTCCTCGTCGGTGCGGTAGGAGATCCCGTTGGGTGGAGATCCCTGCGGAGGCTCCGAGAGGTACCTGCCGCTCATCCACGCGGTATGAGATCCGAACGATCCGTCGAGGAAGAAGTCGCCGCCGACGCGGTCGAAGCCGATGCGATGGACGCGATCGACGTCGGAGGTGCCGACGTAGGTGACGATGTCGAGCGCCGCATCCGAGATGGCATCGAGGAACACCTCGAGGGAGGGCCAGCCGCGCCACTCGACAACGAACATCTCGTGCACCGACGCGATGCCCTTCGAATACGCACGAGCCACCGCGGAACGGACCGCCGCCTTCTGTTGCTCGGGCGGGAGCGTGCGGTCGAACCATCCCCACGCCTCCGATGCGGCCTTCTCGCGCAGATAGCCCGTGGGGACCCCGCGGTGGTCGACGTCGACCCCCTCCAACTCGGCGACGTCCAGCTCGTCGAGCAACGCGGTCGAGACCACGCACGAGTGCATGTCGGCGCGTGCCAGCAGCGCGGGGCGTTCCCCGACGGCCCGGTCGAGGTCGATCCTCGTGAGCGGAGCGTCGAGAGGATCTTCGAAGTTGCCGCCGAACAACACGCCGCCGCCCTCGCGCGCCCGCTGGGAGAACGAGTCCAGGATCGCGGCCGCCGAGCGCTCGCCGCGGAAGTCGAGGCCCAGCTCGTACAAACCCGTCGCCGGGAGGTGCACGTGCGCGTCGCAGAACGCCGGCATCAACGTCCCGCCGTCGAGGTCGACGACGCGGTCGGCCGCCGGCGGCTCACCGTGCCCCACCGCCTGCACCTGCTCGCCGGCGACCAGCACCCACTCGGCCGTCGCGCCCCCGGGAAGCCTGAGTATCGGGCCGCCGCGGAAAACCGTCGTCACGCGAACCTCGCGAGCAAGCGTTCGTCATGGCGTACGAGATTCAGAGCCAGCTCGGCATGACCGGCGACGTAGCCGTTGCCGATCGTCATCTCGCAAGACTTCCCCACGCCTTCCGCAAGCAGCGCCGCGGCGGCGAACGACGTAGCTATAGAGAAGAAGACGATGCGTCCGCCATCGGAGCAGGCAAGGATCGCGCCGCCCTCACAACCCGGGACGTTCGTGCACACGAAGACGAGGTCGGCCTCGTCGCCCATCAGGGCATCGGACACCGCCGCGGCTACGTCGGTCGCGCTCGTGCAGTCGACGACGACCACTTCGGCTCCTGCTTCCTTCGCCGCGACTGCCGTGTCTTCCGGATAACACAGCCCCAGGACGCGCCCGGCGGCCCCGACGATCCGCGCCGCCTGCGCGCACGCCAACATCCCCGACTTCCCGCCGGCCCCGATCACTACGACGTTCATGCCCGGCCGCGCCAGCTTCGCCATCCATGCCGGTGCTCCGCACACGTCGAGCACGCCCAGCGCGACCGTGTCGGGCAGGTCGTCCGGGACCTCTGCGTATATCCCGGAGCCGAACAGGATCGCCCGCCCTGCGACCTTGACCTTCTCGGAGCCGGGGTCCAGCTCGACTATCTCGTCCAGGACGAGTGGCGTGAGGCTCAGCGACACCAGTGTCGCGATCCTCGTCCCGACGGCAGGCGTGGAGCGATGGCAGCCGAGCTCCGAAACGGTGCCGACGAGCATCCCGCCCGAACCGGTGACGGGATTCTGCATCTTGCCGCGGGCGGCGACGATGTCCATGATCCGGGCCGCCATCGCGTCGGCGTCCCCACCGGTCGACTCACGGAGTTCGCGCCACGATGCCGAGTCGATGTTGAGGTAGTCGACGTCGATGGCGAGCTCGTCGGGTGTGAGCGGCGCGTTGGGATCGAGCCGAACCGCTTGCTGAGGCAACGCGCCCGGCGGCTCTAGCGAGCGGTGGGTCCCGAAGCGTTCCACCGGCGCCTATGCCCGAGCGGTTGCGGGGGCCTGGCGCCGCCAGTGCTCCTGGCCGTCGGGCGGAAGCGTATAGATCGGGTCGTAGTACGGATACCTGCGCTCGAGGGCGTCCGGGTCGTCGTGCTCGATGCCCGTCCGGTAGTTCTTCGTCCAATACGAGATGCCGAGGCCGCGGTCGTAGCTGTCGACCTGATGGACCCAGCGCTTCCCGACGAACGGCACGTCACAGACGATACGAGGTGTCGCGAAGCCCGGCAGGTAACCCATGATCGCGTGCTGGAGGTCCTGTGCCTCGTGCAGCGCCAAGCGCCAGTGCTCCGCGTTCGGGATCATGTCGCACATATAGAAGTAATAAGGCGTCACCTTCGTCTTATCGAGCAGCGTGAAGGACAGATCGAGCAACGCTTCCGGAGTGTCGTTGACGCCTCGCATCAGCACGCCTTGGTTGCGCACGTCCCTGAAGCCCATCGACAGAAGCTTCTTGACCGCGGTCGCGACCAACGGCGTCAGCGAGCTCGCGTGATTGACGTGGGTATGGATCGCCACGTCGACGTCGTGTTCCAGTGCCTTCTTCGCCATGCGTTCCATCCCCGCGAGCACGTCGTCCTGGAGGAAATGCTGAGGCAGGCCCATGAGACCCTTCGTCGCCAACCTGATGTCCCCGACGTGCGGGATCTCGATGAGGCGTGTGACGAAGTCCTCGAGGTGTGCGATCGGCAGGTTCGCCATATCGCCGCCCGAGACGACGACGTCGCGCACGGTCGGCGTCGCCCTCAGGTAGTCGACGATCGCGTCGTAACGGTCCTTCTGCTTCAGCTCGAAACGGTGTTTCAGCACTTGGGGAACGTTGTTGCCGACCAGGTCCATCCTGGTGCAATGCCCGCAGTACTGGGGACACGTAGACAGCAGCTCGGCCAGCACCTTCGTCGGATACCGGTGCGTGAGCCCCTCGACCGCCCACATGTCCGCCTCGTGCAACGAGTCGCGCTGGGAATGCGGATGCGACGGCCACTCGGGATGGCGGTCGGCGAACGCCGGGATCATGTAGTGGCGGATCGGGTCGGCCCATAGGTCGCGCTCGTCCATCGTGTTGAGCATCTGGGGCGGGACGAGCATCGACATCGTCGCCCTCTCGACCTGATCCCGCGCGATCGACTCGGCGAGGTCTGGCGGCAGGAGGTCGCCGAAGACCTTCCGGAGGCCGTCGAGGTTCTTGACGCTGTGGAGACGCTGCCACCTCGCGCTCGTCCATTCCGCCTCCGTGACGCCGGCGTATCCCGGAAGGCGCCGCCAGTCCGGCTCGACGAAGTCCCGGGCCGGCGGATACACGTAGGGCTGGGCCCGGCCGCGCTCGTCGGTCACCGCGCGCAACCGGTCCGGGCGTGGTGCGGCGAGGGCGGGCGTCATGGCTGGCAGTGTCCTCGATAGTCTTGACCGGTGCGGAATAATCTTAGGTCAAAGACCCTACCAAAGGAATGGAATTCGGTATGGACGAACGGGACCGGAAGATCCTGTCGCTGCTTGCCGCGAACGGGCGCATCGGTTTCGCCGAGATCGGCGAGCAGGTGGGGCTCGCGGGCTCCTCGGTACACGACCGGGTCCGCAAGCTCGAGCGGCAGGGCGTCATTCGGGGCTACCGGGCGGACGTGGACCTCGCTGCCGCAGGCTTCCCGATCTCTGCGATCGTGAGCCTGGCATTGACGCCGCGGTCCCCTACCGACATCCCGGCGAAGATCGGCGAGCTCCCGCTGGTCGAGTCCTGTTACTCCGTGGCGGGCGACAACTCCTATGCGTTACTGGTGCGGGCGCCGTCGACCGAGGCGCTGGAAGAGCTGGTGGACGCGCTCCGGAGCAAGCTGGAGGTCACCACGCGGACCACGATCGTCCTGTCGACCCCCTTCGAGGGCCGCCCCGTCATCAGTTGACTCCGGCCGGATTCTGGAGGGCGCGGAGGAGGGCGGTCGCCGGTCCCTTCAGGCCCAATCCGCCTGCGGCGGCGGTGACAGAGGCCTCGTCTACTTCGGCCGGGAGCGTCACGTCGATCTCGGGCAGGTCGAGGTCGGTCGTGATCGTGCATACCTCGACCGCACGCTCGACGTAGTCGAGGTCGCGCCGGACCTTGTCGAGCAGCGTTCCGGGGGCTCCCGAGCGTGCGGCATCCAGGATCGTGTCGAGGCTCCCGTACTTCGTGACAAGTGAGGCGGCCGTCTTCTCGCCGATCCCCCTGACGCCGGGTAGCCCGTCGGAAGTATCGCCTCGAAGTACGGCGAAGTCGCGGTACGCGCGTGGCGGGATCCCGTACTTGGTCGCGATGTAGGCCTCGTCGATCACGTCCACCTTGCTGACACCGCGCACCGGATACAGCACGCGGATACGAGGGTCTTCGACCAGCTGGAAGAGGTCACGGTCACCCGACACGATGTCGACGCGGCCCGGAGCGCGCGCCGCGAGGGTCCCGATGACGTCCTCGGCCTCGGCGTCCGGATGCCCGACGACGGCGATGCCGAATAGCCCGAGCATCGCGTACAGAACCGGGACCTGCGGGCCCAGCGTCACCTCCGTCTGCGCTTGCTGGCTGTCGGGTTGTGCGCGCACCTCTTTGTAGGACGGGATGAGATCGACCCGCCACTGGGGGCGCCAGTTCTCGTCCGACCCGCACGCGAGGTAGTCGGGCCGCCGGTCCTCGATCAGCCGCGCGAGCATGTACATGAAGCCGTGCGCGGCATTGATTGGAGCGCCCTCCGGCGTGGTGACGGTCGCGGGTGTCGAGAAGAACGCGCGGAAGAACAGGCTGGGCGCGTCGATGAGGAGTGTCAGGCTGTCGTCCACCGCCCGGTCCTCAGACGACGTCGGGGAGACCCACGTCGAGCGTGCGCGGCGCGTAGCCGAGCTCGCGGCGGGCTTTGTCGTCACTCCCCCAGTAGGTGACGCCGTCGGAGGCCTGGATCAGCTCGCGCAGGTTCGGAGGAAAGCCCAGCAACGGCGCGAGGTACTTCCACGGCCCCCCCGATCTCTTGATCAGGCCGATCGGGACCTCCCGTCTCGGGGACTTACGACCGGCGAGCTGCGCCACTTTCGCGATGAGCTCGCCGAGGGTCGTGATCTCACCTCCGAGGTTGTAGCTCTGCCCCACGCGGCCCTTGTCGTGGATCAACAACAGGCCGCCGACGACGTCGTCGACGTGGACGAAGTTGAAGCCGACGGAAGGCATCAGGTTGACCTTCATCCAGCCCTTCTTGACGCGGTCGACGAGCACGCTCAGGTCGGAGGTGTCGCCGGGCCCGTAGATCCCGCCCGGTTGCGCGATGAGGACCGGCGCTCCTTGTGCGACGAAGCGCTTCGCCACCTCGTGGGCCTTGAACTTCGTCTCGTCGTAGCAGGTGAGCCAGTCCTTGTCGCTACGTTCGAAGCTCTCGTCGACCACCTTCCCGCGAGTGTTGCCGTAGTAGCCGAGTGTCGAGACGTACACGATCCGACCGACGTCGGCGTCCACCGCGGCGCGCAGCACGTTCTCCGTCCCCACGATGTTGGCGCGCCGCATCTCGTCGCAGCCTTCTTCGAACACACCGACCTTGTATCCCGCGGCGACGTGGAAAACGGCATCGCAACCTCTCATCGCGTTCGTCATGGTCTCGGTGCTGTCGAGATCACCTTGGACGATGTCTACGCCGAGGCGCGTGAGCTCCCCGGCTTTGTGCGGTGAACGCACCAGAGCCACGACCTCGTCGCCCCGCGCGATCAGCTTCGCCGCGAGATGTCCGCCGACGAACCCCGTCGCGCCGGTGACGAACGCTTTCACGCGTGGGTCAGCTTGCGGCCGATCACGAAACGCTGGATCTGGTTCGTGCCCTCGACGATCTGCAAACCTTTGGCCTCGCGCATCAACCTCTCGACCGGATATTCCGTGACGTAGCCGTAGCCGCCGTGTAGCTGAACGGCATCGGTGGTCACGCGCATGGCGACGTCGCTGCAGAACAGTTTCGCCTGCGCCGCCTGCATCGAATAGTCGAGCCCGCGGTCGCGGAGTCGAGCGGCCTTCTGATACAGGGCGCGTCCCGCCTCGATCTGCGTGGTCATGTCGGCGAGCATGAACTGGACACCCTGGTTGTGAGCGACGGGCTTGCCGAACTGCTCGCGCTCGAGCGTGAAAGACAGCGCTTCGTCGAGTGCTCTCTGCGCGAGCCCTATCGAACACGCGGCGATCCCGAGGCGACCGGAGTCGAGTGACGCGAGCGCGATGCGGAAGCCCTGTCCTTCGTCTCCGACGCGGCGCGCTTCGGGGACGACGGCATCGTCGAGGGCCAGCATCCACGTCGGTGACGAGCGCCACCCCATCTTGTCTTCCTTCTTCGAGCCGCCGAAGCCCTCGATGCCCTTCTCGACGATGAACGCGCTGATCCCCTTGGGGCCCGCGTCGCCGGTCCGTGCCATCACCAGGACGCAGTCGGCCTCGTCGCCGCGGGTGCAGAAGACCTTCGAGCCACTAAGGCGATACGTCCCGTCGTCCCGCACCGCTTTCGTCGTCATAGCGGCGGCGTCCGATCCCGAGCCGGGCTCGGAGAGCGAGTACGCGCCGAACCACTCCCCCGCGCACAGTTTCGCCAGCACGTCGCCTTTCAGCTCGTCGCTGCCGAACCCGTTGACGGCGAAGGCACACAACGTGTGGACCGAGAGGCCGATCGCGAGGCCCAGGTAGGCGCGCGCGATCTCCTCGACCACCATGAGGTAGGTCTCGTACGGCTGGCCCCCGCCCCCGTGTTCCTCCGGGTACGGGATCCCAGTGAGACCGAGCTCGGCGAGCTGCTTGTACAGCGGGGTGGGGTCCTCGGAGCGTTCCTCGTAACCGGGCGCTGCAGGCGCGAAGACCTCGTCGGCGACCTCACGCACCATGCCCACCAGCGCGCGCTGGTCGTCGTCTAGTAGGCGGGTGTCGGCCGGCATCTAGGGGAGGATAGCCCCGTGAAGATCGAAGACCGGCGCGGCGATGCGCTGCCCGAAGCGACCATCACCGTCGACGAGCAGGAGTTGATCGACCTCCTCCAGGGCCTGGCCGATGTCGTCGAGGGCTCGCGCGAGCACCTTCACTTCACCCAGCTCGGCGGGCCGCAGCTCGTCGTTCGCCGACAGATCGAAGGCGACGACGACCCTCTCGGGCGCCAGCTCGACTGGTGGCTGGGCCCCCTGGTACTGGTCGGGATCGTGCTCCTCGTGGTCGGGGCGGCCACGGTGATCCGCTGGATGTCGGGGCTCGTATGACCGCGCTGCTCGAGCGGAACGAAGCGCTGGGGCGCCTGGCTGCGACGACCCCCGGCGAGCCTCTCGACCTGCTCGTGGTCGGCGGTGGCATCACCGGTGCGGGCATCTGTCTCGACGCGATCAGCAGGGGCCTGTCGGTGGGGCTGGTCGAGCGCGGTGACTTCGCGTGCGGGACGTCCAGCAAGTCCTCGAAGCTGATCCACGGGGGGCTCAGGTACCTAGAGCAGCGGGAGTTCGCTCTGATGCGCGAGGCATGCACCGAGCGGGACCTGTTGCGGCGGCTCGCTCCTCACCTCGTCGAGCCGATCCCGATGGTGCTGTCCGTGCCCGACCGGAAGCGCCGGGTCCAGTTCGGCGTTGGCTTGTGGGCCTACGACGCGCTGGCGAGCTTCCGTAATATGAAGATCCACCGTCACCTGAGCAGCACCGAGACCGAGGCACTGGTACCTGCGCTTCCCCGCGGCAAGATCCGGGGCGGGTTCCTCTTCTACGATGCCATCACCGACGACGTCCGTCTGGTCATGGAGAACCTGGTGCAAGCGACCGCGTTCGGAGCCGTCGTGGCGAACCACGCCGAGGTCGTGAACATGGACCCCGGCCCCAGCGTGTGCGCGGCAGACGTGTCCGACACCGTGAGCCGGACGTCGTTCCAGGTGTTCGCGCGAAGGATCGTCGTCGCGGCCGGAGTGTGGGCGGACAAGCTCGAAGCGCGAGCGAACGAGGCCGCGCAACCTCGGCTGCGTCCGTCCAAAGGCATACATCTGATGTTCCGCAAGGACGCCTTGCCCCTCGCGGACACCGCGGCTTTCATCCCCGACGTCGAGCGGCGCCGGATGCTGTTCGTCTTGCCGTGGCTCGACGCGGTGTTGGTCGGCACGACCGATACCGCTTACGAGGGCAGTCTCGACTTTCCCGTCGTCGAAGAGGCCGACCGCAACTACGTGCTCGACTCGTTGAACGCAACCTTCGACCTCGGGCTCGTTCCCGAGGACATCGCCGGCGCTTATGCGGGCCTGCGGCCGCTGGTGCAGGGCCGGGCGGGCTCGACCGCGGATCTGTCGCGCAAGCACTCGATCTACGACATCGCGCCCGGGATCATCGGCATCACCGGGGGGAAGATGACGACGTACCGCCGTATGGCCCAGGACGCGACCGACCGCGTCGCGCGCGAGCTGGGCAACAACGGGAGGTCAAAAACGCGGTGGATCCGGTTGGGCTCCAGCGACCTCGAACGCTTACGTATCGACGTCGGACGCAGGTGCGTGTCGCTCGGTCTCGGCGAGGACGTCGCTCACAACCTGGTGCGGGCGTACGGGGATCGTGCGACCGACGTGCTGAGGGTCGCAGAGACCGAAGGGGCGACCGCACCGATCGCGGCCGGGTACGTTCCGATCACTGCCGAAGCTATCTATGCGGGCCGCCACGAGATGGCCGTGCATCTATCCGATCTGCTCGCGCGCAGGACGCGGCTGGCCATCACCGACCGGAACGCAGGTATCGGTGAAGGAAGCCGCGGCCTGGATACCCTGGCGCGGGTCCATGGATGGGGCCGCGCGGATCGCAAACGCGAGATGGAAGATCACCGCGCCGAGGTCGAGCGCGAACGTGGCCTCGCGGTTGCTCCCCCCGTTCCCCCACGACGCGGCATCGGCGCACGCGTGGCGCGTGCGTCGGACGCATTACGGCGCCGCGAGCGCACCGGTTGACCTCACAGGGACTCAGCCAGCGCGGGCGGGCGCGTTGACATCGCAGGGGCTGGAGCACGAGATCGAGCTGATCGATTCGTTCGACGGAACCGAGATCGCGCTCCACCACATGGGCCACGGCGACGGGATCCCGCTGCTGGTCGCGAACGCGATCGGAGCGAACTTGGCGCCCTGGCGCCGCGCTCTGGTCGACGTCGTGCGGGAGCGACCGGTGGTCACCTGGGACCACCGCGGGTTGCTCGATTCCGGCCCCCCTGCGTCGCAACGCAACGATGCGCGCGCCCACGCCGAGGACGCGCTGGCGGCCCTGGATCACTACGGCATCGACCGGTTCGTCGTCGCGTCGTGGAGCAACGGCACCCGCATCGCGTTGCAGATCGCAGCCGACCACCCCGATCGCGTCGCGGGATTCGTAGGGGTGAACGGAGGCTACGGGAACCCACTCGGACGCCTGCTCCGCCTCGAGCTCGGCTCCGCGGTTCCCGTCGTTGCATCCGTCGCGAAGTATTTCGCGGGCCCCCTCGAGACCGCGTTCCGAAAGCTCGTGTCGCGCCCCGAGCTCACGGGCTTGATCCGTCAGTCCGGCATGGTCGGCGCGACCGCCGACACGGCGGCGCTAATCGACCTCCTCAAAGGGATGGCCGAGTCTGACCTGAAGACGTTGCTGGCGACGCTGGACGAGGTGGGTGGCGACTCCGGGGCCGAGCTACTGCCTCTGATCCAGGCTCCTACGCTGCTGATCGTCGGCGACCACGACCAGTTCACGTCGCGGGCGATGATCGAGGAGATGCACCGTGCGATCGCCGCCAGCCGCGTCATCACCTACGAGGGCGCGACCCACTACCTGCCGCTGGAGTTCCCCGCCCGCGTCTCTCACGACCTCCGCACCTTCCTAGAAGAACTAGGCGCCTGACACCGGACCAAACGGCGGCCGGCGGGGGTCGTCCCGGAGGCAGGACCCTGGAGGGAACCGGTCACAGCGGTCACTCGGGCGGCGTGTAGGCGGCTCCGGTGGCAACAGGAGGAGAGTGATTCAGGCCGGCTCCTCCCCAAATGATCAACTCGCTGCCGGTCCAGACCACGACCGGGAACTCGCGGGGCTTTAGTGGGAACTCGGGGAGGACGCGCCAGGAATCAGCGCGCGGGTCATAGGCGAGGCCGTCGATCACCACTTCATCGTCAAGAGCCACCTGTCCCCACCTGTGTTCCGGTCGCTCCGGCGGGTCGGAGTGCGTAAGCCACTGCTCACGTGCGGTGTCGAAGATGCCGCCGGTGTCATAGGACTTGCCGTATCCGTTGGTTTCGCCGCCGTCGACGGGGCCGTTGAGGCTCAAGAGGAACAACTCGCCGTCGAGGAACGGTGCCGGTGGAGACACGTTCGTCACGAACGGTGGCCTCTCGAGCTCGCGCCACGAGTCGGAAGACGGGTCGTAGGACGCGACGTGGGCGAACTTCGGGTAGTCGTCTTCTTCGATCCCCATAGGGCTGACCATGACGATGACCTCGCTCCCCGTCCACGCGCCCATCGCGTCATAGCCTGCCGGCAACGGAGCTTCCGACAGCGGGCGCCACTTGTCGGTCTCGGGGTCGAAGGCGGCGCCCTCACCGTCGTAACGCTCCCGGGTGAAGTCGGTCAGTGACCCGCCCCAGATGATCAGCTCCTCGCCGGTCCATACCGCTAGATGGCCTGACCGTCCGGTCAAGGGTCCCCTCGGGATACGGCGCCACTCATTGGCGTCGGGGTCGAAGGCGGCGCCGCGGTTGCCCTTGGTGGAACGACCTCGATCGCGGTCTCCCCATACGAGCATCTCCTCGCCCGTCCAGGTGAGTGAGTAACCGTGTCCTCCCGGGATCGGCGCCGGCGGGATCTTGCGCCACGAGTCGGTCCGAGGATCGTAAGCCGCTCCATCCCGCATCGCCTTGGACCGCAGCGTGTCGTCGTCGACTCGACTGCCGCCCCAGATCAGCACCTCTGTGCCCGTCCACACACCTTGATGTCCGTAACCCGCGTGCAGAGGACCTTTGGCCATGACACGCCAGCTGCCGGGCGTGCCGGCGCGTCCTCCGGCACGGAGCGGTTCCTCATCTGCTTGCGGACCCGAGCAACCTGCGGCCAGAGTTGCAAGGACGACAAGGATCCAAGCTGTCCGACGCATCTAGACGTTTACTCCCATGGCGTGAGGTTAGACGTGGGAGCTCCGGCCGAAAGTTCCATCGCAAGCCTCAGCCCCGCGACCCCGATCGCGAACGGCACCCGTGCTAAGCGGAGTGACGTTGGACGAAGTCTCTCAGCGCTTCCGTCACGACACCAGGATGGGTCAGGTTCGCGGCGTGACCCGCGCCTTCGATCTTCAGTAGACCGTCGCAGCGTGGAAGACCCGCGCACAGCGTCTCGGCCTTGGCCATAGAGACCGCAGGATCCTCCGTGCCGTGGATGACGAGGGCCGGGCAGTCGATCTCGTCGAGGCGGTCGTGGATGTCCTCGCGGCCCATGAGCGCGCCGAAGGGATCCCGCAGCGCGTCCTTCGGTCGGGCCATCCACTTCGCGATCCACGGTGCGTGGTCGGCCGGCCCGAGGATGATCCGCGCCGCGGCCTCCGCAAGCTCGACCGTCGGCTGCTCCTCCCACGCGGCCACCATCGCCTCGTACGTAGGCGCCGCGTCCGGATCCTCCGGCCCCGCCTGCGTGTCGATGAGGCACAGGCCCTGCACGCGTTCCGGAGCGAGCAAGGCGGCGCGCAGCGACGCGAATCCACCCTGCGACATCCCGACGAAGAACGCGCGCTCGATGTCGAGGAGATCCAACAACGCGAGAGCGTCCTGGGCCGAGTCCCAGTAGGTGAAGGGACCATTGTGATCCGTCTGCCCGTGGCCGCGTGCGTCCCACGTTATGCAGCGGAACTCCCCCCGCAGAGAATGCACCTGCGGTTCGAACATCTCGTGGTCCATCAGGATGCCGTGGCTGAACAGGATCGGCACCGCGTCGGTTCCGGTGTCGTCGAAAAAGATCCGGGCGCGATCGCGCTCGAGGAAGGGCATCAGACCTTCAGCGAGATCGCTTCGGGCAGCACCTCGAATGTCGCCGGCGTATGTCCCAGGACCTCGCCGTCTGCTTCGATCAGCAACGGCCGGTCGGAGGTGATGGAGCAGCGCACCCTCTTGTACTCCTCGATGTCGGGATGCGGGACGTGCTCACCCTTGAAGACCTTCGGCATCATCGCGATCGCTTCACGTTTGCGCGCGTGCTCGACCTGGATGTCGAGCAACCCATCGGTCGGCGCCGCCTTCGGCGCGATCTTCATGCCGCCGCCGAAGAACTGGCAGTTCGCCACGACCATGTTGTTCATCCTTCCTTCGTAGCTCCGATCCACGACGTCGACGACCACGTCGGCGGCCCGGTGCTTGCGCATCGTGAGCCAGAAAGCGAACAGATACACCGTAGGACCCAGCCAACGCGGCAGCGTCTCCGCGCGCGCGACGCACTCCGCCCCCAGACCGACCTCCGCGATGTTGGGGAAGTACCGCGTTACCTCCTGGTCCGCGTCGCGGTAGGTGATCTTGCCGACGTCGATGAGGAACGACTCTCCCCCGTCCAGATGCCGCACGGCGTCACGCGGCCCGGTCGGCAGACCGAACGTCTTGACGAAGTCGCAGCCCGTGCCTGCCGCGACGACTCCGAGCACGGCATCGGGATTGACGGCCTTGTCCCCGTCGATCATGCCGTTGACGACCTCGTGAACGGTCCCGTCGCCGCCCATCGCGACGACGAAGCGCCCGCCGCCCGACACGACCTCGCGCGCGATCTCGGTCGCGTGGCCGCGATGTTCGGTCCGCCGGATCTCGTAGTCGAGGCCCCGGTCGCGCAGCGCGGCCTCGACCTCCGGAAGCTTCTGTCCCACTCCCCCCTTGCCGGACCGGACGTTGCAGATCAGAACCGCTCGACCGAACGGGGACGTCACAGCCCCATCACGCCGGGATTCATGATGCCGTTCGGGTCGAGCGCGCGCTTGATCGCGACGAGAGCGTCATGCCAGCCGCCGAGCTCTTCGCGCAACCACGGCGCCTTGACGCGCCCGATCCCGTGGTGGTGGCTGATCGACCCGCCGGCGTCGAGACAGGTTCGCATGGCGGTCTCCCACCACTGACCGTGTGCGTCCAGAGCAGCTTGCTCGTCGGCGCAGGCGGAAGCCATCGTGAAGTAGAGACAAGCGCCCTCGGGGTAGACGTGCGAGAGGTGGCATCCGACGAGGTCCGCCAGCGGCTCGAGCGCCTTCTTCATCGAGTGATACAGGTCGCGTAGGACGCTCCACGTGCCGGAAACCTCTACCGTGTCGGCCAACCCGTGGGGGCCGAGAATCCCCTCGCCGCGCAGGATCAACCTGTACTCCTCCACGGCATCGTTGCGGTGCTCCCACCAGTAGGTCACGAGCGCGTCGTTGCCGGGCTCGCCGCCGAAGCCGGCGGCCGCTGCGGCGCGCTCGGACGCCGACGGTCCGTCGAACGACAGCAGCAGCAGAGGCCCCTGCGGCTCGTCGGGATGATGCCGTAGGAAGATCGCCGAGTCCTCCGCGTCGTAGAGGCGGACGACTGTGGGTCGCAGATCCGACTGCGCGATCGAACGGCACGCGCCGACGCCGTCGGCCATGTGCTCGAAGCGGATGCAGCGGTCGACGCGCTCGGTCACGATCGGCGACACCGTCAACGTGGCCTCCGTGACGATCCCGAACGCTCCCTCCGAGCCGATCATCAGCGACGTGAGCTCGGGTCCGGCCGCACGTCTGGGCGTCGTCAGCGAGCGCACGAGCTCGCCGTTGCCAAGGACGACTTCCAGGCCGCGCACGAGATCTTCGATCCCGCCGTAGCGAGCCGACAGCTGGCCGACCGCCTTGGTCGCGATCCATCCGCCAACGGTCGATATGCGGTGGGACTGAGGTTCGTGACCGAGTGTGTAGCCCCACGCCCTCAGCGCTTTCTCCAGGTCCGGCCCGAGCATCCCGGGCTGGACGCGCACGAGCCGGCTCTTCTCGTCGAAGTCGACGATCTCGTCCATGGCACGGAGGTCCGCGACGACGGCTCCCGAGGCGGCGACCGCGGCGCACACGCCGGAGCCGCCCCCGTAGGCGACGACCGGCGTCTTCGTCTGGTTCGCCCACCGGACGAGGCTCCACACCTGGTCGGTGTTGCGGGGCCGAGCGACGCACAACGGCGGATCCCACGGCTCGTCGCGGCGGTCGGCAAGGAGGCCGGATGCCGCGCGATCGTGGGTGTGACGAGCGAGGTCGACCGGGTCGGTCGTGACCCGGTGGGGGCCGAGGATCTCCCCCAGCTGGGCGACCGCGTTCATACCCGCTCGATGATCGTCGCTATGCCCTGGCCGACGCCTATGCACATCGTCGCGAGCCCGTAGCGGGCCTCGCGGCGGCTCATCTCGTGCACGAGCGTCGTCATCAGGCGCGCCCCCGAGCATCCCAGCGGGTGCCCCAGCGCGATCGCGCCGCCGTTCACGTTGACCTTGTCCCGCTCGAGGCCCAGCTCCTGGATGCACGCGAGCGACTGCGCCGCGAACGCCTCGTTCAGCTCGATCAGGTCGATGTCTTCGAGTGACAAGCCGGCGCGCTCGAGCGCCTTGCGGGTGGCGAAGACCGGTCCGATCCCCATCCGCTTCGGCTCTACGCCGGCCACGGCCGACGTGACGATGCGCGCCATCGGTTTCCACCCCTGGGATGCCACGACCTCCTGCGACGCGAGGAGCACCGCTGCCGCACCGTCGTTGATGCTCGACGAGTTGCCTGCCGTCACGGTGCCATCGTCTTCGAACGCAGGTTCCAGCCGCGCCAGCCGCTCCAGTGACGTGTCGGCGCGCGGCGGCTCGTCGGCATCGACCACGATCGGATCGCCCTTCCGTTGCGCGACCTCTACCGGCGCGATCTCGTCTTTGAACCGCCCCTCGTCCCGAGCTTCGACGGCTCGGCGATGGCTCTCGAGCGCGAACTCGTCCTGCGCCGCGCGGCTGATCCCGTAGTCACGGCCGTTGATCTCGGCCGTCGCGCCCATGGCGTGCGACCCGTAGCGCTCGTGCATGCGCGGGTTAACGAAGCGCCATCCGATCGTCGTGTCGTAGATCTCGCCCCGGCGCGCGAACGCCTGCTCCGCCTTGGCCATCACGAACGGCGCCCGTGTCATCGACTCCGACCCGCCGGCGATCAGCAGCTCGCCCTCTTCCGACCTGATCTCGCGATAGGCGCAGTTGATCGCTTCGAGCCCCGATCCGCAGAGGCGGTTGATGGTCGCGCCCGGCACCTCGACCGGGAGCCCGGCAAGCAGCAGAGCCATCCGCGCGACGTTGCGGTTGTCCTCTCCGGCCTGGTTCGCGGCGCCCCACACCACGTCGTCGACACGATCGACGGGCACGGAGCTCCTGGCGACCAGCGCCTCGATGACGTGCGCCGCGAGGTCGTCGGCGCGAACGGTCGCCAGCGCGCCGCCGTAACGACCCATCGGGGTGCGGACGGCATCGACCACGAAGACGTCTCTCATCCGCGGCAATCCTCGCACGTGGTTGCTGGACCAACTCTCGTTAGATGTCCAGCGACGAGTACGCCACCACGCCCCGCTGGACCCCTTCTATGGCGGCGCGGACCGTCGCGCGGAGTCCCTCGGACGGGCTCACCTCCTCCAGCTGGCGTAAGAGGTCGGTGAGCTGCTTCATGACGCGGACGAAGTCGCCCGCCGGGTCGTCCGCCCCCAGCACGTCTTCCAGGGGGGCCCCCGCCGTCCACGCGTGGACCCGCTGCGCGAACCCGGGGTCCGGCTCGCGTGTCAGGTCCAGACCCCGCACGTCCTCCTGGCGCTTGATCGAGCGCCACAGCTTCATTAGGTCGCGCCAGGCGCCCTTCGTCGCGGCCGTGGGGAGGTCGTGCACCACGCCGGTCTCGGGCCCTCGCGTCTCGTAGACGAGCGTCGAGCAGAGCGCCGCCAGCTCGGCGGCATCGAGGTCGTCCAGCAGTCCCTCTTCGAGCGCCTGCACGACGAGCAGGTCGGACTCGTTGTAGACCGCCTTCAGGAGCTCGCCCTTGTCGGTCAACCGCCACTCGCGCACGTAGCCGAGCTCCTCGAGGATCTCCAGAACGAGCTCGAAGCGACGCGCGAGGGTCCCCGTCCGCCGCCGGACACGGCGGTCGATACCTGAAAGCTCCTTCTCGAGACGCACCGCGCGCTCGGCGTAGTGGAGGTGGCGCCCCAGCTCGGGGCAGCGATGGACCGGATGTCGCTCGATCGCCTCGTCCACCGCTCGCAGATCCTGTTCGTCCGCCTTCGTCCTGCGCCGGGCCGCGGGTGCAGGCTCGACGTCGGCTAGCTTCCGCGCGAGGTGCCGGCGCGCCTTCGGATCACGCACGTGGAAACCTTTCGGTAGCGCGACGTGGCCGACCGGCGCGGGCGGATCGCGGAAGTCGGTCGGCGCGAAGCGGACCATCGTGCGACTCTCCGACAGCGCGAGCACCTTCGGCCGCCGCTCCGACGCCGATTGCGACACCTGCAGCACGACATAGCGTCCCTGGCGCTTGCCGCCGGGCACGTAGATGACGTCGCCCGGCCGCAGCGCCTGCACGGCTTCGAGGACCCGCGCGCCCCGCGTCTGGCCCGGACGACCGCCACGTTCCTCCAGGGTCTGACGGCGTGCGAGGAGCTCGCGGTACTCCTCGATGTCGCCACGGTGGCACGCCGCCCGCTCGCGATACGACGCGAGGTAAGCCTCCGACCGCTCGCGGTTCTGCTCCAGCTTCACCACGTCGCGGTCGGCCTGGAACTGTGCGAAGGACGAGTTCACGAGGTGCTCGGCCTCGTCGAGGGTGTAGTTGCGCACGAGGTTGACCGCCATGTTGTAGCTCGGTTGGAACGACGACACGAGCGGGTAGGTCCGGGCGGATGCCAGGCGGCTGATGCCGTCGAAGGGTATGAAGCGCTGGAGCAACACGACGCAGTGGCCGAGCTCGTCGAGTCCCCTCCTGCCGGCGCGACCCGACAGCTGCGTGTACTGGCCCGGCGTGATCTGCTCGTGCTTCTCGCCGGTGAACTTCATCAGGCTCTCGATCACGACGCTCCGCGCCGGCATGTTGATGCCGAGTGCCAGGGTCTCGGTGGCGAAGACCACGCGCACCAGCCCCTTCGCGAACAGCTCCTCGATCGTCTCCTTGAACGGCGGGATCATCCCGGCATGATGAGCCGCGATGCCGTTCGTGAGCCCCGCGATCCACGCGTCGTAGCCGAGGACGTCGAGCTCGCTGGGTGATAGGTCCGACACGCGTTCGTCCGCGTAGGCCTGGATCGCGCGGCGCTCGTCGGGGTTCGTCAGGCGGATGTTGTCACGGAGGCACTGGCGAACGGCCTCGTCACACCCCTTGCGCGAGAAGATGAAGTAGATCGCCGGCAGCAGGTCTTCGGTTCGCAGCCGCTCGACGACCTCGGTCCGCAGGGGCATCCGGGCGCGCTTCTCCGTCGTGCGCCGCGGCCCCCTCGACGTGCGCTCGTCGCGCCGGCGCCGCCTCCGGTCGAGCTCGCGACCGCGCGGATTCGGTATCGCCTGGCCGTCGGGCGTGTGGACGAACATCGGGAGCAGCTCGTCGGCCGCGAAGTACCAATGACGGATGTCGACCGGCCGCTTCTCTTCGATGATCACCTCGGTGCGCCCGCGCAGCGTCTGGAGCCATTCCCCGAACTCCTCCGCGTTCGAGATCGTGGCCGATAGCGACACGATCTGCACGTCGACGGGCAGATGGATCAGGATCTCTTCCCACACCGCGCCGCGATAGCGATCCTGCAGGTAGTGGACCTCGTCGAGCACGACGTAGCGGAGGTCGTCCAGCGTGGGCGAGCCCTCGTAGATCATGTTGCGCAGCACCTCGGTGGTCATGACGACGACGGGAGCGTTCCCGTTGACCGAGTTGTCGCCGGTCAGCAACCCGACGTTGCCGGTCCCGTGCGCGGCGAGGAAGTCCGAGTACTTCTGGTTCGAGAGCGCCTTTATTGGCGTCGTGTAGAAGGTCTTGCCCCCCGCCCGCAGCGCGAGCCACGCGGCGAACTCGCCGACGACGGTCTTGCCGGCGCCCGTGGGGGCCGCAACGAGGACGGAGGAACCGTCCATGAGGGCTGCGCAGGCGCGCTCCTGGAACGGGTCGAAGTCGAAGCCGTAGGCACGGCGGAACTCCGCGACCTCGGCGTCGGAGCGCAGCGGGCTAGCCGTCGCGCTGCTTCTCGTTCTTCGAAGCCGACCCGCCGCCCCCGGTCACGGGCGCAGGGCTGGGGATGATCGGGGTCATCGTGCTGGGGGCCTGGATGCCGCTCGGGTCCATGTCCACCTCGGCGCGCTCGTCGTCCAGCATCCCGAGGCTCGCGATCAGGACGGCGCCGGCTTGATCGCGCTGCTCGGTGGCGCGGTCGATCAGCGCTTGCTGGCGTTTGTTCTCGGCCTCCCCCGGCACCAGCTCGTAGGTGCGAGCGGCGGTGCGATACCCCAGGAGCGCTTGCTGGATCACGGTCGCGGAACGCTCCAGTCCTTGCGGGGGCTGCAGGTTCTGCGACAGCGCCGCGAGCCGCTCCAGCGCATCCCCCCACTCGGGAGCCGAGCCGTCCAGCGCGGCAATGGCCTCGGGGTTCGCGGTATTGAACGCGGCCCCGTGCATCTCCCGCACGGGTTGCTGAGCCTGTGAGACGAGGTCCGCCACTTCCCTCGTGTAAGCAGTGAGCTCGTCCTGCCGGGCGCTCTGCTCCGCCGTAGCCGAGCTTCGCGCCGAGACGAACCACATCCCGATACCAACCAGCGCGAGGCCGGCGACGATCAAGGCGAGCTGCCCGCGCATCGTTCGGTACCACGGGGTGGCCGCCGTCGAGACCGGCACCGGTCGGGCCGCGGCGGGACGCCGGCGCGGTGCGCCGCTGCGTGATCTCGGCTTGCGCTTGCCCTTGATCGCCATGGCCGCGGGACTATATCGAGCCGGCCGTCCTCTTCCGCGTCAGGAAGCGCAGCAGCAGGATCGTCGTCTCGTAGAGCAGATACAGGGGGATCGCCATCGCCGACATCGTGTAGGGGTCCTGGCTCGGCGTCACGACCGCGGCGAGCCCGAACGCGGCGACGAACGCAGCCTTCCGGTGCGCGCGCAGGGTGTCGACGGAGATGACGCCGGCCAGCCCCAGGAACAGAAGGACGACCGGGATCTCGAACGTGATCCCGAACGCGATCAACATCAGGCCGACGAAGTTGATGTAGCCGTCGGCGCGGAGGAACGCGACCATGCCCTCGCCACCGAGACCTATCAGTACCCGCAGGCCGGTCGGCAACAACGTGTATGCGAAGGCGGCCCCCGCGACGAACAGCGTTATCGACGACGCTACGAAAGGGATCGCGTACTTCTTCTCGCGGCTCGTCAGGCCGGGGACGATGAACGCCCACAGCTGATACAGCCACACCGGCGACGCCAGTACGAGCCCGACCATGGCGGTGAGCTTCAAGCGCACCTGGAACCCCTCCAGCGGGGTCGTCTGGATCAACCGGCACCCCTGAGGGCCCAGCTTGTCGGCGGGCAGACCACACAGGGGCTGGATGATGAAGGCGAAGATCGAGTCGTAGAACGTGAAGGCCGCGATCGACAGCAGGACGAACGCGCCGAGCGACACGATCAGGCGGCTGCGCAGCTCGTCCAGGTGCTCGACCAGCGTCATGTGGCCGCCGTGCTTCTTCAGCTGCCGCCGGCGCATGAAGGCGAAGCGCCGGCGCCTGAGATCGGTGGCTCCCATCAGGCCGGTGGCGGGACGACATCCGGGCGATCGTCCCCCGGTCGATCCTCCGAAGCGCGATCCTCTGCCGGGATCGCCGTTGTCGACGCCTCGGTCGCTCCCGCGGCGTCCACGTCCCCGGGCAGCGGCATCTCGTCCTCGACGTCGTCGGCCTCGAGGCCGGAGGAGAACTCCTCACGCAGGTCGCTTGCCTGGCGGCGGAACTCGGCCACGGCCCTGCCGACGGAGCGGGCGATCTCGGGCAGCCGCTGGGGGCCGAAGACGATCAGTGCGATGACCCCTACGAGCAGGACCTCGAGAGGCCCTATCTGTGGCATGCGGTCGAGTCTACGAGGGGCCCCGTAGCTCGGTCAGACCGTTAGGAGTGGTGGCGCCCCAGCAGCTCGTCGAACCAGTCGTCCGAAGCGAGCAGGTCGTGGAAGGTCAGCAGGTCGTCGTGGTTGATCGGCGGGCCGGTTCGAGGTTCCAGCGCCTCGGCCGGGACGTGGACGAGCGTCGGCATGACGCCGCCGGACAGGAGCAGTCGCACGACCCGCTCGTCCGCGGGCTTCTGTACGAAGTCGCCGCACTCGGGGCACGCGAAGCCGTAGGTGTTCGAACCACTCTGCGAGCCGATCCGCAGGAGGATGTCGTCGGCGACGAGGTCCACTTCGCCGCAGCCGGGGCACGTCGCCTTGATCGTGGTCATGGTGTGGTTATCGGCGGCGGGCCGGGGAGGTTTAGCAGAACGTCCCGGGATCGCGATATCTCTGGCGCAAACCCCGGGTAAAACCCGACGCCCGAGTGGCTCAAACCGGCCCAACGGGACGCCGATGAAGTAGGTATGCCCATGTTCAATCGCGCCTCCGATGCGGCGCCCTCTCCGTCGTCGCGCTGGCAGCAGGCGATGGAAGCCACGCTGCAGGTGTCCGAGATCGCGTCGTCCGCAACCGGCCCCTCGCAGGCGGTCCAGTCGATGGTGCGGATCGCTACGGGGCTGCTGGGCGCGGACCAGGGCTCGATGATGCTGGTCGAGGAGGGCTCACGGACGCTGTCGCTCGTCGCCGCCGCGGGACTTCCCGAGGTCCCGATGGGGACGCGGGTGCAAGCCGGCGAGAGTGTCGCGGGGCGCGTGCTTGCGACCGGTCACTCGCTGCGACTCGGGCAGGTCGATCGCGATGCGTTCGTCAACTTCGTTCCCAAGTCGCGCACGATCGCCTCCAGCGTCGTGGTGCCGATGCGCGTCGGGGGGCGCGCCATCGGGGTCCTGAACCTCGCCAGCCATGACGCCCAGCACGCGTTCACCGACGACGACGTGCGGATAGCGCAGATGTTCGCGGACCAGGCCGGGGGCCTTATCCACCGGGCGCGGCTCCACGAGCAAGCAGAGCGCAGGTCTTCCGAGCTGATGTCGCTCGTCGATGCGAGCAAGGGCCTGCTCGGGACGCTCGACGTCGATTCGTTGCTGCAACAGGTGCTGGACGGCGGGACGCGCCTGGCCGGATCGCCGCAAGGGTTCGCCTGCCTCTTCGACCCCGACACGGGTGCGCTGGCACGCGGGGTCTTCAAGGGGCTCGACAAGACGGTCATACGCGGCGTGCTCGAGAATCCCGAGATCCGCGCAGCGATCGAGACCGGCGACGCGGTAACCGTCGAGCACGAAGGACTGGGGGCGGTGATGGGGCTCGGCCTCAGGACGCCGCCGAACAGCCGGGGCTTGCTCGTCGTCCTGTCCGGCGCCGACGCCGCCGAAGGCCGCCGCGAGCTCCTGCGCGCGTTCGCACAGCAGTGCGCGACCGCGATCGGCACCGCCGAGCTGCACGGCATCATCGAACGGAAAGAGTCGGAGCTCACCTCCATCATCCACGGTGTTCCCAACCCGATCATCCTGGCCGACGCGCGCCACAACCTGGTCGCGGTGAACCCGGCCGCAGAGCAACTCTTCGGCGTGTCGAGCGTTTTCACCGCCGGCACGCCGGTGAAAGGCGCGCTCGGCAACAGTGGGGTGGAAGCTCTGCTCATCGGGGAGGGCCAGCTGCAGGGAGAGGTCCTCGTCGGTACGCCTCCGAGCACGTACAAGGTCCGGGTCAACGATGTGCGTGTTCCCGGGGCGCCGATGGGCCGCGTCCTGATCATGGACGACATCACATCCGAACGGGAGCTGGTGCAAACACAGCGGGATTTCGTCGCGATGATCGGCCACGAGCTGCGCACCCCGCTGACCATCATCAAAGGCTTCGCGCGCATGCTCCTCAAGCGCGTCGAGCGAGCCACGGTCGACGAATCGCGGGAAGCGCTGTCGACGATCGATACAAAGGCCGCGCAGCTCGAGCGCCTGATCGAGGATCTTCTATACGTATCGCGCATCGAGTCGCGCGAGGCCCAGCTGCGCGTCGAGCAGGTCGACATCGCCGGCCTTGTCAATGCCGTGGCAACGGACGTCATCCAGGAGCACAAGGACCGCGAGATAGTCCTGGAGGTCGCGCAGGACCTGAGATGGCCGTGCGACGAGACGAAGGTGGGGCTCGTGCTGAGGCATCTGATCGAGAACGCGTTGAAGTACTCCACCGCCCCCTCGCCCGTAACGATCCGGGCGAGCGACGAGGGCGACGCGTTGCGCGTGGACGTCATAGACAAGGGAGTCGGGATGGTCTCGAGCGACCTCCCCCACATCTTCGACCGCTTCCGTCAGGTCGACGGCTCGTCGACGCGGGAGCACGGCGGCACCGGCGTCGGGCTCTACCTCTGTGCGCAGCTGATCCGCGTCCACGATGGCCACATCTGGGCCGACTCGACCTGGGGGAAGGGATCGACGTTCTCGTTCTCGTTGCCCAAGCGGGCGATCCGCTCCGACGTCGTCAAGATCCAGTCGGCACCGCCCGCGTCCGCGGCTCACGCGTAGATCGCTTCTATCTCCTCGGCCAGAGAGCGGACCGCGCTGCGCGCTTCGGCGGGCTCGACGTTGCGCACCTGGTCGCCGAGGCTGAGAACCAGCGCACCGATCCAGTGCGGGTCCGAATAGGTGACGCTCACCCTGCGCCAGCCATCGCCAAGGGACTCCGCGCCGGCGACCGGGTAGTACTCCTCGAACCATCGTCCGGCGGACGGCGAGATGTCGAAGGTCGCTACCGGCTGGCCCGGACGCGGCCGGAACGCTCCGGAGTACGCGGAGGGCTCCAGATCCGGCGGCACCGGCGCCGCCTCGTCGAGCACCTCCGCGCTCTTGATGCGATCGACGCGGAATATGC
This sequence comes from Actinomycetota bacterium, assembly GCA_035550975.1. Classification (GTDB taxonomy): domain Bacteria; phylum Actinomycetota; class CADDZG01; order CADDZG01; family WHSQ01; genus DASZOC01. Next base: position 42,931 of record DASZOC010000054.1, on the reverse strand, counting down.
GTTCCTCGCCGGAGCTGTGATCGAGGCCGATCAGGTACCACCGCCCGAGGGCCGCGTACAGCGACCACGGGTCGACCTCGCGCTGGCCGAGCCGGGCCGACGACGCCGAGAAGTACTCCAGGCGCACGCGCTTCTCGCGCGCCAGTGCGTCGCGCAGCGCCTCGAGCTGGCCGCTCGGCCCCGGCTCGAAACGGACGTCGACCAACGGCTCGCCTTCGGCCCCGGTCCCCAGCGTCCGGCCGAGCTTCGCGAGGGCGCGGTGGAGCGCATCCGCCTCCTCCATCTCCTGTAGGGATGCCATCGCCGCACCGCCTGCGTAGAGGGCGAGTGCCTCTGCCGGGGTGAGCCGCAGCGGGGCCGCGAAGTAGTCGGCCATGCGCACGTAGACGTAACCGGAGTCGAAGTCGACGTCGATGAGGTCGCCGGGCCCGTACCCCGGCAGCCCACACATGAACAACAGGTTCAGGTCTTCGACGAGGTCTTCCCTGTCGATGCCGAACTTCACCGATAGCTCGTCCACGCTGGTGCCCGGGTGCTTGATCGCGTAGGGGACGAGCAAGAGGATGCGTTTCAGCCGGCGCGCGAGCCGTGTGGCCGGTTGCGTCATGTGACCGCCTCCCGCGACCTCCTCAGGCGGTCGAGCATGTGCCGGCGCGCCTCGGGCGGGTCGACGATCTCGACCCGGCCGCCCCACCACACCGTGAAGGCCGCGAGGGCGTCGAGAGACGCCACCGGCATCTCCACCTCTACCGACCCTTCCGGTCCCTCCTCGAGGCGCGCGCCCGGCAGGTTCTGCTCGGGCCACCACCGCAACGACGCGTCGAACCGGACCCGGCCCACGACGTCTTCGTCCTCGCCCAGCGATGCGGGGGCCGCGAGGTGCGCGCGGGCATGGAAGTCGCCCGGGATCTCGTAGGTCCCTTCCGATCGCGTCACGTCGCCGATGATCCGCGCGACCTTGAACGTGCGCGTATCGCCGCTGCGGTCGTCGCGGCCGACCAGATACCAGTGCCCCCGGCGGTGCACCAGCGCGTACGGCTCGACCCGCCGTGCCGCGGGCGCGTCGTCACCGGCGGGCTGGTACTGGAACGCCACCGGGACCCGCTCCGAGACCGCCGCGTACAGCGGGCCCAACAGTGGCTGGGATGCGGCAACGTCCGCGTTCCACGAGATGCGAGCGGCGCCCGTCGCCTCGTCGGGCGCGCCCATCGACAGCTTCATCACGCCCGTGCCGGCTTCCTCTTCTACACCGAGGACGGCGCCCGCTGCCATACGTAGCGCTGCGAGCTCGTCGGGATCGAGCTCCAGGTCCGGCAGGTAGTAGCGGGACTTCTCGATCGTGTAGCCGGGGGCCGTGTCGCCGAAGACGTCGAGCTGCTGCACCTCCAGCGGGATCCCCATCGCCTTCAGGTCGGCCTTGTCCCGTTCGAAGGTACGGCGGAACGACTCGTAGTTGTCGCGGTCGTAACCCGCGATCCGCTCACGGATCGCCTCCGCGGTCATCGGCTGCTCCGCCTCGAGGAGGGCCGCGATCAGGTTGATGAGTCGCTCTATCCGCCGCATGCGCTCAGGGTAACCAGGCGACGCTCAACGCCCGTGCGCTAGGCCACTCCCGCCGCACCTGCAGCGTAGGCGCCGGCCGCACTCGCGGCGAGGAAGAGCTCCGGCACCTGCTCGAACGATCTGCCCATCGAGCTAGGACGAACATCCCGCTCGACGAGCAGATCGATCCCCGCCCCCCCGTCGGCCGTCACGACCTCGTGCTTGGTGTCTATCCCCGCGCCTTGCAACTGAGCGCTTATCGCGTCGATCCGCTCACGTCCGAGCTCCGGCACGACCACCGTCGCGCGCCGGTGGGTCGCGAGCCTCAGGGCGGTAAGCGTGTGGTGGCTGACACCGCGATGGCGCGGCCTGTCGTCGGAGTAGGACATCCGCAGACACGCGATCGCGCGTCCACCGAGCGCGGACGATGCGTCCAGGAGGTGGCCTTGTTCCAGCGCCGTATGTCCGAGCACCGTAGACGTCCCCACCACCCCCGGGCCCATGCCTGCGATCGCCACGTCACACCCACTGATAGTGCGCAGCGCCGCGAGGCCACTGAAGATCGTGACCGCCTCGAGATCACCGCCGAACGCGTGGCCGCTGGTACACGTGACGTCCACGAGATGGCCGGTCCGCATCTGTCGCATCAGGTCGCTCCACGCGATCGGAAGAGACGCTCCGTCGGTCATCAGGTAACCGACGCGCGCGTCTGGACGTGCCGCCTTGACGCCGGCCGCGATGGCCGCAACCTGCGAATGGAGCGTGCAGGCGACGACGGGCATACCTTCGATCGTCTCGACCGCGGCGATCGCGTCGTGGTGCGGGCTCTCGGGCGCTTCGACGCTGACCACCTCGGTCTGCCACGGGGTGTAGCGGAGCTTCATGATGTGCCCGTGGAGGTCGCGCGGTGGCCCGGCACCGTCGAGGTTCCACAGGATGAAGACGATGCCCCCGGTACCGAGCCCCAACTCGACGCCGGTCGTGTTCACAACCACGCGGTCGCCGGCGCCGACCGGACCCAGCATCCGTGGGAAGCCGAACGCCTCGGTCGCGTGCCCGTCCAGGTCCACCGTCGCCCGGATCAGATCGTCGGCAGTGTCGGTGACCTCGGCGATCGTGGTCTGACGGAACGACGGCATCTAGAGTGAGGCGATCAGCTTCGCGACCCGTTCGTCGACCGATCGGAACGGGTCCTTGCACAACACGGTGCGCTGCGCTTGGTCGTTGAGCTTCAGATGCACCCAGTCCACCGTGAAATCGCGCCGCTTGCGCTTCGCGGCACGGATGAACTCACCGCGTAGCTTCGCCCGCGTGGTCTGCGGCGGCTCCTGCGTGGCGCGTTCGATGTCTTCCTCGTCGCACATCCGCTCGGCTTCGCCCCTGCGTTCGAGGATGTAATACAGGCCGCGCTTGCGGTTGACGTCGTGGTACGCGAGGTCCATCAGCGCGATCCGGGGGTGGGCCAGCGGGAGCTTGTGGCGGGCGCGGTAGGTCTCCACCAGCTTCCGCTTCGCGATCCAGTCCACCTGACGCACCAGAGCGTCCTGGTCGTGCTCGAGGTTGTGGATCGCGTGCTGCCACATCCCCGCGATCTCCTTCAGAACGCGATCGTCGCGCTGGTCCACCCAGCGCAGTGCCTTGTCGAGGTATTCCTTCTGCATGTCCAGCGCGGAGGCCTCGCGACCGTTCGCCAGCCGGACCCGTCGCTTGCACGAGACGTCGTGCGAGATCTCGCGTATCGCCCGGATCGGGTTCTCGAGCGTCATGTCGCGGATCTGCACGCCCTCTTCGACCATCCGCAGCAGGAGCGCGGTGGCCCCGACCTTCAGGTAGGACGCCCACTCGTTCATGTTCGAGTCGCCGACGATCACGTGCAGACGCCGGTACTTCTCCGCGTCGGCGTGCGGTTCGTCGCGCGTGTTGATGATCGGCCGGGACCGGGTGGTGGCCGACGAGACACCTTCCCAGATGTGCTCGGCCCGCTGTGAGATGCAGAACAGCGCGCCGCGGGCGGTCTGCAGGACCTTCCCTGCCCCCGCGAAGATCTGCCGCGTCACGAAGAATGGGATCATCACCTCGGCGAGACGGCCGAACTCACCGTAGCGAGACACGAGGTAGTTCTCGTGGCTACCGTAGGAGTTCCCGGCGGAGTCGGTGTTGTTCTTGAACAGGTAGATCTCACCGGAGATGCCTTCTTCGCGCAGACGAGCCTCGGCGGCCTTCAGCAGGCCTTCGAGGATCCGTTCACCCGCCTTGTCGTGAACGACGAGGTCGTAGACCGTGTCGCACTCCGGAGTCGCGTATTCGGGGTGTGATCCCACGTCGAGGTAGAGGCGCGCGCCGTTCTCGAGGAACACGTTCGACGATCGTCCCCACGACACGACACGCCGGAACAGATAGCGCGCGACCTCGTCCGGCGAGAGTCGGCGTTGGCCTTTGAACGTGCACGTGACGCCGTACTCGTTCTCGGTACCGAAGATGCGACGCTCCATCGCGTCAGGATATGCCTGAGGCCGGCGTAGCTAGAGGAGCTTCGCGAGCTCGCTTTCGCTCAAGCGGCGGAACTTCCTGCGGTTGCGCGTGCGGTCGAGCACCGCGACCTCGAGCGCGCCGGGCGGGACGTCTTTGCCCTCGACCGACTTCAACGCGTCGAGGGCGAGCTTGACTGCAGCTTTCAGGTCGGGGGTCTTCGCGGGATACTTCTCCTTGAGATGCGTCCCGAGCGCGTCGGATTGCCCGCCCATCGCGACCCAGCCGGTACGGTCGGTGACCGATCCGTCGAACAGGATGTGGAACAGCTCGTTCGTCTCCGGGGTCTCGCCGACCGCCGCGACCAGCACCTCGCATTCGTACGGTTTCAGCTCGCCGGTGAAGATGTTGCCCAGCGTCTGCGAATAGGCGTTCGCCAGGCCCTTCGCCGTCACGTCCTCGCGCGAGTACGAATACCCCTTCATGTCCACGAGCCGGATGCCGCCGATACGCAGTTGCTCGAACTCGTTGAACTTGCCCACGCCGGCGAACGCGATGCGGTCGTAGATCTCCGAGATCTTGTGCAACGTCGCGGACGGGTTCTCGGCGATGAAGACGATCCCGTCGGAGTACTCGAAGACGATCACGGACTTGCCGCGGGCAATCCCTTTGCGCGCGTAATCCGCCTTGTCCTTCATCATCTGCTCGGGCGAGACGTAATACGGCATGGCCATCAGACCTCGCCCTCCTCGTGGGGGCGGCGTACGCCGACGGTGTGGGTCTCCGGCTGCAACATCCGATCGCGCCGCTCGGAGATGAGCTCCTCGAAGAGCCTGCGGATCTCGTCCTCCGCGATCTCTACGGTTCCCGATTCCGTGAGAGCGACGACGGTTGGGAAGATCCCGCGCATGAGGTCCGGGCCTCCCGTGCCGACGTCCTCGTCGGCCGCGTCGAACAAGGCCTCGATCGCGACCTTGACGGCCTCGTCGCGCGACAGGTCCGCACGGAACCGTTTCTTGAGCGACGACCGCGCGTCCTTGCCGCCCGAGCCCGTCGCGTGGTAATCGTCCTCCTCGTAACGGCCCCCAGTGATGTCGTATTTGAAGATCCGCCCCTCACCGCGACCTTCGTCGAAGCCGGCGAACACCGGCACGACCGCGAGACCTTGCATCGCCGCAGGCAGGTTGGCGCGGATCATCTGCGAAAGCTTGTTCGCCTTGCCCTCGAGGCTAAGCCGCTCCCCCTCGACCTTCTCGTAGTGCTCGAGCTCGGTCTGGAACAGGCGCACCATCTCGACCGCGGGCCCTGCGGCCCCCGCGATCCCCACCGCCGACATGTCGTCCGCCTCGAAGACCTTCTCGATCGACCGGTGGGCGATCTGGAACCCTTCGGTTGCGCGGCGGTCCCCCGCCATGATGACGCCGTCGGCGAAACGCAACGCGAGGACGGTCGTCCCCTCCGGCGCGTGAACCTGTCCCTCTACGTTCCGCCCCGGCAGGAGGTCGGGGTCGTGGTTCTTCAAGAGCTCGGAGAAAGACGCCCCGGGCCCGTGCACGGGTATGCGCAGGTGATCGGCGAATGGCGGTTCCATGGGCGTCACGATAATCGCTCGCCGGGAGCGGCAGGCGCCTAGCGCCCCGAGGAGATCATGTTGTGCAGTATCCGCCCACCGGCCGCCGTCACCGCGTAGTCGGCCAAGCCGTAGAGATGGTCGAGCTTCTCCGTCGCGACCGGCAGCAGGGCGCCGATGATGCCGATCGTGCCGCGCCCGACCTTGATGCGGCCGAGGCCGATGCGATCCTCGTCCTCTACGTATGCGACCGACACGCCGCCGGCCTTCTCCCACGCCCGCCGCGCGACGGACCAGTGCGGCGAGCCGTCTTCGTTCGGGTTGAATCCGAGCGGAACCTCGTAGTACGTCTGGCTGGCGGTCTCGTTGAGGCCGCGGGTGTAGCGATCTGAGAAGTCGGTGATGTCGAGGTGTCCGGCGTTGTAGAGCTGGCGCGACACCGTCTTTTTCGGGACCACGCGCAGGCGACCGAGCAACCGCATCGCCCGGTCCGTGAGCACGAGGTTGCCCCCCCGCTTGACGAACGACCTCAGCGAACGAGCTATGCGGGCCGCGACCGGCTTGTCGCCGGACCGCGTGCGCGGGAACGGGTGGTCGGCGATGACGAAGGTGTCGAGTCCTCGCAGAGCCCGGCGAGTCACCTGGTTGCTCCACAACTTGCGGACGGGCCGCGTCGTCCGCCTCCCGAGGTCGGCGAAGTAGGTCATCCGGGTCGAGTGGTACGGGCGCGGGTCGACGTTCTCGGGCGGCTGCGGTCCACCGTACCCGTCGCTAGACCGCACGACGCGCGGATCGTGCATATAGCCGACGCGACCGAGCCTAAGGATCGGATTCACACGTCCGAGCCGAGGTGCGTCGACGATCATCGTCTCGAGCTCGCCCCGAACGGCAGCGATATGCGCGTCCTCCAACGCGGGTATCCACGTCGTGTTCGGGACGTAGTGGGAGAAGAAGTGTTCTACGTCGAGGTCCACGGTGCCGATCTGCTCGGTGAACCAGTCCCCCATGAACCCGGAATCGTCGTAGCCGACCACGTCGAAGCCGGTCGCGTACTCCGCCGGCCTCATCCCCGAGACTCCGGTCGCTTCGTGCGCTTCGACCCCCTGTTTCTCGAACCACCGGGCGATGTTGGTCTTCATGTGGCGCGCGAAGGATTCGTGACGGATCTGCTCGGCCGGGTTCCATTGACCGGCAGGAAGCATGATGTCGGCGAACGCGTCGTTGGCCGAAGTCAGCTCCCCGTGCAGGTCGACGCTGATCACCGGATCGATCTTCCTGACCGCTTCGTCCCACACGTCGGCCTCGGGCTCGGTCAGAGCCAACGCTCGATTCACGTTGGTCCATCCCTTCGTCGGGAACTGCCTGTTGAGGTCGATCCCGTTCGCGTTGCCACGCATGAACACCCCGCCGTTCTGAGCGTCGCCCCGCGCCCACCCGTCCGGGTTGACGGCACACAGATACAGATGGACCTTCCCGAGGGCATCGCGGGCGCCGATCGCTATCGAGTCTTTGGTCGTGCCGTTCCGAAGCTTGTGATCGGGTTCTTCCGCAGCCCACCTGACGACATCCTCGATATAGCGGGCCGCACCTTCCACACCGGCCCGTTCGTTGCCGTGCACGCCGATCGACGCGGCGCCGGTGACCTTCTCACTCGCCGGCACGTTGAAGTCCGTGATCTCTATCAGGATCAGGTCGCGGCCCCCTGCCGACAGCGCGTCGTGCCCGAGGAACTCCGACAACGTGCGAACGCGGATGAAACGCGGGTAGTCGCGCTCCAGCGCCTTCAGGCCGGCTAGGTACTCGCCGTTGTCGTGCTGGAGGAAGCTCGCGGTGCGCTCGGCCTCGGGGAACACGCGGCCCCCACACGCCGTGCGCGGCTCGTCGGGACACACGGGTGACGAGATCGCCGGTGCCGCGACAGCCAGGATCAGCGTCAGCGCCATCGCTACGGCGACCGCCGGCCTCACGGGGTCACGATGCCCGACGGGTCGCTTCGGGGCGATCGCGCCGGCGCGCGGGTGGAGGCTCACCGCGACAGGTTCGCGAGCAGCGTGGAGGCGTCGGGGCTCGCATCGAGGAGTGCCTGCACGTGCTCCTTCGTGCCTTTCATCGGCTCCATCGTCGGGACCTTCCGAAGTGGTTCGTCGCCGGTGTCGAAGATCAGCGCGTCCCAAGACGCGGCCACTATGACCGGTGAGAACCTGCGCAAGCACTCGCCCCGGAAGTACGCCCGTGTGTCGGTCGGCGGATGGTCGACCGCGTGCGCGACCTCTTCTTCGGTCACGATCGTCTCGATCTTGCCGGACGACACCAGCTTCCAGTACAGGCCCTTCGACCGTTGTACGTCGTGGTACTGGAGGTCGATGAGGCGCAGCTTGGGGTGGTCCCAGCCGAGCGAGTCCCGCTCGCGGTAGGCCTCGAGGACCGACAGCTTCGCGACCCAGTCCAGCTCACGTTCCAGCGACATCGGGTCGTCGTCCAGCCGGTCCAGCACGCGCTCCCACCGTTCGAGCACGTCGGCGGTCACGGCGTCGTTGTCCTCGTAGTCCTGGACGTACTTCTTCGCCAGCCGCAGGTACTCCCACTGGAGCTCGATCGCGCTGACGGAGCGGCCGTCGCCCATCTCCAACGGCTTACGACACGAGACGTCGTGCGACACCGATCGCATCGCGCGGACCGGCTCGCGCAACGACAGATCGTCCGTGATGAAGTCGTCTTCGATCATCTTGAGGACGAGTGACGTCGCGCCGAGCTTCAGGTAGGTCGGGATCTCGCACATGTTGGCATCGCCGACGATCACGTGGAGGCGCCGGTACTTCTCGGGATCTGCGTGCGGTTCGTCGCGGGTGTTGATGATCGGCCTCTTGAAAGTGGTCTCGAGCCCGACCTCGACCTCGAAGAAGTCCGCTCGCTGCGAGATCTGGTAGTCGACCGCCTCTGCCGTGTTCTCGGCCCCCACCTTGCCGGCGCCGGTGTAGACCTGGCGGGTCACCAAGAACGGCGTCAGGTGCTTGACGATGTCAGCGAACGGGACCTTCCTATCCAGCAGGTAGTTCTCGTGCGTGCCGTAGCTGTTGCCCTTGCCGTCGGAGTTGTTCTTGTAGATGAAGACCTTCTCGCCATCGGGCACCGCGGCATGAGCAGCGGCGATCGAGTCCTCCAGGATCCGCTCGCCGGCCTTGTCCCAGACCACACCATCGCGTGGGTTAGAGCACTCCGGGCTCGAATATTCCGGGTGCGCGTGGTCGACGTAGTAGCGGGCGCCGTTCGGCAGGATGACGTTGACCAGCCCCGAATCGTCCTCGACCGCTATCTCGGCAGGAACACGATCGAAGCCGCGGGCGTCGCGTAGCGGGCTCTCTTCGTCGTAGTCCCACTTCACGCGCTTGAACGCAGGTTGCGCGTACGCGTTGATCAGCAGCGACGACGTGAGGATCGGGTTGAACTCCGTTGCGTCTCGCACGGAGATCCCGTATTCGGTCTCGATCCCACAGATCTTCGGTAGTGCCATCCCTGCGAGGGTACGACGAAGACCCCGCTACCGCCCCCGGTCGTTACAGGTACTGGCCGGTGGAGACCCGCTCGACCTGCCGCGATCCCTCACCGTCGCTGCGGTCGCCCACGAGCGTGCGGATGTAGACGATGCGCTCGCCCTTCTTGCCCGAGATCTTCGCCCAGTCGTCGGGGTTCGTCGTGTTCGGCAGGTCCTCGTTCTCCTTGTATTCCTGGTGGATCGCAAGCACGAGGTCGTTCGCCCGGATCCCCTTCGCCTCGCCGGCGATCGCGCGCTTGATCGCGATCTTCTTGGCGCGGCGGACGATGTTCTCGATCATGGCGCCCGAGGAGAAGTCCTTGAAATAGAGCACCTCTTTGTCGCCGTTCGCGTAGGTGACCTCGAGGAACTGGTTCTCCTCGTCGGCCGCGTACATCTTCTCGACGACCTCGTCGATCATGACCTTGATCGCACCCTCGGGCGAGCCGTGCTTCTCGACCTCGTCCGCGGACAGCGGCAGGTCGGGCGTTAGGTACTTGCGGAAGATGTCTGCGGCCGCGGTCTCGTTCGGACGCTCGATCTTGATCTTCACGTCGAGTCGGCCCGGGCGAAGGATCGCAGGGTCGATGAGGTCCTCGCGGTTCGAAGCGCCGACGACGATCACGTTCTTCAGCGTCTCGACACCGTCGATCTCCGCGAGCAGCTGCGGGACGATCGTCGACTCGATGTCGCTCGAGATGCCCGAGCCGCGGGTCCGGAAGAGCGACTCCATCTCGTCGAAGAACACGATGATCGGCACGCCTTCTTCCGACTTCTCCCGCGCGCGCTGGAAGATCAACCGGATCTGCCGCTCGGTCTCGCCGACGTATTTGTTCAGCAACTCCGGGCCTTTGATGTTCAGGAAGTACGACCTGCGGTCGTCGCGGCCGAGCTTCGCTGCGACCTTCTTCGCCAGCGAGTTGGCGACGGCCTTCGCAACGAGCGTCTTGCCGCAGCCGGGGGGGCCATAGAGCAGGATGCCCTTCGGCGGCTCGAGGTGATGCTCTTTGAATAGGTCGGCATGGAGGAAAGGCAGCTCCACCGCGTCACGGATCTCTTCCAGCTGCGAGTCGAGGCCGCCGATGTCCTCATAGGAGATGTCCGGCACCTCTTCGAGGATCAGCTCCTCGACCTCGGGACGGGGCAGCTTCTCCAGCACGTGTCCCGACTTCGGCTCGAGCAAGAGGCTGTCGCCCGCACGCAGGCTGCCGAGGTTCTCGCGCAGGGGTTTGGCAAGCTCCACGACACGCTCTTCGTCGGTGCGCCCAATGATGAAGGCGCGGCGCTTGTCCTCGAGGACCTCCTTCAGGGTGACGACCTCGCCCTGGATCTCGAAATCCGAGACCTCGATGATGTTCATGGCCTCGTTGAGGATCACTTGCTTCCCGCGCTCGATGTCCGCGATGTCGATCTCGGGCGACACGTTGACCCTCATCTTGCGACCGTTGACGAAGACGTCGGCGGTGTCGCCTTCCTGTGGCTCGAGGAAGATCGCATACGTCGCCGGCGGCTTGCTCAGCTTCTCGAGCTCGTCTTTGAGGACGACCAGCTGCTCGCGTGCCTCGCGCAGGGTCGATGCCAGCTTCTCGTTGTTCTCCCGGGTGGCTCCGACCTCTTCGGCGGTCTCCGCGAGACGGCGTTCGAGCTCGTGGATCCGTTGCGGCGCGGCTTCGGCCTTGCGGCGAGTGAGAGCAAGCTCCTCCTCGAGGAGCTTCACCTGGCCCTGGAGCTCCTGGACCTCGCGGTCGTACTGCGCGATCCTGCGCTCGAGCTCGTTGTCGGGGACCTCAACCACCTCCCTGGTGCGGAAGCCTACTCCTACACCCGTAGTAACGAGGTTTTTTCGCGCTGGTTGCTACGGGTTGGGAACCGGCCCCGGGAGGCGCCGGGCGGTGACGATGAACCCGGTATGGGCGACCATCCTGTGGTCGGGGCGGACGGACTGGCCGTCGACGTTCCACGTGCGAACGAGCCCTTCGAACGTGTTGACAAGACCGAACCGTTCGCTGCGAAGCGCGGCGACGAGGCGCTCGACCTGGGGGATCGTCGGCAGGTAAGAGCAGATGATCCCGCCGGGGCGCAACGCGGCGGTCGTCGCGCCGATCGCGTTCCACGGGTCGGGCAGGTCCAGGACCATCCGGTCGAAGACCTCGTCGCCGATGTCGGTGAAGACGTCTCCGGTGCGCAGCTCGAGGTTGTCGGGCTTGCCCTCGGGCCCCGAGTACCACAACGAGATGTTCTCCGCCGCTCGTTCGTGGTGGTCCTCGCGCAGCTCGTAGGACACGACGCGCCCTTCGGGCCCGACTGCGCGGCTCAGCGCGAGCGTCAACGAACCGGATCCCGTGCCTGCTTCCAGGACGCGGGCGCGCGGATGGACGTCGGCGTAGACGAGGATCAACCCGATGTCCTTCGGATACACGACCTGGGCACCGCGCTTCATCTTCAACACGTAGTCGGCTAGCGTCGGCCGGAACGCGACGACCTTCGAGCCACGGGACGTCTTCAACGACACACCCTCAGGCGCGCCGATCAGCTCGTCGTGCTCGAGCACACCGCCGTGGGAGTGCCACTGTTTGCCCGTCGCCAGTGTGATCAGGTACCTGCGGTCGCGCGAGTCGATCAGCAGGACCTTGTCGCCGGCTTCCAGGGGCCGCTCGGGCGTCATCGCTTCCGGGGCCGGGGAGTCCGCGCCGGAACGCCCTCTTGTTGCCTGCGTTGTGCAAGTGATTTCGTGTTGCAGAACGAGCACCGGGCATCGCCGTCGTCCCACGCGACCGTAGGAGCGCCGCAGCCGCCGCACGCCACGACGTCCACGTCCTGCGCGTCCTGCTTGAAGCGATCCGCAGCCTTCTTGAGGAACCCGAAGTACATCTGCTGCTTCGTGCCGGGCGAGGACTCTTCGAGCAACGTGATCGCTTCTTTGTAGCGATGCTGTGTGTTGCCTTCCACCATCGGGCACTCCTCGATGATGTAGTCGATGCCTCGAAGGACCGCGTACGCGGCGGTCTCGCGCTCGGCCAGCCGTACGAGCGGCTTGCACTTGCGGACGAGCGCGGTGCGAGCCGCATCTCCTTCACCGAGGAGCCTCTCTTCGAGGACGGGCGCTTGGCGAGCGAGCATGTCGGTGTTCCAGTGCAGGACGTTCCCGAACAGCGTCGCGACCTCGTCGTCCAGGTTGTGGCCCGTGACCAGGACGTCGAAGCCTTCTTCGAGCGCCGCCCGGTTGAACTCGTAACGCTTGTTGAGCCCGCACCCCGAGCACGGTACGCGGCCGGTCAGGCGACTGAGCTCCGGGACGGTGAAGCCATGCTCCTGCTCCAGCGAACGGACGATGAGCTTCGCGTCTCGGCCCTCCGCGTACGCGATAGCAGCAGCCTTAGAACGCTCCGAATATCCGCCGATGCCGAGATCGAGGTAGAACCCGGTGGTGTCGTAACCGAGGTCCATCAGGACGTCCCACACCGCGAGCGAATCCTTGCCCCCCGAGACCGCGATCAGCAGGCGATCGTCGGGGGTGAACATCTCGAACTCCTTGATCGCACGCGCGACCTGGTTGCGGACGTGGTCGACGAAGTGGTCCTTGCAAAAGGCCGCGTTGTGGCGGCGGATGTCGACGAGTGCGTGCTGGCGGCACACCTTGCATCTCATGGTCGTCCCTCCGGGCCGACCACGTCCGCGTCCTCGGGACGACCACGACCTACCTCCGGGCCGACCACGTCGGCGTCCTCGGGACGACCACGACCTACCTCCGGGCCGACCACGTCGGCGTCCGCGGGACGACCACGACCTCCCTCCGGGCCGACCACGTCCGCGTCCGCGGGACGACCACGACCTACCTCCGGGCCGACCGCGTCCGCGTCCGCGGGACGACCACGACCTACCTCCGGGTCGACGGCGCCGCCGGAGAGGACCGGGCGGACCTCCAGCTCGTCGGTGTCGTTCAGCGACTCGTCGCGGGTGAGCAGCGTCGCGTCGCGGATCACCAGCACGGCCTCGGGGACGATGTCGAGCTCGACGAGCAGACCGGCGACGGTCGAAGGGCCACTGACCTCGATGACGCGGTCGGGGTTGCGCAGCTTGACCTTCACGGCTCCGCCAGCCTAGTCCTCGGGCTCGGGCAGCACGTCCGGCGGCCGCTGCGCGAGCGTCAGCTGGACCGTCCTCGTCCCCTCTTGGTTCACGACGACCACCTCGACCCTCTCGCCCGGGTCGAGCCGAGCCAGCGCCTCGGTCAGATCCTCGGCGGAGCGAACGTCGAAATCACCCACGCGGACGATGACGTCGCCCTCCTGCAGCCCCGCGGCTTCGGCCGGGTTGTCCGGGAATATCAGCGTGATCGCCGCACCCCGCACGCTGGGGTCGAGACGGAGCGCGACCGCGTCTGACGCCGACTCCACCGGAGCGACCGAGACGCCGAGCCAGGCGCGCTGGGACGGCGGTTCCGACAGGATCTCCTCGATCACCGGGAGCGCCTCGTCGATCGCGATGGCGAAGCCGACGTTCTCGGCGGCCGAAGCCCGCGCCGCGGCCGTGTTGATACCGACGAGGCGCCCGGCGCGGTCGATGAGTGCGCCGCCGGAGTTGCCCGGGTTGATCGCGGCGTCCGTCTGCAGGAGGCCCTGCAGCTCCAACCCCTGGGCCCCCGCGCTGATGTTGCGGTCGAGAGCGGACACGATCCCTTTCGTGACGGTCGGGCTGTCGCCGAGGCCGAGTGGGAAGCCGATCGCGAGCACGTCGTCGCCGAGGCGGAGGTTAGAGGAACGCCCCATCTCGATCGGGTCGAGATCGCCTGCATCCACGCGGATCACTGCGAGGTCACGCTCCGGGATCCCGCCCACGACGCGCCCGGCCATCTTGTCGCGACCGTCGTTGAAGACGACCTCCACGTTCACCGCACCGGCTACGACGTGGAAGTTAGTGAGGATCACGCCGGTCTCGTCGATCACGACCCCCGACCCCTCTCCCCTCCCGAGGCCGACGTTGTTGACGGACGTCACCTTCACGTTCACGACCGAAGGCAGCGTCTCCTCGATGACGTCGGCTATGCGAGACGGAGGTGGTGGGACGTCGCTCTGGTCGAGATCGACCTCCGACGGCGACGCGGCGGGGTCGGCAAGGTCCTGGGCCGCGTCCTGCAGCTCGGTAATGGTGCACGCGCCCAGCAGCGAGCAGAGCGCGGCGAGGACGACGAGTTTCTTCATGGGCAAGAGGATAGGCGGGCGTCGCCCCTAGAGGAGCGCGCTACGCAGCCCGAGCGCCCTCTTCGAACACGTCGACGTCGATCTCCCCGCCCTTGATGCCGCCGAGCGCGAACACGATCTTGTAGCGACCGGGACTGAGCTCGACCGGGTCGTCGACGCGGGTGGTGACGTCCGTGATGGACGGGAGACCCCAGATCAGCCTCACCTGTGTGGGGGCCGCGTAGTACACCTCGCCGGTGTCGGCCGCGACGATATAGAAGGTCTCCGGGTAGTAGCCCGCGGGCGCGTTCCAGCCGCGCGACACCACGAACGGAAGCGTCTTGCCGTCACGGACTGCGATCCCCTCGACTCCGTAGCCGCCGCGAACGGGACGGACGGAGCTCCGCATGACCTTTCGTTGCAGACCTTCGATATCGGCTTCCATGACCCGAAGATACCAACGGGCGCGCGACCGCCCGAGTCCTACTCCCCCGAGTCCACGCGATGGACGCGGATGCCCGCTCATGCAAGGTCTACGTCCATGGTGCGCGCCGGAGGCGCGTCGTGGTCACGCCTGGAGGTCGGTGATCATCGGCCGTCCGTCGACCTCGGCCCAGCGCGACTGCACCGTCGTCTCGCCCTCTGCTCCTCGGTAGGTGATGGCTACGACCATCTCGTCGCCTTCCGCGGTCACCGAGGCGATCTCGCAACCCGTGAGCTGGCCGGGCATCGCCTTCATCACGTCCCCGGCTTGCGCCATCGCGGGCTTCGTCAGGGTCGCTCCTGCCGTCTTGAAGTCCTTCGCCACCGTTGCCTCCGCGTGCTCCTGCGCGGCCTGTCGTACCGCTTGCTCGTCCATCTCTACCTACCTCCCTCGGCGGCCCGTCGCAGGAGCCGCTCGTAGATCGTCGGATCGTCGGAGTCGACGACCGGAAAGCCCTTGCCGTGTTCGCCTTCCCAGTGCATCTCGATGCCGGGATTCGCCGCGTTCGCGCCGTCGCTCAGGAACAGGTGTGGACTCGCCTCCACCGCGTCGGTCTCGGCTATCAGCCGGTCCTTCGTCAGGTGGGCGCGTGCGCGGCCGTCCTCTAGGGCCTCTCGCAGCGCGTCGACGTCGAGCCCGTCGACGGTAATCGCAATCTCGAGGATCTCGTGGCGCATCGAGATGCTGCGGCTGGCACCGAAGAAGGCGCGGCGCAGCGCGCGGTCGAAGTCTTCGGCAGCCCGCGGATGCTGCTCCTTGGCAGCATGGACCGCCTCCAACGCCGGCAGCGATGTCACCGGGTACTCCGCGTCGGGTCGCTGCCACATCTGCCAGCCCGCATCCGGTTCGAGCGTGCCCGCCACCGGGATCTCCGCGTCGAGGATCTTCTTCGGCGTCGGCTGGTCGTTGATCAGCTCGAGAGGGAACGCGCGCGGGTCGAACACCACCTGATCCGTCAGGCCGAGACGGTCGCGCGTCTCGTGCAACCGGTGCACGGCCACGTGAGCCCACGGGCACGTGATGTCGGCATAGAACGTGATCGAGCCGGGCGCCACCTCGATCGACGCCGCCTTAGGGTTCTGGCTCATGTGCACCTTCTGCTCGATCGTCGCGGGCGACAAGCCGGCGCACTTCGTCTACGAGGATCCATCGCTGGTCGCGTTCCTCGACATCCGCCCCCTCTTCGCCGGTCACACCCTCTTGATACCCCGAGACCACCACATGACGCTCCCCGACCTGCCCGACCACCTCGTGGAGCCGTTGTTCTCCGTCGCGCGGCGGCTCGCGGCCGCCATCCCCGCTGCGCTGGGAGCCACGGGCACGTTCGTCGCGATGAACAACGTCGTGAGCCAGAGCGTCCCGCACCTCCACGTGCACGTCGTGCCGCGGCGTCCCAAGGACGGATTGCGCGGCTTCTTCTGGCCCCGCATGCGCTACAAGGGTGGTGACGAAGAGATGGCCGCGGTGGCGAGCGCCATCCGCGGCGCGATGGACGGTCTCGGAGCGTGACCGAGGTACTCCGTATCGATTCTTCGGACGGTCTGTCTCTCGAGGCCGCGATCGACGCGCCGGACGACCCCCGCTCCGTCCTGGTCCTGTGCCATCCGCACCCGAAGATGGGGGGCACGATGAACGCCCCGCTGCTGATCGCTCTCGCCGACTACCTCGTTCACCGCGGGTGGGCCGTCGTCCGCTTCAATTTCCGGGGGATCGGTGCGAGCGAAGGCGAGGCCGGAACCGGCATAGAAGAGGTCGCCGACGCCGCCGGAGCCCTGCAGGAGGCGCGGCGCCGCTACGACACCCCGGTCGCTATCGGCGGCTGGTCGTTCGGGGGCGCGGTCGCCATACGAGCGGCGACCGAAGCGCCGGACCTCGCCGCCTGCGTCGGGATCGCGCCCGCCGTGAGAGAGAAGCCGGGGATCACGGCAGGCTTACCCGCTCCAGAAGACGTACACCTCACGTGCCCTCTCGGCATCGTGTGCGGCAGCAACGACGACCTCGTCCGGCCGGAAGACTGCCGGGCATGGGCCGAAGCCGCCGGCGCTACTTACGTCGAGATCCGCGCGGCCAACCATTTCTTCTGGGCGAAGTACGACGCTCTGACGGACGCCGTCGCGGATTTCCTCGACGCAACCCTCGTCTGACCTACTCGCGCTTGCCCGTCGCGCCATCGTCCGGCGCGTCACCCGAAGACTGCGCTAGGTAGGCCGCGCGGCGCTTCTCCTGACCCTCGACGCCGTACACGTCGGCGGCCTCGTTCATCTTCTCGTCAAGGCAAGGCGCGCACAACTCCTGGCGCTGGACATCACCACCCGCGTCGCTAAAGACCTCCTTCATCTGGTCCGTGGGGAATTCCCTGCCACAGTTGTCACAAGTGAACGTGTCTGCCATCCGAACCTCCTTTCACCGCCTCTAGTACCCAGACGCTGCCCGAACAGTCATACGAGAGGGCGCGGCGCGTAGAGCGTGAATCGAACCCCCGGCTCGACCAGAACCGAGTGAGGTCTCTGCGCTTCGTCGGGCACGAGGATCCCGAGCTGCTCGAACAGATCCAGCCGCGCCGTCGACAGCTCGCCTGCCCATGGATGCATGCGCGGGTGGGCGACCGGCATGTGCCCCTGAAAGCCGAGCGACGTCGTGAAGAAGCCGTGCAACCTGTAGGTCAAGAACTGCGCCATCTCGTCGCCGGCAGCGAACGGCTCGCGCGCGGAGGGTCGTTCGGTGGCGGTCAACGCGAAGCTCGCTTCCCCCGCGTCCGAAGTCGCGTGACACGAGTACGCGCGGTAGCCGTCCTCCGTCAGCTCGCTTGCAACCGTGAAATCGGCGTCGTAGGTATCGCGTGCGATCGCGCGCTGCGGCAGCGTCGCCGACGGGCGCGATAGGTAACGCCCGAAGAAGTACACGCCGACGCGGCCCTTGTGGGTCACGTAGGTCCGGAACGTGCTCTCGTCGAAGGTGAGGCGCGGGCCGGGAAGCATCCACGGCCTGAATGCGCCGTTACAGAAACAGGTGGCGGTAACGAAGCAGTCGCCGTCGAACGTCTGCAGGTCGTAGTTGGTCGGCAGATGCTCCAGCACGCGCTCCGCCGGCACGAGGTAATTGACCAACGCGAAGTTCTCCACGTCGACCGAGAACGCCGGCAGCACATGAGAGCCCATGCCTCGGTGCTACCCCCTTCCATCGGATGCAAGCACGAGTAAACCGCCACGGGTCTCGTTTATCGGGACTGGCGGCGGTTTACTGCCTGAACGGACGGGTTCGCATCCGCAGCAGGCGTCGCGCAGCTACAGAACCTTTCTCGGGTGCGGTGGGGGGGATTTGAACCCCCACACCCTTGCGGGCACCAGCCCCTCAAGCTGGCGTGTCTACCGTTCCACCACCACCGCGCACTCAAAAGCCCTGCGTCAAGTTGCAGGGCTCGGCCGATTATATCGAGGGGTCCTTCCACCACTCTTCTGCGTTCCACAGCGGGCCGTCCAGCGCGGGGTGGACCACGGCACCGTGCACGGTGTCGTTCCAGGCGACGAACGTCTCCACGTGAGCCAGCGGCAGCGCAGACGATCCGACCGCGTCGGGCGGCGTCGCGGCCCCCGGCGCGCCCGCGCGTCTCACTAGGTATGCGTCCGCCGGCCCGTCCTCCGGCCATACGCCGTAGTAGGTAGCCCACGGCGCCGTGACGAGCTCGGCCGTCACGCCCGAGCGTTCGAGATCGAGCTGGATCGCGCGCTGCATCAGCGTCAATAGCTCGTCGCCCTCCGGCGCTCCGATCGTGATCTCCGGCGGCGGTGCGCCGGCGTCGATCGCGACGTGGCTCCAGAAACCTTCCGTTCCGAGCGGGCCGGGGCTTAGCGTGTTCGACAAGCGACCCTCGTCGCGCACGAACGAGCTCAGCAGCCGCTCGCGATCGATCCCGGACGCGGTCGCGATCCACTCGTCCGCCGCGACGGGATCGTCGAACTCCAGCGCGACCGACTCCCACCCGAGGGCGCGCCCGTAGTGCAGCTCCAGCTCGTCGAGGCGCTCGTCGAGGTTGACGGTCGAAGGGACCACAGCCGCGTCCAGCCGCCCTTCCTCGAGGAGCCTGATCAGGAGCTCGGTCGATTGCACGAAGTCGACCACGACACGATCGAGCAGCGGAGGAGTACCCGGCCACCTCTTGTTGGGCTCGAACACGAGCCGCCGTCCCGGCTGGTAGTGGGCGAAGCGGAAGGGACCTCCGGAGAGGGTGCCTCCGCGCAACCTCCCCCCCGGCAGGACGTACGCGCCGGACGCGAGTGCCTCCTCCCAGTCGTCGACGTCACCCCGGACGCGGACTACCCGGTCCGAGACGACCCGGGCCGACCGGATCCGCGCGAGACCCGACGGCGGGGTCGCGCGGCGGATGCTGATGACGACGTCGCGCGCGGTGATCCTCGACCCGTCCGACCACCGCGCGCGGCGCAGGAATAGCCGGGCCGTGCGACCCTCGACGACGACCCGCTCCGCCAGGTCCGGCTCGACCGAGCCGTCGGGCAGCAGGCGGAACGGCATCGGGAACACGGGCCGCACGAGCGCGTAGCTGTGGTCGGACGCGGCCGGTCCGTAGGGATCCAGCGTTGCGGGTTCGCCGACGATCCCTACGTGGACCGTCCCGCCCTCGTGCGGCGTCGGCGAGACAACTGCTGCGCCCGGATCGCGGTCGCCCGCTTCGGGCGTGCACGCGGCGAGCGCGGCAACACAGACCGAACCCGCCACGAGCTTGACGAATCGCATGTCAGTCCGAGGCCAGCTCCACGTTCACCGCGTCGAATCCGCCCATCTGGTCCAGCACGAGACCCACGACCTCCGGCTGAGCCGCCCAGTGGGTGACGAACGATCCGACGGGAGCGATAGGCACGACGTCGAGGACCGCTTTCTCCGCTTCGATGTAGAGCTGGACTCGTTTGCCCTCCGACTTCGTCGCTCGCGCTCGGCGCAGCAGCCGGTCGACCTTGGCCGACTCGATGCCCGAGTGGTTGTCGGACGACTCCGATCTGAAGAGTGGTCGCAGGTACGCGTCCGGCGTCGGGTACTCCGCGATCCAGCCGAGGCGGAACATCGAATGCTCGCCGGAGCGGAGGCGCTTGAGGTATTTCGGGAACGGGAACGCGCGGACCTTCACCCGGAATCCCGCCGCCTGCAGGTCGCGGCGCACCATCCGGACGACCCTGGGATGTGGCTGGTCGCCGCTGAATTCCAGCGTCAGCGACCTGTCCTTCCTCTTCAGCTTCGACACGATCCGCTTCGCGCCGGCCGGGTCGAACTCGCACAAGCCCACGCAGATGTTCTCCTGGAACCCGGGCATCCCGACCGGCACGATCCCCCGCGGGACCTGCATGCTCCCGCGGTACACGGTCTGGACGATCGTCTCTCGGTCGATCGCCTTGTTGATGGCGCGGCGGATGCGGATGTCGTCCAGCTGGTCCGACCGCACGTTGAACCCGAAGGAGTAGGTCGCGAGGAAGGGCACGAAGCCCTTGTCGCCGTACGCCTCCTGGGCGGCCTCGATCTCACCTGCGGGGACCTCCGCGACGTCGATGTCGCCGTTCGTGAACGGGAGCCACGATGCCGCCGCGTCCGCGAACGTCTGGAACCTGATGCCGTCGAGCTCCGGCGTTTCGTAGAAGCCCACGAACGCCTTCAGGAGCACGGGGTCGCCGGGTGCCCACGCCTGCGCGATGTGGAACGGCCCGTTACCGACCGGGGTGGTCAGGAAGCGATCCTGGCGCGCGACCGCGCGTTCCGGGAGCGGAACCAGGCTCGGGTGGGTCAGCAGCTTCGGGAAGTCGTAGAACGGCTCCGAAAGATTGATCACCAGCGTCGTCGGGTTCGGCGTCCTGACACCGGACAGGTGACGCGCCTCCGCCAGCTGGTTGACCTCGGCGAACCCCTGCACGTCTTCGAGCGCGTAGGCGATGTCGGAGGCGCTCGATTTGCGCGTGATCCGGTCGAACGCGAACGCGAAGTCCTTGCTTCTGACCGGCGTGCCGTCGTGGAACGTCATTCCCTGACGCAGCTTGAACGTGAACCGGCGGCCCCCCTCGTCGACCTTCCACGACTCGGCCGCGGCAGGCAGCACCTCTTCCTCGATCGGGTCCCAGCGGGTGAGGCCCTCGTAGAGCTGCCGGGCGATGAGGACGCCGCCCGGATCCTGAAGGCGCATCGGGTCGAGCGTCGACGGCTCCTGGATCGCCACCGTCAGCACCTCGTCTTCGGGCTCGAAGACGGGAGGGACGGTCGGCGTCGGCGGCGCAACCGGCTCCGTCGGCGTCACCGCGGGAGAGGGTCGCTCCGCGATGGCGTCACCGCGGTCCTGTGTGCAACCGGCTCCGAGGAGCGCGACGCAGCACGCGGCGGCAACGGCCCGCGTCACCCGGCCAGGCACCAAGCGCCTGCGCTAGGAGGGCGTGAGACGGAAAGCCAGAAGGATGGTCGTGCCGGCGAAGACGATCGCGGTGATGATCGTGATCCGGTCGAGGTTCTTCTCCATCACGGTCGAGCCCATCGCCTGGGACTGCATGCCCCCGCCGAACATCTCGGAGACGCCTCCGCCGCGCCCCGCATGGAGCAGGACGAACGTGATCAGCATCAGCGATGCGAGGACGTGGACCACTACGAGGATCGCCGTGAACACTTTCTAGAACACCTCTTCTGGGATAGCCGTTTGGCCCTCAAGGGTAGCCGAACTGGCGTGTGAGGCTAGATCGCCTCCGGCGCCAAGCGATAGAAGCCCGGCAACGCCTCCACCGAGAGGAGCTCCCACATGCGCGTCGTCTCGTGGGCGAGGCCGAGGCTGCGGCTCTTGCGCTTCCAGTGCTCGATCCAGTCGAGCTTGAACTTCGCCTTGAACGCGATCGGGTCGGTCGGCTCGCGCCGCGCCATGATGGCGCCGCGCTGGAGGCGTTGCTCCTTCGACTCGGCACGCGGCGCGGCGGCCGGCGACGGCGCCCATAGCGACCGTCGCGTGGGCTCGTCGGCCGAGCCGAGCATGATCAGGTAGGCACTCCCATCCTGGGACGCGATGTGCGCGCCGGCCTGCATGCCGATGACGGCTACCAGCAACGCCGCGACGAGATAAGGCGCGCTGCCGGTGCGGAGCGGCGTCGCACCGTCGGCGAGAGCAAGCAGGCTGCCGACCCTCGTCGGCACGCGGCCCCCGCCGAACGCGACGCCGAGGCCGGGGCCCATGATCCGCCGGCGTTTCCGGAGCTCGCACAGCCGCACGAGCCCCGACGCGACCGCGAGCGGGTCGCCGGTAAGGGTCACGGCCCGGTGGTCGGCTTCGATCTCCCTGTCCGACAACAGACGGCGGTAGGCGACGTGGACGATCGGGTTCCACGCGACCAGGTCGCGCAGGAACCCCGCCGCGAACGTCAGCGGCACGTCTTTCGCCTCGAGGTGGGCGATCTCGTGCGCCAGGATCCCCTCGAGCTCGCCGCGGTCCAGGTCGTCGAGGAGCTCGGGCGAGATCAGGATCCGACCGCCCTTGCCCGCGACCGCGAAGGCGCCGATCGAGCCTTCCGGCATCACCAGGATCGCCGGCGTCCGCGCCAGCGACGATGCCGCGGTCAGCCGCTCGAGCGTCATGCGGACGTCGCCCTCCTCACCCGCCGTGAGCGGGCGGCTGCGTCCGATCAACCGTCGTACGAGCATGGTCCCGATCGCGCGGCGCACGAGCATCAGCGAGCTCACCGACAGGCCGATCCACAACATCCAGGCACCGGCCGTCTCGTGCAGCGCATAGGCGCCGATGACGTTCTTGTCGTGGGGAACGAACAGCACGTGGAGCAACTGGCTCGGATCCGTCATCAGCTGCGCGCTGATGGGCCGGAGCACGTTGACCACCGGGAACGCGGCATGGTCGAACGACACGGCCGCGATCAACGGAAGGACCAACGGGAGGCTCAACAGCAGGCCGGAGGCGAGCCCGCCCGGTTGGCGGATGCACCGGCGCAACACCAGCACGGCGATGAGCGTGACGGTGGAGACGGCGAGCATCACGATCCAGGCCGAATCGCCTTCGATCGTGACGACCGTGGGAGCAGCCAAGGTCACGTTAGTCGCGGTCCTTCACTCGCCTCTGGTCGATCGCTTCGCGGAGTCGTTCGACGACGTTCTCGTCTTCCTTCTCGACCCGGTCCAGGAAGTAAGCGACCGCCGGATCCGGGAAGTGGTTGACGAGCCAGTCGACCACCGACTTGACGGTGGAGCGTGCGTACTGCTCGCGCGTGACCAACGCGACGTAGTGGTGGGCCGGCTGGACCTCGATGCGTTTGACGAGCCCCTTGTCGGCAAGCCGACCGAGTGTCGTCATGACGGTCGTGTAGGCCAGGGGCCGCGAGGTGCCGAGCGCCTTGTGGACGTCGCGGACGGTCACCTCGCCGGAGTCCCACACGACGTCCATGATGTCGGCCTCGAGTGGGCCGAGGACCTCGGCAAGGCTGTGCTTGCGACGTGGAGCCATGTTCCCCCCTGGACGGCCGGAGCCGGAATCCTACGCCCGCAGCCGCGCTACTACAACAGTAGTCGGATCGGTTCTGCGCAGCCAGAACGCGACATCTTCGTCGTTTCTCTGCACGGTTGGGCTATGCGCGGGCGAGGGCGACGAGGTTCGGCATGATCTCGGGGCCCTTCAGGTGGCCCATCGCTCCGTCGCGGCTCGCGGTCTCGCCGTAGGTCTCGACGCCGTCGGAGCTGACATTGCCACCGCAGATGAGCAACGGCACGGGCCCGTCCGTGTGTGCCTTGCGTGCGCAACTGGTGCTGTGGTCTGCCGTGACTGCAACGAGCGTCGACCCGAGGTCCAGGTCTTGCAGCACCGCGGCGAAGAAGATCGAGTCGATCTCTTCGATGCTTCTGATCTTGCCGTCGTGATCGCCGTCGTGTGCCGGCACGTCGGGCCCCTTGATGTGGATGTAGAGCCCGTCGTAGCCGGCGATCGCGTCGAGCGCGAGGGCGGCCCACGCTTCGTACTGCTCCGGAGGCGGGATCCCGGTCGGTGCCTCGACTATCCCCATGCCGGTCAGGCGCGCGATGCCGAGCTCCACGGGCATCTCGACGAAACAACCCCTCTCGGGGCCGAACTTCTGCTTGAACGGAACGAGGTCCGGCAGGTGGTCACCGCCGTCGCGCGTCAGCACGAAGTTCCCCGGGAGCTTGCGCGCTGCGCGCCGCTTGTCGTTCACCTCGGATCGGTCGAGCACGTCGAAAGAGGCCTGGAGCCACTCGTTGGTGATCAGTGCGGCTCGCTGCGCCCGCTCGTCTTCCTCGGAGCCTGCGACCGGCGCAACGTGGACCACGTGGTTGTCGAACGTCTCGAGCGCGACGCCGAGCGCACCGTGTCTTCCGTAGGCGGGGTCGGAGTTCTCCACCTCAGCCGACAGCGGCCCTTCGTCGCTCCGCAACACGAGCACCCCGCGGTGGCCGATCGTCGCGCGGAACTCGAACGACGCTCCGGGGATGGATACCTTCTCTTGGACCTCTGCGGCCAGTGCGTGAGCCTCGTCGGACGTGAGGTCCCTGCCGACGCGGCGGTCGACGATCGCCCAGCCCTCGGCGTCCCTCTCGACGGTCGCGAAGTTCACGCGGTAGGCGAGGTCTCCTCGTTTCACGTCGAGACCGGCGCCTACCGACTCGAGGGGGCCGCGGCCGGTGTGGTGCTCGTGAGGGTCGTACCCGAGGATCGCGAACACGGCGATGTCCGACTCGGGCGCGATCCCCTCTCCGACCGTGGTGACGTATCCGTTGCGGCCGGCGGAGGCGAGACGGTCCAGGTTCGGCGTCTTCGCCGCTTCGAGTGGCGTCTTACCGCCGAGAGCGTCGAGAGGGTCGTCGCCGAGCCCGTCGAGGATCACGTAGATGAACGGCTTCGGCATGCGCGGGCGCTCCCCTACTTGACGGCTTTGACGATGGCCGCGAACTCCTGCGCTTCGAGCGACGCGCCGCCGACCAAGGCGCCGTCGATGTCGGCATGCGACATCAGCGCCGCGGCGTTGCCGGACTTGACGCTGCCGCCGTAGAGGATCCGCATGTCGCCGGCCACAGCGTCACCGGCCACGCCGGCCAGCACCTTGCGGATGTGCGCGATCGTTGCCTGCGCGTCTTCCGGGGTCGCCGTCTTCCCCGTCCCTATCGCCCAGATCGGCTCGTAGGCCACGACCGCCCTGCGCGCGGCCTCCGGCTTGATCCCGTCGAACGCCGCTCGCACCTGTCGTTCGACCTTCGCTTCCGTCTGGCCCGCTCCCCGCTCCTGCTCCGTCTCGCCACAGCACACGATCGGCACCAACTCGTGCGCGAACGCGGCCCGTACCTTGAGCTTCACGTCTTCGTCCGACTCGCCGAAGATCTCGCGGCGCTCCGAGTGGCCCACGATGACGTAGTCGACGTCAAGGGACTTGAGCATCGTTCCCGACACCTCGCCGGTGAATGCCCCCTCGTTCTCGTGGTGCATGTTCTGCGCACCGAGGCCGAACTCGTAGCGGTCCGAGTCGATCAGGGTCTGGATCGTGCGCAGCGCCGTGAACGGAGGACACACGACGACCTCGACGCGGTCGAAGCTGTGCCCGGCGAGCTCGTGCGCGAGGCCCTGGACCAGTCGCATCGCGTCGAGGTGGGTCTTGTTCATCTTCCAGTTGCCCGCGATCAGTGGCGTCCTCATGCGTTTCCTTTCCGTAGCACGGCGATCCCCGGGAGGTTGCGTCCCTCGAGCAGCTCGAGCGACGCCCCTCCGCCCGTGGACACGTGCGAGACCGCGTCCGTCATGTCCATCTGTCTGAGAGCGGCAGCCGAATCGCCCCCGCCGGCAACGGTGTACGCCCCGGCCCCGGTGGCACGCCCGACCGCTCGGGCAACCGCGCGCGTCCCCTCCGAGTACGCATCGATCTCGAAGATGCCCATCGGCCCGTTCCATAGAACGGTTCTCGCCGCCTCGATCGCCTCTGCGAACGTGCGCGCGGACTCGGGGCCGATGTCGACGCCGAGCCGGTCGCCGATCCTGTCGAGCGGAACGGTCTCGTGCGGCGCGCCTTCCTCGGTCGACTCGGCCGCGACCGCGTCGGTGGGCAGGAGTATGTCGATCCCGCGCCCCTCGGCATCCTTCAGGACCTCGGTCACCTCCGACACGCGTTCGTGCTCGACCAGCGACCGCCCGACATCGTGTCCCTGCGCGACCAGCAACGTGAACGCCATCGCCCCGCCGATACAGATCGTGTCGACGCGGTCGAGGAGGTTACCGATCACTCCCAGCTTGTCGGAGACCTTCGCGCCGCCGAGCACCGCCACGAACGGACGCTCCGGCTCGTGCAGCAGGCGTTCCAGGTGCTCGACCTCGTCGACGAGCAGCAGCCCGGCCGCCGACGGCAGCCGCTCGGCGACGCCGACCACAGAGGCATGCGCGCGGTGCGCGGCCCCGAAGGCGTCGTTGACGTACACGTCGGCGAGCGCGGCGAGCGCGTCCGCGAACGCGGGGTCATTGGCTTCCTCGCCCGGGTCGAACCGCAGGTTCTCGAGCAGCACGATGTCTGCCATGGAGGACGCCGCCGCGGTTGCCTCGGGACCGACGACGTCGCCGACCGCGTGGACCTCGCGGCCGAGCATCTGTCCCAGGGCGCGGCCCACCGGCTCCATCCGCAGCGCCTCGACGATCTTGCCCTTCGGGCGGCCGAGGTGCGAACAGACCGTCAATCGCGCTCCTGCGTTCAAGAGAGCCTCGATCGTGGGCAGCGCGGCGCGGATGCGCAGGTCGTCGACGACGTGCCCGTCGTCGAGCGGGACGTTGAGATCGCACCGGACGAGGACGCGCTTGCCAGCGACGTCGAGGGAATCGAGCGTGCGCAGTTGCGTCACGGTGCCGTTCCTGAGGGCAGAGCTAAGACGAGCTAGAGCTTGGACGCGACCAGCTCCGTGAGGTCGACGAGGCGGTTGGAATACCCCCACTCGTTGTCGTACCAGCCCAAGACCTTCACCATGTTGCCGTTCGCCATGGTCGACAGACCGTCGATGACGCACGAGTGCGGGTTGCCGACGATGTCGGTGCTGACGATCGCGTCCTCGGTGTATTCGAGGATGCCCTTCATCCCTTGCGACTGCGCCGCCTCGCGATAGGCGTTGTTCACGTCCTCCTTCGAGACCTCGGAGCCGAGAACCGCGACGATGTCGGTGATCGAGCCGTCCGGCACGGGCACGCGCAGGGCGAGACCGTCGAGGCGTCCTTTCAGCTCCGGCATCGTGAGAGAGGCGGCCTTCGCGGCCCCCGTCGTCGTCGGGATGATGTTGATCGCAGCGGCCCGCGCCCGTCGCAGGTCATCGCGGGCAAGGTCGAGTGTGTTCTGGTCGTTCGTATACGCGTGACACGTGGTCATGAACCCCTTCTCGATGCCCCAGTTGTCCTGGAGGACCTTCGCCAGGGGCACGACGCAGTTCGTCGTGCACGAAGCGTTCGAGATGACGTCGTGGCTGCCCGCGTCGTAGTCCTCGTGGTTGACGCCCATCACGATCGTGACGTCTTCGTCCTTGGCGGGGGCCGAGATGATGACCTTCTTGGCGCCGCCGTCGAGGTGCTTCGCGGCGTCGGCCCGCTTCGTGAAGAAACCCGTCGACTCGATGACGACGTCGACGCCGAGGTCACCCCACGGCAGGTTGCCGGGGTCCCGCTCGGACAGCAGCTTCACGTCGTTGCCGTCGATCGTGAAGCCGCCGTCGGTGACCTTGACCTCCTTGCCGAGGCGGCCGAGCACCGAGTCGTATTTCAGCAGGTGAGCCATGGTCTCGGCATCGCCCAGGTCGTTCACCGCGACCAGCTCCAGGCTCGAGCCGCGCGCGCTCATCGCGCGGTAGAAGTTGCGGCCGATGCGGCCGAATCCGTTGATGCCGATGCGCGTCGCCATGGTTGTCCCTCCTAGGACGATGTGGGATTTGGAGCGGCCATCCTAAGCGCGGGGCCCGCCGAGGCCCCTGAGCACGCCGCCCAGAGCGACGGGGTCGTGGGCGCCGTCGGCGCTCGCCACGTTCGCCTCGACCACCTCGACGCCGAGGAACCGCAACGCGTCGCGATCGATACCCACTCCGTCGTGCGCCAGCTCCGGACACTGCACGACGACGGCATCGAGGGTGAACGCACCGGCGTGGGCTATCAACGAGTGGACGTGACCGGCCCCGTCGAGCGTCTCGGTCTCGCCCTTCTGCATCCGCGCGTTGCACACGAACACCCTGCGCGCGGCCGTCTCCTGCAGAGCGTCACGGATCCCAGGCACCAACAGCGTCGCGATGAGGCTCGTGAACAGGCTGCCGGGCCCGAGCACGACCTGATCGGCAGCGAGGATCGCCTCGACCGCGCCGGGATAAGCCCGCGGCTCGCGCGGCTCGATGTAGACCGCCTGGATCGGCGCCCGCGTGCGCGCGACCTCGACCTGGCCTTTGACCTCGCCGCCGTCGACCCGCGCCATCAACGTCACCAGCTCCGTCGTGGCGGGATGAACCCGGCCCTCCGCCGCCAGCAGGTCGCCGGCACGACCAACCGCCTCCGCGAAATCCCCCGTCGCCTCCGTCAGGCCCGCGATGACGAGGTTGCCGACGGTGTGACCGGTTAGCGCTCCGGAGCTGAACCGGTGCTGGAACACGTCGGCCAGCTCGCGGTTGCGCGCGAGCGCGACAAGGCAATTCCGGATGTCGCCGGGAGGCGGAACGCCGAGCTCTCGGGTCAGGCGCCCCGAAGAGCCTCCATCGTCCGCGACCGTGACGACGGCATCGATCTCGTCGGCGTAAGTGCGCGCGGCCCTCAGCGTCGCGGCGAGGCCGTGACCGCCACCGATCCCCACGACCCTCATGGCGTCACCGGTGGGCGCTCGACGTCTCGATGGATCACCGAAGCAGCGAAACGCTTGTCTCGGATGAAGCGCGCGACCTCTTCGGCCAGCACGACCGACCGGTGACGGCCGCCGGTGCAACCGATCGCGACCGTCAGGTAGTGGCGACCCTCGTCCTGGTAGCCCGGTAGGAGGACGGCGAACAGGTCCCTGCTGCGCTCGACGAAGTCGGTCGTCCCTTCCTGCTCGAGGACGTATGCCTTCACGTCCTCGTCGAGGCCGGTCTGCTCCCGCAGTCCCTCGACCCAGTGCGGGTTCGGCAGGAAGCGCACGTCCAACACGATGTCGGCGTCGAGCGGGAGCCCGAACTTGTACCCGAACGAGATCACCGTCGTCGTCAAGCCGTCGCTGAGCGACGATCCCTCGAACAGCGCGCCTATCTTCACGCGCAGGTCGCGCGCAGACATCTCCGATGTGTCGAGGATGACGTCGGCGCCCTCGCGGAAACGCCGCATGACCTCCCTCTCGCGCCGGATCCCTTCGATCACCCGATCGTCGGGCGCCAGCGGGTGGACACGGCGATTCGCGTCGAACCGACGTACGAGCGCATCATCCGCGGCCTCCAGGAAGACCATCCGGAAGTTGCACACGTCGTGCCGGAGCTTCTCCAGCGCGCTCGTGGCTTCTTTGAAGAACGTCCCACCGCGTGCATCGATCACGAGAGCCATGCGGCTGATGTCGTTGCCGGGCGCGAGCGCGAGGTTGAGCATCGTCGAGATCAGCGCCGGGGGCAGGTTGTCGATGACGAACCACCCGAGGTCCTCGAATGCTTTCGCCGCCTCCGACCGGCCGGCTCCCGACAGCCCCGTGATAACGGTGACGTCAACCTCCCGGGCCGTCCGCCGGACGTTCATGACGCCTGCCTCCGATCGTGTAGCCGGTCGTAGACCGCCTCGGCGACAGTCTGCGGGATGCCCCGTACGTCGGACAAGTCTTCCAGTGTGGCCTCACGTATCTTCTTGACGGAGCCGAAGTGGTTCAGAAGCTTCTTGCGCCGCGTCGCGCCGAGGCCGGGTATCCCGTCGAGCGCCGACGCGGTCATGCGTTTGCCGCGCTTGAGCCGGTGGTACGCGAGGGCGAACCGGTGCGCCTCGTCGCGGATCGCCTGCAACAGGTACAGCGCCTCCGAGCCCCGCGGGATGCGTACCGGGTCCGCCGCCCCCGGGAGGAAGACCTCCTCCATGCGCTTCGCGAGCGACACCGTGGTCACGCCCTCCACACCGAGCTCGTCCATGACCTCGACGGCACGGTTGAGCTGCCCCTTGCCACCGTCGATGACGACCAGGTTCGGTGGATACGCGAACCTGCGGTTGCGCTCGCCCGCCTCGAGCGCCGCCTCCTCGTTGAAGCGGGCGAACCGCCGCCGTATGACCTCGCCCATCATCGCGACGTCGTTCGGCCCTTCGGTCCACTTCATCGCGAAACGACGGTAGTCGGAGCGCTTCGGGAGCCCGTCTTCGAACACCACCATCGAACCAACGGCCTCGGTCGGGCCCGTGTTCGAGATGTCGTAGCACTCGATCCGCAAGGGCGCCTCCGACATCCCGATCGCGTCCTGGAGCTCACGCAGCTGCCTCGAACGCGCGGCGAAGTCGCTCGATCGCTTGAGGCGGTGACGCGTGAACTGCTGTTGCGCGTTCTCCGTCACCGTCTGCAGCAACGCTCGCTTCTCCCCGCGCTGCGGCACCCGGATGGCGACGGCTCCTTCGCGCCGCTGACGCAGCCACCGCTGCAGCAGCTCCTTGTAGTCGGGCTCCTCCGGCACCAGGACCTGACGCGGGATGTCGGCGTCGGTATAGAGGCGCTCGAGGAAGCGGGACACGAGCCCGGCGGTGTCCAGATCTTCGACCTTGTCGACGATGTAGCCCTTGCGGCCGGTCACGCGGCCCCCGCGCACGAAGAAGACCTGGAACGCGGCCTCGAGGTCGTCTTCGGCCAGTCCGATGACGTCCATCT
Source organism: Actinomycetota bacterium (assembly GCA_035550975.1). GTDB lineage: Bacteria > Actinomycetota > CADDZG01 > CADDZG01 > WHSQ01 > DASZOC01. The sequence continues at coordinate 12,318 of DASZOC010000054.1, read as the reverse complement.
CTTCGGCATGTGACGACACCATCTGCTGGCGCTCGATCGCCTTGCGCACGTTGTCCAGCTGGTCGCGCATCTTCGCGGCGACCTCGAACTCCTGTCGGCCCGCCGCCTCCTTCATCGATCGCTCCAGCCGCTGGACCACCGGCTTCGTGTTCCCGTCGAGGAAATCGCACAGCTCCAGCGCGATCACGCGGTGCTCTTCCGGTGACACCGCGCCCACGCACGGGCCCGAGCAACGCTCGATGTCGTAGAGGAGGCAGGGTCGGTTCCTGCGTCTGCAGCGGTCGAAAACGCCCTGCGAGCACGTTCTCATCGGGAACGTCCGGAGCAACAGGTCGAGGGTGTCCCGGATCGCGTAGGCGTGTGCGAAGGGGCCGTAGTAGCGGACGCCCTTCTTCTTGGCGCCTCGCATCACGCGCGCCCGCGGTATCTCCTCGTCGAGGGTGATCGCGAGATAGGGATAACTCTTGTCGTCGCGGTAGCGGACGTTGTAGCGGGGCCGGTGCTCTTTGATCAGGTTGACCTCGAGGTGGAGCGCCTCGACCTCGCTCGACGTCACGATCCATTCCACCTCTGCCGCGGCCTGGACCATCGCGTACGTCCGCGGGTGGAGGTCGGGCCCGAAGTAGTTCGAGATGCGGGAGCGGAGCGACTTCGCCTTGCCCACGTAGATCACGCGTCCGGCCGCGTCCCGGAACAGATAGACGCCGGGCTCGGTGGGGATCGAGCCGCGTTCGGGGCGCTGGAGCGTACGAGTCACCGCCATGCACCGATTGTCCCGCGGCCGAGGCCGCTACTCGGCGTCCCCCGCGGGGTCTCGCCGGCGCGAGGTCGTAGCCGTGGCCGCTTGGTCGCGGCGCCATGCGTCGACGTCTCCGTGGTGGCCCGACAGCAATACGTCGGGCACCCTGTGGCCGCGGAACTCGGCGGGGCGCGTGTACTGCGGGTACTCCAGCTCGCCCGCGCGGTGCGACTCGACGGCGAGCGACTCCTCGTTGCCGAGCACGCCCGGCACGAGCCTCGAGATGGCTTCGATCACCGCGAGAGCCGCGATCTCGCCGCCGGCGAGCACGAAGTCGCCGAGCGAGATCTCCTCATCGGCGCAGTGCAGCGCGACGCGCTCGTCGACGCCTTCGAAGCGCCCGCAGATCAGGATCAGGTGAGCCTCGTTCGAGAGGCGCTCGACGACGGCGTGGTCGAGACGCGTCCCGCGCGCGGACATCAGGACGACCCTGCTGTCGTCCGTCCGTAGCTCGTCGACGGCCGCGAAGATCGGCTCCGGGCGCATCACCATCCCGGGCCCACCTCCGTAAGGCTCGTCGTCGACCGACCGGTGCTTTCCGAGGCCGTGGCGACGGAGGTCGTGCACGCCGACCTCCAGCAACCCGTCCGCGACCGCCTTGCCGAGAAGGCTGGTCTTCAAGGGAACCTCGAACAACTCCGGGAAGATCGTCACGACGTCTATGCGCGGCATCAGTCGAACAAGCCCTCCGGAGGATCGACGACGACCGTGCCGGCCGCGACGTCGACCGAGACGACGATCTCCTTCACGATCGGAACGAGGCGCGCTCCCGCCGGCGTCGCCACCTCGAGCAGGTCCTGGGCCGGTCCCGCCACGACCGCTTCGACGCGCCCGAGCTCGGCCCCCTCCCGCGACGTCACCATCAGCCCGACCAGATCGTCGTGCCAGTACTCGTCGTCGTCCAGCGCACGCGCGTGGTCGGCCGCGACGTAGAGGGGGCCGCGCAGTGTCTCTGCCTGCTCGCGGGTATCGAAGCGTTCGAACTTCACCAGCACGCGCCCGGAATGCCGCCTGCACCTCTCGATAGTGAGCTCGCCGGCCGATTCGCTGTGCAGGACCGAACCGGGTTCGAAACGGTGCGGATCGTCGGATATGACGACGACATACACATCCCCAGCCAAGCCGTGTGGCTTGCCGACCTCCCCGGCAAGGAGCATGCCGGGAGGCGTCAGTCGACCACCTCGACCATGATGTTGCCGCCGTCATGTTGCGACGCCTTAGCGAGCGCGCGCAGAGACCGGATGATCCTGCCGCGCTTGCCGATCACCTTGCCCACGTCGTCGGGATCCACGCTCAGCTCCAGGACCGTCGCGCCGCGGTCGCCCTCGACCTCCGTGATCTCGATCGCGTCGGGACTGTCGACGAGCCAGGGGACGACATATTCCAGGAGCTCGCGCGTCACGACGTGGCTTCTTCCTCCGCGGGAGCTGCGGTGGTCGCCGCCTCGGCGGGGCTCTCCGATGCGTCCGCGGCATCATCAGCAGCGCCTGCGACGTCGCCGCCCGCGTTCGCCTCGAGCGTCTCTTCGGGAGCTTCTTCGGCCGCAGTTACGGAAGCCGCCGGGGTCGCCTTCTTGCGGGCGACATCCGCAGGTGGAGCGGCGGCCTGCGCGGCCGCGAGCGGCGCCTCGCCGGAGAACTCCGACCACGCCCCCGAGATACGAAGGAGCTGACGGACCGAGTCGGACGCCCGCGCCCCGTTGCGCAACCAGTACAGCGCCCTGTCGTTGTCGATCTCTACGAGCGAGGGCTCTTCGCGCGGGTGGTAGTGCCCGATCGCTTCGATGATGCGTCCGTCACGAGGGCTGCGGGCGTCCGCGACGACGACGCGGTACGAGGGTTGCTTCCGCTTCCCGACGCGCATCAATCTGATCTTGACCATGTTTCTCCTTGAGGGGGATCTGCTGCGAGAGCGGGCATCCTAGCAGCCCGCGATGCGTTAGCGCAGGTCAGAGGCCCAGGCCCGGCGGGATCTTCATGTTGCCGAACGGCATGCGCCCCTTGCCGGCGCTCATCTGCTTCATGAGCTTTCGTACCTGGTCGAACTGTTTCACGAGCCGGTTCACGTCCTGGATCGTCGACCCCGACCCCGCCGCGATCCGCTTGCGGCGGCTCCCGTTGATCACGGAAGGATCGTTGCGCTCCTGTGCAGTCATCGAGCGGATGATCGCTTCGATCTTCGGCATCTGCGCATCCACCTGCTGGTCGCCGACGGGAAGCTTCGACATGCCGGGCAGCATGCCCATCACCTGTGACAGGGGCCCCATCTTCTTCAGGGCCTGCATCTGGCTCAGGAAGTCTTCGAACGTGAAGTCCGCCTTCCGGAGCTTCTCCTCCATCTTCTTCGCCTCGGCGGCATCGAAAGCAGACTCTGCTTTCTCGATCAGGGTCAATACGTCGCCCATCCCGAGGATGCGCGACGCCATCCGATCGGGATGGAATGCCTCTATGTCCTTGAGCTTCTCTCCGACACCCGCGAACTTGATCGGTCGTCCAGTGACGTAGCTCATCGAGAGCGCCGCGCCCCCGCGCGCGTCTCCGTCGAGCTTCGTCAGCACGATCCCGGTGACGTCTACCTCCGTGAGGAACGCGTCCGCGACGTTGACCGCGTCCTGCCCGGTCATCGCGTCGCACACGAGCAGGGTCTCCGTCGGTTCCACGGCCGCAGCCACCCGCCCGAGTTCCGCCATGAGATCCGGGTCGACATGCAGGCGGCCCGCGGTGTCGACGATCAGGTCGGTGTGGCCTTCATCGCGCGCTCGGCGCAAAGCTGCGGCAGCAACGACGGTCGGGTCCTTCTCGTCCGGCTGCGCGACTACCGGCACGCCGGCTTGGTCGCCAAGCTGCTGCAACTGGCTGATCGCCGCGGGTCGCTGCAGGTCGCACGCGGCCAGCAACGGCCGCCGCCCCTGCCCCTTGAGGTGCAACGCGAGCTTCGCGGCCGCGGTCGTCTTTCCGGAACCTTGCAGGCCCGCGATCAGGATCGTCCGGGGGGGCCGCGACGACGGTGCGAGGGCCGCCGTCTCGTGGCCGAGGATCTCGATCAGCGCGGCGTGGACCAGCTTGATGACCTGCTGCGCGGGCGTGAGGCTCTTGTGGATCTCGGCTCCGGCGGCGGCCTCGCGAACGTCGGCGACGAACGCCTTCACCACCTTCAACGAGACATCCGCTTCGAGGAGCGCAAGGCGCAGCTCGCGCAGGACCTCGTCGACCTGCTTCTCGGTCAAACGCCCTTTCGAGCGAAGGCGCGTGAATATCTCGTCGAAGCGAGAGCTCAGGGAGTCGAACACCGGCCTAGGTTAAGAGCTGGCCGACACCCAGGAGGATCAGCACCGACCCGAGGATCGTCTGGCCGGTCTGGAGGAGGCCGGACCTCTCGTCACTGCGGGTCGTGAGATAGGTCACCACCGCGTAGCCCACGAGCAGGACCCCGACCCCGGCGAAGATCCCCGCGGACAGACGCTGCGTCTCGAGCACGCGGTAGGTGACGTACGCGACCAGGATGACCGCGAGACGCAACACGATCCCGCGCTTGGGGTCGACGCGAGGCGCGCCTGCGGTCACGACGGCGCGAGGTAGGTCGACAACCCTTCGCGCAGCGCGACCGGGTGCAGGTCGAGGTCCCGCTCCAGCTCCGTGCTGTCGACGAGCCCGTCCTGCACCGCGAACTCGATGCCGCCGGGCGTCATCGGTGGCTTCGGCAGCAGCACGAAAGGCGCGGTCGCGATCTTGGGGAGGACCTTGGGCACGCCTACCACGAGCCGCCGCTTCCCCATCACGTCGAGCATCGTTCGGATGACCTCGTCCATCGTCACCACGTCGGGGCCCCCGATCTCGTAGGTCTTGTCCCACGCGCCGCGTTCGAAGATGCGGGCCACAGCAGCGGCGACGTCGCGCACGAAGACGGGACGGATCAGCTGCTTGCGCACGCCGACGCGAGGCACGATCGGCGAATAGCGCGCGATCTGAACGAACTTGTTCAACGCCTTGTCCTCCGGTCCGTATGCCCACGAGGGCCGGAGGACAGTCGCTGCCATCGAGCTCGTCCGCAACGCGGCCTCCGCACGCCCCTTCGCGCGGTACCAGGTAACCGGGGTCGCGGGATCGGCTCCCGCGCCGCTGATGTAGACGTAGCTCGAGACCACGGCTCTCTCTGCCTCGGCGATCAGGTTCTCGGTCCCCTGCCGGTCGTAGCGATCGAACGTGAGGCCTTTGCGGGGAACCTCCATCGGGTAGTTCGGGAACTGAACGGCGCCGACGACTCCATCCGCACCGTCGAGCTTCCCGGCCAGCGATACGGGATCGGTGACGTCGGCCGCGGTCGCGTTCGCGCCTGCGAGTTGCGGGATGCCCGACGTCCTAGCCGTGCGGCTGAGAACGGTGACGTCGTGACCCGCATCGAGCAACGCGCGCGTGATGTGACGGCCCAGGAACCCGGTCCCGCCGGCGACGACGATCTTCATCGCTAAGACAGGAGCGCGTCGACGAACGCTTTGGGCTCGAACGGCTCCAGGTCCTCGGCCCCTTCCCCCACGCCGATCAGCTTGATCGGGATCCCGAGCTCGGTCTCGATGGCGAACGCGATGCCACCCTTCGCGGTCCCGTCCAGCTTCGTCAGGACGATCCCGGTGACGCCGGCCGTCTGCGCGAATTCCTTGGCCTGAACCAGCCCGTTCTGACCCGCGGTCGCATCGATAACCAACAGGACCTCGTCGACGCGGCCGTCCTTCTCGATGACCCGCCGGACCTTCGCGAGCTCGTCCATCAGCGGGGTCTTCGTATGCAGCCGTCCTGCGGTATCGACGATCAGCACGTCGGTGCCGCGTGCACGCGCGTGCTGCAGCGCGTCGTAGGCGACGGCACCGGGATCGGCACCATGCTGGTGCTTCACGAGGTCTGCACCGGACCGGTCCGCCCAGACGCCGAGTTGCTCGTCGGCCGCGGCGCGGAACGTGTCGGCGGCTGCGAGGGCGACGGACCGTCCGCGATTCGACAGGTCGCGGGCGAGCTTCCCGATCGTCGTCGTCTTGCCGGTTCCGTTGACGCCGACCACGAGCCACACGCTCGGCGCTTCCGGCGCGAACACGAGCCCGCGGTCGACCTCGTCGTCGAACGTGCGGTTCAACTCGTCGGCGACGAGCGCTTTGACCGCCTCTGGGTCCCGAGTCGCCGACCGAGAGGTCGACTCCCGCACCCGCTGCGTGATGGCGGTCGCCGTCGCGACGCCCACGTCTGCCTGGATCAGCGCCGCTTCGAGGTCGTCCCAGACCTCGTCCTCGTCGGCGGAGCCGAGCACCTGCGCCAGGTGGCCGGCGAAGAAGCGGCGGCTCTTGACGAGGCGGTCGCGCAACGTCGCGCGCGGGATTTCCTCTTCGACGCGCGTTTCGGCCGGCTCGGCTGTCTCGACCGGAGCCGGTGCAGGGACCTCGTCCACCGCGATCGTCTGTTCCGCCTCGGCCGGGGCCTGCGCGGTCGGCCGGGTCGTATCCGGCCGCGCCACCGGCTTGTCGGTCGGCCGTCGCTTCGTCCGCGACGCGAACGCGATCGCGCCGGTCAGAACGAGGAGGCCGAGGACGATCAGTAGCTCGGGGACGATCCCATCAGGCATGCCCGACAGGCTAAACCGGGGTCGTGCCTAGAGGGTCACTTGCTCCAGCCGCTTGGCGATGACGCGTGACACTCCGTCTTTGGCCATCGAGACGCCGTAGAGGACGTCGGCAGCCTCCATCGTTCGTTTCTGGTGCGTGACGATCAGTATCTGTGCGCGCTGCTCGAGCTCGGCCACGAGACCCAGGAAGCGATGCAGGTTGACGTCGTCCAGAGCAGCTTCGACCTCGTCGAGGAGATAGAAGGGCGACGGGCGCGAGCGGAAGATCGAGAACAGGAACGCGAGCGCCACCAGAGATCGCTCCCCACCGGACAACAACGACAGCTTGCGGACGTTCTTGCCGGGGGGCCGGGCCTCGATCTCGATGCCACTGGCGAGAAGGTCGTCGGGGTCGGTCAGCTTCAGTCCCCCGCTGCCGCCCGGGAACAGCCGCTGGATGACGCCTTCGAACTCGCGTGCGACGTCTTCGAACGCTTCACCGAAGACCCGGACGATCGTGTCGTCGACGTCGTGGACGACCTTCATCAGGTCTCGCTTCGACGCTTGCAGGTCGTCGATCTGCGTGACGAGGAACTCCTCACGCTCGGCCAGCTCGCGATACTCCTCGGCCGCGTGCGGATTGACCGCGCCCATCCGTCGCATCTCACGGTCGAGCTTCTCCACCTCGCTGCGCGCTTCCACTTCCTGTTCGGACGAGAACCGCTCGAGCGCAGTGATGTCTTCGACGGTCATCGCCCATTCGTCCATGGCACGTTCGGCGATCGCCTCGGTCCGCGCGCGCGTCTCCGCTCGTCGCACGGCGGCTTCGTTCTGCTTGCGACTCACCTCTTCGAGGCTCTGGGTCAGCTCCCGCTCGCGCGCCCGCATCGCTGCCAGCCTCTGATCGCTTGCATGTGCTTCGTCGCGCGTCGCCCGCGCCCTCTGCTCGGCGTCGGCGGCCCATTCGGCCGCACGCGCCGCGGCGGCGATCGCGGTCCGCGCGACCTGTTCGGCGCGCCGGCGGCGCCGCGCCAGGTCCGCCCGCAGGTCCTCGAGGCCCGACAGCGCCGCCTGTGCGTCGCCGATACCGCTCTCGGCCTCCTCGAACCTCAGCTGCGCTGCGAGCGCCCGTTCCTCGGCGGTCCGCGACTCCAGCTCCGCCGCGTTCACCGCGGCGGTTGCCGCGGACAATGCCTGGCGCGCGTCGCGCACCGCGTTCTCCGCTTGCTCCCGCGCGGCGCGTGCTTCGTCGAGCGCTGCTCTCCTCGCAGGCAGCGCCGCACGCTCCTCGGTCGCGTCGCGTTCCGCGGCGGCGAGAGCGTCGCGGGTCCGGGCAAGCTCCTCGTCCAGCGCCGCTAGTTCGATCTCGCGCACCTCGTGCCGGCGACGTGAACCCGCGAGCCGCTCGGAGGCTCCCGACATCAACGCGTCGAGACGGCGCAGCTCTTCGTCTTGCCGCGCCACCTCGCTCCACCGCTGTTCTATGACCGCCTCGGCAGAGGCGAGTATCTCGGCCGCCTGCTTGTCGTCGGCCGTGGCGAGCACCAGTCGCTCGCGCGCGTCGGCGACAAGCGGCTCTAGCCGGCTCGTGACGGCCGGTTGGTCGGCGAACAGGGCGATGATCTCTTCGATCGCGTGTAGACGCGCCTCTGCCGCGGCGCGATCGGAATGGCGTGCGCTGAGACGATCCTTCAGCTGCTCCGCGCGCTCCCGCGCCTCTTCGAGACGTGCCTCGGCCGCGGCCGCCGCTTCCGTGGCGGCATCCAGCTCGGTCTCCAGGTTCGCGACGTCCTTCTCTGCGCCGGCAACGACCTGCCGGTCGTGGACGAGCTCACTTTCCATCGCGGCGCGGCGTTCCTCGGCTGCAGTGACGCGTGCTTCGCTCGCTCCGATGCTGGCGCGTCCCGCGGCCTCGCTCCCCTCCGCGCGGACAAGCGCCTGGGCTGCAAGCGTCTCTTCGCCACGCGCGTCGTGCAATGCTCGCTCCGCGCGTTCGACGATCTCGCGTTGCGCGGCCGACCCGTCGCGGGCGTGCTGTGCTTTCGCCGCCGCTGCGTCGGCGGCTTCGCGTAGCTCCGTACCGGCTGCCCGCCATCGCTTGAGGTCGGTCTCGAGCAGGCGGATGCGCTCGCGATACCCCTCCTCGGTCTCCGCCGCGAGCCGCGCGGCGATCGTCTCCGCGCGCTCCTGCGCGAGCCGTCCTAGGCTCGTGAGCCGGTCCGATGCGCGCCCGATCCGATACGCCATCTGCTGGGCTTCGTCCGCGGCCGCGGCCAAACGATCCCGCTCGCCGCCGGCGTCTTCGAGCCGCGCCCGAACGTGGCTGAGCTCGTCCTGGAGCAGCTCGGCGCGATGACCCTCGACGTCCGGATCGAAGACCGACTCGATGTCCGCGAGCCGGTGCAGCTCGGTCGCGGCGAGCCGCTGGCGTAGCTCTCGGTGGCGCCCGACGAGCTCGGAATAGACGGCGGCAGCCGACGCCTGTCGTTTCAGCGGTCGGATCGCGCGCCGTAGCTCGGCGAGCACGTCGTTGAGGCGCATCATGTTGTCTTCGACGCGCTCGATCTTGCGCAGAGCCCGGTCCTTGCGGCGCCTGAACTTCCCGATCTGCGCGGCTTCCTCGATGAACGACCGCCGATCCTCCGGACGCGCTTGCAGGACCGCGTCGAGCTGCCCCTGTCCCACGATCGTGTGGATGCTCCGGCCGATGCCGGTATCGCTCAACAGCTCTTGGATGTCGAGCAGCCGGCACGCGGCGCCGTTGATGCGGTACTCGGTCGACCCGGTCCGGTCCGTCGTCCGCGACACCGTGACCTCGGGGAGGTCGAGCGGCAGGATCCGCGACGTGTTGTCGAGAGTCAGCTCGACCTCCGCCATCCCGAGCCGCGGCCTCCCGGCGGACCCGGCGAAGATCACGTCCTCCATGGAGGCGCCGCGGAGGCTGGAAGGCGCCTGCGACCCGAGCACCCACGACAGCGCGTCGGCGATGTTCGACTTGCCGGATCCGTTGGGCCCCACGATCACGTTCACACCGGGCTCGAACTGCAGCACCGTGGGGTCGGCGAACGACTTGAACCCCGCAACCCGCAGGGCTTTGACAAACATGGAGGCCAGCCTAGTGGCGAAGCCCCCCGCCACGGCGTCTTTCCTCGCGCCCCCTGGGGTGACCGGGGCTCCACGAGGGGGTCCTACGGGGAGGGCGCGGGCGGCCCCCCGGCCGCCGGCTGCTTCCGAGCACGCCCCTCGCGTCGAGGTGGCCTGCTGGTGCTCGATCGGGCACGCCTAACGCTGGTCTTTGCGTGCTCTCCAGATCCTCCCCTTCCAGGACCCCCTCGTTGCACCCCTGTCTGGGCGCGGGACCAGGACAGCGGACGGATGCGGGGTGCCCGGTAGGGAGGGCTCTGGAGGGCGGATCGCTCGTTAATGGGACGACCCTGTGCGATCCGCCCGGAAGGAGCAGGCGAGCCGCCGTTCAGGCGGCCCCCGTCGCGCCCCTCCCGGAAGGCACCCCGCAGCCGGGAGCGGGACCGCGCTGCTATTTGATCTTGAAGGTCTTTTCGTTGCGGGGGGGTTCGCGGTCTACCTGGACGCCGTTGACCTTGGCCCCCTTCGGGCCGGCACGGCAGAGGCCGACGACGCGGTAGACCTCGTCGCGCGGCCCCTCCAGGACGGCTTCGACGCGCCCGTCGGACAGGTTCTTGACCCAACCCGCGACGCCTTGCTCGTTGGCCTTGTCCGCGATGGCTTGACGGAATCCGTAGCCCTGGACATCCCCCATCACGAATACGTGGACTCGGGTCCTATCTTCCACAGCGAAACCTCCTGGCGCGTTCGGTCGATCGTTCGGTCGTCATGACTGGCACTGGGGGCAGAAGTACGTGAACCCTTCCCCGTAGGGCTCCTTCGTGATCTCGTTGCGACACCGTTTGCAGGCCTCGCCCTCGCGCTCGAACACCTTCAGCTCGAGCTGGTACTGACCGGGGACGCCGGAGAGGTCGGTGAAGCCGTGCGACCCCCACGAGGTACCGCGTGCTTTCAGCGAGTCCTGCATCGTCTCGATCAATGCGCGGTAGAGCCGGCGGACGTCCTGCGACGTCAGCTTGTCCGAGGGGCGGTCGTAGCGCAGGGCCGCGGTCCACAGGATCTCGTCGGAGTAGAGATGGCGCAGCCCGACGATGAACCGGTCGTCCATCAGCAGGTCCTTCATCGGCTGCTGGCGCTCCTCGAGCATGCCGGAGAAGTGCGGCCACGTCACCTGCTGCTCGAGTACGTCGATGCCTTCGACGGAGGTGTAGCCGAGGTCGACGACCTCCTGCTCCGTGCCGACGAAGACCTCCGCGTTCGCCTTTGGGTCGATGAGTCGGAGCTGTCCGCCGATCGTGAACGTGAACACGAGATGGGTGTGGGTCTCGAGTGCTCCCGACGCGCTGACCTTCAGGAGCTGCCCCGTGTCGCCGAGATCAACGACCATCACACGGTCGTTGTCGAGCGTGAGCAGGAGACGGTTGCCGGCGCGATCGACCTTTTCGAACTTCGCCCCCGCGACGAGAGCCTGGAAGTCCTTGCGGCGCCCGTGACGCGGGATGACTTTCATCGCGTTGCGCGCGGCCGTCACGTCGACGTCTTTGATCCTTCGTCCGACGATCTCGCGCTCCAGGTCGCGGCGGAGGACCTCGATCTCAACCAGTGCCGGCACCGGGCTCTCCCTCGATCCGGTCGAGCGCTTCACGCGCCGCGACCTGCTCGGCTTCCTTCTTGCTGCGCCCGCCGCCCGAGCCGAACGATCGGCCCCCAATGAAGACGTGCGCCGTGAATGCCTTTTCGTGATCCGGCCCACTGGAAGCGACGCGATAGAACGGCACCTCGCCGTGGAGCTTCACCGCGGCCTCCTGCAGAGCGGTCTTCGGATCGAAGGTGTCGCCCTCCTCCAGGAGCTCGTCGAGCACCCGGTCGAACAGCGGACGCAGGACGGCCGCGGCGGCGTCGAGCCCCTGATCCAGGTACACCGCGCCCACGATGGCTTCGAACGAGTCCGCCAGCAACGACGCCTTGTCGCGCCCCCCGGACGCTTCCTCACCCTTGCCGAGCCGGAGGTGCTTGCCCACACCCAGCGAGCGCGCGATGTCCGCGAGCGCCGCGGTATTCACGACCGACGCGCGCAGGCGGGCGAGGTCCCCCTCGGGGAGGTCGGGGAACTTCGAATAGATCAGATCGGTGACGACCGCTCCGAGGATCGCGTCGCCGAGGAACTCGAGGCGCTCGTTGTGCTCGACCGTCTCCGGCTGCTCGAAGGCGAACGAGCGGTGCGTCAGCGCGAGTTCGTAAACCGGGCCCAGCTCGGCGGGAACGCCGAGTGCTTCCAGGGAACCCAGGGCCGTATTACTCAGTCTCTACAGCCTGGCGACCGGCGTAGTAGCCGCAGTTGGCGCAGACGCGGTGAGGCATCTTGGGCTGCCGGCACTGCGGGCACGTAGAGCTGGCCGGGGCAGCTACGCGCCAGTGGGCGCGCCTCGACCTCATCTTCGAGCCGGTCTTTCGTCGCTTCGGTACCGCCATCGTCGTTCCTCCTAGTCCTCCAACCGCTCTCGCAGCGCCGACAGCGCCGCCCATCTCGGGTCGGTCTCTTCCTGCTTGCAATCACACGGTCCTTGATCGCGCCGCTTGTAGCAGGTGGGACACAACCCTTCGCACGCGTCCCGGCACAGGGGATTCAGCGGCAAGGCAAGCGTCACCGCATCCCTGAGCATCGGCTCGAGGTCGATCTCGGTCCCGGAGACCTCGTAGGCGTCGTCGTCTGCCTGCTCGGCGTGGCCGGGCGCCACGAATAGCTCGCACACGTCGACGTCCACACGACCGGCGAACCGGTCGAGGCACCGGGAACACTCCAGGGCCGTCTCGGCCCCCACCCGCCCCGTGACGAGGATCCCCTCGAC
>DASZOC010000053.1:0-39163 GCA_035550975.1 Actinomycetota bacterium | reverse complement strand
CTGAAGAAGCGTCTGCGCAGCGTCGACATGACTTCTGGTCAACCTACGGAAGCTTTCCAAGAGCGAACGGATGTCTGTGCTGTCCCTGCCGCTGCGGTCGTGTGCGAGTCAGTGGTCGCGCTCGTCCTGGCGGACGCGATGCTCGAGATGTTCGGCGGCGACACGGCTGCCGACTTGGAAGCAACGGTACAGAGATACCGAGAACGGACCGACGCAAGGCGGCCGCGATGATCGTTCTCGTCGGCTTCATGGGTGCGGGTAAGACGACGGTCGGTCGCCTTCTTGCGGAAAGGGTCAACCTTCCTTTCATCGACACCGACGAGCTCGTCGAGCAGGCGGCCGGCAAGACGATCGGCACGATCTTCAGGGAGGGAGGCGAAGCATCCTTCCGCACGATGGAAAGGGAAGCCGTAGAGCGTGCTCTCCAGGGCCCGGACGCCGTCGTAGCCGTCGGAGGGGGAGCGGTGCACGATCCCGTCACCTGCTCGCTTCTGTCGTGGCACGCCGTGGTTCACCTGGATGTGTCTTATCCGGAGGCGATGCGGCGCATAGGCCACGACGCAGGACGCCCGATGCTGCATCTCTCCGACCCTCGGGCTCTTTATGACGATCGGCGCCAGATCTACGCACGCGTCGCCAGCCATGTCGTCGATACGACGAGCGTTTCGCCCGATCGGGTGGTCGCCTCGATCATCCGCGCGACGGGGGTAGGGGTGCAGGGAGGGCCGGCGAAGGTCACCGTCGAGCTCGGCCCCCGCTCGTACCCGATCCTCATCGGCGAGAACATCGCCCCCGACGCACCGTCCTTCGTCGACATGCCTGCGGCCGACCGCGCCTTCCTCGTCACCCATCCGAGCTTGGCGGCACACGCGAAGCCACTGCTGGATTCGCTGGTCGTAGCTGGGTTCGAGGTCGACGTTCTGACGATCGACGAAGGGGAGTCAAGCAAGAACCTCGACGTCGCCGGACGGTTGCTCCAAGAGATGGCGGATCGGGGAGCGCATCGATCAGATCTCGTCGTCGGTTTCGGCGGCGGGGTCGTCTGCGACCTCGCGGGCTTCATCGCCTCCGTCTACCACCGTGGCATGCCGGTGCTACACGTGCCGACGACGCTGCTCGCGCAGGTCGACGCTGCGATCGGAGGGAAAACGGCGGTCAACCTGCCGCAGGGGAAGAACCTGATCGGGACCATCCACCAACCACTGGCCGTGATCTGTGACGTGTCGCTGCTTCGGTCGCTTCCGGTCGAAGAGGTCAGGTCGGCGCTGGCCGAGGTCGTGAAATACGGCTTCATATCGGACCCGGATCTGCTTGGTGTCGTTTCGGAAGAGATCGACCCTCTGCTGGCATGCGAACCTGATGTCCTACAGAGCGTGGTGCGCCGCTCGTGCGCGATCAAAGCTCGGGTGGTGGCGATGGACGAGACCGAGGCCGGGCACCGCGAGATCCTGAATTACGGCCACACCTTCGGGCACGCGATCGAGCACGAGACCGGCACACGCCACGGCGAGGCGATCTCCGTCGGGATGATGGCTGCGGCCCACCTTGCGCACGATCTGGGCATGCTCGACGCGCAGGGCGTGGAGATGCATGCCGATGTTCTGGGTAAGGCCGGACTTCCGCTAGCGCGTGAGTTCGACACCGCAAGGGTTTTGGGCACCCTGAAGCGCGACAAGAAGCACCGGGGCGGGACCCGCTTCGTCCTGCTCGCAGGTATCGGCTCGCCGCGCGTTGGGGTAGAAGCTACGGACGCGCAGATCGAGGACGCTCTCAGGAAGGTCGTTCCGTGAAGATACTCGTCATCCACGGTCCCAACCTCGACAGGCTCGGCAGCAGGGAGCTATCCGTGTACGGGTCGCAGAACCTCGACGAGGTCAACCGCGCGATCCGCACGGAAGCTGCGGACCTCGGGTTGGATCCAGACATCTATCAGACCGCGCGTGAGGGCGAGATCATCGAGCGCCTGCATGCCGCGATCGATTCCGTTTCGGGCGCGGTGGTGAACCCTGCTGCTTATTCCCACACGAGCCGCGCGATAGCCGACGCTATCCGCGCCGTGCCGTACCCCGTGATCGAGGTCCACCTGTCGAACATCCACGCCCGTGAGCCGTGGCGCCGCCGCTCCGTCACGGCAGAAGCCGCGCACGGCATCGTTGCGGGTTTCGGCGCCGCCTCTTACGTCGCGGCCTTGCGGTTGTTGAAGGGCCTAGTCTCGTAGCGTGGATCACGAAGGACGTATCTCTAGACTCCAGCGCGACCTGACGTCCGGCGACGTCGACCCGCTGCTGGTTACGAACCTCACGAACGTGCGCTACCTCACCGGATTCTCTGGCACGAACGGGCAGGTCCTCGTACACGCGGACGGCGCGCTGTTCTTGACGGACCCGCGCTACGAGGCTCGAGCAGGCGCGCTCGTCCAGGGGGCGGATGTTCTCGTCTACCCCGCGCGACTGACAGACGTTCTCGGGGATCAGCTGACGGCGAGGAAAGTCACGCGGCTCGGCGTCGAAGGGTCGATGACGCTGACCGAGCGGGACGACCTGGTCGAGAGCGTGGACGCAGAGCTCGTTACCGTCGGCGGGACGGTCGAGTCATTGCGCAGGAACAAGGATGCGGAGGAGATCGAGTTGATCCGCGACGCCGTGCGGCTCGGCGACGAGACGTTCGCGTGGGTCCTCGACCGTCTGGTACCCGGCGTGTCCGAACGCGCCATCGCGCTGGACGTCGAGATGCACATGCGCCAGCACGGAGCCGACGGAGTTGCCTTTCCGCCCATCGTCGCTTCGGGCCCTCTGTCCGCACACATCCATCACACGCCGGGGGACCGGACGTTCGACAAAGGGGACCTGGTCTTGGTCGATTTCGGTTGCACGCGGGACGGTTACTGCTCCGATCTCTCTCGCACCGTCGTGCTCGGTCCCGCTACCGACGAACAGCAAGAGCTCTACGCGCTTGTTCTGCAGGCGCACAATGCGGGTATCTCTGCTGTGGCGGCCGGGCGAACGGGGGTCGAAGTCGACAAGGCGGGTCGCGATGTCATCTCTGCCGCGGGCCACGCGGAACGGTTCGGCCACGGGCTCGGGCACGGCGTCGGTCTTGACGTTCACGAAGCGCCGCGCCTGCACCGGATCTCGGAGGACACCCTCGAATCAGGCGACGTAGTTACGGTCGAGCCCGGGGTGTACATCCCGGATGATGCCGGTATCCGTATCGAGGACTGTGTCCTCGTCACGGAGTCAGGCGGCGAGGTTCTCGGTTTCGCGCCGAAGGATCGACTGATCGAGCTCTAGGAGGGCACGAATGGCATCGACCAACGACATCCGCCCCGGGCAGACCCTCGACATCGACGGGAAGCTCTTCACGATCACCTATTACCAACACGTGAAGCCGGGGAAGGGGCAGGCGTTCGTAAAGACGAAGTTGAAGAACGTCAAGACGGGAGCGGTCGTGGACCGGACCTTCCGCGCGGACGAGAAAGTGAACGTTGCGGTGCTCGACAAGCGAGAGATGCAGTATCTGTACAAGGACGACGCCGGGCTCGTATTCATGGACAACGAGACGTACGAGCAGACACACGTCGATCCTGAGCTGCTCGGCGACTCCGTCAAGTTCCTCAAGGACGGAGTCATCTGCAACATTCCGGTCTACGAAGGCGCCGCGATCGGGGCGGAGCTCCCGGTGTCGATCGTGCTCGAGGTGACCGATACGGAGCCCGGCGCGAAAGGAGACCGTGTCTCCGGGGCGTTGAAGCCAGCGACGGTCGAGACGGGGGCAGTTGTTCAGGTGCCCCTGTTCATCGAGAAGGGCGAAAAGATCAAGGTCGATACACGCACCGGCGAATACACCTCGCGCGCGTGATGCGATCCTCCTGATGGGCCGGCGCCCCGGATGAAGGGCCGGCGGGCCGCTCGTCGACTGGCGGTCGATGCACTCTACGAGGCGGAGATCAGGGGCCAACTACCTGTCGACACCTTTGACGCGCAGCAGCTGGGTGCCCGCGTGCTGCCGACGAGCGAGGACGTTCCGGAGGAACCGAACCCGGCGGAGATCACCTCGCAGGACTCGATCGATTACGCGCGGACGCTCGTCACAGGCATTCAGGAGCATCTGTCCGACATCGACTTCCTCATCAGCCGGTATGCCGACAGGTGGGCGATCGACCGCATGCCGGTGATCGACCGAACGCTCGTGCGTATTGCGGTATTCGAGCTTCTGTGGGGGACGGAGGTGCCGACTGCGGTCGTGATCAACGAGGCGGTCGAGATGGCGAAGTCGATGTCGACGGAAGATTCAGGTCGCTTCGTCAACGGCGTCCTCGGAAAGATCGCTGAGTCCGAGGTCAGGCGTCCGTGAGTTCTTGAGCTGCGCGCTGCTCGATGAGGTTTTCGAGGAAGACCCTGTCCCCGACAGGGCAGTTCAGCCCGAGCGTCGCCGACAACTCGGCCGACAACCTCGGCTGGCGGGTGCGTTCGTAGAGGGCTCGCGCGATGAGAACGTTGCAGTGGTTCGGGTTGAGCGCGAGAGCCTGCTGCATCGCCGCGTCGGCGCCGGCGATCTCGCCATTCATCCTTCGTGCTACCGCGAGCGTGCCCCAGAAGCCCGGAACATCGCCGGTGAGGCTCGGTGCCAACGGCTCGAGGATGGCGACGGCCGTGGAGGCATCATCTTGGGCCAGGTGGACCTGGGCCAGGTGGACCTCGACATCGGGATTCTCCGGGTCCAGCGGCTCCGTGAGGAGCAGTATCTCCTCGGCTCGCCCTAGTCCGGACGCTTCGAACTGCCCCCAATAGAAATAGATCCTCGCTGCCGTCAGCAATGCACTCGTCTCGGGGAATCTCCCGAGATAGCGGTTCACTTCGCCCATGCGCGCGATCAGGGGTCCGGCGTCGTCCTCCGCCTGGAGTGCGGCTAGCCCGAGATCGAACGCGTACGCGCTCAGATAATGAGGCTCGAAGCGGAATCTGGTTGCTTGGGTGAATAGCTCCTGTGCCTCCCCAACCGCGCCCTCGTCGAAGAGCGCTTTCGCCCTCACCACGTCCCGGTGCGTCCTCATCAACCCCACTGAGTACCAGACGCCCGCGCTCGCAATCGCTAACGCGACCGTGAGCCCGATCGCGAGACGGAGGCGTCGGAGTCGGAAGGAGCGGGGTGTTGATGTCCTAGCCGTTTCTGCCTTCGTGGCGCAGATCGCGAGACCGGCAACCGAAACCCACAGACCCGCTCTTAATGACGGTTCGTCGATGCTCACGAGCGACTGAACAAGGTAGGCCACACAGCCGGCGAAGAACGCAGCTCCGAGAGATTCACCACGAGGAAGGCGAACGCCGCGCCTCAAGATCCAGAAGGTGAACAGCAAGAACCCAATGCCGCCGAGAGCGCCAGCGTTCGCCCAGAACGACAGCGGAACGCTGTGTGGATCATCAGCTTTGGTGTTGTTCTCCAGTAGGACATATTCGAGGGGTCTGTACCGGACGCCCTCGACGGCATACGCCGCCGGTCCGCGCCCGACGAGCGGAGAGTCAGCTCCCATCTCGACAGCCGTCACCCAGAGAAGGCCGCGGGTTTTTGCCGTGGCTCCGAGTAGCGGTCGCGTCGCATCTGCACTGATGACCACACCAACGACGAGCGCCGCGACTAAGACGGCGGCGGCGACGAGCGAAACTATCCGTGCGGCGTGCCAGCGTTCTGCAGCGAACGCGCCGCCGAGGATCAGCAGCCCGACTACCGCGGCGATCCAGCCGCCCTGGCTGTTAGTCATCACGAGGCCGAGGATCGTTGCAACCGTCGCGACCATCCCGACCCACGATGGCTCCTGACGGACCCAGAGAAAGATGCTGAACGGTAGGGATATCGCAAGAAAACCGCCTGCGAAGTTGTAGTGGCCGATGGTGGAGGGTGGGAACACCGTTCCCGCGTCCCTACCGGGCTTCCACAGCGGGTCCAGCCCCACTGCCTGAACGAACGCATAAGCACCGACGACAGCGCCCGTGGCTGCTATCGCGTAGCCCAACGTCCGCGGTCGATCCCAGAAGGAATCGACGAGCAGCACGCCGAGCACGGCGAACAGGGCGTACGGCAGCAGTCCGTTGAATCGAGAGAACTGGCCGAACAGCGCCCACTCCTGATAGGGAGACAACGCCCACGACACGAGTAGAGGGAGTGTCAACGCGAGTGCTGGAATGCTGATCGCAGGGACCCCGCGCGTTCGGTGGCCGAACGCGAGCTGGATCACGTGGAGCGCGACACCACAGGACACGCCGGCGAACAACAGAGACAACTTGGTGATGTTGAAGGGCTGATCTTCATGTTCGCCGTAGAACACGAGCGGAAGCCCAACCGCCGTGATGAGAAGAACGATCTCCTTCGTTCGCGCGAGGGATCGATCGGTCATCGTTGGGTTCGACGCGGCGACAGTCGTCACCTCGCGGCGTCCGAAGCGCGGGGGCATGTTCGGTCACGATAGCGGGTCGTTCCGCCCGTGCGTCTCATTTTTCGGCACATTGATCGGACGCGCCACGGAATCACCGCGGTGGGTGGCGCGCTGGTGGCAACCGCCCCTTAACCTGAAGGGCGCGCGATCGTTGTTAGGCGCGCTGAGAGCAGGAGTTTCTCAGACTCATATAGTGATTGGACATTCGCATGAGGCTGAACATCGGTTGCGGAGAATTCTATGCGGCTGGGTGGATCAATACCGATCTCACTTCGAATGAGCTAGTGAACCCAGACGTGATCGCGTCCGTTCTCCATCTTCCGTTTCCAGACAACAGCTTTGACGCCGTCTACATGGGGCACATCCTCGAACACCTGACGAAAGAGGTTGAGGTTCCGAAGGCGTTGGCCGAAGTCCTGCGAGTTCTCACGCCGGATGGCAGGTTTGCCTGCATCGGGCCCGACATCGAGAAGGCGCTCGTGCTGCGTAAGCGGGGGTTAGCCGACGAAAAGCTCATCGAGACGATCGTCGGTGGGGAGGGTCGCTGGCCTGGAGATGAGCATCAATGGTTGCCGACCGAAGCCACGGTTAAAGAAGCGATGAAGTCGGCGGGCTTCAAGAAAGTCAGGGCCAGGCGGATTTCTTCTCTCGAGGATACTCAGTGGCCGGTGGTGTCGTACGTGGAGTGGCAGCACTGCGTCATCGGGGCAAAAGGACGTTCAGGTTCGGCCCCGTCGCGCCGTGGTGGCGATGGTGTAGCCCGAGTCGCTCTCGACAGGGCTCGTCAGATAAAGCGGTCTGAAGGACTCTACGGTGTGATCCGTCGCCTACCCCGGTTGCTCCGCTGGATGCCCCGGTTGAGAAGTTTCGCCAGGCATCTCGGGTCTCCCGATCGAGACGCACAGTACGCGGTATGGCGGCAAGAACACGTGCTCGGAGAACGGGCGCGGGAACAACTCGCACAAGAGATGAACAGCTTGAAATATCGCCCCTTGATCAGCGTCGTCATGCCCGTATACAACACAGATCCAGATTGGCTCGATGCTGCCATCCGCTCCGTTCGCTCCCAGCTATACGAGTGGTGGGAGCTGTGTGCCGCGGATGATGGTTCGACCCGACCGGAAACGAAACAGATGCTCGCGCGGTGGGCCGAGCAAGACACACGCATCAAGGTCACGTACCTGAGCGAAAACCGTGGTATCTCGGCCGCTTCGAACGCTGCTCTCCAGATGGCTTCCGGGGAATTCGTCGCGCTCCTTGACCATGATGACGAGCTGACACCGGACGCGCTCGCCAGGGTCGCGATGGCATTAGAGGCTCATCCTCACGTCGACTACATCTATACAGACGAAGACAAACGAGACAGCAGTGGCCGCCACGTCGAGCCATTCTTTAAGCCGCAGTGGTCGCCGAATCTGCTGTTGAGCATGAATTACCTCACCCATCTGAGCGTGGTTCGAAGAGCGACGTTGGACCGTGTCGGCGGTTTCCGCAGCGAGTACGACGGAAGCCAAGACTACGATCTCCTGCTACGCGTGACTGAGGTAGCGCGACACATCGTTCACATCGCCCGGCCCCTTTATAGCTGGCGGAAGATCGCCGGTTCGGCAGCGAAATCGTCGCACGCCAAGCCATACGCATATGTCGCGGCGCGCGCCGCTATCGAAGACGCGCTTGTGCGGCGTGGGATCGATGGAGAGGTGACGCATGGTCCGTTTAGAGGTTCATATCGAGTGCGTTACACGCTCGCTCGTTCTCCAGAGGTCGCGATCCTGATCCCGACGCGCGACCGGGTCCAGTTGTTACGCAAGTGCATCAGGAGCATCAGAACGCGCTCCACCTACAAGAACTACCGCATCGTCATAATCGATAATGGAAGTCGGGAAGAGCGAACGCTTCAGTTTCTCGAGTCGTTCGATGGTTCAGTCGTGCGATACCCCGGCCCGTTCAACTTTTCGAGAATGATGAACGAAGCCGCGAGCCAAGTCAGGTCGGAGTTCTTGCTGTCCCTAAACAATGATGTCGAAGTTGTCAGCGCGGAGTGGATCGAGGCCATGTTGGAGCATGGACAACGGAGTGAGGTAGGCGCAGTCGGAGCCAGACTTCGATATCCGCGTGGCGGTATGCAGCACGAAGGAATGGTCATCGGTCTGTACGGAGCGGCGGGAAACGTCTCGTGTGAAGGATACTTCGGACTAGGAGAGGTCGTTCGCGATTGCAGCGCAGTCACAGGTGCGTGCATGCTGACCCGTAGCGAGGTGTTTCGTGACGTCGGCGGTTTCGACCTTTCGATGCCAGTTGCGTTCAGTGATGTCGATTACTGCCTCCGGCTGCGGGAACTAGGTTATTCGGTCATCTACACGCCGTACGCCCTGCTTGTTCATCGCGAAGGTGCGTCCAGGGGGAAGATCACGCCATCTGAAGACGAAGCTGCGTTCCTCCGTCGATGGGGGACGCCAGCTCTTCCTGCTGATCCGTTCTACAACCCGAATCTTGATCTCTCGAAGCCGTTCTCCATCGATGTCTTCGGGAGACGCCGAGCTAGTTCGCAACCCAGAGTCTCATCCGGGGGCTAACCTTGTTCGGTACTCAGGAATTACTTCGGTCGCACGACCATCTGCAACGACTCGACCGTCGTGCAGCAACACCGCGCGCTGACACATCTGTTGAATCAGATCGAGATTGTGGCTGACGAACACGATGGTGCGACCTTCTCTCTGGAAGGACCGCATCCGCTCGAGGCATTTCTGCTGAAAGCCCTCATCCCCAACGGCCAGGACCTCGTCCACCAGGATGATCCGAGGGTCTACGTGCGTCGCAACGGCGAAACCTAACCGGAGGTACATCCCGGTCGAGTAGTGCTTCACCTGGTTGTCAAGGAATTTCTCGACTTCCGCGAAAGCTACTATCGCGTCGAACTTCTGATCCAACTCTTTCTTCGTTAGTCCAAGCAAAGATCCGTTCAAGTAGATGTTCTCCCGACCAGTCAAGTCAGGATGAAACCCAGCCCCGATCTCGAGGAGGGCAGCAAGCCTTCCTCGAGTCACGATGCTGCCTTCAGTCGGTCGCATTATGCCCGCCGCGATTTGAAGGAGCGTCGACTTACCCTGGCCATTGCCGCCGATAAGAGCGACCGTCTCGCCGTCCTTCACGTCGAAAGTGACGTCCCGAAGCGCCCAGAAAGCCTCGTAGGTCGGGCGTGAGAAATTGACCAACCGTTCTTTGAGGCTGTCATATCGTCGGTGATACAGCCGGAACTGCTTGGACACGGTTTTTACGTCTATCGATGAGGGCACTAAAGCTCTTCCGCGAAGTATCTATCCGAACGATGGAATGCGTACCATCCTGCGGCGAGGAGAAGCAGACCCACGAGGAGCGCGTATCCGACGCTTGTGATGTGCCAACTGACCGAATCCTCGATGAGGACGCCGGTCGGCGTTTCGCCCGCGGGGTTACCGTAGATGCCTCGTTGGAAGGCGAGAACTATCCTCGTTACAGGGTTCAGAAGATAAATATCCACAGCCGGTATTCCGCCGATCTCATATCGGGAGAGCTCAGCGGCGACGAGACTGCTGGGGTAGACGATCGGGACCATCCAGAAGGCTCCGAGGAGTGCAAGATCGAGGAAGTGCTGCGCGTCACGAGCTTTTACGTTCGCTGCGGACAACAGAAATCCCAGTCCCAGCATCAGCGATAACTGTGCCAGCAACGCTATCGGGACTAGAAGAAGGTTCGCTGTTACAAAATCGTACCTAGTCATCAGGAGGAACGCAAAGAAGACGCAGAGTTGCAACAAGAAATTGATGAGGCCGGCTCCGATCGCGCTTACCGGCAGCACCTCGCGAGCAAAGTCAACTTTTTTGACGAGATCATGATTGCTCGTCACAGAGACTGTCGCGTGGGTCAGGGAGATCGCAAAGAAGCTCCACGGGAGTAAACCTGAGAGGAGGTACACGTGATAGTGAGGAACCGACGAGGGCAGAAAGATTTCGAAGACCAGGTAGAACACCGCGAGATACAGAAGCGGGTTGAGCATCGACCAAACGAATCCCAGGCTCGAGTTCCTGTACCTGACCTTGAGCTCTTTCCTGATGAGATTGATGATGACGTCACCTGACGCGGCGAGGGCGCGGCCCTTCTCACGTATGTCGGACCACAGGCTCGAGTCAGCAGTAACGTGGCGGACCGGTAGCGGTTGCATCGTTGAGGAGAATAGTTGGACGGCTATCCCTGGGCCACACGAAGCCCGCAGCCTCTTCCAGTTGCAGGTTCAGCGAGACTAGCGCTTTGCCACGAATGGATTACGACCTACGGAGGGTCAGAGATCGTGGCGGCGCGCTTGGCCGACGCGTTAGGAATATGTGATATTTACGTTTTCACTGCTGAGCCGGCTCTAGTCGAGCATCTCTTTCGTGGCCGCAACGTCCGCCTTGCGCACGCGATTGGTTCATTACGACTTTCCCGCAGGCGCTGGCAATGGTTTCTCCCCTTCATGCCATTCGCGTGGAGACGGCTGAAGCTCGGTACCTACGGCGCTGTCGTTACGAGCTCTCACGCGTGCGTGAATGCCATTCGCGTGCGGCCGGGTGCGCTGCATATCTCCTATTGCCATACTCCGATGCGGTACGCGTGGGAGTGGCGAAGCGAGATGAGGCGTGTTCCTCCGATGCTCCGCCTCGCATGGCCGCTGATCGCAGCACTGTTACGAATGCAGGACAGGATCGCCGCCCGCCACGTTACTCATTTCGTCGCCAACTCTCAGTATGTTGCGGGTCGTGTCCGGCGGAACTACGGGAGGTCGGCGTTTGTTATCTACCCTCCCGTGGATATTGACTTTTGGACACCGAAGAGAGATGTCGAGGACCGCACCTTTTTCCTGTTCGTGGGACGGCTGGTGGCTTACAAGCGAGTTGAAATCGCGGTTGACGCGGCTACGCGATCGTCATTGCCTCTGGTTGTGGCGGGCGCAGGGCCAGAGATGACGCGACTTAAACGACGAGCTGGTCCATCCGTCACTTTCGTCGGCCAACCTTCGAGGGATCAACTCAGGGATCTCTATCGCAGCGCGAGAGCGCTTGTCTTTCCTGGTGTGGAGGACTTCGGGATGACGGCCGTCGAGGCGCAGGCTTGTGGGACGCCCGTCATAGCGTTCGCTGGAGGAGGGGCACTGGAAACCGTCGTTGATGGCGTCACGGGAATGCTCTATCGCGATCCCACGGTCGACGGTTTGGCGAGGGCCATGGCGTCACTCGACCCTCGTCTCTATCGGGTGGAGGCGATGCGACAGCATGTGAGCCGATTCAGTGCGGAGCGGTTCGATGAGGAAATTCAATCCTTCGTCCAGCAGGCGCTGCGAGATTCATCCAAGTCGTTCGCCCCGGATGATCTCGCCAACCGTGCGGAGGACGATCTTGATGTCTAAGGGGATCGACCAATGCTCGATGTACCAGTTGTCCGATTCGATACGGAGGTCAAGCGACGTATCGCCCCTGAACCCGCGTGCCTGCGCTAATCCTGTCAGGCCGGGACGGATTCGGTCGCGGAATCGATACCACTGAACCTGGTCGGTGAAGTCTGCGACGAACGTCGGTCGCTCCGGTCGGGGCCCGACAATGCTCATATCACCGCGCAGTACGTTTACCAGTTGCGGCAGCTCATCGAGGCTCCAACGGCGCAAGAACCGACCGACCCGTGTTGCTCGGGGATCGTCGCGAACCGCCCAGACCGGGCCCGACTCTGCCTCGGCGTTCGCGAGCATGGTGCGGAATTTCACCATGCGGAAGAGGTTGCCTTTCGCGCCGACGCGCTCCTGAACGTAGAAAACCGGTCGACCAGAGGTAACCAAGATCGTTCCGGCAATGGCGAGCAACAGGGGCGATAGGAGGAGCAAGAGTACGGACGCGACGACGGTATCGAACGCGCGTTTCTTGACGGCATTGTTGCCGAACAGACGCGGTGGAGCGATCTTCACGATCGTTTGGCCCGCGAGCTCTCGCACGGTGAGGCGGTCGCGGCGAACGGAACGGAGAGCGGCATGGAGATAAACCGGATGCCCCTTTTCTCCGGCCTCGATGATGATCTTCCATAGCTCCTCCTGGTCGAACTCCCCGGCATGGACCAGCAGAGCTGGTCTACGCCTTGACTCGGTCTGATCATTCGCCAGATGTCTCCGAAGCGCGCCCAGATCCCATCTCGCAACGACCTCGAATTCGGGGACCGCCTCTACCTGCGAGCTGCTGAGGTGGTCATGTGATTGCGCGAGGAGAATCACGGGCCGCCGGCGCCGACCACGAGCGCGTTCTCGTGAAAGGAACCTACGCATGAGAACGCGATCCACCGTCAGGGTTACCAGTGAGAGAGCAGCGGCAAGTGAAAACCATGAACGGGACACGTAGAAACTCTGCGTCAAAAAGACAAATACCGAGAAAACGGCGACGGCCTCCACGACCGCCCGGGCGATGCGAGCTACCTCGCCTCCGCCCTCGAATAGCGTGTCCTCGTCAAAAAGACGATTGACGACGACTGCGCCCAGGAGGCTGGCGAGCCATAGGACCGCGGCTACCAAGTGAGACCGCACGGTCAGTGGCGACGACTCAACGACCTCGAACGCCCTTAACTCGAACCTCAGGAAGAAGGCCAAGAGCACGGCGATCGTTATGGCGGCGGTGTCGGTCATCACTCGTATGGGCAGGAGAGACCGGTATGAACCTCGGTGAGTCTCAGACGGTTCAACGCTGGAGGGACGCATCAGTTCGCACCCCAGCGCAGCGGATCGCTGCAGGCGGTCCACTCGCGCGACCAACACTGGCGAAGGGAGCTCGTCCCAGCGCTGTTAGATCTCGAGCCGTTCACGGTTCTGCCCAATGAGCTTCATCCTCTACAGACGCGCGATTCCGCGCGGTCTCGACCTCGCCGCCTATTCTGGCTCGTGTTGCCTCGGAAATACATCCTGGGAATGCGGTGGAGGTGCTCCGAACCTAGACGGAGTTGGCTTCTTCGGAGTTCAGACATACGACGATCGCCGCTGCGAGACATACGCATCAGGACGAGGTCCGGAGTCGGGAGACACGACGATGCCCCTGAGCGAACGTAGTGGTCTCACTCCTACCCGTTCCGTTCTTCATGTGCTGCTCAACCAACCTGGAGGTGCTCCTAGACACGTAGACGATCTACAAAGAGTGCTCGGGAGTGAATTCGACTTCTCAACGCTACGGCTGGAGGCAAGGGACCTTCGTGTCAATCCTCTCCGTTGGGTGCGTTCCGTACTCTTGGTGCGGCAGGCCATCAGATTGCGTGTTGCAGTCGTTCATGCACACGGTGTCCGCGCCGCTGCGGCCGTGGCCATCGCGACGCGGTTCGATCGCCGAGTCCGTTCGGTAGTAACGGTCCTCGGTCTCCATTCGCTCCGCCGACCAAGTCGAGTCCGGCGCCTCGTGAGTTGGACGAACCGGCGTATCTTGAGATCCTTTGACCGAGTCATTGTTCACGGCCGCTCAGATCGAGCAACCATCTTCGACTTGCGACTTGCGAATCCGCAGGTCGTCAATCTGATCGTTCCTGGGGCTGACGTTCCCGTGCGTCGGCCAGCAGCGGCAGAGACCGTGCGTTCAGAGCCGAACGTGCTTTGGGCAGGACGTCTCGTTCCGCAAAAAGATCCGCTCGCATTCGTTCGTGCTGCGAAGCGACTGCCGGACGTTGCGGTGAACTGGTGGCTCGCGGGTGATGGAGAGCTTATGGAAGCATGTAAAAGCGAGGCCCCAACTTCTTTGAAACTGTGGGGCTGGCAGAGCGACCTTGAGACTCTCCTTTACGAGGCGGACCTCTTTGTATCGACCTCGAGATGGGAAGGCTTCCCGTTTGCGTTGATCGAAGCTGCGATGGCGGGAGTTCCCATAGTCGCGACCGATGTTCCTGGTAACCGAGATTTGTTGCTCGAGGGTGTGCCAATCTTGCTCGTCCCGCCCGGCGACGTCGCTGCTCTCGGCCAGACCATTCGGTCGGCCTTAGGAGATCGTGCTCAGCTGCGTCGGACAGGTCTCGATACGAATCATGCTGCGATCGCGGTGTTCTCACTTGCCCGCATGGGCGAGGAAACGAAGCGGCTTTACCACGACCTACTATCGGTCGAGAAATTTCCTGAAACGCCGACTTCTCGGTTATAGTCCGTTCGGTAGCGTCCTTTAAGCCGGCCCTGTGAGGTCGGGAAGGAGTCGCAGTGAACTCTACCTATCCATATAGCCACGCTTCCCCCCGGTGGGGAGGCGTTTTTTAGTGCCCGAAGCCCAGCCCAGCCCCGGCGACTTCCTCCTCAAGGCCCGGGTCATGGAGCCGCCCGACGTCCGGCGGGCCCTCACCCGCATCGCCCACGAGATCGTCGAGCGCAACAAGGGCACCGACGACCTGGTCATCGTCGGCATCAGGACCCGTGGCGCCCCGCTCGCCGACCGGATCGCGGCCGAGATCGCCTCCTTCGAGGGAGTCGACCTGCCCTCCGGGGCGCTCGACGTCACCCTCTACCGCGACGACGTTGCCCTGCGCGGCCCCCGCAGCCTCGAAGCAACGACCGTGCCGGCCGACCTCGACGGTCGGGTGGTCGTGCTGGTCGACGATGTCCTGTTCACCGGGCGCACGATCAGGGCCGCGTTCGACGCCGTCCTCGACATGGGCCGGCCGCGGGCGATCCGCCTCGCGGTCCTCGTCGACCGCGGCCACCGCGAGCTTCCGATCAGGGCTGACCACGTCGGCAAGAACCTCCCGACATCGGCGGAAGAGATCGTGAAGGTGCACGTCAACGAGATCGACGGGGAGGACGCGGTCCTGATCGGGGAGACGAGATGATCAAACACCTTCTGTCGATGGACCAACTCGACGCCGAGCACATCACCGAGATCCTCGACACCGCCGAGTCGCTTGCCCAGGTAACCGACCGGCCAATCAAGAAGCTCCCCACGCTGCGCGGGCGCACCGTTTGCAACCTGTTCTACGAGGCGTCGACCCGCACCCGGATCTCGTTCGAGCTCGCCGCGAAGCGACTATCGGCAGACGTCATCAACTTCTCGGCCGACTCGAAGTCGTCCGTAGCCAAAGGCGAGTCTCTCAAGGACACCGCGTGGACGCTCGAGGCGATGGGGGTCGACGCGATCGTCGTCCGTCACGGCTCCTCCGGGGCCCCGCACCAACTGTCGAAGTGGGTGAAGGCGAGCGTCATCAACGGCGGCGACGGCTCCCACGAGCACCCGACGCAGGCTCTGTTGGACCTGTTTTCCATCCGGCAGCACTTCAAGGACCTCACCGGTCTGAAAGTCGCGATCGTGGGCGACATCCTCCATTCGCGAGTGGCACGCAGCAACGTGAAGGGCCTCGTCACGATGGGTGCGGATGTCCAACTCGTCGGGCCGCCGACGTTGATCCCGAAGCAAGCCGAAGGATGGGGCGCGAAGCTCGTCTACGACCTCGACTCCGTGATCGAGGATCTCGACGTCTGCTACCTGTTGCGGGTGCAGCGCGAGCGCCTCTCAGAGCAGCTGTTCCCGAGCCTGCGCGAGTACTCGGCGCTCTGGGGTCTGAACGCGACGCGGATGGCGAAGATGAAACCCGACGCGCTCGTGATGCACCCGGGCCCCATGAACCGCGGCGTCGAGATCGCGGCCGATGTCAGCGAGTCGACCCGTTCGATCATCCTCGACCAGGTCGCGAACGGCCTCTCGGTCCGGATGAGCCTGCTGTATCTGATGCTCGGGGGCCGCGGATCGGAAGAGACAGAGGAGGTCGTGTGACCTCTTATCTCCTGCAGGGCGGCCGTGTGATCGACCCGGCGTCGGGGGTCGACGAGACCCGCGACGTGCAGATCGTGGACGGCTCCATCGCGGCGCCGACCACGAACGGTGACGCCGAGGTGATCGACTGCTCCGGCCTCGTGATCGCGCCCGGCCTCGTCGACATGCACACCCATCTGCGCGAGCCGGGGCGCGAGGACGAAGAGACCGTCGCATCGGGATCGGCCGCCGCCGCCGCCGGTGGATACACCGCGATCTGCACGATGCCCAACACCGACCCGGTCGCCGATGCAGCGACGGTCGTCGAGCAGGTGTGGGCGCTCGGACGCGAGGCCGGTCTCGTCGAAGTCCTTCCCGCCGGCGCTCTCAGTAAGAACCTCGATGGCAAGGAGATGGCAGACATCGGCGAGATGGCGCGCTCGATGGCTCGCGTGCGTCTGTTCACCGACGATGGCCACGGCGTCCAGGACGCGCTGTTCGTGCGCCGGGCGATGGAATACCTGCTCGCGTTCGACGGCATCTATGCGGAGCACTGCGAGGACGCGGCGCTGGCGGAGGGCGGCCAGATGCACGAGGGCGGCCGCTCTGCGGCGCTCGGGCTGCGCGGCATCCCAGCCGAAGCCGAGGAGTTGATGGCCGCACGCGACATCGCTCTGGCGCGACTGACCGGGTGCCGGTTGCACCTGCTGCACATCTCCACGGCAGGAACGGTCGAGCTCGTGCGGCAGGCGAAAGCGGACGGGCTGCCGATCACCTGCGAGGCGACGCCGCATCACTTCTCGCTGACGGACGCGGCCCTCGAGGAGTACAACCCGATGGCGAAGGTGAACCCACCACTTCGAACCGAAGCCGATCGCGGTGCGATCATCCGCGGCCTCGCCGACGGCACGATCGACGCGATCGCGACCGATCATGCTCCGCACGCGGATCACGAGAAGGACCAGGAGCTGTCGTATGCGCCCCCGGGGATGATCGGTCTCGAGACCGCGCTCGCCCTGACGCTGACGAACCTGGTCGTGCCGGGACATCTGTCGTTGACCCAGGCGATCGAGCGGCTCTCGGCGACGCCGGCGCGGATCCTGCGCCTCGACGACCACGGTGGACCCATCGAACCGGGTGCTGCGGCCAACCTCGTCGTCTTCGACCCCGATACGAGTTGGACCGTCGACGCCGACGGGTTCAACTCGAAGAGCCGCAACACGCCGTTCGACGGGATGTCGCTGCAAGGCAAGGTCGTCCTCACGTTCTTCCGCGGCCGCCGCACCGTCTCCGACGGGCGAGTCCTCACGGGAGCGCTCGTATGACCGGCACCGCCCTGCTCGCGCTCGCGGACGGCACCGTCTTCGAAGGCACGTCGTTCGGCGCACACACCACTATCACCGGCGAGGTCTGTTTCAACACCGGCATGACCGGCTACCAGGAGGTTCTGACGGATCCGAGCTACCACGGCCAGATCGTCACGATGACCTCGCCTCAGATCGGCAACACGGGTGTGAACGCGCACGACGAGCAGTCGCACCGACCGTGGGTGAGTGGTTTCGCGGTGCGCGACGTGACGGAGACGCCGTCGTCGTGGCGCGCGACCGGAACGCTGTCGGACTACCTCGCGCGCCACGGGATCCCAGGGATCTCCGATATCGACACGCGCCGGTTGACGCGCCACCTGCGCGACCGAGGCGCCATGAACGGCGCCTTGTCGACCGAGGACGTCTCGGTAGACGAGCTCGTGGACCGGGCGCGTAGCGCCCCCAGCATGGTCGGATTGGATCTCGCGCGGGAGGTCTCGACCGATACGGGATACACCTGGGGGCCGGAGCAGCTGCTGGAGCGCGCCCGCGCCGGTTACGCCGCGGGGCGCGAAGCCTCGGCATCCACCGCGAAGCTGCTCGACGGGCACAGCGGCGAGCGCAGGCGCATAGCGGCGTATGACTTCGGGATGAAGCACAACATCCTCGACCTGCTCGTGGCGTCGGGCTTCGACGTCACCGTCGTGCCCGCGACCACTAGCGCGGACCGCATCGTCGACGGCGGCTTCGACGGCGTCTTCCTGTCGAACGGCCCCGGGGACCCGGAACCCGTCACCTACGGGATCGAGGCGGTGCGCGACCTGGTCGGGAAGGTCCCGGTCTTCGGGATCTGTCTTGGCCACCAGATCCTCGGGCTCGCACTCGGGGCGCGGACCTTCAAGCTGCCCTTCGGACACCGCGGGAGCAACCACCCGGTCAAGCGACTGGACCACGAGCGCATCGAGATCACCTGTCAGAACCATGGGTTCGTGGTCGACCCGGCGTCGCTGACAGACACCGGCGCGGCGCTCAGCCACGTGAACCTCAACGACGAGACGGTCGAAGGCCTCGAGGTGCCGGGGATCTGCTACAGCGTCCAGTACCACCCGGAGTCCGGTCCCGGCCCCCACGACTCGCGTTATCTCTTCACCGCGTTCCACGACCTGATAGACCGATTCGAACCCGCACGCGCGCCGCTCGGCGCGCCGGCATAGAAGAGAGGAGCGCAGATGGGCAGAGGAGATCGCAAGACGACGCGATGGAAGAAGGATCGTCAGAAGCGCAAGCGCGCCCGCGACAAACGCAAAGCCGAGGCACGGGGGGCGACGAGGCGCTGATGAGCGACGGCACTGTCCTCTCCCTCGAGCACGTCACGGTGACGACTCCCGAAGAGCTCGAGGAAGAGGTACTTGGTTGGTACCGCGACACGCTGGGTCTGACACGGGTCGACAAGCCGGCCGAGGCCCAACCAGGCGGCGGCTGGTTCGAGGTGGGCGGGCAACAGATCCACGTGTTGATCGACCCCCACAACCCGCCGAAGAACGCGCACTTCTGCATCCGCGTGGCTGATTTCGACGCATTCGTAGCGAACCTGCGCACGCACAACTGTCACATCGAGCAAGCACGGGAGCTGCCGGGACGTAAGCGATGCTTCACCCGCGACCCGGCCGGAAACTCGATCGAGATCGTCGCGTTCGACGGCGAGACCCCCTGATGCCGCGCCGCGACGACATCCACAAGATCCTGGTCATCGGGTCCGGCCCGATCGTCATCGGTCAGGCGTGCGAGTTCGACTACTCCGGCGTGCAGGCGTGCAAGGTCCTGCGGGCGGAGGGCTACGAGGTCGTCCTCGTCAACTCGAATCCGGCGACGATCATGACCGATCCCGAGTTCGCCGATGCGACCTACGTCGAGCCGATCACGCCGGAGTACGTCGCGAAGGTGATCGAGCGCGAGAAGCCGGATGCATGTCTGCCGACGCTCGGCGGCCAAACCGGCCTCAACGTCGCGATGGCGCTGTACGAGTCGGGCGTCTTCGAGGCGCACGGCGTCGAGATGATCGGCGCCGGAGCAGATTCGATCCGCCGCGCCGAGGACCGTCGCCTGTTCAAGGAGGTGATGAACGAAGCCGGTCTGGACCTGCCCCGGTCGCGCTTCGCCTACTCCGTCGACGAAGCGCTCGAGGCCGCGGACGAGATCGGGTATCCGGTCGTGATCAGGGCGTCCTACGTGCTCGGCGGCGGGGGCTCCGGCGTCGTGGGCTCGCCCGAGGAGCTGCGCGCCATAGCCGGCGAAGGCATCCGCCTCTCGACGATCGGCGAGGTCCTGGTCGAGGAGTCGATATCCGGCTGGAAGGAGTTCGAGCTCGAGCTGATGCGCGACCGCAACGACAACGTCGTGGTCGTGTGCTCGATCGAGAACCTGGATCCGATGGGGGTACACACCGGCGACTCGATCACCGTCGCCCCCGCGATGACCCTCACCGACGTCGAGTACCAGGCGATGCGCGACGACGGCGCCGCGATCATGCGCGCTATCGGTGTCGAGACCGGTGGCTCGAACGTCCAGTTCGCGATCCATCCCGAGACGGGTCGCAGGGTCGTGATCGAGATGAACCCGCGCGTCTCCCGTTCGTCGGCGCTCGCGTCGAAGGCGACCGGTTTTCCGATCGCGAAGATCGCCGCCAAGCTCGCGGTGGGTTACACGCTCGACGAGATCCCCAACGACATCACGAAGAAGACGCCGGCGTCCTTCGAACCCTCGATCGACTACGTCGTCGTCAAGATCCCGCGCTGGACGTTCGAGAAGTTCTCAGGCGCCGACGAGACCCTCGGCACGATGATGAAATCGGTCGGCGAAGTCATGGCGATCGGCCGCACCTTCGTCGAAGCGCTTCAGAAAGGCTTCCGTTCACTCGAGCACGACCGGCGCGCGCTCGGCGACGGCGTGGGCGGAACCCTCGACCAGCTGCGTGCGGCGCTCGCTCAGCCGACCGAGGCGCGCCTCCACGTGGTCATGGCCGCGCTCGGCCTCGGGATGGCTCCGGCCGAGGTCGTCGCGCTGACGCGGATCGACCCGTGGTTCGTCGACCAGCTGGCGCGCATCGCCGAGACGCATACCGAGATCGCGGCCGCGGGAACGCTGGACGACCTGGATGGGGCGCTGCTGCGCAGAGCCAAGCGCACCGGTTTCTCCGACGCGCAGATCGCCCACGCTGTCGGCGCCACTGAGTTGCAGGTCCGCGCGACGCGGATCGCGACGGGCGTAGTGCCGACCTACAAGACGGTCGACACCTGTGCGGCCGAATTCGAGGCCCACACGCCCTATCACTACTCGACCTACGAAGACGAAGACGAGGTGGCCGCTTCGAACCTGCGCAAGGTTCTGATCCTGGGTTCGGGGCCGAACCGGATCGGCCAGGGGATCGAATTCGACTACTGCTGCGTCCAGGCCGCCTTCGCGCTGCGCGCCGCCGGGTTCGAGACGATCATGCTCAACTGCAACCCCGAGACGGTCTCCACCGACTACGACACCTCCGATCGTCTCTACTTCGAGCCGTTGACGTTCGAGGACGTGATGAACGTCGTCGAACGTGAGCGACCCGAAGGGGTGATCGTGCAGCTCGGCGGCCAGACGCCCCTCAAGCTGGCGAACGCTCTCGCCGGCGCGGGCGTGCCTATCTTCGGCACGTCCCCTGATGCGATCGACCGGGCCGAGGACCGCGAGCGTTTCGGCGACCTGCTCGCCGACCTCCGCCTGCCGCACCCACCCAACGGCATGGCTCGTTCCGTCGGCGAGGCGCGCGCGATCGCGGCCTCGATCGGCTATCCGGTCCTCGTGCGGCCCTCCTACGTCCTCGGGGGCCGCGCCATGGAAATCGTGTACGAGGAGTCGTCGCTCGAGCGTTACATGGCTACGGCCGCTCAGGTGTCTCCGGCCCATCCCGTCCTCGTCGACCGCTTCCTCGAAGGTGCGGTCGAGGTCGACTGCGACGCGGTGTTCGACGGCACGGAGCTGTTCGTCGGTGGCGTGCTCGAGCACATCGAGGAGGCGGGGATCCATTCCGGTGACTCCGCCTGCGCGCTCCCACCGTTCACGCTCGGCCAGGACCAGGTCGACGAGGTCATCAGCCACACGGACGCGCTCGCTCGCGCCCTCGATGTACGCGGCGTCATCAACATCCAGTTCGCGGTCAAAGACGAGCAGGTCTACGTCCTCGAAGCGAACCCGCGCGCGTCGCGCACGCTGCCGTTCACTTCGAAGGCCACGGGCGTGTCTCTCGCGAAGGTTGCGGCCCGCGTCATGACGGGCGCCACCCTCGCCGAGCTCCGCGCGGAAGGACTCGTGCCCGACCGATCGGTCGGCCACGACGGGATCGACCACGTCGCGGTCAAGGAAGCCGTGATGCCGTTCGAGCGCTTCCCCGGCGTCGATACGGTTCTCGGCCCGGAGATGCGCTCGACGGGAGAGGTCATGGGCATCGACTCGAACTTCGGCGCCGCGTTCGCGAAGGCAGAGGCCGCGGCCGGCGTCCGTCTGCCGACGAAGGGAACCGTGTTCGTATCGGTCGCGAACCGCGACAAGCGCTCGGTGATCTTCCCCGCGAAGCGCCTCGCCGACCTCGGGTTCCACCTCGCGGCGACCGGTGGGACCGCGCGCGTCCTGCGCCGCGCCGGCGTGGAGTGCGAGATCGTCCCCAAAGTCTCCGCGCACGATCCCGACACGAAGAACGTCGTGCAACGGATCGTCGACGGCGAGGTCGAGCTGGTCTTCAACACACCGTTCGGCCGCGGGGCTCGCTCCGACGGCTACTTCATCCGTACGGCCGCGGTCGAGGCGGGCGTGCCGTGTGTCACGACGATGGCGGCCATGGCGGCCGCCGTGCAGGGGATCGAGGCGTTGATCCGCGGCGAGGTGAACGTCCGCTCGCTGCAGTCGTACCTGGAAGAGGCGCCGTGATCCTGACGACCGGCGAGGTGCTGTCGCACAAGAAGTACGGCGAGCACTTCCATTCCTTGACGATCGTGGCGCCCGAGATCGGCAGCCGTATCAAGCCGGGCCAGTTCGTAAACGTCCGCTGTGGCGAGAGCCGCTCACACATCATCCGCAGGCCGTTCTCGGTCTACCGCGTGCACAAGCGCGGGGGATGGGCATCGACGATCGAGCTCGTATTCGACATCAGGGGACCGGGGAGCCTGTATCTGTCGCAGCTGCGGGGCCACGCGATGGTCGACCTCCTGGGCCCCCTCGGCCGCGGCTTTCAGTTCCCGAAGCGCCGCGCCCATTGCCTGTTGATCGGTGGCGGCATCGGTGCGACGCCACTGTTCTTCCTCGCCGACGAGCTGCGCAACGACGGCCACAGGGTCGACGTCATCCTCGGCGCTCGCGATGTCGGCCTGTTGTTGAACCCGATCGAGGTGAGACGCCTCGCCTCCGTCAGTGTCACGACGACCGAAGACGGCAGTGCCGGCGTGAAGGGACGCGTGACCGACGTGCTGGCGGAGACGATCGAACGCTGCGCTACCGAGATCGTCTACACCTGCGGACCGAACCCGATGATGGCGGCCGTATCCCGCATCGCCACCGCGCACAAGGTGCCGGTTCAGGTCGCCGTGGAGGAGCTGATGGGGTGCGGGTACGGCGTCTGCATGACGTGCGTCATGCCGCTGCGGCGCAAGAAGCGCAAGGACGAGTCTCCCGACGAGGCGGTCGTGTACGCGCGCTCGTGTACCGAAGGCCCCGTCTTCAACGGAGCGGCGGTCATATGGAACGGGTCCGCGGAACCGGTCGGCGCCGACGAAGCAGAGCTCGCGCCTGCATCGGCCGCGTCGCGCGGCAGCGCGCTGCCCGATCCCGCCGACGAGTTCCCGCCGCCGGGCAACTGATGAGGACGAAGATCCCCACGCGCCTCGGGCCGCTCGAGCTGGCCAACCCGGTGCTGGTCGCATCGGGGACGTTCGGCTCGGGCCGCGAGGCAGCACCTCTCGTGAACGTCTCCGAGCTAGGCGGGATCATCGTGAAGTCGATGACGGCGGTGCCGTGGAAGGGCAAGCCCACTCCGAGGATGGCCGAGACGCCTTCCGGCATGCTGAACGCGATCGGCATCCAGAACAAAGGTGTCGACCACTTCATCACCGAGGACCTGCCGTGGCTCGTGCGACACAAGGCGACCGTCTTCGCCTCGATCGCCGGTAACACCGTCGACGAGTTCGTGCGCGTGGCCGACAAGTTGCGCACCGGGGGCCGGGGGATCGCGGCGGTCGAGCTGAACATCTCCTGTCCGAACCTCGAGGACCGCAACAACATGTTCTCGCACTCACCACAGGCGACCGCAGCCGTCGTGAGCCGCGTGAAGGCTGCGCTCAGGCGCGTCCCCGTTTTCCCGAAGCTGTCTCCCAACGTCACGTCGCTGCCCGCGATCGCCGAAGCCGCCCTGAACGCGGGCGCCGACGGGCTCTCGCTGATCAACACGGTTTTCGGGATGGCGATCGATGTGGAGTCGAGACGTCCGAAGCTCGCCGGGACGACCGGGGGCCTCTCCGGCCCCGCGATCAGGCCGATCGCGGTGCGCGCTGTGCACGAGATCCACCGCGCATTCCCGCATGTGGCGCTGATCGGCCAGGGAGGCGTCGCGTCGGCTTCCGACGCGCTCGAGCTGATCCTCGCCGGGGCGTCGGCCGTCGCGGTGGGAACGGCCAACTTCGTCAACCCCCGCTCGGCGCTCGACGTGGCGGAGGGCATCGCTCGATACATGGAGCGCCACGGCGTCTCGGACCTGTCCGAGCTGGTGGGCGCGGTGAAGCTCGAAGGATGACGCGGCGCTCGCTCACGCTCGACAACCCCATCTGCGTGCCGCTCGACTTCGCCGAGCGCGCACGCGTCGTTGCGACCGCCGGCGCCGTGGCGCCGCACGTGGGCATGTTGAAGATCGGCCTGACGACGTTCATCAGTGACGGCCGCGGCCTCGTGGAAGAACTGTCGTCGTTGCGACCGGTGTTCCTCGACCTGAAGCTCCACGACATCCCGATGCAGGTCGAGGGCGCGATGGCCGCCGTGGCCGCAACGGGAGCCGCGTACACGACCGTCCATTCTCTGGGTGGTGCCGACATGGTGCGTACGGCAGTCGAGGCATCGGGTGAGACCCTCGTCCTCGCGGTCACGATCCTCACGAGCATCGACGCGCCCGATCTCGAACGAGCCGGCATCACGGGATCGCCGGAGGATGCCGTCCTGCGACTCGCGGCGGTTGCACTCGAGGGGGGCGCACCCGGCCTCGTGTGCTCGCCGCGCGAGGTCGCGGCCCTGCGAGATCGATTCGGCCGTCGCGCCGACGGCGGGCCGCTGTTGGTCGTGCCCGGGATACGGTCGAGCGACGCGGCCCCCGATGACCAGCGGCGCACCCTCGGCGCGCGTCAAGCCCTCGAAGCCGGAGCAGACGTCATCGTCGTGGGGCGTCCCATAACCGCGGCGGCAGATCCGGCTCGAGCTGCGGCCGCGCTGTCGCAGAAGC
The DNA here is from genome assembly GCA_035550975.1 of Actinomycetota bacterium. Classification (GTDB taxonomy): domain Bacteria; phylum Actinomycetota; class CADDZG01; order CADDZG01; family WHSQ01; genus DASZOC01. The sequence goes on along the minus strand of DASZOC010000053.1, from coordinate 14,161 downwards.
TGTCGTGAACCCGAGCGAGGTGCTCGGGGTCCTGGAGGAGCGCGGCGCGGTCCTCCACGGGCACTTCCAGCTCTCGTCCGGACGCCACTCGGATCTGTTCGTCCAGAAGTTCCGCGTGCTGGAGCATCCGCGCCTCGCGCAGCGCTTCGGCGAGTCGATCGCCGCAGCTTTCGACGACTCTTTCGACCTCGTGGCATGCCCCGCGGTAGGCGCGGTCGTCCTGGGGTTCGCTACCGCGCTGGCCGGGGACGCCCGGATGATCTTCGCCGAGCGGGAGGGCGACGAGATGAAGTTCAGGCGTGGGTTCGAGATAGGCCCGCGGGAACGAACCCTGATCGTCGAGGACGTCGTCACGACGGGCGGGTCTGCGCTCGAGGTCGTGGACCTCGTGCGTGCGGCCGGAGGCGAAGCGATCGGAGTCGGCGCGCTGATCGACCGCGGCGACCCGCTGCGACCGGCGAGCTTCGGCGTGCCGCTGCGAGCGTTGTTGAAGCTGGAAGTGGCTTCCTGGGAACCCGGCGCGTGCCCGCTGTGCGCCGACGGGCGCCCGCTCGAAGATCCCGGCTCGAGGAGGATCAGAAGTTAAGGGGGCGGCCGGGTAGCCATGCCTATAATCCGCCCATGCCCCTGCCCCCTCCGCTAACCGAAGAGCAACGGCGTCAGGCTCTCGAGAAAGCGGCGATCGCCCGGCGCAAGCGGGCAGAGCTCAAGGAGCAATTGAAGAGCGGCCGGACGAGCTTGCGCGACCTGATGGAGCGAACCAGCGACGAGGTCGTGGGGAAGATGAAGGTGTCTTCGGTGCTCGAGTCGTTGCCCGGCGTCGGTCGCGTCCGGGCACGAAAGATCATGGAACGCCTCGACATCTCCGAGTCGCGCCGCATGCGCGGCCTCGGAACCAAGCAGAAAGAGAATCTGCTCACCGAGTTCGCCCATCGATAGGCGACCGACCGAGTCCGGGGGCCCTTCCGGCAAGCTCTTCGTCGTCTCGGGCCCCTCGGGAGCCGGCAAGGGAACGGTCGTGCGCCGCGTCCTCGAGGCGCGCCCCGATATCCACCTATCGGTGTCGGCAACGACCCGTCCCGCGCGGCCCGGGGAACGCAACGGCCAGCACTACACGTTCATCCCCGTGCCGGAGTTCGTAGCGATGCGCGACCGAGGGGACTTCCTGGAGTCCGCGGAGGTCTACGGGAACCTGTACGGGACGCCGAGGGCGCAGGTCGAGGCAGCTCTTGCGGAGGGACGCGACGTGATCTGCGAGCTGGACATCCAGGGGGCCCTGTCGGTGAAGCGCGCTCGCCCCGACGCGATCCTCGTGTTCATCGAGCCACCGTCGCTAGACGACCTGTTCTTGCGTCTGCGAGGCCGGGGGACCGAGGATCGCGAGATGATGTCGCGACGCCTGCGTGCCGCCTACGACGAGGTCAAGAACAAGAACCACTACGACCACATCGTCGTGAACGAAGACCCCGCCCGCGCCGCCGCCGAGTTGGTCCGTATACTGGAACAAGCCAGGCGCTGATGACGTTGGACCTATCCGAGCGCGCGGCCCCCTTCCACGAAAGGAACGAACATGATCGAGCCCAGGATCGAGACTCTGCTCGACAGCGTCGACTCCAAATACACGCTGGTGAGCCTGTCCGCGAAGCGAGCACGCCAGATCAACGCCTACTTCAGCCAGCTCGGTGAGGGCGTAGCCGAGCACACCCCGCCGCAGGTCCCGATGAGCCCGGATCGTGCTCCGAAGGCGCTGTCGATCGCGCTCGAAGAGATCAGCAAGGGCCTAGTGGAATACGAGCGCACCGCAGACGGGATCAAGTAGCCCCACGAGTCGCTGATGAACACGGCTGCCTCGGCGCAGGGCAAAAAGATCGTCCTGTGCGTCACGGGCGGCATCGCCGCATACAAGGTCATCGACGTCGCACGGTCGCTGACGGAGCTCGGGGCCGACGTCCGGGTCGTCATGACCCGGTCGGCGCAGCGCTTCGTCGAGGCGCAGACGTTTACGTCTCTCACGGGCAACACGACCGCGACCGAGCTGTTCGGAACGGGTCCCGACGTGCCCCACGTCGAGCTGGCGCGCGGCGCGGACCTCCTGCTCGTCGCCCCGGCCACCGCTAACTCGCTCGCGAAGATGGCGCTCGGCATCGCGGACGACCTCTTCTCGGCCACTGCTCTGACGTCCCGCTGCCCGATCGTGGCGGTCCCGGCGATGCACACGGAGATGTGGCAGAACGACGCGACGCAGCACAACGTGGCGACGTTGACGCAGCGCGGGGTCGTCATGATCGGTCCGGTCGACGGGCCGCTGTCGTCCGGCGACACCGGGATGGGGCGGATGGTCGAACCGGCAGAGATAGTTCAAGGCGTCGTCGACGTCCTTGGTCGCGCCGCCGACCTCGACGGGCGACACCTGCTGGTGACCGCAGGTGGTACCCAGGAACCGATAGATCCGGTCCGCTACATCAGTAACCGCTCGTCCGGTCTGATGGGCTATCTGATCGCCGAGGAAGCCGCGACGCGAGGCGCCAAGGTCACGCTGGTCACCGGCCCGACCACCCTGCAGACACCCGGCGTGCACGACGTCGTCAAGGTCAAGACCGCCCAAGAGATGCGCGACGCGGTCGTCGAGCGCGCGGGGAGCGTGGACGTCATCGTGAAGGCCGCTGCGGTGGCGGATTTCCGTCCGGTGACGCACGCCGACCACAAGCTCAAGAAAGCCGAGGGCCCTCCCGACATCGTCCTCGAGCCCGCACCCGACATCCTGGCCGAGCTCGGCGCGTCGAGGCACCTCCTGAAGCCGGGCGGGGTGCTGGTCGGGTTCGCGGCCGAGACGGAGCCGCACCCCGCGCAACTCGCGGAGCTCGCGAAGTCGAAGCGTTCTTCCAAGCGTGCGGACGTGATCGTGGCGAACGACGTCGGAAGCGCGGACTCGGGTTTCGAGGTCCACACGAACCGCGCCGTGATCGCGGCGGCGGATGGGATCACCGATGTCGGGTTGGTGACGAAGAAGGCGCTGGCGAGGGCGCTGGTGGACAAGGTCGTCGCTCTGCTCGACGCACCTCAGGCTTAGTATCCCGCCGATGACCCCTTCCGGTGCGAACCTCAAGCTGTTCACGTCCGAGTCCGTCACCGAGGGCCATCCCGACAAGATGGCCGACCAGATCTCCGACGCGATCCTCGACGAGATCCTCGGCGACGACCCCGTAGGCCGCGTCGCGTGCGAGACCCTGATCACGACCGGCCTCGTCGTCGTCGCAGGCGAGATCTCCACCTCGACCTACGTCGACGTCCCCGCCGTGGTCCGGCGGACGATCACCGACATCGGCTACACGAGTTCCAAGATCGGTTTCGACGGGCAGACCTGTGGCGTCGCCGTCGCCATTCAGGAACAGTCGCCGGACATCGACCAGGGCGTGTCGCAGTCGTTCGAGGAGCGCGCCGGTGAGGCCGAGGGCTCGGACCTCGACAGCCAGGGCGCCGGTGACCAGGGGATGATGTTCGGCTTCGCCTGCAACGAGAACGACGACCTGATGCCCATGCCGATCTGGCTGTCGCATCGCTTCGCGCAGCGCCTGTCGGAGGTGCGGAAGGCGGGGGTGCTGCCCTACCTCCGTCCCGACGGCAAGATCCAGGTGACGGTGGGCTACGACGGAGCCGTGCCGAAGACCCTCGACACCATCATCGTGTCGGCGCAGCACCAGCCCAACGTCGACATCGAGACGCTGCTCAAGCCCGACCTCGTCCAGCACGTGATCGACCCGCTCGTGCCGCCGGATCTCGATGCCGATGGGTTGCGGGTGCTGGTCAACCCCACGGGCGTGTTCGAGATAGGGGGGCCGCGTGCGGACACCGGCCTCACCGGGCGCAAGATCATCATCGACACCTACGGGGGCATGGCTCGGCACGGCGGCGGCGCGTTCTCCGGGAAGGACCCGACGAAGGTCGACCGGTCCGCGGCGTACGCCGCTCGTTACGTCGCGAAGAACGTCGTGGCAGCCGGGCTTGCAGACCGTTTCGAGATGCAGGTCGCATACGCGATCGGTGTGGCTCATCCCGTCTCCGTCTCGATCGACACGTTCGGGACCGAGACGGCCGACCGCGCCAAGATCCTGGACGCGATCACGAAGACGTTCGACCTCAGGCCGGCCGCGATCATCCGGGACCTCGACCTGCGCCGGCCGATCTATCAGAACACCGCCGCCTACGGCCACTTCGGGCGCAGCGACAAAGACTTCACCTGGGAACGCACCGACCGCGCCGAAGACCTGCGCCGGACGGTCTCTTAGCGACGACGGCCTCGCCTCCGCAGGTCGTAGCGGCCGTGCTGCCGCTCGTACCCGCGTGGCGTGTCGACAAGACGTTCGACTACGTCGTACCCGAGAAGCTGCGGCCGACGGTGTCGCGCGGGGCGCTGGTCCGCATCCCGTTCGGGGGCCGCGTCGTCAGAGGGTTCGTGCTCCACGTGTCAGAGTCCTCGGTCGTCGACGAGCTCGACGCGATCAAGGGCGTCGTGATAGCTGAGCCTCTCGCCCGGCCGGCGATGGAGCAGCTCCTGACGGACGTTGCGCGTCGTTACGTGGTCCCGCGCGGGCGTGCGTTCCAACGGCTCGTGCCGCCGCGGGTGCGGGCCCGACCCGGCGACATCGCCTCGCCCAAGTCGCTCCCGCCGCCCCGACGTCTTCCCACCTACAGGGGCGGGAGCGAGTTGCTGGACGCGATCGAGCGACGTGACGCGGGGGCGTGGTGCATCCAGCTGCTTCCGACCGAAGATCGCGCGGTGCTGATCGCGGAGATGATCGGGGCGACGCGGTCCGGAAGTGCGATCGTCTGCGTCCCCGAGGTCCACTACGGCTCGCGTGTGCTCGAGGGCGTCGCCGCTCTCGCTCCTCATCTCGTACGGGTCGACAGCGCGACCGACCCCGGCGAACGCTCGTCGGCGTGGTTGCGGATGGCCGCCGGCCACGCGCTGGCCGGCGGTGGCCGCGCTGCGGTATTCACGCCGTCGCCCGACCTGGGCCTGGTGGTCGTCGACGAAGAGCATCACCAGACATACAAGGAGGATCGCGCGCCGCGCTACGACGCGCGGTGGGTGGCAGAGCGGCGGGCGGAGATACAGGGCGCGGTGTGCGTGTTCATGTCGGCGTCTCCCTCGGTCGAGACCGGATCGCGGGCAGCGTCCGGCAGGTTCGGCTCGGTGTCACCGGCCCGGGACGCGCGCCGTGCCGCTCGACCTGTCGTGGAGCTAGTGGATCGTCCGGACGACCGCGCGATCTCGCACGAGCTCCACGAGCGCATCGCAGCGACGCTGCGGGCGGGCGACCGCGTTGCGCTGCTCACCCCCAGTCCTGCGTTCGCGCGCGCGGTGTGGTGTACCGGATGCCGGCGGTCGCTGCGCTGCCCGCGCTGTGAAGCGGGATTATTCTTCGATCAGTCGCTCCGGCGCGTGCGCTGCGCGCGTTGCAGGCTCCAGGAGGCTGCTCCCGATGCGTGTCCCGCGTGTGGGGAGTCGGCATTCCGTTACGTAGGGGCCGGCAGCGAACGTCTGGCCGAACAGGTCGCCAAAGCGTTCCCTCGCGCCGCGGTCGCGCGGGTGGACCCGGCGCGTCCGGCGCAGACGGGCGCGATGCCCGACGTCTACGTGACGACCTGGATCGGCACGAAGCCCGAGTTGCGCCCGGACGTGTCGCTGGTAGGCGTGCTCGATGCAGACTGGTTGATCCGCAGGCCCGACTTCCGTTCCGCCGAGAGCGCGTTCCAGGCGATGGTCGAGATGGCGGAGTGGGCCGGACCGGCAGCGGCCGGCGGGCGCCTCGTGATCCAGACCGCGGAGCCGGGACACCACTCGTTGCAGGCGGTCGTGCGCGGTGACTACGACTTCTTCCTCCGACGAGAGCTCGAGGCGCGCCGGGAGCTCTCCTATCCGCCTTCTGTCGAACTCGTCAAGGTGACGGTTGCCGCTGCCGACGACGGCACCGCCCGTGACATCGGCGACCGCCTCGGAGGCGCCGGCGCCCGCGTTCTCGGCCCCATCGACACCACGACACCGCAAGGTTTGTCCGCGCGCCAGTTCCTGATCAAGACGATGGACGCATCGGGGGTCGCCGACAGGGCGCGGGTTATCCTCGAGACGGCGCCGAAGGGTTTGCGCCTGTCGGTAGACGTAGATCCCCGCTAGGAAACGGAGTCGGTATACGTGGCGGTGCTCCCGATACGCCAGTTCGGCGATCCGGTGCTCCGGGAGCGCGCGCGCGAGATCGAGCAGGTGACGGATCTGCACCGGCGCCTTGCGAAGGACATGATCGAGACGATGCGCGCCGCGCCGGGTGTGGGCCTGGCGGCGAACCAGGTCGGCGTCCTCGAGCGCATCTTCGTGTGGCAGTTCGACGACACCCACGGGATCCTGATCAACCCGGTCATATCCGAGCGTGCCGCGGAGACGCTCACCGACGACGAAGGGTGCCTCTCGCTGCCGGGGATCACCTATCCCGTCGCGCGTTCGGCGGCGGTCACCATCGATGGCCTCGATGAGAACGGCCGCTCGGTGCGGCTCGAGGCCGAGGACCATCTGGCACGGATCTTCCAGCACGAAGTCGATCACCTGGACGGCGTGCTGTTCACGGACCGCCTGTCGGACGAGCTTCGCAAGGACGCCTTGCGGGTGCTGCGCGATCGCGCGCTCGGGCTTCCGACGAGCTTCCAGATGCCGGACGAGGATGCGCTCTGAGGGTCGTCTTCTTCGGGACGCCGGTGTGGGCGGTTCCCACCCTCGAGGCGCTGCTGGACGCAGGTGCCGACGTCACCGCAGTGGTAACGAACCCCGATCGGCCTTCCGGCCGCGGGATGAAGCTTGCGGCGAGTCCTGTCAAGCAGACCGCCGTCGGGCGCGGCATCGACGTGATCCAGGAGCGGGCGCGCGATCCTGTTCTGGCCGACCGGCTGAGCGGTCTCGTGCCCGACGTCGCGGTCGTCGTCGCGTACGGCAGCATCCTGCCGGGGTCGCTGTTGGCGATCCCGGCGAAGGGTTTCGTCAACCTCCACTTCTCGTTGCTGCCCCTGTATAGGGGAGCGGCTCCCGTACAGCGCGCGATCATGAACGGCGACGACGTCACCGGCGCTTCGGTCATGGTTCTGACCGAAGGTATGGACGAAGGCCCCGTCCTCGCGACGTTCGAGACGCCGATCCACCACGACGACACCGCCGGCACCCTCGGCGAACGCCTCGCGTCCGCGGGCGCGTTGCTTCTCGTCGACGCCGTCCGCGCCTACGTCGCAGGAGAGCTCGAGCCGGTGCCGCAGGACCATGAGCGAGCGACGTATGCGCCGAAGATCGAAACCGACGACGCCCGTATCGACTGGTCGCTGCCGGCGAGGGTAGTACGCGACCTCGTGCGCGCCCTCGATCCCCAGCCGGGGGCGTGGACGATGCTCGGTGACGCGCGCGTGAAGGTATGGCGTGTCAGTCCGGTGCCGAACCGGCGCCTCGACCCGGGCCGGTTGGCGCTCGACGGAGGGTTGCTCGTCGGTACGGGCGACGACGCGTTGAGACTCGACGAGGTGCAACCGGCGACGAAGAGGCGCATGAGCGGCGAAGATCTCGCGCGCGGGCTCCATCTCGATGGGACCGAGCGGATGGGAGCCTGACGACCGTGAGGAGGCTGCAGCTGTCGCCGTCGATACTGACGGCCGACTTCGGACGGCTCGCCGAGGAGATCGCGAGCGTCGACGAGTTCGTGGACTGGTACCACCTCGACGTCATGGACGGCCACTACGTGGACAACCTGACCTTCGGCCCCTCGACCGTGGAAGCGATCGCGAAGGTGACGCAACGCCCGCTGCACGTGCATCTGATGATCACCGACCCGGTGAAGTACGCGCCGGCGTTCGCTACGGCAGGGGCGGCGAGGATCTCCTTCCACCCGGAGGTGACGGCCGACAGCGAGGCGGCGGTCGAGGCGATAGCCGAGACCGGCGTCGGGGTCGGGCTGGCGATCCACCCCGACGTGCCGGTATCCGTCGCGGAGCCGCATCTGGACCAGATCGGGGTCGTTCTGATGATGACGGTTCGCCCCGGTTTCGGCGGCCAGAGCTTCCTGGACGAGGCGGCACCGAAGATCTCAGAGGCGGTTGCCCTGTTGCAGAAAAGGGGCAGATCTGCCGATATAGACGTCGAGGTTGACGGGGGTGTCAATCTGTCCACCTTGGACCGAGCGGTAGGCGCCGGTGCAGACATAATCGTCGCCGGAAGCGCCGTGTTCGACGGCGTCGATGCGCCGGCTGCGGCGCAGCGGCTCCGGCAGCGGCTGGACGCGATCGGGAAGGGGTAGAGGTGAGCCTCAAGAGGGAGGTCATCCTCGTCGCAGACGACGACGAAGACATCGTGCGCTTCGTCGAGGTCAACCTTCGCCTGGAAGGGTTCGACGTGCAGACGGCGGGCGATGGCGAACAGGCCTTGAGCGCGGCTTACGAGCTGCTGCCGGATCTCATGCTGCTCGACGTGATGATGCCGAAGATGGACGGGTTCGAGGTGTGTCAACGGCTGCGCGGGGATCCCAGGACCAAGAACATGTCGGTGATCATGTTGACCGCGAAGTCTCTGTCGGCCGACAAGGTCGTGGGTCTGACCGCGGGTGCGGACGACTACATGATCAAGCCTTTCGACCCCGTAGAGCTGGTCGCGCGAGTCAAGTCTGCTCTCCGCCGGTCGCGCGAGATGCGCGCTATCAACCCGCTGACGCAACTGCCGGGGAACGTCCAGATCCAGGAGGAGGTAGCAGCTCGCGTGGCGTCGGGCGAGCCCTTCGCGCTGCTGTACATCGACCTGAACGACTTCAAGGCGTACAACGACTACTACGGTTTCGCGCGCGGCGACGAGGCGATCAAGCTGCTGGCTCGCTGCGCAGGAAGCGCGATACAGCAGACGGCGGGATCGGAAGGCTTCCTCGGGCACATCGGTGGCGATGACTTCGTCGCTGTCGTCGACCCGGAGAGGGCCGAGGAGGCCGCGCAGCTGATGATCGATTGTTGGGATGGCGACATCGCGAGGCTCTACGATCCCGCGGACGCCGAACGTGGCTACATCGAGGTCGCGGACCGTCGCAAGGAGATGCACCGGTTCCCGATGACGACGTTGTCGGTCGGCATAGCAACGAACACCCAGCGGCCGATCCGGACCCACTGGGAAGCGTCGGAGATCGCCGCCGAGATGAAGACGTTCGCGAAGAGCCATGGCCGGTCCGGCTTCGCGATCGACCGGCGCACTGAGAGCTACTCGCCTGCGGTCGAAGCCACCACCGACTAGCAGCACAAGCCGTTCGCCGCTGTCATACTGATAGCAAGAGAACCTCTTCGGGGCAGGGTGTGATTCCCGACCGGCGGTAACAGTCCGCGAGCCCTTCCGGCCAAACGAACGCCGGGACGGGTTGACCCGGTGTGATCCCGGGACCGACGGTGAGCGCCAGCAACGTCGGCGTCAGTCCGGATGGGAGAAGAGGACAGCTTGGGCGCGCCGTGACGCGGCGGTGTCCCTGCCGTCCCTGCCTGTCCCGGGAACGGGAGCGCGAGTGGAAGCGGATGCCGTCTACATGGACCGGGCTATCGAGCTCGCGCGCTCGCCCGTGGCGACGTCGCCCAACCCTCGTGTTGGGGCGGTGCTCGTGCGTGACGGGGTCGTGCTCGGTGAGGGCGTCCACCTCGGCGCGGGAATGCGGCACGCGGAAGCGATGGCGTTGGAGGGGGTAGACGCCCGCGGGGCGACGATGTACGTCAACCTCGAGCCGTGCGCTCACCAGGGGCGGATGCCGCCGTGTGCCCCCGCCCTGGTCGAAGCCGGTGTCGGCCGCGTCGTAGTCGCGATCGAGGATCCCGACCCGCGTGTGTCCGGCGCCGGCGTCGCGTACCTGCGCGACCAGCACGTCGACGTCGTGACGGGGGTCGCGACCGCGGCCGCGACGCAGGTCAATCGCGCCTACCTGCACCAGCGACAGACGGGCCGCCCGCTCGTGACGCTCAAGCTGGCTCTCTCGCTCGACGGCAAGCTGGCTGCCGCCGACGGATCGGCGCGCTGGATAACGGGGCCCGAGGCGCGCCGGCGCGTTCACGCGCGGCGAGCCGAATGCGACGCGCTCCTGGTCGGTGCAGGAACGATCGCGATCGATGATCCGGCTCTGACGGCTCGTGAAGTGCGCGCCACACGTCAGCCCGTTCGCGTCGTCTGCGACGGCTCGGGCAGGGTCCATCCTTCGGCGCGCGTGTTCGCGGAGTCGGGAGAGGTGATCGTCGCGACGACCATCGCCTGCCCCCAAGAGACTCAGGCAGCCTGGAAGGAGGCGGGAGCCGAGATCCTGGTCGTGGACCAGGAGCTCGACGGCCGTGTCGACGTGCGCGCGCTGTTCCGGATGCTGGCCGATCGCGGCTGGCTCGAGATCTACTGTGAGGGCGGGGCCGCGCTGGCCACGTCGCTGCTGCGTTCGCAGCTCGTCGACCGGCTGGAGCTCTACCAGGGCCCGATCCTGCTGGGCGGGGACGGCGTCGATCTCGGCTCCCTCGGCATCCCGGCGATCGAGTCGGCTATGAGGTGGAGCCCCGTGATGCGCGAGCAGCTGGGGCCCGACACCGTCACCGTCCTCGAGCGAGCGCCGTAGATGTTCACGGGGATAGTCACCCAGCTCGGGAGGGTGCGCCGCGCGTCCAGCCGCCGCGGTCTCCTCACCCTGTCGGTCGAGGCGCCTGCTATCGCGCGCGAGCTAAAGCGCGGCGACTCGGTCGCCGTCAACGGTGTCTGCCTTACCGCGACCGGCGTCACGCGTAGGCGCTTCGACACGCAGGTCATGGGCGAGACGCTGGCTCGCTCGACGCTCGGGGGCCTGAGCCGCGGGAGCGACGTCAACCTGGAGCTCGCAGCGCGGCTCCAGGACCGGATGGGAGGCCACCTCGTGCAGGGACACGTCGATGCAGTAGCGGAGGTCGCCCGTGTCGAGGAAGACGCCAGTGCCGTACGGGTCTGGTTGCGCGTCGACGAAGAGTGTCTCGCGTACATGGTGCCAAAGGGCTCCGTCACGTTGGACGGCGTCTCGCTGACGGTCGTCGACGTCGGCCGGACCACCTTCCAGGTCGCGTTGATCCCACACACGCTCGACGCGACCACGCTGTCCCGGGTCCGGGTCGGGTCGCTCGTAAACATCGAGGTCGACATCATCGCCAAATACGTCCGCCGCTTCGTAGAGAGGACCTGACATGGGCTTCGCAAGGATCGAGGATGCCGTCGACGCCATACGCGACGGAAAGATGGTCATCGTCGTCGACGACGAGAACCGCGAGAACGAAGGTGACATCGTCGTTGCGGCCGAGAAGGCGACGGTGGAGCACATCAGCTTCATGGTTCGCTACTGCTCCGGCATCATCTGCGTCCCGATGCAGGCAGAGCGTTTGGAAGCGCTGCACCTGCCGCTGATGGCACCGGACAACTCGGAGTCGATGGGTACGGCGTTCACCGTCAGCGTCGATGCACGGCACGGCACGACTACCGGTATATCTGCGGCCGACCGGGCCGAGACGATCCGCGCCCTCGTTCACGCCGACACGAAGCCGCAAGACCTCGCTCGACCCGGCCACATCTTCCCGCTGCGCTCTGCCGAGGGTGGCGTCCTCCGGCGCGCGGGACATACCGAGGCGGCGGTCGACCTGGCGCGTCTCGCCGGCCTCTACCCTGCCGGTGTCGTGTGTGAGGTGGTCAACGAAGACGGCACGATGGCACGGCTGCCGGACCTGGAACACTTCGCCGCGGCTCACGGGCTCCTGCTCATATCGATCGCCGACCTGATCGCGTACCGGCGGCGCTCCGAGAAGCTGGTTCGGCGCGTGGCGGCGGCTCGTATACCGACTGCATTCGGCTCGCTCGACGCGATCGCCTACGAGAGCCACGATCGCCGGACCCACGTCGCCCTCGTCAGGGGCGATCCTGCCGGGAAACAGAACGTCCTGGTGCGGGTCCACTCGGAGTGTTTCACCGGAGATGTCCTCGGAAGCATCCGTTGTGATTGTGGCGTTCAGCTCAACGAGGCGATGCGAAAGATCGACGCCGAAGGTGAAGGTGTAGTCGTCTATATACGCGGCCACGAGGGTCGGGGCATCGGGTTGCGCCACAAGCTCGAGGCGTACGCATTGCAGGACGGGGGGCTCGACACGGTCGAGGCGAACGTCGAGCTGGGTTTCGCTGCCGACTCCCGTGACTATGGCGTCGGCGCTCAGATCCTCGTCGATCTCGGCATCACCACGATGCGACTGCTGACGAACAACCCCACGAAGCGGGCGGGGCTGGAAGGCTACGGACTCCAGATCGTCGAGCGGGTGCCGATCGAGAGCGAGCCGACCACCGAGAACCTGCGTTACCTGCAGACGAAACGCGAGAAGCTCGGTCATATCCTGGACGCGCTGGCCGCGACTGGCAGCGACACCGACGAGGAGCGTGCGTGATGTCACCGACGAAGCACGAAGGTTCCTTCGACGCCCGACACCTGCGCATCGCCATCGTCGCGAGCAGGTTCAACGAGACGATCGTCAACCGTCTGGTCGACGGTGCCATCGACTGCCTCGCTCGCCACGGGCTTCCCGACGAGTACATCGCCACGGTCTGGGTTCCGGGGGCGTTCGAGCTGCCGGTGACGGCGAAGCGCATCGCAGCGTCCGGCGAGTTCGACGCGATCGTCTGCGTGGGTGCGGTGATACGCGGTGACACTCCGCACTTCGACTACGTTGCCGGAGAAGCCGCGCAGGGCGCCACGCAGGCCGCGCTCGAGACGGGAGTGCCGATCACCCTTGGCGTCTTGACCACCGACAACGTCCAGCAAGCCGAAGACCGTGCCGGAGGCAAACTAGGCAACAAGGGTTTCGAAGCCGCGCTGGCGGCGATCGAGATGGGCAACCTATTCGCCTCGTTGCCGAAGCCGTCGACGGAGCTCTAGCTTGCTCAAGCTCGTTGTTCCGAAAGGCTCGCTCGAGAAGGCGACGTTCGAGCTGTTCGAAGCAGCCGACCTCAAGATCGCGCGTGCGTCGGACCGGGAATACAGGGGACGCATCGACGATCCGAGGATCGTCTCGGTCGCGATCCTCAGGCCGCAGGAGATCCCGACCTATGTCGAGGACGGGTTCTTCGATATCGGCGTGACGGGCGAGGACTGGATCGCGGAGACGGGGGCCGCGGTCGTGAAGGTGACGGCGCTGGAGTATTCGAAGCAGACGGATCGTCCGGTGAAGATCGTCCTGGCGGTCCCGCGGGAGGCAGGCATCAAGCGGCCGGAGGACCTCCCGCCGGGGGCAAGGGTCTCGACCGAGTTGCCGAACCTGACGACGGCGTATTTCGAGAAGCTCGGGATACCCGTGCGGGTCTTTCTCTCCTATGGAGCGACGGAGGCGAAGGTCCCCGAGATCGTGGATGCGATTGTCGATCTGACCGAGACGGGATCGACCTTGAGACGGCATGGGATGGAGATCGTCGATGTCTTGATGGAGTCGCGCACGCAGCTCATCGCGAGCACCGCCGCATACGAGGACCCGGCCAAGCGTCGGGCGATCGACGAGCTGACGTTGTTGCTGCGCGGAGCCGTCGACGCGCGCGGCAAGGTGCTCGTAAAGCTCAACATCGAACAGGCCAAGCTCGACGCCGTCGTGGCCGAGCTACCTGCCATGCGCGCTCCGACCGTGTCGCAGCTCTCGCAAGCGGGGTACCACGCGGTCGAGACGATTGTCGCGAAGACGACCATCAACACCTTGATCCCACGTCTGAAAGCTCTCGGTGCCGAAGACATCATCGAAGTACCGGTGACGAAGATCGTTCCTTGACCCTCACCCGGCGTAGAACCTTGTGCTAGCGTTCGTCACGTTTGCAGCGGGGGGGTCGACGTAGGGAAGAGCCTGCAGCCCCCTGGAAGAAAGGAAGTGGATTCAGTGGCTGAAGGTACGGTCAAGTGGTTCAGCAACGAGAAGGGTTACGGCTTCATCTCTCAACCCGACGGCGAGGACGTTTTCGTTCACTTCTCCGCCATCCAGACTGAGGGCTACAAGTCGCTAGAGGAGGGGCAGGCTGTCGAGTTCGACGTGACCGACGGTCCCAAGGGGAAGCAGGCGTCGAACGTCCGGCCTGTTTAAAAAGACCTGAGCTCGAGAT
>DASZOC010000052.1:0-30335 GCA_035550975.1 Actinomycetota bacterium | reverse complement strand
GATCTGAGTGGTCGCGAGACTGGCATGGCCGAGCAGCTCCTGGACCACCCTGATGTCCGCCCCGCCGTCGAGCATGTGGGTCGCGAACGAATGCCGCAGCGTATGAGGAGACACGCGGTCGGCGATTCCGGCGACCTCGGCATGTCCTTTGACGATCTTCCAGCAGCCTTGCCGGCTCAGGCGCCCGCCGCGCGCGTTCAGGAACATCGCGGCGCGGTCGCCGTGACTCGACCGCCTCGCCCGCGCGACGAGCGCGGGCCGCGACGTCGTCACATAGCTTGCGAGCGCGGTGGCGGCGGCGCGCCCCACCGGGAGCTGGCGCGCCTTGCTGCCCTTCCCCGACCGTACGAGCGCGGTGCCGCTATCGAGGTCGACGTCGTCTACGTCGAGAGCCGACAGCTCGGAGATCCGCAAGCCGCACCCGTACAGGAGCTCGAGCATGGCGCGGTCGCGCCGGCCCAGCAGGTCGTCCGGTGCGACCTCCAGCAGGCGCTCTACGTCCTCGAGAGGGATCGCCTTCGGGAGCGTCCGAGGCTGTTTCGGGACGCCCAGCGCGGCCGTCGGATCACGGTCGATCCGCTGCTCGCGTACGAGGAAACGATAGAAGGCGCGTAATGAGACGACCAGGCGACCCACTGTGGAAGGGCTGAGTGGCCGGCCCGCAGGCGGACGCCCTCTCCTGAGCCTCTCGAGGAAATCGGTCAGGTCCCGGTCGGCGACACGCGCTGGGTCGAGGCGCACGATCGCGCAGTACCGGCTCCACGTCGCGAGATCGCGCCGGTATGCGGCAACGGTGTTGTCGGCCAACCCTTTCTCGATGCGGATGTAAGAGACGAACTCGTCTACCCAGCGCTCCAGCTGGTCCGCGGCTCTAGAGGGCGTCCGCGAGCGAGACGGCGTCAAGTCCGTGGGCCTCCGCGACCGGCTCGTACGTGACCGCTCCCGCGTGCACGTTCACGCCCATCGCCAGGGCCGGATCTTGTGCAACCGCGCCGGCAAGCCCGTGGTCGGCGAGCGCAACGACGTAAGGCATCGTGGCATTCGTTAGGCCGTACGTCGATGTGTGCGGGACCGCTCCCGGCATGTTGCCTACGCAGTAATGGACCACGTCGTGCACGACGTACGTAGGGTCCGAGTGGGTCGTCATCCGCGTGGTCTCGAAGCACCCGCCCTGGTCGACCGAGATGTCGACCAGGACCGCCCCCGGCTTCATCTCCTTCACCACGTCTTCCGTCACGACCTTCGGTGCCAGGGCCCCCGGAACCAGGACCGCCCCGATCACGAGGTCGGCGGCCATCACCGCCTCTTCGACCGACAGCCGGTTGGACGCGAGCGTGAGGATCTTTCCCTGGTGGATGCGGTCGATGTCGCGTAGCTTGTTGATGTTCTTGTCCAGGACGACGACCTCGGCCTCCATCCCCTGCGCGATCCACGCCGCGTTCATGCCCGCCATGCCCGCGCCGATCACGACGACCTTGCCGGGTCGCACCCCGGAGACGCCGCCGAGCAGCACGCCGCGGCCGCCATGCTCGCGTTCGAGGAACGTGGCCCCGACCTGCGGTGCCATGCGTCCGGCGACCTCGCTCATAGGGGCCAGAAGTGGCAACGAGCCGTCCCGAAGCTCGACGGTCTCGTAGGCGACGGCCGACGTGCGGGACTCGATCAGGGCCCGCGTCACGGGCTCGCTGGCGGCAAGGTGGAGGTAGGTGAAGAGGATGAGCCCCTCCCGCAGCCGGTGGAACTCCTCCGGAACGGGTTCTTTCACCTTCAACACCATGTCGGAGTCGCCGAAGACGACGTCGGCGTCGGAGACGATCGTCGCCCCCGCTCGCTCGAACTCGATGTCGGGGATGCTCGATCCGGCCCCCGCGTCGCGCTCGATGATGACGGAGTGGCCTCCGACCACGAGCTCACGGACACCCGCGGGCGTAATGGCGACGCGGTACTCGTTGTCCTTGAGCTCGCGCGGTACCCCGACCCTCATACCGGCAGCTTATGCGGAAGCTGCCGGCGAACCCCGTCCTTCTAGGTCGCCTGCGGCGCCTCGACCTCCGAAACGAGGTCGAACGCACCCTGGCCGCGCCGGGCCAGCGACGCGCCGACGAAGTCTCGGAACAGGGGGTGCGCGCGATCCGGGCGGCTCTTGAACTCGGGGTGGAACTGGGCCGCGACGAACCAGGGGTGGTCGGGGATCTCGACTATCTCCACCAGCTGCCCGTTCGGCGACTCACCCGAGCACACGAGCCCCGCGTCCTCCAGCCGGCGACGCAGACGGGGGTTGACCTCGTAGCGGTGGCGGTGCCGTTCGTAGATCAACTCGGTGCCGTACGCGGCGGAGGCTTTCGTGCCCGCCTCGAGCTTGCACGGATATGCCCCCAGTCGCATCGTGCCGCCGAGCGTGTCGAGGTCCTGGCCGGCGAGGATGTCGACGACCGGATACGCCGACGTGCCGTCGAACTCCGACGAGTTCGCCCCCTCTAGCCCGGCGACGTTGCGCGCGAACTCGACGACCGCACACTGGAGGCCGAGGCAGATCCCGAGGAAGGCAACCTCCCGTTCACGCGCGAACCGGATCGCAGCGATCTTGCCCTCCACGCCCCGGACCCCGAACCCTCCGGGCACGAGGATCCCGTCGAGCTCCCCGAGGGCCGCGTCGAGGTCGGAGCCTTCCAGGTCGTCCGACGCGAGCCACGAGATCGCGAGCTCGGCTCCGTGCGCGAAGGACGCGTGCTTCAAGCTCTCTACGACCGAGAGATACGCATCCGGCAACGTGACGTATTTCCCGATGATCCCGATGCGAACCGAACGCGACGCAGCATCGATCCGCTGCACGAGGCCGTGCCACTCCGTCAGGTCCGGCTCTTCGACGCGGTCCATCCGCAGGTGGTCCATCACGAAGTCGTCGAGCCCTTCGGAGCGGAGCACGAGAGGGATCTCGTAGATGTTGCCGGAATCCACCGCCGAGACGATCGCTTCGGTGCGGACGTCGCACAGCAACGAGATCTTCCGCTTGAGTCCGGGGCTGATCGGACGGTCGGAGCGGCAGACGATCGCGTCCGGCTGGATGCCGATGCTGCGCAGCTCGCGGACCGAGTGCTGCGTGGGCTTGGTCTTGAGCTCTTCCGCGGGAGCCATGTAAGGCACGAGCGTCACGTGGAGATAACACGTGTCGTCGCGCCCGAGCTCGGTCTTCAGTTGGCGGATCGCTTCGAGGAACGGCAGTGATTCGATGTCTCCGACCGTGCCGCCGATCTCGGTGATGACTACATCTGCTCCCGTATCGTCGCCTAGAGATCGGATCCGTTCTTTGATCGCATTCGTGATGTGTGGGATCACCTGAACCGTGTCACCGAGGTAGTCACCGCGGCGTTCCTTCGCGATGACACTCTGGTAGATCGCTCCGGTGGTGACGTTCGACGTCTTGAACAGGTTCTCGTCGATGAAGCGCTCATAGTGACCGAGGTCGAGGTCTGTCTCTCCCCCGTCTTCGGTGACGAACACCTCGCCGTGCTGGAACGGGTTCATCGTGCCCGGGTCGACGTTGATGTACGGGTCGAGCTTCTGCATCGTGACCCGCAACCCGCGCGCCTTCAGGAGCCGACCGAGAGACGCTGCCGTGAGCCCCTTGCCGAGGCTCGATACCACTCCACCCGTTACGAAAACGTGCTTCGCCACCAGACCTCCGTTCTAGTCGGATCCGAGAAGAGCCTGTGACGACCCCCGGAGGTCACCCCATAGGCAACGAAGGCTCGTTCCTGGGGGAAGTCACATCACGCTAGCACGCGGTGCCCGCGCCGCGGGCTATTTACGGCCGAGACGATCCAGACGAGCCAGCCACGGCGTCGCTTCTATCGCCCGCGAGAACGACCAGCGCTCGGAAGCCAGGTTCGCACCCAGCAGCACGACGACCACGATGGTGACGATCGACCGGCTACCGCCGACCGCCCCGGCCTCACGCGTAGCAACGGCAACAGTAAGGACGAGGCCGAGCCCGAGGACCGCCCCGAGCGGGTTCGCCCCCGCGTCCCCCAGCATCCCCTTCGCCTTCAGGTCCACCGGCAACAACGCGACCGCGGCCCCCAAGGAACCGGCAGCGAGCGGGCGGAACGCCGGCACGAAGACGACGAGAGGCAGCGCCGCCACCAGGAACACCTTGAGAGCGCGACCCGGAGCACGATCGAGGAGATTGACCAGGTTCGCGCCCAGAGCGACCGGCGCCGCGAGCAGGAGCCAGTCGCCCACGGCCGGGACCTCCCACCCGGCCACTGCTGCGATCGTCACGAGCGAGACGACGCCACCGGCCACCAGCTTCACGAACCCGCCGGTGATGGCCCCGCCGCGCGCCGCGGCCAGGTGCCCCGCGAACCCGCGGGGTCGCTCGTCGCCTCTCAGGTCGTCCCACGTTCCCGCAGCGAACATCCCCAGTACGGGGATCAGCGGGAGCCACGCCACCTCCCACGGGACCAACATCAAAGGCTCGATGCAGATATCACCGGGCGGGCACGGGGGAGGCCGGTGGTCGAGCGCGATCCAGGCCGCCATCGACACTGCGGCTGCGCCGACACCGGCGGCAACCGCGCACCCCAACACCGCCGGCACCTCGTCGCCGTCGACGTTCGTTCGCATCAGCGACGGCGGCGCTTTTGCTATCGCAACACGAGCGACCGCTCGCGCGACGACGCCCGACACCAGGGCGGCGGCGAGGAACTCCAGCCAGCCGGTCACGCGTCCGCCTCTCGTTCCAGCAGCATGTGGATCAACAGCGCGACCGGCACCAGATACGACAGGACCATCGCGGGGACGACGATGCCGGAGTCGTTGACCGCGAATCCGAGGATGGACACCACGAGGCCGCCGATCAGCCCGGCTCGCAAGGTGGGGTACTCGCGCGCCAGCCGCTCCCACCGTCCGCGCGGTCGCAGCAGCAGCCATGAGATGAAGGCAAGGGCCGGTGGGACGAAGTAGGTCCAGATCGTCGAGGTGAACACCCTCAGGTTCGTCTCGATCTTGCGCCCGACGGTTCCGACGAACGCGTCCGACCCCCGTGACCGGATGTCCTCGAACAGACGCGCCAGATGCGTGCGCTGTTCCGGGGGCCGCGCGAGGTCGAACAGCAGTAGCGCCGCTAGCACCGCAACCGTCGCGGCGGCAGCGAGGGCGATGGAACGCGCGTTCGGACGCTTCCCAGCGAGGAGCATGACGGTCACGGCGAAACCCGGGACGAGGGCAAGGACCCCGCCCACGTCGCTCCCCCACATCGGCGCGCCGTCCACGAGCACCACAACCGCGAACAGCACCGCCGCGGCCCACAGTGACGTGGCCGAACGACCCGAACGATGAACGATCAGCGTCGCCGTGATGACGGTCACCGCTCCGAGCACCGCGAACGCGGTGTTCCCGAAACCGGCGAAGCGACCTGCCACGAGCGGCGAGTACGAGAACACGGTGTTGACCTGCAGGCGCGCGCCGGTGACGACGTCCGCGACCAGGAGCGCACAGGTTCCTCCGGTGATCGCGAGGAGTCGCGCCAGAGGGTGGTCCAGGGCACGCGCGACGACCACCACGATGCCTGCCGTGACCGCCGACACCACCACGACGTAACCGATCAGCCCGAGCTCGTGTTGCGGAAGAGCCCCGGCTAGATAGGTGACGCCGGGAAATGTGACTACGCCCAACGCGGCCAGCTCCGGCCACCGCTCGCCGCGGGTTCTTCCGTTCCCGGCCCGTCGGAACCACACGAGCGCGATCGCGAGATAGATCAAGACCTGCCCGACGACGAACGACGTCGTGACCGGGACCCGTATCCGGTCTACAAAAGTCGCTTCGTCGTCCTGCTCGAGTACGAACTGGATCCGGTCGGCGGGCGCGGCGACGGGAAAGAAAGGCCGGCCGAGCATGGCGGGATGGCGCTCGAGCCCGAGGTGCTCCAGGATCGTCGGCGCCACGTCCGGCAAGGTCACGATCCCGTCCCGGCGCGTGGAGGCCGACGACATGATGCTGCCCGGCACGAACCCCGGTCCCCGCGCCATCGCGACGCCGAAGTGCACCTCGGTGCCGAGGGGTGAGGTCGGCGACACGACCAGCAACAGATCGTCGTCGTCGAGCAGGTCGAGGATCTGGCCTAGCGCGTCGTCGGCGGAGCGAAGAGCGGCGCGGCGGGCGTCGTCGATCGACGCAGGATCGGCCCCCAACTCCGCGCGGATCAGGTCGCCGTGGTCGATCGCCGCGACGATGCATGGGTCGGCGAGAACATCGCGCGTGGCGGCAACGAACGCGTCTTGGTCGGTACGGACGACGCCGTCGACGACCTCCAAGAGTTCGTCGCCCACGATGGCGTCGTCGACGACCCCCGTCGTATCCATCACCGCGAGCAAAGGCCACCTCTGGAACCGCATCGCCCACGACCGACCGATCGAGGTCTCGGCGTTGCCGATCGCGCCCGTTCGAACATCACCGACGGCTTCCCCAAGCGCGCCGGGGACCGCGTCGTACCCGGCGTCGGCTGCACGGAAACGGAGCTCCGGCAATCCTGCCGCCTGCACCGTCCCCCTCGCGTCGCCCTCCACGGTCCCGCCGGTCGTGACTCCTCCGTCCATCCGCGTGCCGGCGCCGATCGTCGCGAAGCCCGACGCGTACGTCGTGCGCGAGCTGTTCGTTCTCACCGACATCGACGCGATCGCTCCATCGGACATGACTCGCTCGAGCGCGGGGAGGTCATCCCGAGCCACGTCGTGCCACGTCACGCCCGGCAGCGTGAACACGACTGCCCGCGAGCACGGCGCCGCAGCCGCGCGCGACGGTGTCAGGCCGACAACCACCAGGCACAGCGCGAGCGCGAGCGCGGCTCGCCTAGGCACCGTAGGCCTCTCTCAGGCGGCGCAGCATCGCTTCGGTCGAGAACCTCGTCCGTAGCGACGCGGCCGCGGCCGTCGCGTACGTGACGGCCCTCTCCCGGTCCGTCAGCACCTCCTCGAGCGCGGCCGCGATCGCCTCGGGGTCTCCCGGGGGACAGAGTCGCCCGGAGACCTTGTTCGCGATCAGCTCGCGCATGCCGCCGACATCCGTTGCGACTATCGGCGTCCCCAGGAGGATCGCCTCCTGGGCTGCGAGCGGGACCCCCTCCCATATCGACGACAACGCGAACACGTCTGCCGCCGCAATCCAGTCGGCGACGTCGCGGCGGAAGCCGAGCAGATGCACTCGCCGGCCCAAGCTCAGGTCTCCCACGTCTCGCTCGAGGTCCGAGCGCAGCGGGCCTTCACCGACGATCGCGAGGCTCACGTTGCCGTCGAGCCGGTCGATGGCACGAAGAAGGACCCCCAGCGATTTCTGCGGTGCGAGCCGCGCGACGGAGACGACGAGCGGAGCCTCGGGTGCGAGACCGAGCTCGGCCCGCACCTCGACGGGATCCCTCTCGACCACGGGGGCGTCACCGATACCCAGATAGAGGACCTCGATGCTCTCGGCGCGGGCCGCGATCGACCGGCGCAGGTGCCGGGCGATGTCCTGACTGACCGCGAACGTGTGGTCGTTCAGCCGGACGGCCACAGCTTCCGCACGCCGGTACAGCGCGGCCCGCAATTCGCCCGAGATCTCCGCACGCACCAGGTTGTGGACCGTCACGAGCGATCGTGCTCGCCCATTTCGAGCCGCCATCCCGGCGTCGATACCGGCACGCAGTCCGTGCGCGTGCACGACGTCGTAGTTCGCCGACAACCGACGCAGTTGCTTCACGACGCGCCCGTGGCCGCCCGCCGGGCCGTCGGGGATCTCCACCCGGATCGCCTGCTTGGGCATCGCCAGGGGGAGGTCGGCTGGGCAGGCGATGTCTATCGTCAGGCCGTCCGTGCCGTCGAGGGCAGCAGTGACCTGCGCGACGTGGCGCGCGATCCCTCCCGCGGACCTACCCATCACCTGTAGCACCCGCGTCATCGCGCTCGCCTCAGCGCGTGCGTCAGTCGCTCGAGCTCCGGTGCTCCCATAGACGCCGCTACTGCGACGTACGCCGCCAGCGCGAAGATCGAGGTCGTTGCGGTGTTCCACAGGTTCGGGACGTCACCAACCAGCGACATTCGGAGCCCGACGAGCGTCAGCGTCATGACCGCAGTCGCAACGATGGCGCGTCGGATCGAAGCTGCAAGGCGATCGTCGAGCAGCGTTCCGATCCGTCTCGCCAAGGCGGTCGTCAGCAGAAAGGTACCGAGCGCGAACCCGATCGTGTGCCCCAACGCAAGCCCGGGGATGCGGTCGTCAGCTGAAGCGCCGAAGAACAGCGCCGCGCCGGTGACCGAAGCGACGAGGACGGCTGCCGCGTTGACCAGCGCGGGTACGCGCGTCTCGCTCAGCGCATAGAAGGCGCGTGTCAAGACGAGGAACGCGGAGTAGGTCGGCAGGCCGAGCGCGAATGCCGCGAGGACACGCCCGACCTGCTCTGCATCGCCGGGCCCCATCGCCCCGTGATCCAACACCACGACCGCCATAGGCGTAGCCAGCACGACGAGGATCGCGGCGACGGGTAAGAGGATGAAGACGAGCATCCCGAGTCCAGTGCGCAAGCGCTCGCGGAGTGCTTCCGGATCGTTAGCGGCGGCTTTCTCTGCCATCGCGGTAAACAGAACCGAGAACAGCGGCACACCGAACAGAGCGTGTGGGAGATAGAAGAACGTGTACGCCCACTGGTACGCAGCGACACCGCCCTCGACCCGGTTCGCCAGCGCGAGCACGACGATCAGCCCCGCCTGGTACCCGCCCGCATAGCCAAGGGCCCAGGCACCGAGCCTCGCTCCTTTCTTCACCGCCGGGTGAGACGGCGCCCACGAGAAGCGGGGCTTCCACCCGAGGCGAGCCAGCTGCGGAACCAGGCACACCGTCATCGCGACGACCCCCGCCGTGGTTCCCACCCCGAGCAGGAGGACTTCCCTGTCGGTGATCCCTGCGATCGTCGGATCCCGGTCGCCACGGCTGGAGGCGTACGCCAGATAAACGGAGATGACGACGAGATTGTTGAAGATGGGCGCGACGGCGGCAAGCATGAAGCGGCGATGAGCGTGAAGCGCGGCCGTCATGATCATCCCCAGCCCATAGAAGACGATCTGGGGCGAGAACATGCGGAGGAACCGTGCGCCGAGAGCTACCTCCCGCTCGCGCAGGACGTCGTCGTCGACTCCCAGCGTGAGCAACCTCATCGCCGGTTCCGCCAGAAGCGCGAGCGCTACCGCCAGCACGATCAGCCCCACCAGGCCTATAGAGGCGAGCGCGTTGGCGGCGTCCCAACCTTCCTCGCGCCTTCCTGCTACCAGGTGCTCGATAAACGTCGGCACGAACACCGAGGTCAGCACACCTGCCGCGAGCAGCTCGAACACCAGGTTCGGAGCCGTGTTCGCCGTCTGATACGTGTTCGCAAGGAACGTTGTTCCCATCGCACCGGCGACAACCGCGACCCGCAGGAACCCTGTCGCGCGCGAGGCTGTCGTCGCAACCGTGATGAGTGCGGCGCCCCGGGCTAGGGACGGCGCGGGTGGTCCGGGGGAGACAGCCGTCAATCGTTCGCGGCGGCGGGGATGATCGCCGAACCCGGCGAAGTTCCGAAGTGCCCGACCGTTCCCTCGATTGCTTCGTCCAGACCCAACACGAGCGCGACCTGCCCCAACGTCGTCTCGCCGTTGTCCACCGTCGCCACGTTTGCGCGCGCCTCGATGTCGCGGCGCACGGATGCGACGAGCCCCCAGGTGCTGGTGGTTGGTTCTACGACGAGCACGGCCGCCTCCTGATCCGCAAGCGCGGAGGCGAGGGCGGTCACGAACCTGCCGGGCTCGAAGGGGGCCCGGTCTTCGCCTCCTCCAACGATGACGAAGGAGGCCCCCGGCACGACCGCCGCCCCGTTGTCGGGAGCCACGGTGCTGACGAATCCGGCGTTCTCGAGGTCGGCGAGCAACGATGTCAACCGCTGCTCCGCGGCGTTCGACGCTCCGGGCGGCGGGGCCCCTTCGGCGGCCGCGGCCGCCGCGCGCGGGCCGATCAGGGTTCCCGCACTCTCGCGCAGCGTTTCCGGGTCACCCGCGAGAGCGCCCGTGATCAGCGACAGCTCATCGACCGCCGGAGCGCTCGTCATCGCGAGCTTCGGCTCGAAGATGATCTCCGATACCACCTGGCCGTTCGCCTCGACGATGCTCCTCCGTGTCTCCTCACCGAGTCCCCCATCGCTTTCGGCGATCTCCAGCACGACCACGTCTTCGCCGGCGAGCTGATTACCGATCAGAAGGGGCGCCGACGCGCGCGCGAAAGCTTCGTGTTGCGCCAGCAGCGCATCCTGATCGCGTATCCGCTGCTGCAGCTCGACGTTGCGTTCCTCCGCACGGTGTACGTCTCGTTGCAAGCGATCCAGGAAAGGGCCGCCGAGGAAGCCGGATCCCGCAAGGATCCCGAGAGCCAGTGCCAGGATCACGCCGACGAGCGAGATCAGGTGGTAGCGGAAATCGATCATCTAGAAGAGCGCTCGTTGCAGGTCGAACCACAGCTGCCGAAGCTCGAACCACCACAGCTCCAGTTGCAGTCGCATGACATCGGACAGCGCGATCACCACGACCATCGCGAGGATGGCCGCGCCCACGAGCATCAACAGGTCGACCCGCCGGACCCTCCCGCGATACAGGCGTCCCACGCCCTTCGCATCGACGAGGATCGGGCCCACGCGCAGACGCGTCAAGAAGGTCGAGGCCATCCCCTTCCTGCCCTTGTCCATGAACTCGATCATGTTGGCGTGCGTGCCGACCGCGACGATCAGCTCGGCCCCTTTCTCGTACGCGAGCAGCATCGCGATGTCTTCGGACGTCCCGGTCGCTTCGAAGACGATCGCGTCGAGACCCAACGCTTCGACGCGCTCCAAGCCGGGAGCCTCACCGCCTGCGTACGCGTGCACGACGAGCTCCGCGCCCGACAACAAGCACTCGGTCGTGACGGAGTCCATGTCCCCGATGATCAGGTCAGGCTTCAGACCGAAATCCACCAGAGCGTCGGCTCCCCCGTCGACCCCGACCAGTACCGGGCGCACCTCGCGGATGTACGCACCCAAAGCAGCAAGATCTTCTTTGTAGTCGTAGCCACGCACCACGATCAGGACGTGCCTGTGGTGGAAATCGGTCGTGACATCCGGAAGGCGCGTTGCCTCCAGCAGCACATCCCGTTCGTCCTTGATGTAACCGATCGTGTTCTCGGCGAAGCGTTCGAGCTCGGTGGCTATCGACTGCTTCGCGACGTCGAGCGTCTTTTCTACGTCTTCCAACTGCAGGACGCGGCCTCTGCCGATCTCCTTCGGTTCCGCCCCGTTCATCGAGAGGATGCGCCCCTCGTCGATGACGATCCGCGCCCCGTCACCGACGTGCATGACGCGCTCCCCCGCCTCGTCGACGAGGGGGATCCCGGCCGAGCACAGCAGGAGCGGGCCGAGGTTGGGATAGCGACCGGTCGAAGACCGCGACGCGTTGACGACCGCTCGGACCTGGCGTTGCACCAGGCCTTCCGCAGCGATGCGGTCGATATCTTCGTGATCGATGATCGCGATCTCTCCCGGCTGAACGCGCGCGATCAGGTTCTTCGTCCGCTTGTCGACGCGTGCCGTCCCCGATACAGCGCCCGGTATCGCCTCGTGCGTGTGCTTCTGTCGCCGCAGACGAGCGATCAACCGCGACCGTCCCGCGCCGCGACCTCTAGCAGCTCCTGAGCGTGCTCCCGCGCCCGCGACGAATCGGGCATCCCGGCAAGCATCCGCGACAGCTCCGCCACACGTTCCTCTCCCTGCACGCGTTCGACCGCGCTTGCGGTCCGGTCGTCGGTCACGTTCTTCGTGACCCGGTACTGGTGATCGGCGAACGCGGCGACCTGCGGGAGGTGCGTGACCACAAGCGCCTGCACGCCACGCCTCTGCCCCAGGTCGGCCAGAGACCGGCCGACCGCTCTGGCGGCTTCGCCCCCCACACCGGCGTCGCCCTCGTCGAACACGACGGTGGTCGCCGATCCGACGTGCGTCAACAGTCGCAACGCAAGAGCTATCCGCGAGAGTTCTCCTCCGGACGCGACCTTTGCGATCGGCCGCGGAGACTCACCCGGATTCGCAGCGACCGAGAACGCCACCTTCTCGTTCCCGCCCGTGTACAGCTCGCATGGAACGAGGCCGACCTCGAACCGTGCGCCGGACAGTGCCAGGTCGTCCAGCAGACGCTCGACCCGGGACGAAAGCTCGCGCGCCGCGGTCGTCCGCAGCGCCGATAGCTCCTCCGCCGCGGTCATCGCCTCTGTATTCGCGGCATCCACGCGTTCCTGCAGACTCTCGGCGGTTTCGGCGGACCGATCGAGCGCGGCCAAACGCTCGCGCGATCGTTCGAGGTAGCCGAGCACGTCTTCATCGGTAGGTCCGTACTTGCGGCGGAGCCGAGCGAGCTCGCTCGAGCGCTCTCGCGCCGTCGCCAGAGAAGACGGGTCGGCTGCGACGGTGATGCGGCCCAGCTCATCGGCCACGTCGCGGAGTTCGATATCCGCCGAGGTCAGCCGCTCCAGCAGAGGCGCGAGCCGCGGGTCCCTGCCGGCGGCTCGGTCCAGCCGCGCGATTGCACCCGCGAGGAGCTCGCCCACGCCGGATTCGCCGCGGAGGAACTCGGCCACCTCGGTCAGCGAGGAGGAGATCTCTTCCGCGTGCTCCAACCGGGCTGCCAGCTCTTTGAGCTCCTCGGATTCTCCGGCGCGAGGCGCGACGGCCTCGATCTCGGCGATCTCGAAGCGGAGCACGTCGATCTCCCGCTCTCGGTCGCGGTCGGAGGCGCGCAGTGTCTCCAGCTCGGCCCCCAAGCGGCTCGCCTCGGCGACCGCGCCGCGTACCGCCCCCGCGAGCTCGATCGCCGCGGCCCCCGCGAAGGTATCGAGCGCGTCGCGCTGCGCAGCAGCCGACGCCATCGAGTGGTGTTCGCTCTGCCCCGCGATGTCGATGAGCGCCGAGCCGATCTGTTCCAAGACGGCCAGGGTAACGAGCCTGCCGTTGATCCTCGCCTTGCTACGGCCATCCGCGGCCACCTCCCGCGCCAGGATCAGCTCGACGTCGCCGCCGTCGAGCTCCGCCAGGTCGGCGTCGACGGCGTGCGCCGCCGCCGCGTGCGACGCGGGCACGACGAACCTCGCTTCCACGCGCGCTCTCGGCGCCCCCTGCCGGACCAGCGCGCGATCCGCCCGCGCCCCGCGGAGCAACCCCAGGGCCGCGACGAGAAGCGTCTTGCCGGCACCGGTCTCGCCCGTTAGAGCGCTCGAACCGGGCGTCAGGTGAAGCTCGGCTCGGTCGATGACGCCGATCCCGTCCACGACCAGTTCGCTCAGCATCGGTGTCGAAAATCCTAAGGGTGGAGGGGGGCTCAGACCGGGAGATCGAGCTTCGCGCGGAGACGCTCGACGAAACCCGGGCCCCCCAACCTGACCAACCTCAACATCCGGCCGTCACGCCTGATCGTCACAGGTTGGCCGGCATTGAGCGGGCACGCGATCGCGCCGTCGAGAGACAGACTCGCCGGCTGCCCGTCCCCCTCGACCGTGATCTCGACGGTCTCGTCGACGCTGAGGACGAAGGGGCGCGAGAAGATCATGTGCGCGCTGACCGGTACCAGGATCAGACACGCTGCTCGCGGCGAGACGATAGGACCACCGGCGCTCAACGCGTAGGCGGTCGAACCCGTCGGCGTTGCTACGAGGACGCCGTCGGCATTGAAGGCGGCCAGTGCCTCGCCCCCGATCTTGACCGTCAGCCTGACGAGGCGATGCCCACCGGATCGCTCGACGAGGACCTCGTTCAGCCCGACGAACGACGCCGGTTCTCCTTCGTTGATGGCGTCGCAACGCAGCATGACCCGCTCCTCCAGGTCGAAGCGGCCGTCGAAGATCCGCTTCAACGCCCCCTCCGCGTCGGTCGCGTCGACCTCACTCAAATAGCCGAGCCGGCCCAGGTTTATCCCGAGCAGGGGCGCGTCGAGCGCGTGCGCGATCCGTGCGGCGCGCAACATCGTTCCGTCTCCTCCGAGCGAGATCACCAACTGCGCGTCCTCGCCGACCGTGACATCGCGCGAGCTCAGATACCGCCCGAGCTCCGCGGCCAACCCGACGGCTTCCGGCTTGCCTTCGTGCACCACCATCGCGACTCGCCGTATGTCCATCGCTACGTTGTGGGGGCCCGGTCGATAGCCGCGGCGATGACCTGATCGCCGCCGGCGGTGCCACGACGCAGATGTAAGAAGAACTCGCGGTTGCCCGCGGGACCGGGCAGTGGCGACGCGGTCGCACCCGCGACCCCGAGGTCCACCGCTGCCGCGGCCCCGGCCACCGCGTCTATCGCTTGCCGCCACAACGCCGGATCGCGGACGACGCCACCTTTGCCGACCCGGCTCCGGCCGACCTCGAACTGCGGCTTCACGAGGACCAGGAGATCGGCGTCTTCCCGCGCGACTCCCGCGAGCGCCGGGATCACGAGTCGTAACGAGATGAAGGACAGGTCCGCGACCACAGCGTCCGGCGACCACGGGAGGTCCTCCCGCCGGAGGTCGCGCACGTTGAGGCGTTCCATGACGAGGACCCGCTCGTCGTTGCGCAGCCCCCAATCGAACTGGCCGTAGCCGACGTCCACCGCGACGACCTCGGCCGCCCCCCGGCGCAGCAGGCAATCCGTGAAACCGCCGGTCGACGCCCCCGCGTCGAGCCACCTCCGTCCCGCGACCTCCACGTCCAGGTCGTGCAACGCCCCCTCGAGCTTGTCACCCCCGCGCGAGACGAACCTTCGGGGCCGCTTACGAAGCGCGACCGACACGTCCGGTGCGACCATCGTTGCCGCGCGATCGACCGGGACCCCGTTCACCAACACGTCGCCGGCTGCGATCGCATCCCCCGCCTCGCCCCTGGATCGGACGAGGCCGCGGCGGACCAGCTCAGCGTCCAGACGCGTGGGTTTCGCCACCGTCGTCCAGCTCCGCTTCGAGCGTCTCCTGGACCTCCTCGAGTGTCTGCAACCGATCGGCATCCCCCGCTTCCTGCGCGCGCCGCATCTGCTCGTCGACGTCGCGCTCGATGTCGTCTTCCGGTCGCTCGGTCACGTCGTCTTCCTGCGCGCGCTCGACGTCGTCGACGCCTTCTTCGCCGTCGACTTGCGGGTCGTCTTGGAGGTGCCCGATCGCTGGGCGCGCGATCTCTCCGCCTCGCGCAGCTCTTTGAGCTGGGTCTCCAGGCGCAGCACGCGACGCTCGAGGCGCTCGACGTCGCGCTTGGATGCAACTCCGAGCGCCGCGATCTGGTTCTGGATCTCGCCGCGGATCAGCTTGAGGAGCTCGTCGCGGTTCGCCTTGCTCTTCTCCATGAGATCGCGCGCTAGCTGCTCCGCACGATGTCGCGTGAGCTCTGCGACGCCGGATCCGAACAGCGCCACTCTTCGCAGATCGTCTCGCACCGCTACCTCCCTATACTCCGGCGAGTGCTCTCGCTGATCCCCATCTCGGACGCGAACCCAACGCGGCGGTTCCCGTTCGTAACTGTAGGGCTCATCGCGCTGAACGTCGTTTCTTTCTTGCGGCAACCTTTCGGGAGCGGCGTCGCGCTGAACCGCTTCTTCTTTCAAGAGGCTCCGCTGCCGTGCCAGCTCGCAGACCGGTGCCCCGACGCGGTCCAGATAGCAGCGCACGCGAGCGTCGAGATCCCGTCGCGGACGCTCGGATCTTTCCTGGTGGCGGTCCTCGTCTCGACCTTCCTCCACGCGAACCTGCTCCATATCGGAGGAAACATGCTGTTCCTATGGGTGTTCGGGAACAACGTCGAGGATTACGTCGGCCGCGTCAGGTACGTCCTGTTCTACCTAGCCGGTGGCGTCGTCGCTGCGTTCGCTCACATGCTCTGGAGCCTGCGCGACATCCCCTGTACGAACAACAGTTTCGGCGCGTGCGTCCCGGCGGTGGGCGCGTCCGGAGCGGTGGCCGCGGTCATGGGTGCATATCTGTTGCTGTTCCCCCGCGCCCGCGTCAACGTGCTCGTCCCGATCTTTTTCATCTTCACCGTGATCCAGATGTCTGCGCTCGCCGTGCTCGGCGTG
This sequence comes from Actinomycetota bacterium, assembly GCA_035550975.1. Classification (GTDB taxonomy): domain Bacteria; phylum Actinomycetota; class CADDZG01; order CADDZG01; family WHSQ01; genus DASZOC01. The sequence goes on along the minus strand of DASZOC010000052.1, from coordinate 14,233 downwards.
TGGTTCGTCTATCAGTTCCTGATCGGCCTGCAGGAGCTGGCCGGACCGAGTGGCGTCGCCTGGATGGCGCACGTAGGAGGGTTCGTCTTCGGTTTCGTCGCGATCATCCTGCTCGGCGGACGGCCGCACCCTCGGGACCCGTCGTGGGGCCGCGGCTACATCTCCTACTAGACGCGTGCGTATCAGAGGTCCGCGAGCGAGCGCAATACGTGGTCGGGCGCGGGGCTGATCGACGCGACGTCGCGCTCGGAGGTGACGCCGGACAGCACCAGGATCGTCGTCCAACCGCGCGCCGCGGCACCGGCAAGGTCGGTGTCGGGCCTGTCTCCGACGGCCGCGATCTGCTTCACGCCCCCGAGCCGCTCCACCACGAAGTCGAGCATCGGCTCGTTGGGCTTGCCCATGACTTCCGCAGTGACTCCGGTTGCGGTCTCGATCGACGCGACGATCGCGCCCGTTCCGGGCCATAGCACGCCGTCCGGGGCGGGGAACGACGCGTCGTCGTTCGTCGCGATCAACGTAGCGCCCCGTTGCACGGCGATGGCGGCACGCTTCATCTTCTCGTAGGTGAACCCGATATCCCACCCGACGACGACGAGGTCGGCGACCGACACCCGAGGATCGTCCTTCACGCTGATGCACACGTCCGACAATGCCGCCCGCAGCCCGTCTCCGCCCATCACGATCGCGGTCTTGCCGGCGAACCCCCGCTCTTTCAGCACGTGCGCCGTCACGATGCCCGACGTCACGATTTCGTCGCTGGTCGCCACGATGCCGAAACGAGCGAGCTTCACGATGTAGTCGTCGACCGTCGAGCGCGAGTTGTTCGTGCAGAACACGACGCGGGTTCCGTCGCGGCGCAGCCGTTCGATCGCTTCGGGAGCTCCCGGTATGGCCGCGTCACCTCTGTAGATGACTCCGTCGAGGTCGCAAACGAGCGCGTCGAACGTCGCCCGTATCATCCGCCCGATGCCGTCGTTGAAGCCCTTCAAGGGGATCCGCTATTCCGCGGCCGACAACCTGAAGAACTTGTCATGCCCGCCCTACGACGTCATCTCTCCCGACGAACAAGATCGTCTGTATGCAAGGGACCCTCATAATGCGGTGAGGCTAGAGCTCGCGCGCGACGGTACCGACAGCGACGGGTATGCCGGCGTTGGTGAGACGTTCCGGCGATGGCTGGAGGACGGCGTCCTGCAGATGGAGTCGACCGACGCGCTGTATGTCTACCGTCAGGACTTCACCGCGTCCGACGGATCGCGGCGCAAGGTGGCCGGGGTCCTCGGAGCCCTGGAGCTCGAGGCCTTCGGCGCGCGGTCGGGGGTCCTCCCGCACGAGAAGACGATGCCCGGTCCGAAACGCGACCGCTTGGCGCTCATGAGAGCCGTGAAGGTCAACATCTCTCCGATATACGCGATCTATAGGGGCGGCGGCGGCCTGGCTCCGTTTCTCGACTCGCTCGAACAACGCCCCTCGACCGTGCGGTTCGCGGACGAAGCGGGAACCCTCAACCGGTTGTGGGTCATCGACGCGCCCGCAGAGATCGATCTCTTGACGGAGGCGGTGCGGCCCGGGCCCCTCGTGATCGCGGACGGACACCATCGCTACGAAACCGCTCTTGCGTTCCACGAAGAGAACACCGGCACGCCCGGCGATCACGGAACGATCATGTGCTTCTGTGTCGACGCCGATTCGGAGGGCCTCGTGGTGCTCCCCTACCACCGCGCTCTTCGGACGCCGTCCGGAGGCGGTGCCGTGGCCGCCGCGCTGATGGAGCGGTTCCGCGCCCGACCGATGTCCCGCGCCGACGCGGCACTCGACACCTCGTCCGCCGCGCACCCGATGGTGTTCGTGACGCAAGACGCCGACTTGCTCGTGGAGGTGTCGGATGACGACGTCGTCGAGGTGACCGGGCCGCGCCACCCCGCGTGGCGCGCGCTCGACGTCGTCGCCTTGCACCAGGTCGTGCTCCCGGCGGTGCTCGACGGCGAAGAGCCGGAGCTGGCGTTCTCGAAGGATGCAGACGAGATCCGCAGGTTGGTCGGCCAAGGGTGGAGCGCGGGGGTTCTCCTACGAGCGCTGTCGGCTGCGGCCATCGTGGACGTCGCGGGTTCGGGCGAGCGCATGCCGCAGAAGGCGAGCTACTTCTGGCCGAAAGCGGTCACGGGGTTGGTCTTCCACCCGTTGACCTAGTTCGAGCCGGCGGTCTCCGCTTGCTGGCTCTCCGCGGCGGGGGCTTCCTTGGCGGCGGGAGGATCGCAGACCCGGCAGCGCTCGAGGCCTTCGGCTGCGGCCTGCTCGACCGTCACGATCGTCAGCCCTTCCTTGCCTTCGAGGATCTTGCACTCGGCACGGTGGTAGGTCGTCGCGCCGGCGACCACCTGCCCGTTCGACGTCCCCGCACCGTTCGTGGAGATCTGCATCCGGTTGAGGTTGCGCCCAAGGAGCCTCGCCATGTCGTCGAAGCGATCCGTCAGAAGCTCGCGCTCGGCGCGCGCCGTCGTAAGCAGCAGGAGCGTTGCGCCCGTGATGACCAGACCGAGCCCCATGAACCCACCGGACAGCAGATACGGGATCTGCCCCTGCGCGAAGTTGATGCTGGCGGCGCCGTCCCATGCCTTCCCGATGATGGCGAAACCCGCCGCGATGAAGCCGAGGCCGAGCAGTCTCCCCAGCCTGATGCGACGGTCTGTCTCCCCCCACAGGGACTGCCACATAGCCCGTACTTTTTTCATCTAGGGCGAGCGTAGCAAATCGCTAGTAAATAAGTGGTAGTGCTAAGGTTTGGCGCTCACGAGAAGGTACTCCACGGGCACCGGGACCCACTGGGGGGTGGATCGTTCATGCGGCATCACCGGCTTGGATCGTTCGTAGCCATGGCAATGATCGCGGGCCTGACGTTGGTCCCCGTGGCAGCCCACGCTGCCCAACAACGTGCCGAGCCCGCGGTGCTGACCACGGGGTGGTGGTGGGAAGACGCGGAGACCCAAGAAGCCGATATCCAGGGCAACAAGGTCGTCGTCGGTACCACGAGCCCCTTCTGCCCCTCGGCTCCCGGATCGCTGGGCGCGGTTCCCGGCGCGTGCGCCGAAGGGCGTCTCCCCGTGGAGATCATCGGGGGTGACTACCAGTCCCCGAACAAGCTGTCGGCCCTCGGCTTCGACCTCTCCTACCTGACGCCCGGCTCGACGGTTCACAAGTTCACCGTCACGCTCTTGGAAGCCGAGGCTGGATGCACCGACGCGAACAACGACGGTGCCGTCACCCCCGGGCAGAACGGGGACTACTGCGAGGAGACCGACCCGTACGGCCCCGTCGATGACAGGCAGATCCAGGCGTGCCTCGTCCCGGAGATCTTCGGCGACGCAGAAGCCGCCCCGTACAAGGAGCTGCCGAGCTACCTGTGCTCCAGCACCGACCCCGTGGCGGAGCGCAAAGAGATCAAGGCCGTCGACAAGAAAGAGGACGCCGACGGCGTCGACCACGTGTGGGTCTTCGACCTCACGCTGTACGCACAGAAGTGGGCGGAGACGTTCACCGCCGCGACCAACATCATGCTCGTAGGCAACAAGCCGAACAACTCCGGGCAGCAGGACTCGTGGCGGGTCGTCTTCGCGGGCCCGCGCGTGGAGAAAGGGATCCGGACCGAGCTCGTCTACGAGCCCGGTGAGATCGTGTTGCCAGCGCCTCCGCCCGGCACCGGGACCACCGGCGGCTCCACGTTCGTCGGGGGGACCACGACCACCGGGATCGGAGGCAGCGACTTCGGTAGCGGCTCGACCGGTTTCGGCACCACCGGCGGCACCGTCGGGACGACCGACGTCGGGACCGGGACCGAGCCGGCCCCCGCCGGCGGCGACGAGACCTTCGCCAGCGACGAGATCCCCGGCGTCCCTGTACAGGGGATGCCCGGCTACGTGTGGCTGGCGTTGCTCGCCGGCATAGTCGCGTTCAGCATGGTCCGCCAGGTCGTGATCGAGTCCGCGAGCGGGGTGCGTCCGAACGGCGTGCTGGCGAAGATCCACGCGCTCAACGCGGAACGCCGGGGTCTCGACCCGGCAGCCGCCTCCGCTACCGGCGACGGCATCGGGGCCAAGCTCTCCTCGCTGTTCGACAAGCTTCCGTTCCGGAGAAAGGGATAACGCTCGTGACTCGTTCCAGACGTCCAGTCGCGCTCGCACTCGTCGCGATCTTCCTGCTCGTTGCCGCGGCATGCGGTCAGAAGCCCGGCGTGTCCAGCCAGATCACCCTGGGAGGCGGCGCGCTTCCCGAAGGCGTCACGGTCAACGAAGAGGGCCAGGTGGTCGACGCGGAGGGCAACGTCCTCGGCGACGCAGAGGACTTCGGGCTCAGCACCACCGGCGAGCCCCTCGACGCGGCCTCCGGCGGTGGCCTCGGCGGGACCACGACGACCGGTGGCACCAGCGGCGGTGGCACCACGGGCGGTGGCACCACGGGTGGTGGCACCACGGGTGGTGGCGGCTCGGAGCCGCCACCGTCGTCCGGAGGCAACTCGACCGGAGTCACCGACGACGTCATTCGGATCGGCGTCCACGCCCCGATCACTGGCGCGGCCCCGGTTCCGTCGGACTCCGCCGAGCAGGGCAAGGACCTCTACTTCCGCTGGATGGCCGACAAGGGACAAAGCTTATTCGGCCGCCGCGTCGAGGTGATCCTCAAGAACGACCAGTACAACCCGTCGACGGCGGTAGCCGTCTGCAAGGAGATGGTCGAGAAGGACAAGGTCTTCCTCCTATCGGGCTCGGCAGGGACCGACCAGATCCAGGCGTGCGCCCGCTACGCAGCGTCGGTCGGCGTCCCGTACCTCGGTGCCGGCGTCACGGAGCTCGTGCTGAACCAGCTCCCGAACTTCTTCGCCACGACGATGACCTACAACGATCAAGGCCCGCTCCTTGCCGACATGCTCGTATCGGACCTCGGCGGCAAGAACGAGAAGAACGGCATGCTGACGTTCGACACGCCCAACTTCGAAGACGCGCGGCAAGGCTTCATCGAAGGTATGAAGAAGCAGGGCGCGACGCTGCATTACGACCGGCGTGTCTCGAAGGGAGCCGGAACGAGCGAGGCGCGCACCGTCGTCCAGGAGATGAAGACCCAGGGCATCGAGAACGTCTACGTCCTGACGTCACCGGTGTGGTGGCTCAACGTCCTGAGACAGGCCGACACGCAGCAGTACGAGCCTCAGTGGATCGGCGTCGGCATCTCGATGACGTTCGACACCGTCGCCAGCGTCGCGTGCCGAGCCGGCGGCTCGATCGACGGGGCGAAGTTCTTCGCCCCGTTCCCCGCGTGGTTCGACTCGAACCGCTACGACCCCGAATTCCGCCAGGCGGCCGAAAAGCTGGCGAGCAAGAGTGACGACTTCATGTGGCTCGCGTGGTCTGCGAACAAGACGATCTGGGACATGTTCAAGCGCGTCGGCAAGGACCTCACGAGAGAGAAGTTCGTCTACGAGCTAGAGCGGATGCGCGGCTTGAAGAACGGCATAGGGCCGGAGTTGAACTTCGCGCCGAACGACCACTTCGGCGCCGCGCAGGTCCACGTCAGCGAGGCTCGCTGCAGCGACAACAGGTGGCACACGATCAAGTCGTTCGTGAGCGACTTCTAAACGCAAGCAGCCGGACCTGATTAAGAGGTAACGTCCTCGACATGAGAACCGGGATCGTCGTCGGCGCCACCGCCGCTCTGCTTGGTCTCATCCTGATCCTGGGCGCGGGCGACGATGCCGGCCCCAATCCGTACATCGCGATCGGCATCGCGACGGGTGCGTTGTACGGGCTGGTCGCTCTCGGATTGGTCCTCGTCTACAAGGGCAGCCGCGTCTTCAACTTCGCGCAGGGCGAGTTCGGAACCGTTGGTGCGTTCATCACGTTCGTCTTCCTCGAGCAGGTCCTGAAGGTCCCGTATTACGTCGCGTTCCCCCTCGGCGTGCTGGGGGCCGTCCTCATGGGACTCTTCATGGAGCGCGTCGTGGTGCGACCGCTGATGAACTCGCCGAGGATCACGCTGCTCGTTGCCACGATCGCCTTCGCGCTGCTGACAGTGGGTATCGAGATCGTCCTGTTCCTCCCGGAGCCGAAGACGCTGCGACCGCTCATCGCGGCGACCGATGCGGCAGGCAACCCGAACGGCCTCGCCGTCTTCGGGTACCTGATGGAGCCGCAGAACCTCATCGTGATCGGCATCCTCGTCGTCCTCGCGGTCGTGCTCGCGTATTTCTTCTCGAAGACCGATCTCGGGCTCGCCGTGCTCGCAACCTCCCAAGATGCGTTCGCTACCCGCGTCGTCGGGATCGGCATCGAGCGCATGTCGCGGTTCATCTGGGGAACAGCAGCGTTCCTGGGAGGACTCGCGGGGATCCTGTACGTCCCGATCTCCGGCACGTTGACCCCCGGTGCCATGACGACCGGCATACTCATCCCGGCCTTCACCGCGGCCGTCCTCGGCGGCATGACGAGCCTGCCGGGCGCGTTCCTCGGTGGCATCGTCGTCGGCTGCGTGCAGAGCCTGGCGAACTGGGCCGGAAACACCTACTCGTTCACGATCGACGAGACCGTCAAGCCCCTGCAGAGCATCATCCCCGGGCTCCCGGACGTAGCCATCATCTTGGTCCTTCTGATCATCCTTCTCGCCCGCCCGCAAGGCCTGCTCGGGAGCGAGGCATGACCGCTTCGGCAACCGAGGCTCTCGAAGCTCCCCTCGCGGCGCGCGCTGAGGAGCGGTGGTCGCCGAGCGTCCAGGGGTGGGTCGCACGGCTGCTGGTCCTCGGCCTCATCTTCGGAAGCGTCCTGTGGGCCACCGCCAACGTCCCGTCGTACTGGGCCGACCGCATCTCGCTCGCCGCCATCTACGCGATCATCGGGCTGTCCCTGAACATCGTCCTCGGGTACGTCGGCCAGGTGTCACTCGGTCACCACGGCTTCGTCGGGATCGCAGCGTTCGTGGCGGCCTACTACGCGACGATGAAGGCGGGCTGCACCCTCGACTCCTGCGCCTTCGGAACGTTCCTCACCGCCACCCTCTACGCGGCGATCTCCGGCGGTCTTGCGGCGATGTTGCTCGGGCTCATCGCGCTGCGCATCAAAGGTCTCTACCTCGCGCTGATCACGCTCGCGTACGGGTTCGCTGCCGAACGGTCGATCTTCGAGATCCCGTTCCTGACGAACGCCGGCGCCGGTATGCCGGCGACGCGCCCGAACGGATGGGAGACCGACCGCGAGTTCGCGTTCTTGACCTTCATATTCCTCGCGCTCGTGATCTTCGTCGACTGGCGGCTGCTTCGCTCCAAAGTGGGCCGCGCGATCCTCTCGATCAAGCACTCCGAGGCGGTCGCGTCAACCTACGGCATCAACGTGACCGCCTACAAGGTCTTCGCGTTCATCCTCTCGGGGATCTTCGCCGGGATCGCGGGAAGTCTCTTCGCGTTCCACGAGACCAACGTCGTCTCCAACAACTTCAACTTCGCGACTGCGCTGCTGTGGGTCCTCATGGTCGTGGTTGGGGGGCTGGGCAACCGGATCGGCGTGGTCATCGGCTCCGCCTTCTTCGCGTTGTTCCCGTTCCTGATCCTGCTGATCGGTCCCCTCGATCATTTCATCCGGGACACGCTCGGTCGCGAGCCTGATTACTTCACGATCGTGATCGGATCGACGCTCGCGCTCCTGACGATCATCCTGCACCCGGGGGGCATCGGCGAGCAGGTGTCGCCGATCACCCGCTGGCTGGGCGGGAAGCCTTTCTCGCTGCACCCCGACGGGCACGAGAAGCACAAGGAGCCGAAGGCGAAGGGCCCGGGGCTGCTCGCAAAGTTCGGCCTTCACCGGGAGGAGAACGGTAGCGAGCGCGCCGAGGGCGAGCGGACGGACGGCGAGCTGGCCGCTCTCGGTCGTGCCGTCGCGAGTCCCACGCCGTCCCGCGACCACGATACCGAGCGCGTGGACGTCTCCGGCAACGGGGTCCAGCCGCCCGACGTCTGGGGAGCGCTCGTCGGGCGCAGGGACGACGCGCGATGACGTCGGTCCTCAAGGTCGAAGACCTCGGGATCCGCTTCGGCGGCCTCGTCGCGTTGGACAACGTCAACGTCGATGTCCCCGAATGGGAGATCGTCGGGTTGATCGGGCCGAACGGCGCCGGCAAGACCACGCTGTTCAACTGCATCATGGGTGCTTACCAGCCCAACAGCGGGACCGTGACCTACCGCGAGCGCGACATCTCTCTTCTTCCGACGCACCGGCGCGTGGCGCTCGGCATCGGGCGGACGTTCCAGAACATCGGCCTGGTCGGCGGGTTGACTGTCCTGGAGAACTGCATGGTGGCGCAACATCCGAGGATCGGTTACGGCGCGATCGGCGCACTGCTCGGGGCTCCTCGTACGTTCTCGGAGGAACGCCGGCTCCGCAACTACGCGATGGAGGTCCTCGATTTCCTCGACCTGAGTCATCTCGCGAACTCGCACCTGGACGGGCTACCGTACGGGACCTTGAAGCTCATCGAGATCGCCACGGTCCTCGCGACCGATCCCGACCTCTTGCTGCTCGACGAGCCTTCGTCGGGGATGGGTCCCGACGAAGCACACGACCTCGGGGACCGGCTCCTGAAGCTCCGCAAGACCCTGAACCTGACCGTGTTGATGATCGAGCACCACGTACCGCTCGTCGTCGACGTCTGCGACTACGTGTACGTCTTGAACTTCGGGCAGGTCCTGACGGAGGGCCGGCCGAAAGAGGTCCAGAAGCATCCCGAGGTCATCGCCGCGTACCTCGGCGGAAGCGCAACCGAAGAAGCGAGCTCGGAGGAGGAGATCCCGACCGATGTCCCTGCTTGAGGTCCGTGACCTGAAGACGGGCTACGGCTCGCTGCCCGTCCTGCAAGGGATCTCGTTCGACGTCGAAGAAGGCGAGACCGCGGTGCTCCTCGGCCTCAACGGAGCCGGCAAGACGACGACGGTCCTGGCGCTCGCGGGCCTCATCAAGACGTGGTCCGGCTCGGTCACGTTCGCCGGCACCGACGTCACCGGCACGGATCCTCGCAAGCTCGTCTCCGAAGGGGTCGTGCTCGTCCCCGAGGGACGTCACGTCTTCCCGCAGCTCACGGTGGCCCAGAACCTGCGCCTCGGCGCGTGGCCCTACAAGAAGGAGCGCAAGGAGACCCGCGAGACCGTGGAGCGTGCGGTCGAGTACTTCCCGAGGTTACGCGAGCGGTGGACACAGCTCGCCGGAACGCTCTCGGGTGGAGAACAGCAGATGCTGGCCATCGCCCGGGGACTGATGGCGCGTCCGAAGCTGCTGTTGATCGACGAGGCCTCGCTGGGGCTCTCCCCGAAGCTGACGCAGACGGTGTTCGAGGTCGTGAAGCGCATCAACAACGATGGTGCGACGGTGCTGATGGTCGAGCAGAATGCGGGCGTGCTCGACATCGCGGACCGCGCGTTCGTGATGGAGAAGGGGACGCTCATCTACTCGGGCACGAGCGAGCGAGGGCTCAACTACGCGCAGATCCAAGAGGCTTATCTCGGGATGACGGCCTAACGCGGCTCTAGCTTCAACGATCGCCACCCGCGCGCCTCGCCGAGATGGACCGGCCCGTGCGGAACCGTCACGATGTCGTCGGCGGCGCTGATGGCGACCGCCACGTCTTCGTGGCTGCGCCCGGACCTCGGCCACCACCTGCGGCCGACTACAAGCGCCACGTGCTCGAGGTCCTCGACCGTCTCTATAGGGCTTGCCGTCACCGAGATCACGCGGCCGACACCGGCTGCTCGGGCTCCGGTCAGCAACGCGGGGCCGGGCGTTCCGAACACGACGATCGTGCGGACGTTCTGGCACGCGCGCTCGACCAGGTCCTCGTCCGACGGGTCACCTGCAGCGACATGCGCTCCCGCGGCCTTCCACGTTCCGCCGTGATCCTTGTTCCGAACGAGAACGCGGACTTCGTCCCCCTCACCGAGCAGATGTCGCACGGTGGCTTCGCCGGCGGCCACCGGAGGGTCGACGAGCAGAAGGCTCACGCCTTCACCGACAGCACGTCGTGCTCGATAGAGAAACGGGCAGACGAGGAGGTCGGCAGCGGTTCGCCGTCCACGTGCCGATGGAACGGCTCATCCGCGACGATCTCGAACGTGTCCAGCCCGGTCCGGTAGAACGCATCCCGGTGGTGCACGAGGTCCCCGCTGACGACACAGCGCCACGCGTACACGGGAAGCGCCTCGATGCGCATCCTCTTCAGAGCGAACAGATCGAGACCCCCGTCGAGGCGCACCTCCGGCGCGAGGTGGATCGACCTCCCCTTCAGGTAGGCATACGGTCCGGCGTTGCAGGCGATCGCCATGGCGACGGCGTGGTCACCGAACGCTCCGCGCACGGTCATCGACGCAGCACGGTGGCGATAGCTCGTTGCCAGCACCCGGAAAGCGCTCCAGTAGAAGAAGATCTCCCCGAACCTTCGCTTCGCCGGAAGGTCGCGCTCGACGAGCTCGGCCGCCTCCGCGTCGAAACCGCACCCTGCGGAGAAGGTGAAGTAGCGCTCGTCCATCCGTCCGAGGGAGACCTTCCTCGGCGGGGCTCCGACCTGCTCGTGCAGCCGGCCGACCGCGTCGAACGGATCGAGCGGGAGCCCAAGAGCGCGAGAGAAAACGTTCATGGTGCCGCCGGGGACGATCCCTAGTTGACAGCCGGTTCCGGCAAGCCCGTTCGCCACCTCGTTGACATGTCCGTCACCTCCGAACGCGATGACCATCTCGGCGCCGCTGTCGGCTGCTTCGCGGGCGATCGCGATGGCAGCCCCGCGTGCGGTGGTCGAGAACCCCTCCAACCGGAAGCGCGCGCGCAGCGCCTCGATGACCTGTTCCCGCGACGCCGGGCTCAACCGCCCCGCGTACGGATTCACGATCAGAACGGCCGAAGCCCTGCGCGACGCCGTTATCATCCCGGCACAGTACCGGCCCCGGACAAGGGACCTCATGACCGCACCTGTCCTGATAGACACGAAGATGCACGGGCACGACGGCCTGACGGCCGCGCATCTCATCCGCGGCTCTGAGAAGACCGCTCTGATCGAGACGGGGCCGAAGTCATATGTCGAGAACGTCTTCGCAGGCCTAGAGGCGGCGGGGGTCGAGCAGATCGATTGGATCTTCGTGACCCACATCCACCTCGATCATGCAGGAGCGGCCGGGACGCTGGCGCAACGCTACCCGGAAGCAAGGATCGGAGTGCACGAGATCGGTGCGCCTCATCTCGTCGACCCCTCGAAGTTGTGGTCGAGCGCGTCCCGTATCTACGGAGACGCCATGGAGCAGCTCTGGGGAGGCGTCGATCCGCTTCCGGTCGAGCGGATAGAGGTGATCGAGGACGGTGATGTCTTCGGCCTCGGCGGGATCACGTTGACGGCCGTGGAGACGCCGGGGCACGCGTCACACCATCACTCGTTCCTGAGTGACGAGGGCGACCTCTTCGCCGGAGACGCTATCGGCGTCAGATTGCCGGACATAGGAGTGATCCGACCGACTTCTCCACCCCCCGAGTTCGACATCGAGACCGCGGTGGGATCGATCGAGAGGTTGCGAGCCCTGGAACCGACCACGCTGTGGCCGACCCACTACGGCCCCCATGACCAGGGGGCAAGACCACTGGGTGTCTCGGAGTTCTGCGACGAGGCGATCGACGCGATCCACACGTGGGCGGATTGGGTCCGTGACGCCCGCCGTCACAGCACCGACCTCGACGACGTGACGGAACGGGTCCGGGCCGCGGCATCCGCCGCGCTGGAGGACACCCTGTCGCCCGCGGCCCGCGCGAAGATGGAGCAGACCAGCTCCTATCGCATGAACACGATGGGCTATATGCGCTATCTGGCGAAGACCGAGGGCGTCGCAGCGCAGGAATAACCCCGCTCCCGGCGAAACCTTGCTCCAGACCTGAAACTAGGAGGCCCAGATGAAACGCGTGATCGTTGCCCTTCTTGCTCTGTCGCTCGTAGCTGCGCTCGCTCCGCTCGGTGCCCAGGCGGCCCCCGGCCCCCAGAAGTACGAGGGCAACGTCATGCTGCCCGGGCCCGGACCGAACGGCGCCGTCACCGAGGGCTGCTGGACCGGTTGGCCGCGTCGGTTCTGGATCTTCAGCCAGGGCACGACGGCCGGACCCTTCGGCGACATCTTCGAGATCGACAAGACGACCTGGGGCGGAAAGTTCAAGCTCGAGGTGACCGGCGGCGGCGCCGGTACCGAGGACCTGGACATGACGTTCTACGCCGACCCCGGCAAGGTGGATCCCGCGGACCCGGCACAGCAGGGCGGGATCATGGAGACCGGCTCGTACCTGACGCGGGAGCCCGGCGGGGAAGAAGGCACCGTGCCTCCGACTTCCACACTGGTGCTCGTCTGCCTCGGTGTGGGCACCGGCTACGACGCCGACTTCACCTACACGGCCGCCCCGCCCAAGAAGAAGAAGCGCTAGGCGCCGCAACCGATCCTCAGAGTTCCACCTCGAAGCCCACCTCGCCGGTGGGCTTCGGCGCGTCAGGAGAGCTTCTTCAGGCGGTCCGTGGCGTCGGTCATATCCGCGTCCGCTCCGGCGACGGCCTCGAACCACTCGCGGGCTTGAGTGAAGCGGCCCTTGCGCTCGAGCAGGTCCGCCAGGGCGTACCACGCACGTAGGTGATGCTCGGCCGCCACCTCCGGACGTAGGTCCAGTCGTCCTAGGAGCGTGATCGCGTCGTCGAGGCGATCCTGATCCGCGAGGGCGCCCGCGGCCACGATCACGCCTTCGTAGTAGACCGCTGGGTCGACGGCCTTCCGGTCGATATCGGCGCAGATCTCGACCGCCTTGTCCGGCTTTCCCAGCGCTCGATAACAGTCGGCGATGACGGGATTCTGCTCGGTCGAGCCGGAGATCCTCCTGAAGGTCGTGAGCTCCTTGGCGGCCTCGTTCCACTTCCCCACCCGGTAGTACGCGAGCCCCAGCAACTCACGCGCGGCCGACGATCGCAGCGCGATGTGCTTGGCCTGTTCTCCTAGGCGGATCGCCTCGTCGTAGTCCTCTTCCATGTACGCCGCGGCAGCTTCGGCGAACACCTTGACGAGGATCTCGCCCTTGCCGGGCCGCGCGGTCGCGTGGAGCTCCTGGAGGATCGCTTTCGAGAGCTCGGCGCGCGGCTTCTCGGGTCGCTCCTCGACGCGCCGAGGCCTCGACCGGCGAGCCGGTTGGCCCCTGTGGGCTTTTGGGTCCCGCGCGTCGAGGCGCTGGGGCCTCTTCTCGTTGGGCGGCATGGACGTCAGAGATTAAGGGACCCGGGACGCGAAGAAGCCGCCCATACAGGCGGCTTCTTCTGTGAATAATCCCGGCGGCGACCTACTCTCCCACCCCGTCTCCAGGGCAGTACCATCGGCGCTGAGGGGCTTAACTTCTGGGTTCGGAATGGGACCAGGTGGTTCCCCCTCGCTATGGCCACCGGAAACCTAGGTCATAGCTATCTATTCGGTTGTCACTGCTTCTGTCGAAGACCCTGCGGCTCGCCGCCCACGGGGGCGACGGCCGACAGTTCTTCTGGAACCTTGAACGCTCCAGAGCGAGCGCGAGCAAAACCAAGCCCTCGGCCTATTAGTACCGGTCGCCTGAACACATTGCTGTGCTTACAGCTCCGGCCTATCAACCTTGTCGTCTAGCAAGGGGCCTTACCCGGTTGACCCGGTGAGAGATCTCATCTTGAGGTCGGCTTCGCACTTAGATGCTTTCAGCGCTTATCCGGTCCGCACGTAGCTAAACAGCGTGCCGTTGGCACGACAACTGTCACACTAGAGGTGCGTCCGTCCCGGTCCTCTCGTACTAGGGACAGCTCCCGTCAAGTTTCCTACGCCCGCGGAGGATAGGGACCGAACTGTCTCACGCATGTTGATCCCCCATTACTGAGGGCACTGACTATACCTTCACCCCTTTTCAGGGGGCCGGCGTGTTATGGAGTCATAGATTTGCCTTGCGGCAGAGAAACTCCATCCCCTTGTTCGAGCTGGAACAAGGAAGTCGATACGGGGGCCAGTAATCCCTTGCTACGAAGATGCTGCTCAACATCTTCGGCGGTGATCCGCTTCGTCTTCGAATAGTTTAGGGATGAGAAACCATCCACACGCTTTACTACCTCGAGGAACTCGTTCGGTTCCATCCGTGGTTTGAGTTGCGGCAGTAGCCACAACGCTCGACGTACGTGCTCTTTCTTGAAG
>DASZOC010000051.1:0-36808 GCA_035550975.1 Actinomycetota bacterium | reverse complement strand
GCGGGATCCCGTCGGGAGCGGGAACGATCGTGGCAGACGGGGGCAAGCTCACGCTTGGCCAGTTCCGACACACGGTATCGCTGCGCGGTAAGAAGCCCTACGAGAGGGTCCCTGCGCCGGCAGAGTTCAGCGAACGGTTCGGCCAGTTCGATGCCGACACGACGTTCTGGACCAACACGACCTTCTCACCCGATGTCCCGGATGTCGCTCTCGTGGCCCGTCGTCTGTATCGCGCGGTCATGGGGACCGAGACCCACGGCGTCATCATCATCGATCCACGTGGGATCGCGGCGCTGTTGCCGGAACGGGCGGAGATACGGGTACCGGTCGCAGCGACAACCGTCGATCGACATTCGCTGGCAGATTTCGTCTATGCGGGCGCGTACGAGCGGCTAGGCGGCCAGGGACCTCGTCGCGACGTTCTGATCGAGCTAGGGGAGCGGGCGTTCAGCGAGATACTTTCCGGCGGGTTGCGGACGGAGGATGACTTGCTCGCTGCTATCCGGTCGGCCCGCGCGGGACACATCCGGATCGTTCCCTTGCACGAGGAAGAACGAGCGCTCCTCGAAGCGGCCGGCGTGACCGGAGATCTGGAGGAACCGGAGTCGGATCATCTGCTGGTCGCAACTCAGAACTCGGGGGGAGACAAGCTCGACTACTGGATCCAGCGACATGTCGAGCACTCCTGTCGCATCGAGCCGGCCTACGCGGATTGCTCGGGCTCGGCGACATTCGAGAATCTGGTTCCGGACCATCTGACGCGTTATGTGGCGGGGCGGCCCTACGGCCGGGCTCATACGTTCGCCGAGATATACCTCCCCGCAGATGCCGACGTCACGTCGATCGAGATCGACGGTGTGCCGGCGCCTGTATTCGCCGCCGAACAAGCAGGCCACTTCGTGGCAGGCCTCGAGCTGACGATCCCGCAGGGAGAGGTGGCGCGAGCAAGCTGGTCGTACCGCCTGCCGATCGAGAGGAGCTACAGCATCACGATCTCGCCGCAACCGCTCGCTCGTGACGCGACCGTCGCCGTCCGGCTCCAGGCACCCCGGCGCTGGGCCTTCGACGGGCCGGGAGACCGCGCCGGCAACGAGGTCGTTTACGAAGGCGTTCTCGATTCACCCTTGCGCATCGATGCGCAGCCCTCCGGGCGCCGCGGGATCCCCGCCGTCTGGGACCGGCTGGTTCGGTTCTGGAGAGAGCCAGTGTTCTAGCGGTTGCGGCGGCGCCCGATGCGGAGCAGCGTCGTGCCTGCTGCAACGGCGGCGGCGCCTCCCAACGCGAACAGCGTCACGTCCGCACCCGTGAACGGAAGCACTTCGCTCTCGGCGGCCTGCTCCGTCTCGGGACTCGCATGGAACCTGGTCCCGGCAACCGTCGTCCCGTCATCGGTCGGCTTCGGTTCGACGGTCCTGGTGATCAGCGTCGGCAGGACCGCCGGCGGCCCGGGTGGGTACCTACGCTGCGCGAAGGCGGACCCGCCTATGAGGAACACGAGCAACACCATCAACGAGAGCACGCTCAGCCGCAGTGCTAGGCGTGACGAGGGTGGCTTCATCGATTCGTGCCTCTCTGATGGGGGCCGGCCGGACGGCTGAATGATACGCCGCGACGGGGTCGCGGACGATACGCAGCACGGCGTAGCGATGAGTTGCCGGGGTCGGATCGGGGGTGAAGAGCCTCCCCCGCACCGTACTGCTGTACGACACATGACGTAGAGGCCTCTCGTCGCGGGCTACGGCGACCGGATAATTTGGGCCGATGGATGACGCGCAGGCGGCAGGTCTTCAGAGGCCGACGCTCGCACCTGTGGGATCGCGAGGGCGGCCGCAGGTTCCTTCGCTGGCGGTTCTGCTGCTCGTTGTGATCGTCATCGCCCTGCCGGTCCTGCTCCCGCGGGGGCCGGGGAACAGCGTTCCTGCGGACGCGGCCATGTTGCTGTTCTTGGCCGTCGCGGTGGCGGTCTTGTGGGCGCGACGAGTGCGAGTCGAAGTTCCGCTGGGGGGGAGCTACCTCTTGATCGTGCTCGGCGGAACCCTCGCAGTGACACGATCGGTCGCTCCGGTAGAGGCGGGCGCGGTCGTGCTGCAGGATCTCTATATCTACCTATGGTTCTTGGCGGCGGTGAACCTCATCCTCCTGGATGGTTCGGACCGCCTTCCTCGCCTTGTGCTCGCGACGTGGAACCTCACAGCTACTGCGATCGCGTTGCTCGTGATCGCCGTAGGCGTGACGTTCCCTACCATCCCTTACGTCTTCGGATGGCCCATGGCCACCGAATACGGTCGTGTGATGGCGATGTTCCGTGACCCGAACATGGCCGGCAACTACCTCGTGGTATCGCTCTTCGTGCTGTGGGCATCACCGATCCCGACACACCGGCGCTGGAAGCTCCTAGCCACACTCGCTTTCGTGCTGGCGATCTATCACACGCACTCGATCACGGCTCTCGTCACCCTGGTGGCGGGGTGCGTCGTCGGCGTCATAGTTGCTTCAGTCGTGAGGAGGGGAGCCGCGGTAGCCGCGATCCTAGTTCTCGTGGGTATCGCGACCGTGATCGTTGCTTTCGTGCCGCGTGACTACTTCAGTGGTCCGCAGGATACGACAGAGCTGATCAGCAATAGTGACGTCTTCGCGGGATCGCTCGGTCGCAGTAACACGAGCCTTAGCCTTCGCGTGCTCCGGTGGCGGGATGCTCTTATGACCTTCGGCGACGACATCATCCTGGGGATCGGTGCATCGACCAGCGACATGGCCCTCAGAGAACGTGGGTTCCCGACGTCCGGGGAGATACACAACGACTTCATCGCCGGGTTCATCGAACGAGGGTTGCTCGGAGGCGCGGGCGTCATCGCTCTCTTCGTGGTGATGACGCGGCGCGCTCTACAGGTGGGGACGGACACGGCGCTGCGGCGGTCCGGCTGGCGACCTTCTGCCCTGGTGGGAGCGATGGTTGCCGTGATTCTCGCCGGGATCAGCCTGGAGACGCTGCATTTCCGTCACGTGTGGATGCTGTTCGCGCTGATCACGGCGCTCGGACTGCGTGAGCGGCGAAGAGGCAACTACCTAGACGGCGCCGATCGCGCGGGCCACATACCGCCGCGTCCGACGATGCCTGAGCGACTTCTTGCCTAGCCTCTTGCGACCGGGTCCGGCTACCTTCTTGACCGGGGCGACCGTCTCTGCGAGCGAAGGTGAGGGGGAGGGAGCTGAGGCGGTAGGAGCCGGTACGCCAGGGGGGCCGAATGCGCGGCTGTTGTTCGCCGCGAGTACCGCCATGTGATCAGTTTTCGAGCCGATATCTCCGACCTCCCAGTGATAGACGAAATATCCCTCCATCCGTGAACGTGCCCAACGGTCGAACTGAGCCTGCAGCTCGGCGGCCGACGGGTCTCGGTACCATCCGTCGTGGAAATCCTGCAGGATCGCCCAGTAGCGATCTACGCCGTCGGAGTCCGCTTCGGCGATCGCTCGATCGATGTCCTCGTACTTGCACTCGGGTAGGGAATACGCACACGGGTAGACATCGAGGCCCATGATCTCGGTGGTACCCGCGAAGTGTTGATACGGGAATCCTTCGCGTCCGTCCCATGCGGCGACCACCGTATAGGTCGGCTTCGAAGGGTCGAGGCCCTTGACGAGAGCCGCGCGCTCTGCCACCTGGGTGGGTGAGGTCGGGCACTGGTATGCGTTCGGCTCATCTGCGATGTTGTACGCAAGGATCGCGGGATGACCGGCGATGTCACGGACGATCTCTTGAACCCACGCGTCATCACGCTCGAACGCGCAGGTCTCGTTGTTGTACCCGAACAGCCACACGACACCGTGAAGACCCTGATCCGAGAGCTGATCGAGGTGTTCGCCCCACGGCTGAACCGTCACGGCGTTGAAACCGGTTGTGCTGATCTGAGTCACGCCCGAACCGCTGGCATCACGCCCGTACACCCCCCGTACGAAGGTGGAGCTTTCGGTTCCCGCGTTCGCCGGGGCAGACATCCCTAGCAGCGCCAGGATCAAGCCCACAGCCATCACCCGCTGGCGATCCGACAACACGATGCCCTCCAATTCGGTAGCTGGGCAACCCGGCGTCAAGACGGGTCCCTGGCTTTGCGTGCCTGCGTTACGGCAGGTTTGCCTTTTCGTTGGACTTTCCAATCATCGTCGTCGGCGGCAGAGGTCTTTAGTTCGGCGATCGACGATCCTGGTTACGGTTGGGCGATGGTTCCATCGGATGCTCATGAGTAGCACGGACCTAGAGGTAAAGCGCCTGGGAAGCGCCTCGGCTTCGATCGCCACTGCCACGGCAGGAGCAGCCTTCCTTTCCTTCGTATTCGTCACTCTGGTCGCGCGCATCGGGGGCGCCGAGGCCCGGGGCAAGCTCGCGTTCCTCGTCGCGCTTCCTACGCTTCTTTCCTTCGCGGCGACTTTGGGCATCGAAGTGACGAATCTCTTCCATGCCGGCAGGCAGGAGACCCGATCTTCACTCGTGACGGCATCTCTCGTCGTCGGGGCCTCGACGGGGGTCGTGTTCGCCGGCGGGGCATGGCTGCTCTTCCAGGTGGTTCCAGGCTGGGTGCCGGACGGCATCTCCGGTCGCCTCGTTGCCTCCGCTCTCACGATGACGCCTGTGATGACCGTTCAGTACGTTCTGGGAGCATTGCTCGTAGGCTGTGGTCGAGAAGGCGCGGCCAACATGATCCGCGTGATCATGCCGGCGATCAGCGTCGTCATCTTCTTCGTATCCATGGCGCAACTCTCGGTGGCGACGAGCGCGGTCGCAGCGTGGATCATCGGCCAAATCGTCGGCGCGGTATACGCCGTCGTGATGTCTGTTCGGGCGTTCGGTCTCGTCCGGCCATCGCAGATGGTGCTTTCTGTCCGTGAGCTGCTTCGCTATGGGTTACCGGCGCACGGCGGCAATCTTGCCGACGTCGCTACGTTCAGGCTCGATTCGCTCATCCTTGCCGCGACGGTGGGGACGATAGAGCTCGGCATATATGCGGTCGCGATCAACCTCGCAGAAGTCTTGTTGTACGT
Organism: Actinomycetota bacterium; assembly: GCA_035550975.1. GTDB lineage: Bacteria > Actinomycetota > CADDZG01 > CADDZG01 > WHSQ01 > DASZOC01. The sequence goes on along the minus strand of DASZOC010000051.1, from coordinate 31,771 downwards.
GCCGGCATCGGTGGCGATGGTGCTCCTTTCCACCAGCGCTGCTTCGGATGACTCGACAGTCCTGGCAGTCAGAGCGGCAGTTACGGCGACCGCCATCTCGTCCGTCGGCGCCGTAGCGATGATCGTGCTCGCCCCGTGGGTCGTTCGGGCGCTGTTCGGTCCCGGATTCGAAGCATCCGTCCTGCCACTACGGATCCTGTCGGTCGCGATGATCGGTATGGGCCTTCGCCGAGTGCTGACCGCCGAGCTCGCGGCGCGACGCCGTCAAGCCCTGGCTGCGTGGGTCGCGGTCGTTACGCTGGCGGTGATAGCGACGTTAGACGTGACGCTGATCCCTCGCTTCGGTGCCGAAGGCGCGGCTTGGGCGTCCCTCGTGGCCTACCTATTAGGAGGAGGGTTGATCGTGATCGCCTTCTTGCGGACCCAGCGTCCGACGTCCCTGCCGAGCCCGGGATGAACCGGCCCCGTGTCCTGCAATTGATAACGCATCTCGACCCCGGCGGTGCGCAGGAGACGGTGATCCTCCTGGCCAAGGGGCTGCCTGCGCGCGGTTTCGACGTGGTCGTTGCCGGACGGCCGGGATCGGAAGCCGTGCGACTGACGGAGGCAGGGATCACTTACATCCCGGTAGACGAGCTGTTCCGGCCGATATCCCTAGGGAAGGATGCGCGAGCCTTCCGCGCGATACACGGGATCCTGCGAGACCAGCAGGTCGACGTCGTTCACACCCATTCTTCCAAGGCAGGAGTCATCGGCCGCATCAGCGCTCGCCTGCACCGCGTCCCGGCGATCGTGCACACGAGTCACGGGCTTCCGATAAATCCCGACATGGGCCGCGGGCAGCGGATCGCCTTGCTGATGGCCGAGCGCGCCTCCGCCCGGGTGTCGCACCGCGTCATCGCGGTCAGCAGAGCCACGAGCAGGGAGTTGCTGCATTTGAAGCTGGCTCGCTCCGAACAGATCGAGATCATCCCGAGTGGGGTCGCTATCGGTCGTTTCGCCTCGGCCGATCGTGCCGAAGCGCGCCGGTTGTTGGAGCTACCCGACGATGCACTGGTCGTCGGCTGGGTCGGCCGCCACTTCGAGCAGAAACGTCCGCAACACGTGATCGAGGTAGCTCGCAGGGTCGTCGAGCGCGTGCCGCGCGCGATGTTCGTCCTGATCGGGGACGGGCCGCTGCTCGAGCGATCGCGCGCGGCTGCTTCCGGCGATCGCCGGATCCGAGTCGTCGGGCACCGCTCCGACGTGGATCGGTTGTATGCAGCGTTCGACCTGTTCCTTCTGGCGTCTGCGTGGGAAGGGCTGCCGCGGACGGTGCTGGAAGCCCAGGCCGCCGGAGTCCCGGTCGTTGCGACGGACGTGAATGGTGTTCGGGAAGCCGTCCGACCGGGTGAAACCGGGTACCTCGCTCCCGCGGGCGATATCGATCAACTTGCGGAGCGCGTCTCGCGGCTTCTCGAGAACGGCGAGGAACGAGTGAGGTTGTCCGAGAACGCGAAGCGGACAATAGATGCGGAGTATTCGGAGGAGCACACGATCGCGGCGACCGCTCGCCTGTACGAGGATCTGCTGACCACGACTACTCGCCGGTGACCAGGCCGTGACGCGTGGCGAACCTGACGACCTCCAAGCGATTGTGACAATCTAGCTTCGCGTAGAGCTTCTGCATGTGGGTACGAACGGTGTGATCGCTCACCTTCAACTCGACGGCGACTTCTTCCATCGTCAGACCGCGGCCGAGTAGCTTCAGGATGCTTCGCTCCCTCGGGGTCAGCGAAGCCAGCTGCTCGATCCATCGTGGCGGGTCGGCCTCGCCGCGGCACGCCGGTTCAGTGGCAGACGTCTCGAGCGCGAGCAGGACACCGGCCAGAGGCTCATCGGTGGGAAGAGCCCCATCCAGGTCCAGATCACCCACGACGACGACGACCAAAGCCGGCCATCTTCGCTGCAACTCGCGTGCCAGGTCTCCCGGAGAAGGACGTTGCAATCCGTTGACGATGAGAACGGCATCGACTTCAGCTCGTGCCACCGCCGCCATCGCCATGACTCCATCGGCAGCGACCGCCGCGACCTCCCATCCCGCATCGCGCAGGAGGAACGGAAGTGCTTCACGCATCAGCCGGTCGGCCGACGCTACGACGACGCGACGGCTCGTGGTCATCCGAGATCGGGACCTCTGATCCGGAAGATGTCCGGGCTTTCGTCCGTTGAGCTGGCACTGAGCAGAAGATGCACCGCCTCCACCCTCGAATGCACCTCGAGCTTCTTGAGGATGTTGCCGATGTGCGTCCGAATCGTGTTCCCGGTGAGGTAGAGACGCTCGCCGATCGTCTCGTTGTCGAGTGCCTGCGAGAGCAGCTGCAGGATCTCTGCCTCCCGCGCCGTCAGCCGTGCGAGCCTGGCGTCGACGTGATCCCCACGTCCCTCTTCGGAAGCGGTGACGTATCCGAACGTGGCACGCAGGCGCTCGCGGTCGATCGCGAAGAGGCCCGAGGTCACGGCGTCGACGGCGGTCGCGAGCGCCCGGAGACCGGCGTCACGGCCGATGCATCCTGCCGCTCCGGCCGCGATGGCGTCGCTCACGAGCTGCGCGTCATCGCTCTCGGTCAGAAGGATCGCCGGCACGCGATCTTTCGATCGGCGTATCAAGCTCAAGCCCGAGCCGTCGCGTAGGTGTGATCCGGTGATCAGCACATCCACCGGGTCGCGATACAGGAGATCGAGAGTCTCCTTCTCGTCACTACTCCATGCGGTGATCCTTATGTGGCCGTCGTGCTGCAGCGCGGCCGAGAGCGACTCGCACAGAAGAGGTTGAGGATCGGCGAGGAAGACATCGGTCACCTGAGTAGTATTACGCGCCCCCGGGCGACCGAGAGATCGAGGAGCATGATGGCGACGTCAACAGACCGCAACCGCTGAGAAGAAGAGCTCGAGCGCCTGGTCTGGGTCGCTACCGGTCATTATTCGATAGATGGACATGGGTTCACCGTGAGGACGACCGACGCGACGTTCCTTGCGCTGGTGGACGAATACGTCGGCGAGCACCGGATGGATCCCGTGGTGGATGACGCGGTGGATCCATGGTTGTACTCCGCCGACTGCGGCGTCACGAAGGTCCTCGCAGGAGGTAAGCAGATAAAGCCGATCAGTCGTCTGTACGTGGGAGGTCTGAAGATCTTCGAAGGTCGCGTCAAGGACGAGATGGCCGGCAGGATGCTATCGACGTGGCGCGATGTGATCACCGCTCACTCGAACGAGTTCGTGCGGGTGCGTGCTGCCGCTGTGGAGGTGAACGGCACGGCGATCGTCATGCCGTCGGCACCCCAGCCTCATCTGCCGATGCTGGCAGGGTTGCTGACACGTGAGGGCGCCGGGTATCTGGGGGACGAGCTGGTGAACATCGATGCCGTCTTCAGGCGGGTGCACGGCCTATCGCTGCCCCTTCTCGTCGATGGCTCCGACCTCGGTGCATTCCCCGACATCGTCAGGGAACCGACGAAGCGTCGTCCGAAAGGGACCCCCGAGGAGGTCGAAGGCAGGACCCCCAGACGGCCCGTCCCGATCCGGTCGTTGGGCCGGGCGGCCGCCGGGCCGGTACCTATCGGCTGGATCGTCTTCCCCACCTTCGTTCGCGGTGACGAGACGGGGTTCCGCGAGATGGCCCGGGCCGAGGCCGTGTTCCGCCTGTCACAAGCGATCCTCAACCTGCACATCTGGAACGAGCGCGCCCTCTTTCTGATGCAGGACCTGGTCGACGACGTCGCGGTCGCGGAGCTTCGCATCGGCTCGCCCGAGGAGGCGGTGCGGCTGATCCTCGACGCGGCGCCGTCCCTGGTCCCTGCCGCCGGTCGATGACCGAGTCGCACGACCATCCCGACGCTCCGCGGGGCGGAGGCTGACGGGACGATTTCGACCCAGGTTGGGTCGCTGAAGACGACTATCGATTGCTGTCGGTCGCGTACACGTTGCGGACCACCCGCCAGGACTTTGCCGAAGCGATCCGCTGGCACCTGGCACCTTTCCGGAGGGCTACGACGGTCCAGCACAGCCAGCCGGTCGACCTGTTCGTCACCGAGGAGGATCTCGATGCCGCGCCCGAGGCATACACCTATTTCCGGGGCACGCGGGCCCTTTACAAGCACACCGACTTGGGTGAGGTCCTCAGGGAGGCGATCTGGGATCTGCACGCGTCCGTCCCCCAACGCGCCCGTGACTTCGTCTTCCTGCACGCGGGCGCGGTGGCCAGTGAGGGCCGCGCGTTGCTCCTGCCTGCGCGCATGGATTGCGGGAAGTCGTCGCTGACGCTGGCCCTGTTGGGCGCGGGCTGGGACTACCTGTCGGACGAGCTCGCTCCGATCGATCCCGTGACGCGACGCGTCTATCCGTTCCCGAAATTGATAAGTCTCGACGCGGGCAGCTTGGAGTTCTTCCCGGGCGTCACCCAGCGCCTCGAGGACCGGCGCGGTCTGTCGGCTGCGCTACCCGAACGATACGTACGACCCGAAGACGTGGATGCGGGCACGGCAGACAAGGCCCCCGTGGCATGGCTCGTGTTTCCCACGTCAGACTTCGGCGGGCCGGTCCGGCTCACGCCGGTGTCGACGGCGGCCGCGGTCGAAGGCATGGCGGCGAATGCTTTGAACCTGTACCGCTACGGCGATAGAGGAGTTGCGTTGTTGGCGAGCGTTGCCAGAGACGCTGCCGCCTTCACGATCAGCGGCGGCGATCCACGCGCCCGCGCCGAAGAGATCACCCGGCAGCTCTCTAGCGTGGCGGCCGGGTGATCTCGACGATCGATCCTTAAGTGCAGCCCGTGGTCGGTCCGGTGTACGTAGCGGTGCCGCCGGTGGTCGAGCACTGGAAGTTACCGGGCTCACAAAGGCCGGGGTTGCAGCAGGGGTTGTCATTCCCGGAGCCCGGAGGGCAGTAGGTCGTGCAAACGCCACCCGAGCCGCCGCACTGATTGCCGCCGCACTTGCCTCCACATGCGCCCATACAGCCGCCGTTCATACCCAACGAGTGGAAGCAGCCGCCTTGTGAAGGCGTCCCTCCCGTCTGCGCGAACGCAGGTGTCGCCGCGATCGTGTTGACGATCGGTGCCGCCCACGCGGCCGCTGCACCGGTGGCCGCCGCCTTGCGCAGGAAGTCGCGCCGCTCGATGCCCTTCTGGCTCTCCGACATTTTCCAGCTCCAATCGCTCGTTGCCGTGGGCACTGATGCTAGGGGCATCCCGGACGCGCGACCATCGCCCCACAACCGTAGTTCCCGGGCCCCGACACGTGCGGCGATCCGGCGCGAACCGCCACGTCACCCGCCTGGCAGCCGCCTGGCGTACGAAACCTGACGTAGCGCTGGTGGTCGGTCCGGCAGGACAGGAGGGCGGGTAGCTTGGGACGGCGATGAGCCCGACCCCTGAGAGGTGGATCCACGAGCTGCTGCGAGGCGCCGCGCGGCGGGAGATCGCGCCCCACGTCGCAGGCGGCAGATCCGAGCTGGAGTGGGCCGCGGCCCTCCGGGCGGCCGCAGGCCACGGGATGCAGGGCTGGCTGGCGCGGGAGCTGCGTGGCATCGAGACGGTGCCGTGGGGATCGCAGATGCTCTTGCAGAGCACTGCCTTACGGATCGCCGCCGATCATCGGACGCATCTGCACAACGCGGCATGCGCCCTGGACCTGCTGGATGCGGCGGATGTCGAAGCGATGATCCTGAAGGGACCGGCCCTGGTCGAGCGCTACTACGACGACCCGACGTTGCGACCGTACGGTGACATCGACGTCTACGTTCGGCCTCCTGCGTTCGCTCGGGCGCTCGCGGCGCTCGAGGCAGGGGGGTTCTCGCTTCTGGATCGGAACTGGGAGTTCCTCCACGGGGACCTGCGGGGCCAGGTCCACCTCCACAGCCCGCAGGAGCGGTCGCTCGAGCTGCACTGGCACATCGTGAATGGAGCCCGGCAACGAAGAACCCTGGGAATGGCTCCCGACGAGTTGTGGGACGTGGTCGAACCCGCGTCGGTCGGGGGGCGGAAGTGCTTCGGGCTTCCTCCATCCGAGGAGATCGCGCACCTCTGCCTGCATGCAGCCGGGCACGGCTGCAGCCGTCTGATCTGGCTCGCCGATATCGCAACCCTGACGGCAGGGCGCGACATCGACTGGGACGCGGTCGGCGCGCGGGCGCGCCGCTGGCGGTTCGGTGCGGGGACCTTCTTCGTCCTGTCGCTGGTCCGTGAGTGGTTCGTCGCCCCGATCCCGGACGAGGCGCTGGCGCAGCTTCGCCCGGGCCGGGCCACTACCGCTGCGTTCCAGAGAGCGATCGCGCGCTGGGACCTCATTAGGAGCGACGAGGGACGCCTCCGAGAGCTCATGTTCGTGGCGGCCGCCGACGACGTGCGCACCCGTGCGAGCCTGCTCACGGATGTGATCGTCCCCGCCCCGGGCCAGCGGCCGTCGATTCAGGGGCCGTCGTGGCTGCGCGGCCTGCATCGCATCACGCTCGGCACGGCCGGGCGCGTCCTGGGCAAGTTCGGTCTCTCCGAAGACCTCCTGGCAGAGTACGAACCGGTCGACCAACAGCGCCACGATCGTGCCGGCTTCCTGAGTGCGGTCGCGGCTCAACGCTCGGCCGTTCGATCTGCCGTCGCGGTGGTATCGCCATCTGCATCGGTCGGGATGGCGCACTACAGCCGCGCCTTGGTCGAAGCTATGGACGAGAGCCTGCCGGCGACATTGTTCGATGGCAGTCACACGTCGCGGCTCCAGATCTGCCGTCACCTGCGCCGACTCGCCCGCGATCCCCACGTCGCCGTCTTGGTAACCAGTCCTCACTGGACGGTACCGATCATGCTCTTCCGCCTTCGCACGCGCGGCGGGTTCGTTTTCCATGACCCGATCCTCGACGCGGCGAGCAGGTTGACGCGTCCGCTTCACCGCCTCTACTACCGGATCCTGACCAGGAAGTTAGGCGTGATCATCCTGCACGGGGCGAAGTTCCGGAAGCCGGTCTTGCAGATGCGCCTCAGACCTCGTGCGATCGTGACGGTTCCGCACGGGTTCGTGCCGCACGAGCTGGAGGTGGACGCGCCGTACGACCCGACGGGACGGATCCTCTTCATCGGTCGGGCGCAGCCGTACAAGGGGCTGGCGGTCCTCACAGAAGCTCTCGCGCTGATTCCCGACGTTTCGGTGGTGATAGCGGGAGAGAACGTCGAGGATCCGCACGCCCCTCCCGTGCCGAACGTCGAGGTCCGCTCCGGCAGGCTGTCCGACGCCGAGTTCCGTGGCCTCATCGCGGACTGCTCGGCGGTCGTGCTGCCGTACGAGCGGGCGAATCAGTCCGGCGTGCTCGCAACGGCGTTCCGGGCGAGTCGGCCGGTCATCGCATCGGCGGTGGGAGCCTTCGCCGAGTACGTCGACGACGGGGTGAACGGATACCTCGTGCCGCCCGGAGACTCGGTCGCTCTCGCAAACGCGATCGTTCGACTGACAGACGATCCCGCGCGAGCAGCGGAGATGGCCGTTGCGGCGCGGCGTTCATGGGAGGAGGCATTGTCCCCTCGCGTCTGTGCGCGGACGATCTGCGCCGCGCTTGGGGTGGGCGAGCCGGTTAAGAAGCCGTGATCTCTCGACCAGCTTCCCAAGCGTCGCCTACGTCGGTCCGTTCTTCACCGGTCGACTCGGCCCCCGCGGCAGCAGCGCGTCGCTGCGGGCGCGCGTTGTAGTTGTAGTAGTGGCGGTACCGGTACCGATCGAGCCGGCCGGCCTTCATATCGTTGAGAACGATCCCGACGATAGGGGCATCATGACGGGACAGGAGGTGAAGCGCTTCGACCGCGCGGCCTTCGAGCGTCTTCCCGTTTCGAAGCACCATCACGAGGGCATCCGCGTCCGTCGTGAGGAGCAGCGCGTCCGCGAACGCCAGCAGGGGCGGGGTGTCTACGATGATGGTCTCGTGCTCCCGCGCCGCCTCGTGGAGCTTTGAGATAACGACGTGTCGCAGGTCTTGTTCCTCAGCTTGGAGCGGGGCGCCGAGGCGAGCTTCGTCGAAGCCGGCACTATTGCGCTCGAACTTCATCGACGCCGGGGCGGCGTTATCAGCTCGTCGCTTACGTCGACTCAATCTCCGGACACCGCGCGCCCTCGTATCGGCGTGGATCAGAGCGGTTCTCTGGCCGGTAGCCGCGAACGACGCGGCCAGGTTCGCAGCAACCGTCGATTTGCCATCGCGTGGCTCTGGGCTCACGACGACGATCGTTTGCAGCCGCGCGACTCGCTCTTCGATCAGGTTGAGCTCCGCGCGTAGCATCCTGATCCCCTCGGCCCCCCAGCCCGACAGACGCTGTAACAGAAGCGGGTCACGCGCAAGGCGCCGCTTCTTCAGGCGGGGGATTGTCGCGACGACCGGGTACGCAAGGCGCTCCTCGGTCCTTTCCTTCCCCATGATCCTCGGCCTCAGGATCGCAAGCACGATCGCGAGAGCACATCCGATGAGCAACCCGGCAACCGGCCCCGCGATCAGCGCCAGCGTCCCTGCGGGTATCGCCCCCAGCTTCTGCGAGAACGGCGAGCCGACCATCGCCACTCGATCTCCGGCCAGAGCGGCGTCCAGCTCTATCTGCTCCCTAAGGTCCACATAGCGCGAGTAGAGCGCGCTGATGGCCTGGTAACGGGTTTGGGTTTCAGGAGAGGTGACCGATCCCTGGCTCGCGAGCTCTTGAGAGACGTTCTCCAAGCGCCTCTCGATCGTCGCGATGCGTTCGTCTACCTCGACCAGCGCCCGCTCGATGCGGTCTTCATCCTGGGCGTTGCGGAAGTCCACGTATCTGTTGGCGTACTCGAGGAGCGCGTCGTAGGTATCGGCTCCCTCGTCGATCATCGAGAGTTGGAGGAGGTTCGTCTGTGGTTGCGGGCGGACGGTGAGCGTCCCCAGGAGCTCGATCGGCGTCTGGTCCAACCTCAAGCTCTCTACGGTCTCGGCGGCGACCTCGATCGACCGCGCGGCCTCCACCTCCGCGGGCGGGATGTCGATCGCAGGAGTGATCGGTGCCTCCCCGGTCGTCGTGAGATCGAACGCCTGCACGCGAAGAGTGACGGTGGCCTGATACAGGGGCTCCGGGGTCGCAGGTCGCGTCAGCAACGTTATGGCGACGGACAGCAGAAGGATCACTGCGACGAGCCCACGGCGCTGCCAGACGACTAGGGCGTAGTCGTTCAAGGCGAGTCCGCCGCCGGTGCGTGGTGCTGGTTGCATCGTTCCTCTATCCTGCGCGGCGGTCCCGCGCGTCTTCGACCAGCCCGAGGGTGTCCAGCTCGCCGATCAGGCTCGCGACCTCAACTCGCATGCGCTCGACGTCGAGGCCGTACTCCTCGGCGATCTCCCGCGCTTGGTCCTCCACCGATGCCTCACCGTCGCACAACTGCCACATGATGCTCGCGGATGGGTTCAGGTGGTGGACGAGACTCGAATCGTGGTTGTAGAGGATGAAGCCATCGCCCATGTCCAGCTCGAGGACGTCCTCTTTCTTCACCGGTACGTAATCCTCGGGGACCGAGACGGATCCCGACGCAGAGGGACCGTGGTCGAGCGACTCGTTCACAGCATGAACCTGTCGCCGAGGCGGGATCCGAGCAACATCGTCAGTGCACTGCGTCCGAGGATCTCCAGCTCGAACTGCAGCGAACGGTTCCGAAGGTGGTAGAGGTCGAACTGATGAGCCAGGTACTTCGCCTCTACCGTGTTGCCATAGCCGACCTTGACCGTCGCCCAGCCGGTGATACCCGGCCGTACCCGATGCCTCAGGTCGTAGTGAGGAACGTGTTGGCGCAATATCTCGACGAACTCGGGACGTTCGGGGCGGGGCCCGACCAGGCTCATCTGTCCCGCCAGCACGTTTATGAACTGAGGCAGCTCGTCGATCTTCGTCCGCCGCAGGAAGGCGCCGGTTCTGGTGATCCTGGCATCGTCTGCCGCTGCCCACCTGGGTCCGTCTTCCTCGGCGGTCGGGGTCATGCTGCGGAACTTCCGCAGCTTGAAGATCTGCCCGTTACGGCCGACGCGTTGCTGCGAGTAGAAGACCGGGCCGCGGTCCTGGAGCCAGATCGCGGTCGCGACGAGCGGCAACAGGAAGACCATCACGAGACACCCCACTAGGCCGGCGGCGATATCGAGGCTGCGCAACATGGCGTCGCGTATCCGATCACCAGCCGGCATGGTCATGTCATCGTCGTCCAACAGCTTGAGCCGGCAATGCCGCTCGACCGCTACGGCCAGAGGAACGACCGAGACTCCCTTCTCGGCGAGCGCTCCGAGAGCCGAGAGGACCTCGTTCGAGCACGTATCCATGTCGGGCACTGCGATACAGGTCCCTTTCCGTGCCGCGCTCGCTCCGCATGCCAGATCCAATAGCGCCTGGTGCGGCAGGGCAGCAAAGCCCGCGGCTCCGCGCAGGTAGGAAGGAACCTCGTCACCGAGGACCAGCGCGAGTGTTTGGGGCCACGGCTTGCTGCGTCTAGGGACGAATGTCTCGACCCGTGCCTCCAGCGTAGGCGTCCCGAAACTGCGGATGACGCTCAGCTCGTCGAGCAAGAGGACCTCGTCCCGGGTCGAAGCATCTAGCTGCACCACGACGTCGTCTATCGATACGGATAGAGCGCCAGCGTGGTCCACCCGGCTTTTGTTCAGCCCCACACGACCTCCGCGACCCGAACCCCGAAAAGGGTGCATATTGCACCATACCGAGCGTTCTTCCTCCCCCAATGGGGGTCTACGAGAGAATTCGCCGGGACCCAGGTTCTTCCTTTCTCTACCTGCGCGGTCGAGGGCGAGCGGCGTAGTCGACGCGCTGCGCCCCCACGAACACAGCAAGCTCCTCTATGGCTCCCGTTATGGCTTCGCCGGTAGCCCGATCGTTCGGCGTGCCCGCCTCTCGCCAAATGTTGTTGATGGTCAGGATTCCGCTCTTGCGATCCATGACCGGGTCCAACCGACCGACGAGGGTGTCGCCGATCAGGATCGGCAGGACGTAGTAGCCGTACTTGCGCTTGTGTTTCGGGACGTAGATCTCGATCGCGTAGTCGAAGCCCCACATCACCTTGGTCCGCGTCCGGTCGGCGATCAACGGGTCGAAGGGCGACAGCAGCGTCGTTCGAGGCTCCCACTGTCCTTCCCGTAGCTTCTCGAAGAGCTCGAGGTCGTCGCGGTGCATGTGCCACTCGCCCCGCACCCCGGGGACATCCACGCGGACGAGGATCCCTTTGCGTTCCAGCTCCTCGAGCGCGGCCGGGAGGTCGTGGTAGCGCCAGCGGGTGAAGTACTGCCATATCTGCTTCTTCATGGCGATGCCCATCGCCTTGACGGAGCGCTCGATCGCCAGCCTCGTCGACTGCTGGAGGCTCAGGCGTTCCGTCGGCGTCCACTCCGGGAACCATCGCTCGGCGAGATCCCAAACGCGCTGCTGCCCGGTCCGCCCGACGATCATGACCTTGCCCTTCGTCCACAGGTAGTCGAGCATCCGGTCGACGTTCCGGTCGGTGTTCCATCCGCTCGACTTGTAGCTCTTCACCGCGAGGTCCTTGAAATCGGATGTCCGCAGCGGTCCCTTCTTGCGCAGTTGCAACAGGATGTGCCGCCGCAGCGTCTTGTTCGCATCCAGGAAGGCAACCAGGCGTTCGTGGTGGACCGACCAGTACATCGCGGGGTAGCGGCGCATCATGACTTGGTGGATCGGGTAGTCGCTGGTCGGCACGAGCGACGCCGCGTGCGCCCAGTAGTGGAACAGCCGTTTCTCTTCCCACATCGCCTTGTCGAGCTCCGCGTGCTCGTAATGACCCAGGCGGCTCCACGGGATCAGGTACTGCGGGTGCTCGACGACGCGGATGGGGTCGATCTGCAAGCAGCCGAGCTGGACCGCGAGTTCGACGATGCCGTCCGCGTTAGGGGTTGGAGGCGGTCCGGCGAGACGCTGTTTGGTTATCGCGAGGCGCCGCGCGAGCTCGAGCGGGACCTCGAGCGGGATCACTGGCAGAGCCCGAGTCGTCAGGAAGACGCGAGCATCCGGCGGAGCACCATCTGCAAGACGCCCCCGTGTTCGTAGTACTCGAGCTCGACGTCGGAGTCGATCCGGCACTCGACCGCGAACGAGATGTCACCCGACTCAGCGTGGGCGGTGACGTCGAGCGCGGCATGCGGCCGCAGGTCGTTCAGCCCGGCGATGTCGAAGGTCTCGTAACCGGTCAGGCCGAGCGAGTCTGCCGTCGCGCCGTTCGCATATTGCAGCGGGAGGATGCCCATGCCGACGAGGTTGCTGCGGTGGATGCGCTCGTAGCTCTCCGCGATGACGGCCCGCACACCTTGGAGCCGCGGCCCCTTCGCCGCCCAGTCGCGTGAGCTGCCCGAGCCGTACTCCTTACCCGCCAGCACGATCGTCGGGATCCCTTCCTCCTGGTAGCGTATCGCGGCATCGAAGATCGTCATCACCTCGCCATCGGGGAGATGGGCGGTGAACCCACCCTCACGACCGGCGAGCTCGTTGCGCAGCCGGATGCTCGCGAACGTGCCGCGCATCATCACCTCGTGGTTGCCGCGGCGCGACCCATAGCTATTGAAGTCGCGCGGCTCGACCCCGCGTTCGATCAGGTACTTCCCCGCCGGCGAAGCCGGTGCGAATGCGCCCGCCGGCGAGATGTGGTCGGTCGTCACCGAGTCGCCGACCTTCGCCAGCACCCGCGCACCGGTGATGTCCTCGATCGGCGGCGGGGTCTCACCGAGGTCGCTGAAGAACGGCGGCTCGCGGACGTAGGTCGAGTCGGGGTCCCACTCGTAGAGACGACCCGTCGGTGAGGGAAGCTGTTTCCAGTCCTCCGTCCCCTCGTAGACCCGCGCGTATTCGGAGGTGAACAACTCCGATCGCACCGCAGCGAGGGCTTCGGTCACCTCGTCGCTCGTCGGCCACAGGTCCCGCAGATACACGGGTTCACCGTCGGGGTCGTGGCCCAGCGGGTCTTTCGACAGATCGATACTCGCGGTGCCGGCGAGCGCGTACGCAACCACGAGCGGAGGCGAGGCAAGGTAGCTGGCTTTCACCTGAGGATGGATACGCCCTTCGAAGTTGCGGTTCCCGGAAAGCACCGACACCACGGCGAGATCCGCGGCGTCGACGCGCGCCGCGACCTCGTCGGGAAGCGGGCCCGAGTTCCCGATGCAGGTAGTGCAGCCGTAGCCGACGACGTTGAAACCGAGCTTGTCGAGGTAGGGGAGCAGCCCGGATCCTTCGAGGTACCCGGTGACGACGCGGGAGCCCGGCGCCATCGACGTCTTCACCCACGGCTTCGGATGAAGCCCCCTCTCGACGGCTTTCTTCGCGACGAGGGCCGCCGCGAGCATCACGGACGGGTTGGACGTGTTCGTGCAGCTGGTGATCGCGGCGATGACGACGGAGCCGTCGCCGACCCGGCCGTCGGCCTCGTTCTGCACGGGGTAGACGTCGGTGAAGCTCTTCCACACCTGCGGGAGCGTCACCCGGTCCTGTGGCCGGCGTGGACCCGCGAGGCTCGGCTCCACCGTCGCGAGGTCGAGCTCGATCGTCTCGGTGAACGTCGGATCGGGCGTGGCGTCGGTGCGGAACATGCCCTGTTCCTTCGCGTAGCGCTCGACGAGGTCGACCAGGTCTTCGTCGCGGCCCGTCAGCCGAAGGTACCGAACCGTCTGGTCGTCTACCGGCCACAGCGATGCGGTCGCACCGAACTCCGGCGACATGTTGGACAACGTCGCTCTGTCCGCGACCGCCAACGACGAGAGGCCCTGTCCGTAGAACTCGACGAACTTCCCCACGACGCCGTGCTTGCGCAGTATCTCGGTGACGGTCAGGACGAGGTCGGTCGCGGTGACGCCGGTCGGTAGCTCGCCGGTCATGCGGAAGCCGACGACCTTCGGCGTGACCAGGGGGATCGGTTGCCCGAGCATCGCCGCTTCCGCCTCGATGCCCCCTACCCCCCAGCCGAGGACGCTCAGCCCGTTGACCATGGGCGTGTGGGAGTCGGTTCCGACGAGCGTGTCGGGCACCGCGATGCGCCGGCCGTCGACTTCCAGCGTCTGCACGACCTTCGCGAGGTGCTCGAGGTTCACCTGGTGCACGATCCCCATCCCCGGCGGCACGACGCTGAAACCCGCGAACGCTTGCTGCGCCCACCGCAACAGCGAGTACCGCTCGTGATTACGTTCGTACTCGCGTGCGACGTTGATCCCGAAGGCTTGGTCGGTCCCGAACGCGTCCACCTGCACCGAGTGGTCGACGACGAGGTCCACCGGCACCTGCGGGTCGACCTTCGAGGGGTCGCCACCTTCCCGCTGCATCGCCGCTCGCATCGCGGCGAGGTCGACGACTGCCGGAACGCCGGTGAAATCTTGCAGTAGCACCCGAGCGGGCGCAAACGAGAACTCTCGGTCGTCGAGGGGGCCGCGGCCCCAGTTCGCCAGGAGTGCCACCTCGTCCTCGCTCGCGTGCTCCGTCTCCGCGAGCCGCATGACGTTCTCCAACAGGACCTTGACGGTCATCGGTATCCGGTCCAGCTCCGCCATCCCACCGTCCGCGAGCGACGCCAGACGGTAGTACTGCAGCGATCCGGACCGAGTTTCGAGATCGGCGTGCGCGTCGTAGGAAAGGGGGCTAGGACTCACCTACTCATGATAGCGACCGCGTTGGCGGCCCCCCCTCACGTCGGTTCGGCTTCGATCGGCTGCTTCGCGACTTTGCGCAACCGTCCGTCTTCGATCTGCACGACCCGATCGACGTAGCGGAGAACCTCCGCGTTGTGGGTCGCGACGACGCAGCTCGTCCCCTCCCGACAGGCCCGGCGCAGGGTCCGCATCACACGTAGTGCCCACACCGCATCCTGATGCCCGGTCGGTTCATCGGCGAGCAACAACGACGGCGAGACCACGAGCGCCCTCGCGATCGCTGCTCGCTGTTGTTCGCCGAGGGACACCTCCGACGGGACCCGGTCGACGAGCGACGCGAGGCCGAGCTCTTCGATCAGCGCCGCTTCGTCCGTCGGTAGACCGGCGACGTCCCTCCGCAGGCGGTCGGGCAGCTCGACGTTCTCCGCGATCGTCAGCTCCTCGATGAGACCCAGAGCCTGCGGGACGATCGCGATCTCATGCCAGGTGAGCTCGGCGGTTCTCGGCACGTGGTCGCCCCGCCAGACGAACCGCCCCGCATCCGGCTCCTCCCACCCACACAGAAGGTTCAGCAACGTCGTCTTGCCGCTGCCCGACGGGCCGACGAGCGCGATCAGCTCGCCCGGCGATACCGCCATGGTTGCTGCGGTCAGCGCGTGCACGACCTCGGGGCCGCGGCGGTACGTCTTGTCGACGTCGAAGATCTGCAGGACCGGCGGTGCGGTGTTCATGGCGGCGTGATCCTGACGCCGGTCTCGTCGAACGCGAGCTGCGCGCGGCGGCCCGGGAACAGCGCGAGTGCTTCCGGAGGAAGCTGGATCCGCCCTGCCTCGTCGATCACCGACAACGACCGCCGCTGATGCATCTCGGCTTCCATCGCACCGTGTCGGAGCAGCAACGTCCTGTCGGCACGAGCCACGACATCGGGGTCGTGGGTCGACATGACGACGGCTATGCCGTCCCGAGCGAGCTCCTCCACCGTCTCGAGCAGTGCGGTGCCCGATGCGCGGTCGAGCTCGGCGGTCGGTTCATCCGCCACGACGAGCAGCGGATCGCCGACCACGGCTTGTGCGAAAGCAGCTCGTTGCTGTTCACCGCCGGACAGCTGGTGAGGACGGTGGTTCATCCGATGCTGCAACCCGAGACGCTCGACTACTTCGTCGATCCGCGACCGGTCTCTACGCCGGCGCGCGCGGATCGCGTGTTGCAGCTGCTCGCGCACCGTCAGGTAGCCGATCAGGTTGTCGGCCGGACGCTGGAACACGTAACCAACCAGCTGCCGGCGAAGCGCGTGCAGTTCCCGCTGGGACAGGCCGCTGGTCTCACGACCGCCAACGCGAACGGACCCGGCGGTAGCTCGGTCGAGGCCCGCGAGTATCCGCAGAAGTGTCGATTTCCCGCTACCCGACGGACCGACGACCGCCGTCACCGCACCGGGGCGAAAGACCGCGTCTATCCCTTTCAGCGCGTGGACCTCGCTGGTCGCCGTCCAGTAGATCTTCACGACGCCGCTGCACGTCGTCTCGGCCGCATCAGGTCGCAAGCCGCATCACCTCTGCCACGCTCATCCGATCCGTCCGTTGCTGGACGAGCCACGCGCCTGCGACCGCGACGAATACCAGGACGCCACAGCTGCCGGCTACCAGCGCAGCGGGAACCCTGAACAGAGGGTCCGGGGGCAGAGCCGGCAGCGGGTCGATCTTGTCGACGACCAGCGCGGCCGCGGTTAGAGCGAGGGCGGCACCGATCGCGAACGAGATCGCGAGTATCGCGACGAGCTCGGCGCCTATCGCGACGCGGTGACTGGACGGCGACAGCCCCATCCTGCGCGCCAGCGCGTAGGAGACGTCTCTGCTCGCCTGGCGCGACTGCACGTACAGAACCACACCCACGAGCGCCAGTCCTCCGGCCAGTACCCCCAGCGCTTGCAGGAAACCGAACGTCCAGAACAACGACCGGAAAGGAGGCGATGCCTCTACGTCGCGCGCGGCGCGGTGGTACTGGACGAACACCTGCTCGTCCTCGAGTGCCTCCAAGACGACGTCGGGATCGTCCTTCGCCCAGACCTGATCGGATGCGAACGGGTCCGTCGCCGTGGCGCCCGCGGCCCGCGCCACCCGCGTGTAGGTCTCGCCGTCGACGATCATCATCGGCTTGTTCGGGCTCATGCCCGGCCATGCGCGGACCGTCTCGATGACCTCGATAGGAAGGTGCCTGCCGCGCGCCTCCACCGTCGAGTGTCGCGGGGTCTCGATCCCCGCGAGGATCACCGGGACGCGGTCGCCACCGCGGACCAGGTCGGCGAGGAGGTCACCGAGGGGCCGATCCGCGAACGTCGGGTCCCAGAACGCTCCGCGGGCGAACGTCGTCGGGTCGAGTGAGAGGACGTCGATGCGTTCTTCACCCGGAAGGAGGTCGGCGCTCCCGATCGCGACATGCGTCCAGTCGAGGTCGATATCGGCGGGAACGTCCTCGACGTTCTGCACTGCGACCGCGGTTTCACTTCCTGCAAGGATGTGGGCCTTCGCGCGGACCGTGGTCGCGGTTGTGTCGACGAGCGTCCCGGAGTAGACGAGTATGCCGACCGCGACCGCGGCGGAGTTGATGACCAGCAACCCGGCTTTCTGAGTCGCGGCGAAACGTCTCACCGCGAGATAGCGCCACGGTCGCGCGGTCGCCGCGCCGCGCCGCATCCTCGGGAGGAGGCGGCCGAGACCTCGGACCACCAATCCACCCATCCCCGCGAGGAACAGGAAAGGGAACGCGAGAAGAAGCATGTCGATAGAAGCGGGTTCGTCCGTTGCCTGGACGATCGGGTCCTGTCGCGCAGCTAGCTCGTAGAACGACGCGGCGGCTAGGACAAGCACCACGACCTCCCACGGGATCTTCGCAACCGCGCGCCGGAGCCGCGAAGCACCGATCTGTGTCTCCTGATGGGTGCCGAACGCGTAGACGAAGCCCATCACCACGACCGCAGCAACGATCCACCACCCGACCTCCACCAGAGCATCGCGCGTGACGCCGGCGCTGATCGTTGGAGCCGGGCCCGCCCGCTGTACGAGCTCGATCGCGATGAACCACCCGACGACGCCGCCGGTCGCGGCGGGCAGAGCCGCCTCGACGGACGACTTCGTCCCCTGCCACCACGGCGTTCGGCCCTGCGCGGATAGGAGCCTCGCCTCCCGGCGACGCGTACTGTGCGCGAAGATCCCGGCCGCCCCGATCACCACCAGGGCGACGATCCGCGCCGCGAGTGAGATCAACCTCACCGGCCCTTCGACGGCCGTAACCGTTTCTTCGGAAGAAGCGATCGCGGCGGTGAGCGACGTGCGCACATCGAGCGTGCCGTACAACGTGAGATCGGCCAGTGCGCCACCCAGAGGAGTCAACGGATCGCTCGCTTCCAGCTTCAGCTCGCCGATGGCTGCTTCTGTTCGTATCGCCTGCGGCATCGTCATCACGCGGTCCACGAGCGGGAAATCCCAGGAGAACGTCCCCTGTTGATCCATCCCTTGCGTTGCGTCGAACAGCTGGTCTCGCGGCAGGATCATGTACGGCCGTAACGGTGGCTGGTTCGGGATCTCGTTGATGATGTCGTACGTCAGGGGAGCCCAGTAGTCCGACAGCGGCGCCGACGCGAGGTCCCGGTAGATGCCGGCTATGGGTATCTTCCGTCGGGCGCGGAAGCTCTCCAGCACGACGTGATCGCCGGGCCCGACGCGCAGCGCGTCGGCAGTACTGCGCGCGATCCACCCGCCGGGCAACCCGCGTCGCGTCGTGAGCTTGTCGATGTTGCGCACCGCACCGGTGCGAAACAGCAGACGGACCTGCGCTTCACCGGCTCGCGTCTCGATGCCGGTCGTCGCGCTCTTGATCATGGTCGTTGGTTCGCCCACCTCGGGCACAGCACCCGTGGCGCGCAGGACCTCGGAGTCGGCGGGACGGAACTTGTCACCTTCTATGAAACCGAACGTGGAGAACGACACGCCCGCGAGTGCCGGCCCGTACTGGTCGAGCTCCTGCGCGACCGCCGCGTTGGCCGCCGACGACAGCAACAAGGGGGCCGCGGCGGTGGTCACGCCGAGGATCACGGCGGCGGCTACGACGGACCCGAGGATCGCGGGGAACCGGAGAAGGAGCAACGGAGCTTTGCGCCACGCGGGGTCGATCCACCTCGGCGTCACTCGCACCCGCTGGGCTCCTCGGCCTCGAAGGGCTACCTACTACAACTATAGTAGGAGCTGTGCAGGCGCACGAGGCGGCTCGCGGGTAGTCGGCGCCGGGCTTTACTTCTCGGCTTAGTTCTCGGCCCCCGCGCGGTGCGGGCGGCGCATCCTTTGCATCAGCGTGCCGGCGGCGATCAGAGCGAAGCCGAAGAGCACGAAGAGCACGAGCTGCGCGCCGGTCACGGCGAGGCCTGCCGCACCGGGATCCGGCGCCGTCGTTTCTTCTGGTCCCTCCTCGCCGGAGTGCGGGCCTTCACCTTGCCCGCCGCCACCGCCAGCACCGCCACCACCGCCGCCCTGGTTGCCGCCACCACCGGGACCACCACCGGCGTCACCTGCGGCCTCTCCCGTAGGTTGCAGCACGTACAGCACGGTCGATCCCTCTTCGATGCCGGTCAACACAACGGTGCCGCTCTTGAAGTACGGGTAGTTGCTCCACGTGCCGACGAACTCGGGCGCGTCGAAGCCGGGGCGGATGTCGAAGTAACCGACTTCGTTCAGCTGCCCCTTGCTGAGCGATGAGTTGCTGAACGAGAGGATCCGCAGACCCGCACCGTAGTTCGCCTGGTGAACGAGGTTGTCCTTGATGTACAGGTTGTGGTCGATCGAGCGCGTCTCGTGGAAGAAGGGCTTGGGGATCCTCGGAGCATCGAGATCCGTAGCGTCCATGATGTAGGTCGTCGTGTTGTCCACCGTTCCCGACGTCTCGTCACCCTCGTCACCGAAGAGGAAGAACCGCTGGTCGGGGGTCAGCCATCCCTGGTGCGTGTACGACGCCTGCGGGTAGCCCCACTGCGAGATCACCACCGGGTTGTCCTTGTCGGTGACGTCGTAGACCACCACGACTTCCTCGTTCGAACCGAAGCAGATCTCGTGACCGCGGTAGTCGGCGTCCGGCCCGCGGTAGACGACGCACTGGACGTCGTGGATGTAGTTGTGGTTCGCGGGCTCCATCACGAGCGCGCAGCCGGCGAACTTAGGGTTCTCCGGCTGGCTGATGTCGACCATGTGCAAGCCGCCGTTCTGACCGCCTGGTCCCGAGACACACGTGTTGCTACCGATCACGTAAGCGAAATCGGTCTCCTCGTTGATGGCGATGTTGTGTGCGTTGCCGAGCTCCTCGCCTTCTTCATCGGCTCCCCGGTAGACGACATCCGCCGTGAACAGCTGCGGCACAGGCCCGGCGTCGCGCAGCCGAGTGAGGTCGAAGACCTGCATGCCGTGGTTGGTGTGCTCGGCGACGATGAAGGCGTAGTTCCCATCTACCTTGATGTCGCGCCAGAGGACGAAGTCGGTTATCCCCGACGTCGGCAAGAAACCGACGTTGCGCGGGTTCTCCGGATCGGTGACGTCCACGAACGTCGTCACGAGCGCGCTTCCGACGAGGGCGTACTCCTTACCCGTCTTCGGATCGGTCCAGCCCCAGACGTCGTTACCCGTACCTGCGCCGGCACCCCCGAGCGGAAAGATGCTGGCCAGGTCGACGTTCTGGCACGGGAAAGGACCTGCCATGCCGCCTTCGCACTCGAAGGTCTGCGCGGCCGGTGAGAGTCCCGACTCCGCAGCGGGTGCCTCGCTGGCCTTGGGTGCGGCTTCGGTCGCTTCCGCCCCGGGGACCGTGACCGATCCCGACGGGAGCGACGGGGGCAGCACCGCGTCGTCGGGCGCGTCCGGCAAGACAGTTGTCGCGGCGGGAGGGCCGAGGGGCGCCACATGACCGCTCGCGACCGGCACCACGCCCAGCAACAATGCCGCGAGCAACCCAAGCAGAACGAACGCTTTCGTGCGAGCCGGCATAACGAGCCTTCCCTCTGGACGGCGATACGCACCTGAACCTGGCCACGCTCCGTCGGCAGGCGCGCTGATCCCGTCGCTTTTGTCGATCCTCCCTAGATGGTTGGCGTACCCACGCGGCGTTCCTGCGAAAACGGGCGGAAATCGGGACGGATGGGGCTAAAAGCCAGCCGGAGAGGTGGTTGAGGTCCTGCGCAGCCACCCGCGCGGCGGGAGAGGGGGGCGGTTCTACGCTGTCCCGTATGTCAGACGACGTGGCGAGCCTGATCGACCGCGATGAGGCCGCTGCTGCGCTGCGGACTTACACGTCTCGGTTGTGCACGATCCTGCGAGACTCACCTGATCCTGACGAGCGCGCCATAGGCATCTGGACCGTCGGTGAGGTCGCGAACCACATCGCGTCGGGCATCGAGAACTATTCCCAGTGGATGCAAGACCGTGACGCTCCGGATCTCGACGAGCTCCGCAACATGTCTGCGTGGAACGTCGAGACTGTCCGAGCGCTCGCTCGCGCCGACCTACCGCAACTCGCCGACCGTATCGAGGTTGCCACCGACGCCTTCGTCGAGGCTGCCGCCGCCAGATCGGCATCGAGTGAGGTCCGCTGGTACGCAGGGAATCGGATACCCGTCGGTGTTGCCGTTTGCATGAGGCTCATCGAGGCTGCGGTTCATGGACGAGACGTCGCAGTCGCGGGGAAACGACAGTGGCAGATCGAGCGCGACGACGCGCGGATGATGGCGTACGGCCTCGGCTACATCGGCCCTTACTTCGTCCACGACGACGCGCTCGACTTCGAGGGGACCGTCCGCGTGCGCGTTCGAGGAGGAGCCGATCTTTACTACGTCGTTCGCGATCAGCGGCTGCGCGTTGCGACAGACGGCCCTCGTCCTCACTGGCATCTATCGGTCGATCCCGTCGCATGGGTGCTCGTGACCACTGAACGCAGGAATCAGTGGTCTGCCGCGATCCGGGGCCAGATCTTCGGGTGGGGAACCCGCCCGGATCTGCCCTTCAAGCTCCGGGCCGCAACGTTCCAGGGATAACGCAGAGGACAAGTAGGGACGGGATTTACTCATGTGGCCGGCCACCCGAATCCTTGACAGCGTCGCCCGGAGCGTCTAGTATCGAACATACGTTCGTACCAAAGCTGCGAGCCCACCGCGCGGGCTGGAGGAGTCCTCATGGACCGAGACCGCTTACGCGCATGCAGTGCCCCAGACCTGATCGCTTCGGGTGCGCAACTTGTCGCCACCCCCGGAGGCGCGGTCGAACGGCTACCAGCCTCGGACGGCATCTCGCTCGACGCCCAGGTTGGGAAGCTCGCCGGTCGCTATGACCTGAACGGACCGTCGGGAACAGCGACATCGGCGCTGGCCGAGGCGATGTCCTTGCTCGAGAACGTGAATGCGGAACTCGAGCCGGAGCTGCTGGACGCCCAGGCCGCCCGCGATGCGTTGGGCGCTTACGCACGCATACGCAGGCTCGCGGACTTCGGTGTCGCCGCTCTCGCCCGGAAGGTCGACGACGCTTCCTTGATCTCGCGCGCGACGGGGACGCCTGTCGGCCAGGCGAAGGCCACTATCGATCTGGGCCGCAACCTCAAGGCAGCGCCTGAGCTGGGAGCCGCGCTGCAGTCCGGCACGGTCTCGGCCGAGCAGGCACGAGAGATCGCGTCTGCGGAGGCATCGGCGCCCGGCGTGGTCGCCGAACTCGTCGAGACCGCCACCGACCAGCCCTTCCATGCGCTCAAGGACAAGGCACGCAGGATCAAGCTGGAAGCCGAGCAGCACCACGGGCTGGCGGACAGGCAGCGCGCGGCGCGTAGCGCGCGCCACTACTCGGACGAGCTCGGCATGACCCACATCCATCTCATGCTCGAACCTCTGGCGGCAACCCCGATCGTGAACCGTGCCGAAGCCGACGCCGAGCGTCTCTACAAGAAGGCGAAGCGGGATAACGCCGGCCAGGTCGAGCCGTTCGAGTGCTACCTGGCCGATGCCTTCGTCGAGATGCTCACAGGAGAGGGCAAGGGCCGCACCACGCGTCCCGAGCTCGTGGTTCTGGTCGATTACGAGACGGTGCGCGCCGGCTGGGAGCTCAACGACGACGGCATCTGCAAGATCCCGGGCGTCGGGCCGATCGATCCCACCGACGCGAAGGCCGTAGCCGAGGATGCGTTCGTCAATGCGCTGCTGATGGATGGTCAGGACCTCCGTCACTTCAAGCGCTTCTCACGACACGTGCCGCCCGAGATCAAGATCGTTCTCGAGCTCGGCACCGCTCCGGAGTTCGATGGACCGTCGTGCTCCGACTGCGGCAACCGCTTCCGGCCCGAGCGAGACCATCTCGAACCGGTTGTCGCCCACGGCCCGACCTCTTACATGAACCTCGAGTGGAAATGCGACCCTTGCCACACCGTCAAGACCGAAGCCGACCGCAAGGCCGGCAAGCTCACGCCTCGCCCACCACCCGAGGGTGATCGGGATCCGTAGATCCCGCCCGTCGAATCAGCAGAAACGACGACCTTGACAACCTCATAGCGAATGGACCCGCGGTGAGGCTGGTCGAGGGCCTGAAAATCTGGGCGGAACCGCTGTGCGATCGCGCCTAGTCGCGATCCAGGCAACCGGCGGCAGCTTTGTCATCGAACAGCTGGTCGGCTTCCTCTTGATTCGTAACGACGCGCCGATCCAGTCTGTCGCACTCTTGGTCGAGCGAACGCTGTTCCCACCAGACGATCACTATGGCCGAAGCAATGGCAACAGCGACCCCGATCGCGATCGAGAACCAGATGCGGTTTCCGGCGAGGAAAGGCTGTTCGTCTGCCGTCGGACTCACAACGAAACGATAGCTGTCAATCCCGCCCAGGCGGTGAGGCGCTAGAAGGGCAGGTCGGCGAGGGCGTCCGGCAGGTCCTTGCGGATCCCCGTGACGAACGGCGTCTCTTCCTTCACGTAGCGACGCGACTCGTTGGCGCGCAGGTGGCGGATCAGCTCGACGAGGCGGTCGAGCGCGTCGGCCTCGAACGCCAGCACCCACTCGTAGTCGCCGAGCCCGAACGCACTCGTGGTGTTCGGCTCGATGTCCGGGTATTCACGCCCGAGCACGCCGTGCGACCGCAGGTGCGTTGCACGTTCTTCGGCCGGCAACAGGTACCACTCGGGCGTCCTGACGAAGGGGTAGACCGAAACGTACTTGCGCGGAGGCCGTCCCTGCACGAACGCCGGCTGGTGATCCGGCGCGAACTCGGCCGGGCGCACGAGACCGAGGAACGCGTGCGTCTGCTCGAGCGCGTGGCCGAGCTGCGTCCGCCGCAACGCGACCTGCAGGTCCTGGATGTGATCAGCGCTTTCGGACACGAGCCACAGCATCAGGTCTGCGCCCGCGCGGAAACCTGCCGTCGAGTACACGCCCCGCACCGTGATGCGGTCGGAGAACTCGTCGAGGAGCGCCGCGACCTCTTTCGTCGCGAGGTCGCGGTCGGTCTCCGCGAGGCGCTCGGGGAGCGCGCGGTAGACGGGATAAGAGGCGAAGATCGTGGCGTCTGTCACGGAACCAGCCTATCGGTCGCTCGCGCGGATCCGCTCCAACAGCCGTTGCACCGCGCGCTCGGCGCTCGCGATGCAGTCGGGGATGCCCGAGCCGCGATAGCCGGCCCCCGCGACCACGATGGGCCCGGCTCGCTCGATCGACCTTTCGATGTCGTCGACCAGCTGCAGATGTCCCACGCGGTACTCGGGGATGGACCGCTCCCAGCGAGACACCCTCGTCGCCAGCGGGTTCGCCTTCAAGCCGAGGACCCGAGCGAGATCGCGCTCGGTCGCGGCGACCAGCTCCTCGTCGCTCGCCGGCACGTCGTCGCCGGCGCGTCCGACGACGCAGCGCAAGACGATGCGCCCGTCGGTGACAACATGCGGCCACTTCGTCGAATACCAGGTGCAGGCCGAGATCGTCAGCCCGCTGCGACTGGCGACGAGGAAGCCGCTCCCTTTGGGTGGCGGCACGAAGCTCCGCGGCGGGTAGACGAGCGTGATCACCGCAACCGACGCATACCCGACGTCCTCCAACATGGGCGAGGCGGCCGGCGCGATCGCGTGCAGGACGTCTGCCGCGCGATACGTCGGGAGAGCGACGACCACTCCGTCGACGGTGACGCGTCCGTCGTCTAGCTCGATCGTGACGCGGCCCCCATCCCTCTTCAGCGCGCGCACAGGCGTGTTGATGCGCAGGTCGCCGGCCCCTGCCGCGAGACGGTCGACGATCGTCTGCATGCCGCCGCGGGGGGCGAGGAACACCGGCGGGGTCGGTTCGTGGTCGCGCAAGGCGCGCAGGATGCTCGGACGCGTCCGAGCGATCGCATCGATCTCCTTGGCCGCGGTCGCCAGCGACATCTCCTCCACGCGGCCCCCCCGGACGCCTGCGAGCAGAGGATCGACGAGATGGTCGAGCACCTCCCGCCCGAAGCGCTTCCGGACGAACGAGCCGACGGACACATCCGGGCCCTCCAGCGGCTTCGTCCACAGACGTTCCAGCGTCGCTCTCGCCGCTCCCGCGGCAGACAGAAGCCCCTCCTGCCATGCGGCTTTCGGAGCGCGCGGGATCCCATAGGGCGACCCCGGCGGGAGACGGCGCAGCGCTCGCCGGTGCCACAGGTAGGCGCCGAACACGGCAGGTGACACGAGGTCGTCGGCGAGGCCGAGCTCCGTGCAGAGGTCGATCACCCGCTCGTCGCGCGGCAGGAACGCGTCCGGGCCCTCTTCGACCGTGATCCCGTCGATCTCGCCCGTCCAGATCTTGCCCCCCGGCCTCTCGGCTCCCTCGAGGACGGTGACGCCGAACCCGCGTTGCTGCAGGCGGTACGCGGCAGTGAGCCCCGTGATGCCTGCGCCGACGACCGCGAGGTGCGGCGTCGTCACCGCGTGCGTTGCAACGCGCTACGGACGACGCCGGCGAGCATGTCGAGGAACGCCGGGTCGGCGTTCGGCGAGGTCGTGCGCTCGAGGCGGACCCCCAGCTCGGCCGCGAGGCTCCTGGCTTCGATGTCGACGTCGTAGAGCACCTCGAGGTGGTCGGAGACGAACCCACAGGGGCATACGACGACCGCGGGAACCGCTTTCGCAGCGACCTCGACTAGCACCTCGAGCAGGTCCGGCCCGAGCCACGGGACCGACGTGCGCCCGGCGCTCTGCCAGGCGACCTGCCAGCGCTCGAGACCGGCTTCGGTCGCAACCGCTTCTGCTGTAGCGAGTAGTTGGTCGGGATACGGATCGCGTTTGGCGACGATGCTCTGCGGGAGGCTGTGCGCGGTGAACAGCACGAGCGCGTCGTCCCGGGCCGTCTCGTCTAGACGGCTCAGAGCATCGGCCACGCGGTCCGCGAGCAGAGAGATGAACGCCTGCTCCAGGTGCCAGCTCTCGATCATCTCGAAGGTCCCGCCCCACCCATGCCGTTCGGCCGCCGCGCGCGTGCGACGGGCGTAGTCACCGACGCTCAGCTCCGAGTAGTGCGGCGCGAGCACGAGGCCGACCGCGTCCTGGACGCCGTCCGCTGCCATCTGCCGGACCGCATCGTCGATGAACGGCGCTGCATGCTTCTGGCCGACGTAGGCGGTGACGCCGTCGAGCCGGTGTTCGATGCCCGCAGCTTGCTTATTGGTGATCTCCAGCAGCGGCGAGCGCCCGCCGATCGCGCGGTAGCGGCCTTTGAGCTCGTCGAGCAGCTCGGGCGAAGGAGGACGCCCCCCGCGGATGTCGGTGTAGTAGGCGTCGACCTCGTCGAGGGACGACGGCGTGCCGTACGCCATCACCAGGACGCCGCGTTTCACCGGTCGCCGTGTACCAACTCGACGAGCCGCGTCAGGATGTCGGGGTCGGTGTCGGGGAGCACGCCATGCCCGAGGTTGAAGATGTGCCCGCCGCCGGCGCCCTCCCGCAGGACTTCGATCGCGTGCTCTTCGACGACGTGCCACGGCGCCAGGCAGACCGCAGGATCGAGGTTCCCCTGCAACGCGACCGGACGCCCGATCCGTTCGCGCGCGACGCTCAGCGGGACCTTCCAGTCGACCCCCACCACGTCGGCTCCGACCGATGCCATCAAGGGAAGGAGCTCGCCGGTGTTGACGCCGAAGTGGATCCGCGGCACACCGAGGTCTTCGAGGCCGCCGAGGATCCTCTCGACGGACGGCGCGACGTAGGTCAGGTATTGCGAAGCAGACAGACACCCGACCCAGCTGTCGAACAGCTGGATCGCGTTCGCGCCCGCGCCGACCTGTGCGCGCAGGTACGTCAGGATCCCTTCGGCGAGCCGATCCATCAGCTTGTTCCACACCTCGGGCTCGCCCAGCATCAACGCTTTCGTGCGGGCGTGCGTTCGTGACGGTCCGCCTTCGACGAGGTAACTCGCGAGGGTGAACGGAGCTCCTCCGAAACCGATCAGCGGCACCTCGAGCTCACGTACTAGACCTGCGATCGTCTCGAGGACGAACGGGAGTTGCTCTTCGGGAACGAGCGGCCGGAGATCGTCGACATCCGCGAGCGAGCGGATCGGCCTGTCGAGCACGGGCCCGACCCCGGGCTTGATGTCGAGCCCGACCCCCATCGCCTGGAGTGGGATGACGATGTCGGAGAACAGGATCGCCGCGTCCACCCCGAGACGGCGGACCGGCTGCAGGGTGACCTCCGCCGCAAGCTCCGGTTGGCGGCACAGCTCCAGGATCGAATGCTTCTCCTTGAGAGCGCGGTACTCGGGAAGGCTGCGTCCCGCCTGCCGCATGAACCAAACGGGCGTTGCGTCGACCGGCTCGCCGCGGCAGGCGGCGAGGAATCGGCTCCTGCGACTGTCGGTGGAGGGGATCTAAGCGCTCCTTCGCGTTGCTGCGAGATCCCCCGAATCCTAGGGGTTCGCCTCGTCGGGTCCCGTACTGCGAGTATGGCGCGATGGGACGGTTGTTCGGGACCGACGGGATTCGGGGAGTGGCGAACCGCGACCTGACCCCCGACCTCGCCCTCGCGGTCGGACGAGCCGTCGCGCACGCGCTGTCGGCAGGCGAGGTCGTCGTCGGCCGCGACACCAGGATCTCGGGGCCGATGCTCGAAGCTGCCCTCACCGCGGGGCTGTGCTCTGCCGGAGCCGACGTGCACTCCGCCGGGATCATGCCCTCGCCAGGGATTGCGTTCCTCACGACTGCCGAGAAGGCGACCGCGGGCGCCGTCGTATCCGCCAGCCACAACCCGGTCGCGGACAACGGCATCAAGTTCTTCTCTTCGGCAGGGACGAAGCTTTCTTCCGACCTCGAAGAAGAGATCGAACGATCGATGGCGGAGCCGTCTTCGCTCGAGCTCCCCGAGGGGGACGCAGTCGGACGGGCCGAGCCGTTGGGTGACGGAGCAGACCGCTACGTAGACCATCTCTTGGGGACCCTTGACACGCGGCTCACGGGTCTGCGCGTGGTTCTCGATTGCGCTTATGGCGCGGCGTGGCAGATCGGCCCCCGCGTCTTCCGCGAAGCAGGAGCCGATGTCGTTGCCATCAACGCAGAGCCGGACGGAACACGTATCAACGTCGACTGCGGCTCGACGGCGATGGACGGGTTGGCGAAGCGTGTCGTTGCCGAAGGCGCCGACATCGGCCTCGCGTTCGACGGTGACGCGGATCGCGTGCTGGCGGTCGACGAGACCGGCTCGCACATCGACGGCGACCGGATCCTCGCCCTGTGTGCGATGCACCTTCAGGACGCGGGTCTTCTGCACAAAGATGTCGTGGTCGCGACGGTCATGGCGAACCTCGGCTTCCGGCGCCTCTTGGAGGCCAGAGGCATCGAGGTGGTGGCCGCGCAGGTCGGCGACAAGTTCGTCGCTCACGCGATGGCCGCACGCGGAGCCGCGATCGGCGGCGAGCAATCCGGGCACCTGATCTTCTCGCAGCACGCGACGACCGGCGACGGCTTGCTGACCGGGCTGCAGGTGGCGCAGATCCTGGAAGGGTCTGCTTCCACGTTCAGCCGTGTGGCCGACCTGTTCGAGCCGTTCCCGCAGGTCCTCATCAACGTTCCCGTTGTCGACCGGGACGGGCTCGAGGGGGCCGAATCCCTGTGGAGCGAGGTTGCCGCGGTCGAGGACGAGCTCGGTGACGACGGCCGCGTCCTGCTGCGGGCATCCGGCACGGAGCCGCTGGTCCGCGTGATGGTCGAGGCCGCCGACGCGACCGTCGCACGGGGCTGCGCGGAGAGGCTCGCCGCGGCCGTCGAAGCGAGCCTGGGCCGCCGCTAGCGGTTCCGTTCCCGCTATCCTGACGCCCGAGAGGAGCAGCAAGGGTACGGATCTAGCGCCAGGGCTCGCCTCGGGAGGAAGCGAGTCGACGAGGTGGGGGATCTCGGCCCACCACCCGAACGGGTGGTGGCGCTCGGCGGGTGCCCCCCGGCCGGCCACGGTCGTGACGGTGCCGACAAACCCCGGGAGCGATCCCGGGTTACAAACCGGCAGCGGCGTGGTTCCTCTCCGCATCGAACACGTGGTCGGCGCGCCCACCTGCCGCTGCCGACCCCGGAACGAGAGGAGACCTGTATGTGCGGAATCGTGGGCTACGTCGGCGCCGACGCGGCCCTCCCGATCCTGATCGAAGGTATGAAGAAGCTCGAGTACCGCGGCTACGACTCCGCCGGCGTGGCCATCGTCGACGGCGACATGACGGTGGTACGGAAGGCGGGGGAGTTGCGCCACCTCGAGGCCGAGCTTGCGGACCGCAAGATGGCAGGCACGCTCGGTATCGGGCATACCCGCTGGGCCACCCACGGCGCGCCGACCGACAGCAACGCGCACCCGCACCGCGACTGCACCGGGAAGATCGCGGTCGTCCACAACGGGATCATCGAGAACCACGACGTCCTACGCACGCGACTGCAGGACGACGGTCACGTGTTCTCGTCCGAGACCGACACGGAGGTCGTGGCACATCTCATCGAGTCCGTCATCGCGGCCCGGCAGACGACGCTGCTGGAGGCGGTTCTCGAGGCAGTGAACGTGTTGGAAGGCGCCTTCGCGCTCGTGTGCATCAACGTCGACGAACCGGACCGCATCGTCGTCGCTCGCCAGGAGCCGCCGATCATCGTCGGCGCCACGGAGAACGCGGGTCTGGTCGGTTCGGACATCCCGGCCCTGCTGGCGTACACGCGCGACGTCATCCCGCTGGACAACCGCCAGGTCGCAGAGGTGCGGCCCGGCTCCGTCCGCGTCTTCGACTTCGCGGGCAACGAGGTCGAGGCGAGGTCGGTGCACGTCGAGTGGGATCTCGATGCGGCCGAGAAGGGCGGCTACGACGACTTCATGTTGAAGGAGATCTTCGAGCAGCCCGAGGCGGTCAGGAACACGATGCGCGGCCGGATCGGCGACGCGAACGTCGTGAAGCTCGACGAGGTCCACTGGGACCGCGACGCGCTGCTGAGGATCAACAAGATCGTGATCGTCGCCTGTGGCACGTCGTTCCACGCCGGGATGGCGGCGCGCCACGCGATCGAGCACTGGACGCGTATCCCGGTCGAGCTAGACCGCGCGTCGGAGTTCCGCTATCGCGATCCCGTCCTGGACGAGCACTCGCTGGTGATCGGCATCGCGCAGTCGGGTGAGACCGCGGACACGCTTGCGGCCGTCCGGTTCGGTAAGGAGATGGGCGCGAGCGTGGTCGCAGTGACGAACGTCGTCGGGTCTTCGATCACGCGCGACGCAGATGCGGTGCTGTTCACCCACGCTGGCCCCGAGGTTGGGGTCGCGGCGACGAAGACCTACCTGGCGCAGCTCGTGGCGCTGAACCTTCTCGCGCTGTACCTCGCTCAGCAGCGGGGCACGATGCCGGAGGACAAGCTGATCGAGACGGTCGAGGCGATGCGCGCGCTGCCGGCGCAGGTCGAGGAGGTCCTGGCGATCTCGGGCGACGTCCAGCGCGCCGCGAAGCGTTACGCGGACGCGCGCGACTTCCTGTTCATCGGCCGCGGTGTCGGTCAATCGGTCGCCATGGAAGGAGCGCTCAAGCTCAAGGAGATCTCCTACATCCACGCAGAAGGGTACGCGGCCGGCGAGCTCAAGCACGGGGCGATCGCGCTCATCGAACCCGGGCTCCCCGTCGTCGCCGTCCTTACCGGATGGCGTATGTACGACAAGATGCTCGCGAACGTCGAAGAGGTCCGGGCCAGAGGTGCCGACACGATCCTGATCGCGCCACAAGGCGACGATCGTGCCCGCGCCCTTGCCAACGAGCTGTTCGAGGTGCCGAAGACGAAGCCGTTGCTGTCGCCGATCATCGACACGGTTCCCCTGCAGCTGCTCGCGTACTACGTGGCCAAGGAGCGAGGCCTGTCGCCCGACAAGCCTCGCAACCTGGCGAAGAGCGTCACGGTCGAATAGATGCGCAGGGTCCTGACCCCCGCAGAGATGCGGCGCGCCGACGCACGCGCGATCGAGTCGGGCACGCCCGCCGAGGTATTGATGGATCGAGCCGGACGCGCGGTGGCGCGGGCCGCGCTCGGCCTCGCCGGCGGCCGCTACGGCAAGCGCGCGCTGGTCGTGTGCGGCAAGGGCAACAACGGAGGCGACGGGTTCGTAGCCGCGCGCCAGCTCGCGCGGGCCGGCGTGGCGGTGACCTGCATGACGACGTTCGCTGCCGAGGAGGCGAGTGGCGCTGCCCGGCACCATCTCGACACGATGCGACGGGCGGGCGTACCGGCGCGGCCCTTCGATGCCGACGCTGACGCCGCGCGGCATGTCGACGTCGTGGTCGACGCGATCTTCGGGACCGGATTCCGCGGCGTGCCGGAGGGCGTGGCCGCGGAGGCGATCCGGTGGATCAACGACCTCGAGGCGCCGGTCGTGGCGGTGGACATCCCGTCGGGGGTCGACGGCACGACCGGAGGCGTCGGGGCCGACGCGACGCGGGCGACGGTCACGGTCGCGCTGGCCGCGGAGAAGACCGGAACGGTGCTGATCCCGGGGAGGCAGCTCGCCGGTGAGGTCGAGGTCGTCGACATCGGGATCGACCCCGACGTGACGCCCGCCGCCCACGACGCCGACGACGCCGCCGGCGCGGCCCCCGGT
>DASZOC010000050.1:0-16329 GCA_035550975.1 Actinomycetota bacterium | reverse complement strand
ATGACGTTGTTTACCGGTCGGCCGATAGGGTATCGTCAGCAAGCAGACGTTTAACAGTTGCAAGCAACCAGAAGGAGGAGCACATGCCGAAGATCACCGACCGGGCCCTGGAGCTCGGTATCTACCTGCCCTTGGGAGCGTTCTCGCGGGCCCGTGAGGGCCTCGCCGACCTGAACCCGTCTCGTGTCCGGGCGCTCGTCGACGAACTCGTCGACCGCGGTGAGGAGCGCACACAGGGACTGACCCGCGTCGTGCGTCGCCGCGCCAACGAGGCCGAGGACGTGGCCGAAGAGACCACCGCGCGGGTGCAGCGCCAGGTTCGCAAGACGACCAAGAAGGCCTCGGCCGCGACCGCCGCGGCGACGCCGAAGCTGCCTCGGGTGGCGACGCCGAAGACCGCCGGCGAGCTGCCGATCGCGTCCTACGACTCGCTGACCGCGAGCGAGGTCCTGAGCGAGCTCCGCGGGCTCACGCAGACCGACCTCGCGAAGGTCTACAAGTACGAGAAGGCGAACGAGAACCGCTCCACGATCCTCGACGCCATCGACTCGAAGCTGCAGCTTCTTCCGATCCCGACCTACGACGCGCTGACGGTCGACGAGATCACGTCCCGTCTCGAGGGCATGTCGGAGAGCGACCTGAAGACCCTGCGCCGCTACGAGGCCGAGACGAAGAACCGCACGACGGTCATCGAGAAGATCGACGCGCTGATCTAGCCACCACCGGTACCGCCCGGGTTCGTCCCCCCGCACCCGACCGCACGACCGGTACCAAGAAGGGCCGGGCCTAACCGCCCGGCCCTTCTGCATGGTCGCACCGACCGCACCGACCGCACCGACCGCACCGTGCGGCATGATCGCTCGATGCCCCGAGCCCTCCTGGTCACGTCGTCGTTCCTGCCGGGCCGCGGGGGCATCGAGACGTACCTCGCGGCGCTGTGCGCCGAGGTGGCGCCGGACCTCGCCGTGCTCGCTCCTGCGACTCGCGATGGGAAGCCGATCCCGGAATTGCCGTACCGAACCTTCGGCTACGCGGGTCAGATGGTGCTTCCGGGCAACGACCTCGTCTGGGCCATCGACGGCGCGGCGCGCGACGCCGGTGCCGACCGGATCCTGTTCGGCACGCCGTGGCCCTTGTCGCTGATCGCGCCGCGCGTCGGCGCGCTCGGTTACCCCTATGCGTTCGTGGTCTACGGTGCCGAGCTCCTCGTACCCACCGCGGCCCCGTGGTTGCGCGGCTTCATGCTCGAAGTCCTCGCGCGCTCCGACTTCGTCGTCGGTTGCAGCAACTACACCCTCGGGCGCCTTGCCGCCATGCTGCATCGCCGCGGTCTCGAGATGCCGCCACACGAGCGGCTTCCCGCGCGCGTCGACCTCGATCGCTTCCATCCCGATGCAGCAACGCCGGCCATACGTGACCGGGTGGCCGTCGGCGACGATGACCGCATCGTCTTGAGCTTCGGCCGGCTTGTCGAGCGGAAGGGCGTGCATCGGATGATCGACGCCATGACGACGGTGAACGAACGCGTTCCCGAAGCCGTGTTCGTCGTCGCCGGCGCCGGCCCCGAAGAGCACAACCTGCGCCGCCAGGCCGAAGTCTCCGAAGGCCGCGTCATGTTCGCGGGCCGCGTCCCCGAAGCGGATGCGCCCGCGCTCTTCGCGGCCGCCGACGTCTTCACGTTGCCCGTGGCCGACCGCTACTTCGGCCTCGAGGTCGAGGGGCTCGGCGTCGTCATGCTCGAGGCGGGTGCTTGCGGAACGCCCAGTGTGATCGGTCGCTCCGGCGGCTCGCCCGAGACCGTCGTTGACGGCGAGACCGGCTTCGTCATCGACGGCCGGAACCGGGCCGCCGTTGCGGACCGGGTCACGTACCTGCTCGAGGATCCCGAACTGGGCTCGGAGATGGGGAGTAAGGCCCGCAGCTTCGTCGACTCCGAGTTCGCCTCTGCGCCGCTGCCGCAGATCTTGCTCGATTGGCTCGGGGCTTCCGGGGAACGCTCTTAACGCGGCCCCGTCGCCGCCGTACGATTCGAGCCCCCTACCAGGAGGTAGTGCATGCGGATATCGGTGTCGGCACCCGGCAGGAACCTCGAAGCCGACGACGTCGAAGGGATCGAGCGAGACCTAGAGAAGATCGACCGGCGCCTCAAAGGATTCAAACAAGAGGTAGCTGTCTCCGTCCGCCTGAGCGACGCGCAGGGGCCCGTGCCGGGCCATCACGTCGTCATCGAGCTCGACTACGGCCGCACCCATCTGCTGGCGAAGGCCGAGAGCCCGGACGTCGGCCAAGCCGTCCGGACCGCGCGTGAAGAGCTCTTACGGCAGATCAACGATCGCTCGCGAGGCGGCCACAGCGACTTCGCCAAACACACATAAGTAAATCGCGCTCAGTCTCGATAAACGAGACGCCTGGCGCGGAACTGGTGGTTGAGGCCACTCAACTGAGGGCTGACTGTCCTCACAGTGGCTCGTATGGTCTTCTCGCAAGATCGCTCCCGAGCTCCTTTCCTCCGGCTGGTGGAGCTCGCCAGTTCGCAGCACTTCGTCGTTTCTGCCGCCCAGGCATCGAGCGTCGGTATCGACAAGCGGGCTCTGCACCGAGCGGTTCAGGCAGGCAAACTCGAGCGAGCCCTCCCTCACGTTTATCGTCTCCCTGGAAGTCCACGCTCGTGGCAAGGCGACCTGATGGCCGCGCATCTATGGCTGGGCCCGTCTTCGGCCGTTTCACATTCCGCGGCGTGCGCGCTGTGGAACCTCCCGACGTTTCCCCGCGGGACGGTTGAGCTCTCATCGCCGCGCAATCGAAGATCGCTGCCGCCGGTCGTCGTGCATTCGATGCGAGCAGACCTGGTGGGGAACACGACGACCGTTGGCTGCATCCCGGTGACGAATGCTGGTCGTTCTATCGTGGACGTTGCAGGCTCTTGCCGACTGGCCGACCTCGAGGCGGCCGTCGAAGATGCGATACGGCGTGGCCTTACGTCTCGCAAGCATCTGGTCTGGCTCATGGATGGGCGGCGAGGAAAGGCAGCGAAGGGGTTCAGGAATCTTCGGCGCCTCCTGAACGACGGCTCCGACGCCCGGACTGAGAGTGTCTTGGAGACGAGGTTGCTTCAAGCGATCCGGGCCGCGCACCTTCCGATCCCCGAAGCCCAGTACGAGATAGCCGACGGTGACGGCTTCGTAGCTCGAGTCGACTTCGCGTATCCCTGGGCGAAGGTGGCGATAGAGGCGGACAGCTATCGCTTCCACTCGGGCCGTGAGGCGTGGGAGTCCGATATGGAACGCCGTGCCGGCATAACGTCGCTCGGTTGGCTGGTCATACATGTCACACATCGGCAGATGACGCGCGACATGCCGGGCGTGGCTAGGAAGATCCAGATGGCGTTGGCCCCGACTCTTCCTTCGGTTGGGCGGCGTGAGTAGTTGAGTTGCGCGGCGTGAGTCTCGATAAACGAGACCCGGCGCGATTTACTCGATCGACGCGGCAGGGCGGGCGGGGGGGGGTCGTGCTGGGTTAGAGGGTTATGTGGTGGTCGCGGGGGTGTTCGGCGTCTAGGAGGCCGGATCGCCATGCTTCGTGCATCGCATCTACCAACTGCGGGTCGAACTGGCGGCCGGCGCAGTGGCGCAGCTCGGCCAGCGCTTGCTGCGTCGTCAGCGTCTCGCCGTACGGGCGGTCGGTGGTCATCGCATCGAAAGCATCGGCGACGAAGATCACCCGCGATTCGTGGGGGATATCGACGCCGGCGACCCCCGACGGGTAACCAGTGCCATCCCACCGCTCGTGGTGGTGGAGGACGACCGGGATCATCCGCTCCATGTTCGGGAAACGCGACAACATGCTGGCGCCGAAGATCGGGTGGAGGCGGATCAGGTGGAGCTCTTCCTCAGTGAGCTTCCCCTTCTTGCGCAGCACGCGGTCGGGGATTCCGATCTTGCCGATGTCGTGGACCAACCCTGCTTGACGGAGGAACGCGACCTCTGCCCTCGGCAGACCGAGGATCCGACCGAGGGCGGCGGCGTAGTCGGCCACCCTGCAGGAATGGCCGCCCGTGTACGTGTCGTGCTCGTTGACCGCGGAGATCATCGTCGTGAGCGCCGAGTGGTACGTCGGCACCCCCATGGACGCAGCGAGGTTCTCGGCGAGTCGCCGAGGCAGTTCTTGAGCGTCGATCATGCGCGTGAACCTCTGATTGCGGGGTAGTTAGTAAGAGCTATCGTCACCCTGCTCTAACTACTTGAGCCGTAGCCCCTCCTGGCGATGAGGTCGTGGCGGGAACGTCCGATTCGTGTCGAAAACGGCAGCGCAAAACCCACGCCTGGATGCTTTGCGGCGCGGGAAAGCGTTCGGCGCGCGGCGGTCCGGCGCGGGGCCGCGGGAAGGGATGCGGGGACCGCGCGCGGGAGGTGCGGCGCGGGGGACCGGGCGTGCGGCGCGG
The DNA here is from genome assembly GCA_035550975.1 of Actinomycetota bacterium. Taxonomy (GTDB): domain Bacteria; phylum Actinomycetota; class CADDZG01; order CADDZG01; family WHSQ01; genus DASZOC01. The sequence goes on along the minus strand of DASZOC010000050.1, from coordinate 11,888 downwards.
GAGTTCGTGCGGCGCGGGGGACCGGGCGTGGGATGTGCGCCGCGGGGGACCGCGCGTCGGGCGCGGGAGTTCACGCGGCGCGCGGGAAGGCCCCCGGGGTCCGGGGGCCTTCGAGATCCGCTAGCTGTGTCTAGAGGGTGCTTATTCGCACTCCAGGTTCTCGATCTTGTAGACGTCGAACCCTCGGTTGATGTCGTTCGAGGTGATGTAGCGCTCGTCGGTCGAGAACTTCGACGACCAGCTGCTGCCGCCCTCGGGGACGAACCAGCCGCACTCCTTGATGCCGCCGGTGTCGTTGCTGCCGGCCGCAACACCGATCGCCGACGAGATGTCCAGGTAACGGGTTCCGAGGGTGTACCACGAGATCGCGATGCGCTCGGAGTCCGAGGAGATCTCGAACACGTGACTCGTGCACGAACCAACCGTGTTGTTCTCGTTCGTGATGAAGTTCGCCGGCTCGTAGATACCGGTCAGCACGGGTACCGGAGGCGTCGAGAAGTCGTAGATGTACCAGGCGCCACCAGGACACGGGTACGGTCCACCGCCGCCACCCTCGTCACCGATCAGGATGTGCTTGCCGTTCGGGGTGAACTTGGCGTCGTGCGTGATCGAGCAACCGGGGCACTGCCCGGTCCACACGAGCTTCGGGTTCTCCGGGTCGGAGGTGTCGAAGATGTCGAAGTGGCTGATCGCCGCGGTGACGGCCATCGTGCCCTTCTTGTTGAAGCTGATGTCGTGCGGCGCGTGCGGGAGGCTCAGAACCTGACCGAGCAGCTCCGGCTTCGCGGGGTTCTTGATCGACCAGATCTGGATCCTCGACTTCGCTCCCGGAGCGAGCCCCGAGTTCGAGACGTACACGATCGGCTTGGTCGGGTGCGCGGTCATGTTGTGGGCGCCGTCACCGGTCGCGTGCCCGATCGCCTTGGGCTTCGTTGGGTTGCTGATGTCGGCGGTGATGAAACCGGTCTTGCCGAGCCCGGTGCATGCCTCGGGTCCACCGGTCGAATCGTGGCCGATCAAGAGAGTCTTCTTGTCGTGGCTGACCTGGATGTCACCCTGCGAGACGACGCACGGAAGCTTCCCGACCGCCTTCGCCTTCGCGGGGTTCGTCACGTCCAGCACGTAGATGCCGCCGCCCTCTGCGAGCGGACAACGCGAGGTCGCGAACGAGTAGGTCTTCTTGCCGAACTCGACGTTCTCGTGGTCGGTTCCGGTACCCGACTTCATCGCACCGCAACTACCGAGCGGCACGTTCTTGACGATCTTGAGGCCTTCGCCCTCTCCCTTGAGAGGAGCCGAAACCCGCTGTCTCTCGTCGGCGTTGGCGACACCGCCGAGGGCAGCCAGGATCATCCCTGTTGCTGCCAGTGCTGCGATCTTCTTGAGTTTCATGGCTTTCCTCTCAACTCCTTCGATGTGTGTGTGGATGGTTTACGGAAACGAACTACTTCTTGGGGACGACGAAGGTCTTGAGCGTGTTCATCGTGTCTCGCGGCCAGTTGCTCTGCGAGAAGAAGGCGTTGAGGATGGCCAGCACGTTGCCGCCGGCCTGCGACGAGAAACTGCTGCTTCCCGCAGCGATCTTCGAGCCAGGCTTGACGTTGATCATGTCCGTCGGTACGGGGATCGTGATGGTGTTGGCGCTGGTGTCGAAAGTCGCCTTCACGATGCCCTTCTCCTTGCACACGGTCGTGGGAGAGGCACCCGCATCGATGATCTCGCAGTCGGCCCTCACGAGGAACGGCTGCATGCCGGGGTCCCGTGGCGGCGGGCATTGCCCCGACGTCGGGTCGCAGGTGCCACGGCTGTAGTTCGTGTACTTGCCGTCGAGCTCGACGTAGTTGCCGTCGACCGACATGCCCCAGATGTAGCGAACGACCTCGGGCACCGTCTGGAGAGAGTTGACCTTGATGACGAAGTTGATCGTCTTCGCGTCGGCCATCCCGATCGTTGCCTCGATGAGGTCGGCGCCGAAGACGTCGCCCAGCGGCGCCAGCGTCGGGTCGTCGAATGCGTTGAAGTCGCCCTTCTCGTCGGTTCCGACAGCGACAGACCCGCCACCCTTCTTCTTGCCGGCGGAAGCCGTCGTTGCGGGCAGAACGAAAGCAGCCACCAGAGCGGCTGCCAGAGCAAGTGCTACCAGTCTGCTGCGAGTCATCTTTCTCTCCTCGTCGTAGTGCGGTTTTTCGGGTTGTGAGTGTGGGATTCGACGGTCGCGGGCGGCCTCCTGCCTCGGTTGCTTCGGGGGCTACGACGCCGCCCCGTGCAGATGCCCCGGAGGGGCGCGGTCGCAGGACACGGCACCTTCGGGCAGGAGAGGGCTGGGTCCCGGCGAATCACTCGGAAACGGACAATCGCTCTTCCAAAAAGGGGTCGTTCTCATGAGGCTGCGGAACCTCGCCATCGGGCTGCTCGCCGCGTCGCTGCTCGTGCCACTCAGCTCGCCCGGCGTCACCAAGGGCAGCAAGGGCGGCAACCCGGCTAACTACATCGACCTGAAAACGGTGCCCAAGCCGAAGATCACGGGGGCCGAGATCATCAAAGGCCTGGAAGAGTACGTAGCTCGCTACCCGATGCGACAGAGCACCCTGCCCCTGCACAACGAAGGCTCGTCCGAGTTCCTCGCGGCGGAGGCCAAGAAGTACGGCTTCAAGAGCCGCATCCTCACGCTGGACAGTGGGTCGCCCCGCGCCCCCAAGGTCCGCGTCGTCGAGGCCATCAAGAAAGGAACCACGAAGCCCAACGAGTGGATCGCTTTCATCGCTCACTACGACACCGTGGAGCAGACGGTCCAGGGCGCCTACGACGACGGCAGCGGCACCAACATGCTGCGTTACTTCGCGAAGGCGTTCTCCAAGATCAAGACGAACCGCTCGATCGCTCTTCTGTGGTTCGACGGCGAGGAGCAAGGAAAGCTCGCGTCTGCGGTCTACGCGAAGAAGCTGAAGGAGAGAGGCCAGAAGATCGCCGCCGGTTTCGGCTTCGACATGGTCGGCATCGGCTACCCCGCTCGTTACTGCATCTGCGTGTACCACGGCCCGATGCCGGAGGACGCGGCGAAGGCCGTTCCGATCGCTCAGTACGTGAACTTCGATTTCCTGAAGTTCCCCGAGGGTGACGGTGGCGCAGGTATCACTGCGAAGTGGCCGCTCGGCACCGACCCACACGTCTGCATCTGCGGACCGAACCCGCGCAACTCCGACGAGCAGAACTTCGCGTCGCAGGGTTACTTCACGATGCGGTGGACCGGCATGAGAACGGCCCTCGACTACCCGGGCTACCACCAGCCGTGGGACACGGTCCCGTTCATGGAGATGGTCGCCGGGAGCCGTAAGAACCTCGAAGACGGGACCGAGAACACGTTCCTCTCGGCCTACTACACGGCGTTCGTAATAGACAACCTCTAGGCCATAAAGCGGTAACCGACGCCGCGCACCGTTAACAGGTGCTTCGGGTCACGGGGATCGACCTCGCATTTCGATCGCAGCCTCTTGACGTGCACGTCGAGGGTGCGCATGTCGCCGAAGTAGTCGGCGCCCCAGACGCGGTCGATGAGAGCCTCGCGGGTCATGACGCGACCCGCGTTGTCCATCAGGGCCTCTAGGAGGTCGAACTCTTTCTTCGGCAGGTGCACCGCGGCGCCGCGGACCGTGACCTCGCGGCGCTCGGGGTCGAGCCGGATGTCGCCGCCCTCCAGGGGTCCGGCGTCGACGGGGCTCTGTTCCCGTCGCAGGACCGCCTTGATGCGCGCGATCAGCTCGCGCGTCGAGAACGGTTTCGTGACGTAGTCGTCCGCGCCGATCTCGAGGCCGACGATCGTGTCGACCTCGTCGTCTTTCGCGGTCAGCATGATGATCGGCACACCGGACATCTTGCGGATCTCGCTACAGACGTCCTCACCCGACATGCCGGGCAACATCAGGTCGAGCAGGACGAGATCCGCTCCCTCGCCGCGGAAGCGTTCGAGCCCGTCCGACCCGTCCGGCGACCACACGACCGAGTAACCGGCCTTCTCCAGCTGGTAGAGCAACGGCTCGGCGATCCCCTGTTCGTCTTCGATCAACAGGATGTGTTTCATCGCGCGCCGTCGGCGAGGGGCAACATCACGGTGAAGGTCGACCCCTCGTCGAGCTCGCTCGACACCGACACCGTCCCACCGTGCGACTCGGCGACGTTCTTCACGATCGACAAGCCGAGGCCGGTGCCGCCGCTCGCGCGGGCCCGATCTTCGTCGACGCGGTAGAAACGCTCGAAGATCCGGGACTGCGCCGCGAGCGGGATGCCGATGCCATCGTCGGCCACCTCGAGCCGCGCCGCCGAACCCTGCTTGCGCAGCGACACGATGACGCGGCCCCCTTCCAGCGTGTAGCGCACCGCGTTGTCGAGGAGGTTCCTGACGAGGAGCTCGAGCTGGCGAGCGTCGCCGCGCACTATCACTCCCTCCTCCACGTTCGACTCGAGGGTCACGGACGCGGCGGCCGTATCTGCCGTCTCTTTGGCGCGCGACCGGGCTATCTCCGATAGGTCGACCTCGTCGATCCGCATCGCGGCCGGATCCTCGACGCGCGAGAGGTCCATCAGGTCGTCGATCAGCGCGTTGAGCCGGCCGATCTCGACCGAGAGGCGCTGAGTGAACCGCGCCGTCGCGTCCCGGTCGTCGGCCGCGCTCGCTATCGCTTCGACGAGCGTCTGCAGGCTGGCTACCGGAGTCTTCAGCTCGTGCGACGCGTGCGCGACGAACTGGCGGCGCAGCTGTTGTGTCCGTTGCTCCTCGGTCGCATCGTGAAGGAACACCACGACGCCGTCCGGCTCGCCGAGAGGTACGACCCGCACGCGCAGGCTCGGTCCGGCCGCGCTCGGACCGAGGTCGGTCTCGATCACGTCCTGCTCGCTCAGCGCCCGCCGCGCGATCGAAACCACCTCGTCGCTCGGGATCCGAGGGGGGAGGTGACTGCCGGCCAGCGCGAGGAGGCGCCGCGCGGCGCGGTTCGCGAGGACCGGGGTCATCGACGTGCTCAGCACCAGCACGCCCTCACTCATGCCTTCGAGGATCTCGCGCGCCCGCCGCTCCTCGCCTTCGAGACGGGCGATCTTGGCGCCGGCGCTTCGCGCCGGACGGGTGACGTCGCCACGGCCGCCACGGCGCCGGCCCACGACGGCGCCACCGAGTCCGGCAAGAACGACCAGCAGGATCACGCCCGCGATCTCCGACATCTCGCGGGAGCCTAGTCGCCTCGTTCGCGGTATCGCCGAACCCCATGTGAACAGCGCGCGAACATTGGTCCAACACCAGCGGTGCGGGCTTGTCCGGCCGTTAGAGTTCCGCCCGGTCCGACCCGAGCCCAGACCAGGAGGAGCATTGGCCCGTTTGAGATTGATCCCGCGCGAGGAGTCGTTCTTCGACCTGTTCGAGGAGCTCGCTCGCAAGGTGCAACAGGGTGCCGACGCGCTGCTGGACCTGTTGGAGGACTACTCCGACCTCGATCGCAAGGCCGGGCGTGTCGTCGACCTCGAGCATGAGGGCGACGAGCTCACGCACGAGGTGATGCGGCGGTTGAACACGTCGTTCATCACGCCGTTCGACCGCGAGGACATCCACCGGCTTGCGTCGAGCCTCGACGACGTCCTCGATCACATCGAGGCGGCCGCCGAGTATCTGCAACTGCACAAGATCGAACAACCGCTTCCCCAGATGGTGCAGCTGTGCAAGACGCTCGCTACCGCCGCGGCTCACACCGCCGACGCGATGCCGGGGTTGCGCAAGATGAAGAACCTCGAGACCTACTGGATCGAGATCAACCGCTTGGAGAACGAAGGCGACCGTTCCTACCGGCGCACGATCGCGGAGCTCTTCTCCGGCGACTACAAGGCGATGGACGTCTTGAAGTGGAAGGACATCATCGAAGAGATCGAGGCCGCGATCGACCGGCTCGAGGACGTCGCCAATACGATCGAAGGCATCGTCCTGAAGCAGGGCTGATGGAGCTCTGGATCGTTCTGCTCATCGCGTACCTGTTCGAGTTCGCGAACGGATGGACCGATGCGCCCAACTCGATAGCAACGGTCGTCTCCACTCGCGTGATGCGCCCTATGGTCGCCGTTGGTATGGCGGCGGTGCTCAACCTCGTCGGCGCGCTGGCCGGCACCGAGGTGGCGAAGACGATCGCGAAGGGCATCGTCAGCGCAGACATCGTGTCGCTCGAGACGATCGCGGCGGCGGTACTGGGGGCGACGATCTGGGCACTGGGCGCGCAGTACTTCGGGCTGCCGTCGAGCGAGTCGCATGCGCTGGTCGCGGGGCTGCTCGGCGCCGGCTATGCCGCGGGCGGCCTCGAGGGTCTCGAGTGGGAGGGCACGCGGAAGGCGTTGATCGGTCTCGTCACCTCGCCGGTGGGTGGGTTCCTCGTCGCGCTCCTGATCATGGTCTCGATCTACTGGATCTTCTCGAAGGTCAAACCGACGCTAGTGCGACGCATCTTCGGCAAGGCGCAGATGGCGTCTGCGGGGTTCATGGCGTTCAGCCATGGCCTGAACGACGCGCAGAAGACGATGGGGATCATCGCTCTCGCCATCTACCTCGCGAACCACCCGGGCGAGCCCGCCCCCGAGGAGTTCCCGATCGACACGTGGATCATCGTGTCGGCCGCGGTCGTCATGGGCCTTGGCACGTCCGTCGGCGGGTGGCGGGTGATCCGCACGCTGGGTTTGCGACTCACGAAGCTCGAGCCGGTGCACGGCTTCGCGGCCGAGACCGGCGCCGCGGCGGTCATCACGGGCGCGGGGATGCTCGGCATCCCCGTATCGACGACCCACGCGATCGGCTCCGCCATCATGGGCGTCGGCGCGACGGAGCGCTTGTCTGCCGTGCGCTGGGGGGTCGCCGGCCAGGTGGTCCTCGCGTGGATCTTCACGTGGCCGTCGTGCATGGTGCTCGCGTACTTCCTCGAGAAGGCGTTCGCCAACTACGAGCCGACGCTCGTGTTGGGTCTGATCGTCGCGGTCCTGGCGTTCATCGGCTACCTGTTGTTCGCGAAGAACCGCAGGGAGGTAAGAGAGAACTCCGAGCGCATCGCACTGGCGTCCGCATGACACCTTCCGACGACCACCCTGCCGGCGACGAGGTCGAGCGTCTGCGTCCCGCCGCCAAAGAGGATCGGAAGCTGTTGCAGAAGGCGGCCGACGCGCTCGCGGAGATCGACCGGGGGCCGGGGTTGATGGATCACCACGCCGAGGTCCTCGCGGCGTTGCGCATCAGGCTCGAGGGCAAGGAGCGGGCCAAGCTCGAAGACCTGCTGAGCGCGGCCGGAGACATCGGAGGCAAGAAGGACCTCGGCGATGTGCTGGCGGGAGCCGACGAGCCCGCGCAGACAGAGTGGCCGGACGTCGAAGAGAAGAAGAGGGACTGGCCGGGGCTGTAGAGCTAGTTGCTGGAGAGAGCTAGACGACGAGCTCGTTGCGCTGCTCGATGTGGCGCTGCAGCTTGCGCTTGATGCGCTGAAGGGCATTGTCGATCGACTTCACGTGGTTGCCCAGCACGCCGGCGATCTCCTCGTAGGACTTCCCGTCCATGTACAGACGCAGCACGTCACCCTCGAGCTCGGTCAAGTTCTCTTTCATCGAGTCCCTGATGGCCTCGATCTCCTGGGCCGAGATCACCAGCTCGATCGGGTCGCTCGTCTGCTGCGCGGCGACGATGTTGTCGCCGACGGAACGATCCGAAGACTCGTCGCCGTAGACCGGCGCGTCCAGGGACACCGAGGAGTTGAGCGGTTGGTGCTTCTGGCGGTTCGCGGTCTTGATCGCGGTGAGGATCTGGCGGGAGATGCAGAGCTCCGCGAACGCCCGGAACGGGGTGCCGGTCTCGTCCGAGAAGTCCCGGATCGCCTTGAACAGGCCGATCATGCCTTCCTGGACGACGTCTTCCTTGTCGGAACCGGCGAGGAAGTAGTTGCGAGCCTTCGAGCGGGCGAAGTTGCGGTACCGGGACAGCAGGATCTCGATGCAGCGGTCGTCACCGGAGCGCACGCCTGCGACGAGCTCGTGGTCCTCCAGCTCGTTCAGGTTGACCTTTACCGCCGTCTTGGTACCAGTCGCCATCCGTCCCCCTCGGGGCTCCGCGTCCGCCCCCGGTTCGTGCCAGCCGTGATGTCCCTATCGGGTGATAGGACCTTGGCCTTGAAGGCTATTTGTCCGGTTTCGCCCGAACAATGGCCCTTTCGGGTGGTTCTAGTCAGTACTAACGAACTAGTACCCAGAAACGTTCCCCGCGTTGCCTACGAATCCGGCTCGATCCACGCCTGTGGGCGGCGTTTTTGGCCGTCGGATCGAGAAACATGCCCGGAATATCGTCTTTCGATACACCTATTCGCCACGGAGGCTCCGGATACCTCCTCCGGCCGGGGTTACCGTGCGGCATGCTTGCCGCTTCTGTCGTGCCTCGGCCGGACGTCTTCGGCCGTGGCCGGGCCGGGTCGGGGCGCCTCAGCGAGGTCGTGTTCGCGGCGGGCCGCGGCACCCGCCTGCGGCCCCTGACGGAGCGCCTCCCCAAGGCGCTGGTCCCGGTGCTGGACGTCCCCCTCGTCGATCTCGCCCTGGCCCGGGGAGCGGCGGTCGGATGGGCGGCGCGGTTCGTGAACGTCAGCCACCACGGCCGCCTGCTGCGCGATCACCTCGCCGGTCGCCCCGGCGTCGTCGTGCTGGACGAGGGGGAGGAGCCGCTCGGGACGGCGGGGACGCTGCGCCGCCTGCTCTCCGACCTCGAGCGGACCGTCGTCACCTATAACTGTGACCTCGTCAGCGATCTCGACGTCGCGGCGCTGCTCGATGCCCACGCGGCCGGCGTTCAACCGGCGACGTTGGCGGTCCGGCGCGTGGACGCACGGGCCGACTTGGTGATCGACGGCGGTGGCCCGCGGCTCGTGGATCGCAGAAGCGAGAGCCGCGCCGGATACCTGTTCCTGGGCGCGGCTTGTTTCGACCGCGACGTGCTGCGCGCGATCGAGTCCCGGGTTCCTCTGGGCCTGACCGAGGGGCTGCTGCGCGGCCTGGTCGACGCGGGCGCGGTCAACCTGTTCGAGCACGAGGGTTATGCGTGCGACAGCGGGACGTACCAGCGGTTGGTGCGCGCGTCGGTCGACATGCTCGCGCGCCCCGACGTCGTGCGTGCTCCCGGTGCGATCTCAGCGGACGTGCCAGCTTACGCCGGGCCGGGTGCGCTCGTGGAGGACGCGTCCCTGGGCCCCGGCGCGATCGTGCTCGCCGGGGCAGAGGTCGGCGCGGGGGCATCGCTTCGCGATTGCATCGTGTGGCCGGGCGAGCACGTGCCGGCCGGGGCCGCGCTCGCGAACGGGATCTACTTCGACGGCTCCTTCATCCCTGCCGGGGCCTGAGACGCGGTCGGTCGCTTGTCGCCGCTCGAGGTCTACGCGTCGGCTTCCTTGGCCGCATCGGCTATCGCGCTCAGCTGGTCGATGACGCCGCGCTGGATCGGGACGCTCTCCGAGAGAGCGAAGTAGACGACGCTGAGCATCTTCATCGGGACCTTCTGGGCGCGCGCTATGACGTAGTCCCACTCGAGGTCGTTGTTCGCCATCAGGTCGATGATGCTGAACCAGTGCTGCCCGATCGTCATGCGGTCGACGGTGGCGGTTAGCGACGCCACCTGGTCCTCGGCCGACGAGACCTGCGGGCGCACGCCGAACATGTCGACGCGCGTGCGATGGGCGAGGAAACGGTCGTCGAGGCGCGCGCCGTTGGCCAGCTCGTAGATGACGTCGATCGTGATGCCGTCCTTGAACGCCTTGTGCAACCACGAGTGCTCCATCTCCGCAGTCTTGTATCCGGTGCCTCGGAAGGTTTCGAGGATCGGCTCCGCGTCGTCCTCGCGGATCATCACGTCGATGTCCGCGATGTGGTCGGCGCCTCCCTTCCAGTGGTCCGTTGCCAGGCCGCCTCCGACCGCGTAGTCGAAGCCTCCTTCCTCGAGGAGCTTGACGACCTCGCGGAAGACTTCGGCTGCAGCGACCTGGTCGGTCGCGTCGTCACTCATCGGGCGTCGTCACTGATCGGCCTCAGCAATCGTCGCTCCCCAGGCAGTAGATGCCGTAGGGCCGGCGGATGACCGGTTGCGCGACGTTGCGCACGGGGACGCCCGCGGCGGTCGCGCCTTTCTCGCGGCCCCCGTGCGCGTGCCCGTGGAACACGAGGTCGGCGCCTGCCGAATCGATCGCCTCGGCCAACAGGTACGAGCCGAGGAACGGGTAGATCTCGAGCCGCTCGCCGGCCAGCGTCTCTTCCACCGGCGAGTAGTGGAGGAGCGCGACGCGCCAGTCCGCGTCGAGCGACTTCAAGACCTCCGTGAGTCTCGCCGCGTACGCCTTCGTCGTCTGCACGAACCCCTTCATCTCGGGCTCGCCGAAGTCGCTGGCGCAGGCGCCCACGAAGCCGCCGCCGAAGCCCTTCGTCCCTGCGATCCCCACGCGGTCCCCGTTCACCTCGATCGTCGTGGCCTCACCTTCCAGGACCGTGGCGCCCGCACCCTCCATCGCGGTTCGGATGTCCCGCTCCTGGTCGGAGTGGTAGTCGTGGTTGCCCAGCACGACCACGACCGGGACGTCTATGCCCGCCACCTCCTCCGCGAAAACCGCCGCCTCGTCCGCAAGGCCGTGACGCGTCAGGTCGCCCGCGACGAGCAGCACGTCTGCGTGATCGGTCGCCGCTTGGAAGTGCTCGCGCAAGGTCCCGCGGCTGTCGGGGCCGAAGTGGACGTCCGCGACGGCTGCTATCCGGATCACTCGAGGTTCTCGACCACGGGAGGCCCGGACAGGTCCGGGACCTCCGTCTCGTTGCGGACGTCCCATCCCGGGGCCGCGTCTCGCACCACGTCGGTCAGAGCGTCACGGCGGGCTTCGGTCGCGACGCTTCCTCGGACGAAGATCGTGTCGCCGGCGATCTGCACGTCGAGGGCGATCTCGCCGGCCCTCGGGTCCTCCGCCAGCGCCTGCTTGACCTTCTCGACGAGGTACTCGTGCGGTTCCCTCACGTGCGCCACGCCGCAACCGTAATCGGCGGCCGCCTATGCTCGGTCGCTCGAGGAGGCGAACGGGGACTGGTGTCCCTCCCGGTCTTCAAAACCGGTGCGCCGGCTAACCCCGGTGGGTGGGTTCGATTCCCATCCGCCTCCGCTAGACGCTCCGGCGGATCCGCCCAGGTGCCCGAGCTTTCTCACCCACCCACCGGCTCCGCCGGCACTCGGGTGGGCTCGATTCCCATCCGCCTCCGCTTAGGAATCTGTGCCCTGACCTGCAGTCTTGGTGGCGAGCAGGTATTCGGGAAACTTCGGGAACGGAGCGACAAAACCGGTAGGAGCGCTCCGACCGCACAAGTGTTTCGGAGTTCTGTATCAACGCCGAAACAGCACCGCACAAGTGTTTGGGCTGGCTTTGCCGCACAAGTCTTCGGCGCCGTCCTCCATCAAAGGAGGAACAACATGGCACGACCCGGAACGACCCGCACAGGCGAGCCCACGATCCTTGATCTCCGAGAGGAGTTCCTCGACCGCTGCCGAGCCAAAAAACCTCAGTCCGCGGACAACTCGACACGATGGCGCGGGTATCGGAGCTCGCGGGGGTGAGTGCCCGTGATGTCGACCTGGAGGGGCGATCCATCCGCGTGATGGGCAAGGGTCGTAAGCAGCGAGATCTTCCTCTCGGCCGAACGTCGACCCGTGCGCTACAACGCTACCGAAACGCGGTCGACGGGCTGCAGCACGACGACCCGTTCTTCATCTCCTATCGCGGGAAGTGACTCGACCGCTCAGTGATCACAGGAATGGTGTCGGAGTACGGCAAGAGCTCGGTCCCATAATTAGTGAGGCCCTGTCGTAAGGC
>DASZOC010000049.1:0-18872 GCA_035550975.1 Actinomycetota bacterium | reverse complement strand
GGGGGGCCCCCCCTTTCTGGTTTCAACTTCGCGATCGTCTACTTGAGCTCCACCGACGCGCCGGCCGCTTCCAGCTTGCCCTTGGCCTCTTCGGCCTGCTCCTTGGTCACCTTCTCGAGGACCGGCTTCGGGGCGCCGTCGACCAGGTCCTTGGCCTCTTTGAGACCGAGGCTCGTGAGACCACGGACCTCCTTGATGACCTGGATCTTCTTGTCGCCGGCACCGGTGAGGACGACGTCGAACTCGTCTTTCTCCTCTTCCGGGGCCGCACCGTCGCCGCCTGCAGCACCGCCTGCTCCGGGAGCCGCCACCGCTACGGGGGCCGCTGCCGTCACACCGAACTTCTCCTCGAACGCCTTCACGAACTCCGAGAGCTCGAGGACCGTCCAGTTCGCGACGGCGTCGAGTACGTCTTCCTGGCTGATCGTGGCCATGGTTACTCCTCCTCCTTGGTCGTGCTGTCGTCTGCGGTCTCGATCTCTTGGGTCTGTGCTGGTTCCGATTCGGGGGCCGCGGGTGCCTGATCGACCGCCTCCGCGAGCTCTGCCGGAGCGTCGGCTTCCTCGGCGGCAACGTCGGGCGCAGCCGCGGCTTCGACCGCGAGGGCATCGCCGGGCTGGTCGGCTTCACCGGTCGGGTCGGGGGCGGCAACGGGTGCAACTTCTTCTCCCCCGCCTTCCTCGGCGGCGTCTCCGGGCTGGTCTGCCTCGCCCGTCTCGGCCGCGGCCTCACCTGCGTCGGCTCCCCCGTCGGTCGGATCGGGTGCCGTTACCGGCGCGACTTCGTCGCCGCCGCCGTGTTCTGCGGCTGCGGCCGGCGGCGCGCCCGCGCCGCCCGCCAGCTCGCCGCTTTCCTTCTTCGCGACCACCTGCGCGAGCATCGAGCCGAGATCTCGCAGCAGGGCCGCGAAGACGTTGACCGTCTGCTGTGCCGGCATGTTCATCAACATCGCGATCTTCGCGAGGAGCACGTCACGGGGCTCGAGCTTGGCGAGAGCACCTGCCTGCTCGGCGGTGATGACCTTGCCGTTGAGGACCCCGCCTTTGATCGCAAGGACCGGGAACTTCTTGGCCGCGTCGTCCAGCGCCTTCGCGGCCGCGGCGGCGTCACCCTTGATGAAGGCGATGGCCGTGGGACCGGTCAACATCTCCACGAGCTCTTCGAGCCCGACCTCGCGAACCGCGATGCGGGCGAGCGTGTTCTTCAGGACCTTGTATTCGGTATCGGACTCGCGGAGAGAGTTGCGGACCTCGGCGATCTCCGACACCCGAAGGCCGCGGTATTCGGTGAGAAGTGCCGCATCGGAGTCGTTGAACCGTTCCGTGATCTCGGCCACGGAAGCCTCTTTGTCGGGTCGAGCCATGTCGTTCCTTTCTTCGTCTAGTACCGGTTGGCTCATCGCGATTCGCCGCACCGGAACTAGCCCCTAGACAGAAAAATGCGGCCACCCGAGAGACAGGTGACCGCGCACGAAGCCCGATCAACGCACCTGCGCCGGGCTTACTGGTATGCCGGCGGTCTCGGGTTTGTTGCACCCACGAGGATAGCAGGACGGTGGTCCCGGAGACACGCTCGAGCCGCGCTCGGTGGAAGTCGTCGCCGGTGCGTGGCCGCGTCTGGTCCGTTGTGCACGCGGGAGGGGCCGCGCGGGCGGGGGGAGCCGTGATTCACTCCTCGGATGGAAGGCTACGAACCCTCTACCTACGGCGAGCGATGGGCGGGCATCTACGACGACGTCTGGCAAGAGGCGCTGGACCCGGGCCCGGCTGTGAGGGTCCTAAGACACCTGGCGGGTGGGGGTCGGGCTCTCGAGCTCGCGATCGGCACGGGACGCGTCGCGCTGCCGCTCGCAGCGGACGGGATCGAAGTCCACGGGATAGATGTCTCCGAAGGGATGGTCGAGCGCCTCCGGAGGAAACCCGGTGGTGACGCCATACCCGTAAAGATGGGCGACTTCGCCGACGTCGACGTGGATGGCGAGTACTCCCTCATCTACGTCGTCTTCAACACTTTCTTCGCGCTTACGACGCAAGAGGACCAGGTGCGGTGTTTCAAGAACGTCGCCTCGCACCTCGCGCCGGGAGGGATGTTCGTCATCGAGGCATTCGTCCCGGACCTCCTGCGCTTCGACCGGAACCAGCGGGTCCAGACGAACTCGGTCGGCTTAGAAGAAGTGTCTATCGAGACGGCCCGTCACGATCCCATGGAGCAGCAGATCTCGTCGCAGCACCTGGTGGTGAAAGAGGGGAACGTCGAGATGTATCCGGTCTTCATCCGGTACGCGTTTCCGGCCGAGCTAGACCTCATGGGACAGATCGCAGGGCTCGACCTGAAGGCGCGCTACGCGGACTGGGACAAGACGCCTTTCACCGCGGCCTCGACCAGCCACATATCGGTCTACGAAAAGGCCTAGCAGTGCGGCTAACGCGTTGCCCGGTTGGCGGCCTTGCACGTCAGTCGATGTTCCAGGTGCCGCCGGTGCGCCAGTACTTCCCGCGGGCGCGATCGAGGTAACCATCGTCCACCAGGTAGCGCCGCAGGGACGCTACGTCGTCGTGATACGCGGCAAGCACCGCGTTCACCTGCTTCTCCGAATAGCGGCGGCCGGGCTCGAAGTCCTGGGCGACATGATCCAAGACGGCCGCACGCTTGGCTCCCTTCGACGGGATCGACACGAGTCGGCCCTGCTTCATGAAGCGGGTCACCATCTCGGTCGCTCCCTCAGGGTTCTCAGCCGCGTCCGTCGCTGCGCGCTTGTCCGCGACCGCGCGCGCCGCAACGAGCAGCTCCTCGGTCTGGAAGCGGTGGCCCGCGGCGTCCTTCGTGACGAGGCCACCGGCGATCAGTCGCGCGAGCGATCGCTCCACCACCCGCGGCGGGAGCCCCGTCACCGCGACGACGTCACCGACGTCGGTGCTTCCGAGCGCCAGCGCGGCGGCTACACGGAACCGGTCTGGATCCGCCAGTAAGCCGAGGAGCCGTTCCGCCTCGGACATGCAGCCCCTAGGCCGGGGCGGCTTCCATCTCTTCGGCCAGGTCTTTCGACTTCTGCGGGTCGATGCGGATCCCGGGCCCCATCGTCGTCGCCATCGTCACGCTCTTGAGGTAGCGGCCCTTGGCGGCCGCCGGCTTGACGCGGTAGATCTCGTCGACGATCGCGGCGTAGTTGTCGATCAGTGCCTCGGGGTCGAAGCTCTTCTTGCCCATGATGATGTGCAGGTTCCCATGCTTGTCGGTCCGGTACTCGACCTGGCCCCCCTTGATGTCGCGCACCGCCTTCGCGACGTCGTCGGTGACGGTTCCGGACTTCGGGTTCGGCATCAGCCCGCGAGGGCCGAGCACGCGCCCGAGCTTTCCCACGACCGGCATCATGTCCGGGGCCGCTACGAGGGCATCGAAGTCGAGCCACCCACCCTCGATCCGCGCGGCGAGGTCCTCGTCGCCCACGACGTCGGCTCCGGCCTCCTCCGCCTGCTTTGCCTTCTCGCCCTTCGCGAAGACCGCGACGCGCATCGTCTTGCCGGTGCCGCGGGGAAGTGAGAGCGCTCCCCGCACCTGTTGGTCGGGTTTGCGGGGGTCGACGCCGAGACGGATCGAGAGCTCGACCGTCTCGTCGAACTTCGCCGACGGGACCTCCTTCAAGACCTTGACGGCCTCGCGCGGTGAATACAGATGATCGCGGTCGACCTTCGTCAAGGCTTCCGCGAGACGTTTCCCTTTACCTGCCATGTCACTACCTCCTCGTGGTCATCGGCGAGCGCGACCCGCCTCCCACTGACTAGAAGCGCTATTAGCTGACCGTGATCCCCATGCTCCGAGCGGTGCCTTCGATGATCTTCATCGCCGCATCGACGTCGTTCGCGTTGAGGTCGGGCATCTTCGTCTCGGCGATCTCGCGCACCTGGTCGCGGCTCACGCTGCCGACCTTGTTGCGGTTCGGCTCGCCGGACCCCTTCTCGAGCCCTGCCTTCTGACGCAGCAGCACTGCGGCCGGCGGCGTTTTCGTGACGAAGCTGAAGGAACGATCCTCGTAGACGGTGATCTCGACGGGCACGATCGTCCCCGTGCTCTGCTGGGTTGCCGCGTTGTACTGCTTGCAGAACTCCATGATGTTGATCCCCGCCTGACCGAGAGCAGGCCCGACCGGCGGCGCCGGCGTCGCCTGCCCCGCGGGGATCTGCAGCTTCAATACCTGGGCCACCTTCTGCCTGCGGCCGCCACGACCATTAGCCATCTGTTTTCTCCTTACAGGTTCTAGAGCTTCGCGACTTGGTCGAAGCCGAGCTCGACCGGCGTCTCACGACCGAAGATGTTGACCAGCACCTTGAGCTTCGACTGGTCGACGTTGATCTCGGAGATCGAGCCGGTGAAGTTCGCGAACGGTCCGGAGGTAACCCGGACGCTCTCCTGCTCTTCGAACTCCAGGCGCGGCTTGAGCTTCTTCTGGTCCTGCTTGTCGACCTGCAGGATCCTGTCGACTTCTTTGTCGGACAGCGGCGTCGGCTTCGCGCCCGAGCCGACGAACCCCGTCACGCCCGGCGTGTTGCGCACCACGTACCAGGAGTCGTCGTCGAGGTACATCCGGCACATCAGATAGCCGGGGAAGACCTTCTTCTGAACGATCTGCTTCTTGCCCTGTTTGATCTCCATGACGTCTTCCATAGGGATGACGACCTCGAAGATCCGGTCTTCCACGTTCATCGACGAGATACGCGACATGAGGTTCGCCTTGACCTTGTTCTCGTAGCCCGCGTAGGTGTGGATGACGAACCAGTCGCCCATGCGCTCGGTCGGCGGGATCGCGGTCTCGTCGTACGCGCCTATCTCCGCGTCGGCCTCGTCTTCGTCGGGCTCGTCGGGCTCGTCGGTCTGGTCGGTCTCTTCGGTCGTCGCCGGTTCGACGGCCGCTGCGTCCACCGCGCCCGCGTCGGTCGTTGCGTCCGGTCCCGCCGCGTCGGGTGCGCTCTCGGCCGCCGCGTCCGCGGCATCGGCGGTAACGGCATCGGCCGTTTCGGCGGCACCGCCATCGGCGTCGGCGACATCAGCCACGTCGGCCACGTCGGCGGTCTCAGCACCGGCCGTCTCGGCGCCGGCGTCGGCGTCATTTAGATCCTCGGCGTCGGCGTCGGCTACATCGGCTGCTTCGGCGGTGCCGGCAGGACCCTCGTCGTCCGCCGGCGACGCCTCGAGGGCCTCTGCCTGCTGGTCGACGATCTCGTCGCGCTGCTCTTCGGGCGTTTCGATATCGGTGTGTGTGGTTTCCATCTATTCGACCCCGTAGAGGGTGAAGACCCCCTGCTGGAACACGACGTCCATCGCGAAGATCAGGGCGGCGATCACGATCGAGCTCACGAGCACGACGATCGAGTAAGCGACGACCTCGGCGCGACTCGGCCACGCGACCTTCTTGAGCTCGGCGACGACCTCCTTGAAGAATTGCCGGGGCTTCGTGCGCTCCTTCTTCTGGGCAACGGCGGCCGCCTTCGGGTTGGGCCTCGCGGCCGGCTTCTTCTTGCTGGCCTCGTCCTTCGCCATCATGCGCTTGTACTGCCTGTTCACTCTGTCCCTTTCGTTTACTCGGACGCGCCTGGTAAGGGTCCGCGCTTCGGGGGGAGAAACGAGCTATGAGATTAGCACGCTGGTGAAACGGCTCCGAGTCGGCCTTCGCGGCGGAGCAGAACGTTCATCCAAAAACTGTTTAGCCGGACCCCCCGGGAGGAAGGCTGAAAGGAGAAACCGACAGGGGGTAGACGTGAAGGCTCCGGATGCACGGAAGCTTGCCGCGCTGGCGGCTTCGATCCTCCTCATCGGCCCCATCAGCGGCGGATCCTCCGTAGGAGCCCAAACATCGCGTACTGCCGAAGGGTCGGCCTACGGCGTCCAGCTCCAGGGCCCCGTGCCGATCACCGCACGGCCTACGGTGGAGGCAGCGGCGAGCGGCTCATCGGAAGAGACCGCGGAGGACTCGCTCATCCACGTTCCCGCACAACCGGCGGCGGAGTCGTTCACCGCGCTCGTGGAAGCGGGAGCGTCCGGCACCGGCACGCTCGACGCCCGTCTGCAGGCGGTCATCGCAGGGGCGTTCGACGACGTGCCGACCGGCTGGAACGGGCGGGGCTACGCAGTGACGGAGAGCCTCGTAGCGCTCGCGGAGGCGCTGCAAGCGCAGGTGATCGAATCGGAGTCGGTCGCGGGATGCCTGGGTGGCGAAGCCGTCTACGGGAGCGCGGCGCGCGTCGTGGGTCTCACGTTGGGCGGCAGCGCGGTTCCGATACCGAATCCCGGGCCGAACCAGACACTCATAAATCAAGGCGGCATCAGGATCGTGTTCTGGGAGACGAACTGGGATCCGCAAACCGGCGGGACCAGTGATGGTGGATCGGTCTGGACGAACGCCCTGCACGTCACTGCTCCGGGAGGCGTGGATCTTGTCGTCTCGCATTCGGAGGCGAACGTGGACTGCGCGCCCGAGGTAGCTCCCTTGCCTCCGCGCGAGGAGCCGCCGGATGCCCCCGCGGCGAAAGTGATCGAGAACCCACCGAACTTCACCGGCTAAGCCGGTCGCGCCGCTGCTAAGGTCACACAGCGCTATGTCGTGCGCATCCCGGACCGAGAGGCGGGCTCGCGGCCGGACCGTACTGAGCGGTGTGATCGCCGTAGCATCGCTGTTCGTGGCCTGCAGCACCGACGAGCCCATCGAGCCGGCCGCATCTACATCCACTCCGCCCGCCCCTTCTCCATCTACACCCCGCGCCCGCGCGCTCGAGCGGCACCTGATCGGCCATGCGAAGGTCGATGACGTGCGCATCTATTCCGCCCCCCGGGAGGGGTCGACGGTCGTCGCGACGTTCGGCCGCGTGAACGACCAGGGCGCGCCACAGGTCTTCCTTCTGCAGCCGGACGAGCGTGGCCCCGACGGCGCGCTCCCGGAGGGCGCGCGCTGGGTCAACGCTCTGCTGCCCGTTCGCCCGAACGGGACGACCGGATATCTGCGCGTGCGCGACATCGAAGTGTTCGCGACCGACTATCGGCTCGAAGTGGATCGAGCGAAGTTCAGGCTCACGTTGTTCGAAGGCCACAAGCGCGTGCTGTCGGTTCCCGTCGGGATCGGAACCGGAGACACGCCTACTCCGACCGGGCGGTTCTACCTCGCGTCGCTGCTCGAGCCGCCCGACCCCGACACGATCTACGGCCCCTATGCCTACGGCCTCTCCGGGTATTCCGAGACACTGCTCGACTGGAAAGGCGGCGGGATCATCGGCCTGCACGGAACGAACGCTCCGGACTCGATCGGACGCCCGTCCAGCCACGGGTGCATCCGGATGAGGAACGAAGACATCAAGAAGCTCGTGCCCCTCTTGCCTCTCGGAACGCCGATCGACATCCGCTGAGGGCGTGCTGCCGCCGAGGTGGGCGCGGGCAGGAATAGGTCTCGCCGGGCAGAAGTCTCCCTAGTCGTCTAGCCGGGGAGCCCATGAAGAAGATCGCGTTCGCCACCATCCTGATGCTCGTGACATCGGTCGTCGCCACTTCGGCCGCGGCCGACCGCGCCGTCGACAAGACGGACAACGTGAAGCTGATCAAGAACATCCCGTACGCGGGCGGAAGCGACATCACGTTCCAAGGCCGCTACGTCTACTTCGGCCAACTCGGCCAGGAGGGCGGCGTTCGGATCCTCGACGCGTCCGGAAAGATCCCCAAAGAGGTTGCGTTCCTCAAGTGCCCGGGAAGTCAGAACGACGTCGCGATCGTCCGGCCGGGCTTGCTCGCCCTCGGCTATCACAGCGGTCAGTGCGGCGGGGCTCCCGGTGCCGGAGTGCGGTTGATCGACGTCAGCAACCCGAAGAAGCCTCACTTCTTGAGCTCGGTAGAGCTACCGGGCGGCGCCCACACGTTGACGGTCTACCCCGGGATGGACCTCATCTACGCGTCGCCCGGAGGACTCGCGAACGGCGGCGGCGTCGAGCAGATCCTCGATGCGTCCGATCCGAACAACCTGAAGGTCGCCGCGACGTTCAAGCCGAACCCGACCGGGTGCCACGACATCACGTTCGCCCGTGCGCCCGACGAGCGGATGCTCGGGTTCTGCGCCGGCGGCGGCGAAGTGTCGATCTGGGATGTGACCGCCGAGCTCAAGCCTGTCGTCATAGCCCATGGCTTCACGCCGTCGTTCTTCCCGCACGCTGCGGTACCGACGCCCGACGGCGAATACCTCGTGATGACCGACGAGGCCTTCGGCGTCCACGACTGCATGGGCGGGCCGACGGGGTCGGTCTGGGTGTTCGACATCAGGACGCCCGAGGTGCCCGTGATGGTCGGTCACTGGGGGCCGCAGCGCGGAGCCGCGCCTGTAGGCACGATCGCGACCGACTGGTGCACCGCCCATAACCTGAACTTCGTCGGCAAGACGCGCCAGGCCGTCATCTCCTGGTACACCGGGGGCACGTCGGTCGTGGACTTCTCGAACCCGACGCTTCCGAAAGAGGTCGCGTACTTCATGCCGGACGACGCCGACGTGTGGTCGGCGTACTTCTTCGACGGCCGCATCTGGGTCAACGACCTCAAGCGCGGCATCGACGTCCTCCAGGTGAAAGGCCTGAAGACCAGGTCCTAGAGGTCAAAGCTCGTGCCGGACCTAGCCGCGGTCGGTGGCCGCGTCTGAGCAACCTCCTGCGCGACCACTTGGGCGGCGGAACGCGATCGTGACGGTACGAGCGTTCGCGCCGTCTCAGAAGGATCTTTTCGCGACCGACCTCTTTCTGAGCTCCGATAGGCGTGGCTCTACGGCTTCAAGACGTTTCTCGTCGTCGGTGTGATCCGACCCACTTTGCCGAAACAGCCGCCGGAGGAGTAAGCGGACTCGTCGTTCGCATCCTCGACGCCGTGCAGAGCGAGGTCGTACGTCCTACGAGACTCAGGTGAAAGCGACTCTCGATACTCCTGGTTGGCTTTCCCCTTGTCCAAGCGCCTAAGCGCGCGACCCGGCCGCTCCCAAGGTCCGAAGACCGCCGAAGGAGCCGCGACGTAACGGTGTCCCTTCAGATCCATGCACCGAGCGACCCTTCGTTCGAAGATCACCTCGAGATGATCGTCGAGCACCGTTGTGATCAGCTCATACGTAAGAGGATTTCTCCTGCAAACGGGCTCGTCGAACCGGAGGGTCGTGCGGGCCGGCTCGTCCCTTCGATCCAAGAACCAGAAGGTAATCGTCCGTCTCTTCAGATCGATCTTCCTGCCGAGCTGCCCATCCTTCGGGATCTTCAAGCCCTCGCAGCTTCTTATGGCCTTATCGCCGTTAGACGACGTTGGTAGTCGACTGGTCCCGGATCGACGTATCACTTCGGTACTCGACTCACAAGACACGAGAAATATGAGCCCGAGAACAATCGCCCTACGAGCCCATCGAAAATCTCTCATGTATCAACCGACGTGCGAGTGCTGCTCGCGGTTGCCCCGGCCTGGGTCGTCTCTCTGTTCGTGCCGAGCCAAGTTCATCTGGCCCCCGTCTCGCGGGCTAGGTGCACACACCTAACAAAGCTGAGCTGGACGCATTCGTCAGCAAGGCGGCAGGGACTCGAGCCCCCGAGTGTCGGTTTTTTGGAGAACGCCTCAAGCGATTCCGCTGACCAGGTAAACCCGCGCAATTGCGGTTTGACCTGGACTCATAACTGCCTGTTGTTTGCCGTCATTATCCGTTTGTTTACGGTTATCGCGCGGCCAAACCGCGGCCTGAGGAACTCCAATTGGCTCCGGACTTCACTGCTCCGCAGAGATCCTTCTCGAAGACCAAACGAAGACCAGTGACTGGACCAGGAAGAACACGCTCACCAGCAGCGGAAGAACAACCACGTCCATCGCTCCTTCGTACTGGAGAGGTCGAGGCAAGCTGAAGATGACTTGGTTCAACCCGCGAAACACAAAGCGTATGAAGAACAACCCCGCAGCGAGCGTCAGGAAGCCTAAGACGTAAACCACGCCTCGAAACAAGGTCGCGCCCCAAGTTTTAACTATGGGTTTGCCAACGGTCATGAGCAGTGCTCCGGTCGGTAAGAGCCACGTCATCGCCAGAGGAATCACTAACCCTCCATGGCACTCATCCCGACAGCCATCGACAAACGCGATTGCCCATCCGATGATTGCCAGGAAACCGATCCAGCAAAGTCCTCCAGCTATCGCTGCCATGAGACTTAGGCGTGACCGTTGCATTTAATCGAATCGTAGTCCCCTGAAGGTTCCTCAACCGTGACTGACAACAACCGAAAGAAGAATCCACAGGGACACATTTAGTGTCCTCCGCGCATCCGCGCGCCGAAAGGTGCAAGTGTGCGTCGCCTCGAACATCGAATTCAGGGTCCTATAACTGCCTGTTGTTTGCGGTCATTACCCGTTGTTTACGGTTATCCCGCGGCCAAACCGCGGCCTGCGGTCTCTACTGACGGTTGAGCGATTCTGCCGGAACAGGTCGAAGCGAATCCACCAGAGCAGGAATTTCTGTCTTGTCACCCTGATACATGAAGCTGAACTCAAAGACGACGACAGTGTCGCCGAGCAGCGTAAACACCACTTCGTTTCTACTCGGTGAGGGCTCGCCGGTCCCGTACAGGACGCGCCCGCCTGGGGTCGTCATTAAGGGTCTGCACGCGGCGGCCGTCGGACTTGCCGTGGGTTCCAGCTCACCACCATTCAGGATGAGGTAGCTCAGGGCTTCCTCCGGATCACAAGCCTCGTCGGGATTCAAGAACGGCTCTACGTCTGGCGTGTATTCGAACTGCGTCACGTGAACTCCGTCCGCCATGTAGTAATCGATGTAGGGGGGATCACGAAACGTATTCACGTCTCCCTGAACTCTGTAGCCCGGGGGCACAACCGTGGGTTCGTAGATGTCGAACTCCAACTGGGTCAAGTACTTCTCTTGAGATTCGACGGCCTGACGGTAGGACAACACCTGGTTGCCAACCAGAATCGCCATAGGGAGACACATGAGTCCTCCAGCGATGGCGAAACGACGAGTGCGACGCTGCGCCTTGGGGTCGTCAAGCGTTTCTCCGTTGCGGTGGCGTAGATGACGGGCCAGCGCAATTACAAGCAGCACCGCCCCAGCTATAGCTAACCCCGGGATCACGATGATCACCAGAAGCAGGTACAGAGCAAACCCGGGACCTAAGTCGACGGGCCCCGCCAGCAATTGCTCCATCGCTAGCTCCCTCATCCCAGAACAGTTTCACACGGAGGGCGCAACGGAGGGCTGCCCGTACCGGTCAACGCGTATACAAACCGGAAGGGTGTAAGTCTGTGCTCGCGTCGAGCAACTGAAATTCAGAGCCCTTGAGATCGAACTCCATCTCGGAACTTGAGCACCTCAGGACTCGGGTCTTAGTTTTCGTCTCTGCGCGGAGCGCGGGATGAAGCACACAGTTGTCCTTCTATATGTGTCAAGAGCCCTAGGGCATCCACCAAAGGATTCTTCTGAGGAACCTCAACGCACGTCGCAGAACGCCCGCACGTTCGCGATATTGACGCTCTCGCTCGACGGATTCCGCGGTGATTCCCCACGCCTTTCCGCCCGGCTCTCGCTGGAGCTTCAGAACATGGTCGCCGACCAGAAGATCTACTTTCGTCTGCGAAATGCCGAGCTGCTCCGCCGCCTCTTCTCGCGTGAATGTGGGTTCGGTTCCTGTGTGGGCTCTGAGGCTCAGCAGGACCACAAATGAGAGAGATCCCACTAACGCCACGACCAGGACCCACTCTGGCGCAGCGAGCGCAGCTACCACCCCGAAGGTCAACGCGATCGCGACGGTGGCGCCAAGAACCAGCCTGGACGTACGGCTCAATGTGACTCCCTCTATGCCTCCACCATCTGCGGACTTCGTCCGCCACCATTGGACGATAGATGGCGTTCGAAAGGTGTCGCTTCAGGCACCGCATCACCTCCTTTTTCGACTTCCCCTCAGCAGCTGTGTGGTCGATGCGACCCATCGGTGAGACCCCGACGACGTCGTGGCGCGCGATCCATTGGTGGGACCGTCTGGCGAGCGACGCCGAAGTGTTCAGCCGGAGCCACTGTCGCAGATCAGACGGAATACCTGTCGCAGATCAGCCGGAGCCGCGTAACCGATCAGGTGGAGCCGGAGTGTCAACTATCAGGCGGAACACGACACGGATTCAGCAGGGCGGGAGGGACTCGAACCCCCGACCGTCGGTTTTGGAGACCGATGCTCTTCCAACTGAGCTACCGCCCTAACGGGGAAAGTCTAGTCCTCGTTCTCCGGACAAGGAGTTGCGGAAAACGAAAGTCGTTCGCCGGAGAAACGAAAACCGGCAACCGTTGCGGGTTCGGGCGGCCGTGACGGCCGACTCCCGCTAGCACGAGAACGCAGCCGGGCGTGAGGAGCTACGCGGTTACGGGTCTGCGGGACTTCCACACCGCGGCCCCCACGGCGCCGGCTACGACGACCGCGGCCCCCGAGAGGTACGCCTTGCGGTTGTGCCCGAGGTGGCTCCGGACGGTCTCGAGGCGCGTCATGCGCGACGGGATGTTCAGCAACGCCGTCTTCAGCGCGTACGGAACCGGAACCGTTGCCGCCTCCATCGCAGACAGCCGGTCGATGAGGTCGGCGTAACGCGAGAGATCGGTGCGGCAGTCGGCGCAACGCGACAGATGGCGGCGGACCGGCAACGACGACCCATCGCCGTCGCGCACGTATGCCGGAAGAACCTCACGAACCGCGGCGCAGCTCATCTCCATCTCGGTCACACCTCCTCTCGTTGCGTCTCCGGGTACAACAGCTGCTTCAGCTTCTTGCGTCCTCGATGTATCCGTACTTTGGCCGCCGTCTCAGAGATTTTGAGCTGTCCGGCGACTTCTTCGATCGAAAGCCCATATACGTCTCGAAGCACCACCGCAGACCGGTAATGGTCCGGCAGAACCTGGAGCGCACGTTCGAGGTCTTGGACCTCGAGGCGTGCGCCGGCCGACGACTCGGTGGAGCCTCCAGCAGCGATCTGACCGAGCACTTCATCACCGACCCCCGACTCATGGGTACGACGCCTCTTCCTGCTTCGATGCTTCGAGATGGCCGTGTTGGCAGCCACCCGGTAGAGCCAGGTGGTGAACATCGCCTCTCCGCGGAACCCCTTGAGCGCCCGCCACGCCTTGAGGTACGTGTCCTGCGTGGCCTCGGCGGCGTCGTCGGGATCTCGAAGGATCCTGAGACAAAGCGTGTACACCTCCCGGTGCGTCGCCTCGACGAGCTCGGCCCATGAAGCTTCGTCTCCTGCCTTGCAGCGTTCGACCAGCTCGGGGGTCACGAGCTCGCGCGGGGCGGTGCTCCGGGAACCCTTAGGACGCCTCACTATCCGCGAGGTTACCGATGCCACGCCGTGTGACGGTGGCCATCGACAGGTCCTCTAGGAACGTGAGCGGCGGTCGCTACGGCCTAGCCGTCGCCGAAGATCGACTCGAGCTGGGACAGCAGGTTCGCGCGATCCGACTCCTGCTCGCGTTTTGCCTCCAGCTCTTCAGCCGAGGAGCTCAGCATCTCGGTGACGGTGATCACGAGCTCGTCGGGGTCGAAGGGCTTCGTCGTGTAGCGGTCGGCGCCGAGGTCGTAGCCGAGCTTCCAGTCCCGCTCGGAGCCCTTGGCGGTCAGCACCAGGATCTTTATGTCGCCACGGAGGTCGTGGTCGGCGAGGTACCTGAGGACGTCGTAACCGTCCATCTCCGGCATCATGATGTCGAGCACCATCAGATCGGGAGGACTTGCAGCGACGTGATCGACGGCCTCCCGGCCGTCCTTCGCGACGGAGACCTCATGGCCCTCGTCGGCGAGCGCGTAGATGACGAGCTGCCGGATATCCGGGTCGTCGTCAGCTATGAGGATCCGAGCCATGGTTTGTTCTCCCCCAGCGGGAACGGGCAATCCCGCCATTTAGACCAATCGGCCTGTTCGAGCCCTCCCTTGAGGAGCGTACGCCTCCGGGCCCGACCCTGCTCCGGCACCCGCCCACGTCCCTTCCTCGTTGGCGGCGCGAGCCGCCGCCGTGCCCGCTTTCCTGTTCTCGACCGTGCCTGGGCGCCGCCGATCGGGCGGCCGTAACGCGCGGCGCTCACTCGTACGCTGCCGGCGTGACGACGACGACCGACTCCGACGCACGCCGCTGGTTGGCTCGAGCAACGATCGGGCCGCGGGACGCGCCGATGAACGAGGTGCTCGCAGCCAAGGAGGCCGCCGGGGTGACCGTCGCGGTGTGCCTCCCTGCCCTCAACGAGGCCGCCACGATCGGGCAGATCTGCAGGATCGTCACCGGCGAGCTGCGGGCGACCGGAGTCGTCGACGACCTCGTCGTGATGGACTCCGGCTCGAGCGACGCGACGCGGGACGTGGCCGAAGCCGCCGGGGCCAGCGTCCACGTCACCGCAGACGTCCTGCGCGAGGCAGGGCCGGTCGCGGCCGCGGGGAAGGGTGAGTCGTTGTGGAAGAGCCTCGTCGTCGTCGACAGCGACATCATCGTGTGGCTCGATTCCGACACACGTAACTTCGCCGCCCACTTCGTCACGCGCCTCCTGGTTCCGCTGCTGAGCGACCCTGCTGTGTCGTTCGCGAAAGCTTTCTACGAGCGCCCGCTGCATGCGCCCGCGCACGTGGCGCCGAACGCCGGCGGACGCGTCACCGAGATCGCGATCCGCCCCCTGATCAACCTGCTGGTCCCGTCGCTCGCCGGGTTCATCCAGCCCCTGTCTGGTGAGTACGCGGGACGAACCGCGCTGCTACGAGAGCTTCCGTTCGCGGTCGGCTATGACGTCGACCTGCTTCTGTTGATGGACGTCGTAGAGACGTGGTCGCTGGACTCGGTCGTGCAGGTAGACCTGGGAGAGCGCGTCCATCGCAACCGCGACCCGGCGTCGCTCGGGCGCATGTCGTTCGAGATCACGAGGGGGCTGCTGGGCAGACTCGATCGCGAGGGCATCATCAAACTGGGCGCGGAGCTGCCGTCGGAGCTGATCCAGTTCCGCGATGATGCGCCATCACCTGACACGCGAGGCTTCGTGACGATCAACGAACGGCGCCCGCCGATGAGCGCTTACGTCACTTAGACGGCGGGTCGCCTTCTTCTAGTTGCGGTTCCGGGATCTCGCCGTGATCGGGCACCGCCTCCTCCGGGACCGCAGTCGGATCGATGCCGAGGACCCTCGTGCTCCACACGTGACCGAGGACGATCTTCGTGACGGCTACGGCGGGGACGGCGAGCAAGATCCCCCAGAACCCCGCCAACGTGGCGCCGGCGAGCAGGGCCAACATGACCGTGACCGGGTGGAGTTTCACCGTTCGTTTCATGACGTTCGGGCTGATGATGTGGTTGTCGACCTGCTGGACGACGAGCGCGACGACGATCGCGAGCAGCCCCTTGCCGATCCCGTCGCTGAACGCGCCGACAAGGAAGCCCAACGCTCCCCCGATGAAGGGGCCGACCAGCGGGATGAGGTTCGTGATGCCGGCGACGGCCCCGATCACGAGCCAGAACGGTAGATCGATCAACGCGAACCCGATACTCGACATGACAAAGACGATCAGCGCGACGAAAAGCTGGCCCCGGAAGAAACCGCCCACGGCACGGCCCATCCTCGAGCCCAGGTCCGCAACCTCTTGACGGCTGTCTTCCGGAACGAGGTTCAAGACGTCCCGCTGCAGATGTGGCAGGTCGATCAGCAGATAGAGGGCGAGCAGGGGGCCGAGGATGAAGATCAGCAGGATCTCGAGGATGGTGCCGCCGATCTCGGTGATCCGGCTGGCTTGCTCGCCGAGGCGTTCGCGGAAGTTCCTCGTCACCTCGTCGCACTTCTTGTGCGTAGGAGCCGACGGCGTCGACACGTCGTCGGCACCGAGCAGGCACGACACCTGATCCGTATCGATGCGCGTCCCGAAACGGTCCTCGATCGTGTCGGAGGTGCTCTCGATGCTGCGCACGGTTTTCTCTCGGAATTCCGGCCACTGGTCGGAGAATCCCGCCACCTGCGCGGATATCAGTGGAGCGATCGCGATCACCAGAAGCGTTATGCCGCCAATGACCACGACGTACGACAGCAACGCTCCGAGGCCGCGAGGGACCCGACGCTCCTCGAGTGCGGTCACCATCGGGTTGAGCAGATAGATCAGCAAGAGAGCCAGCACGAGAGGCGGGAAGATCACGCGGATCGTGTAGAGCAACCAGACCGTCACGGCCAGGACGATGAGGATCCCGATGATCGACCACGCGCCGACTCCGACGCGCCGGAGACGTTCGCCAGGAGGCAGGCGGGGTGGTGCCGGTATGCCCACGACGAGCAGTATGGCGGATTAGGTGCGGCGCACGTGTGATCGGCGGCGGAGGGATAGTCCGCGCGCGTTCTCCAACCGGTGCCGCAGGACCCCTTCGATGGCGCGTTCGACCGCGCCTTCGGGGTCGCCGGTCGCGCGTTCACTGCCACCCGACTGCAACAACCCGATGGCATCGACGATGCCGTGTCTCTTCAAGCGCGACTTGTCGATCGCGAGGTCACCGGTAACCGCGATGACCGGGACCTTGTAAGCAGCGGCCCGCCGCGCTACGGCGATGGGAGCCTTGCCCCCCAGGCTCTGCTCGTCGATGCGGCCTTCACCGGTTACGACCATGTCGGCCCCGGAAAGATCCGCGTCCAGCGCGACGACCTCGGCCAGCAGGTCGAATCCCGACGTGAGCGTCGCTCCGAGGAACGCCGCGAGCCCGGCCCCCCTCCCACCGCCCGCCCCACCGTGCGGCAGGTGCGAGACATCGACGCCCAGGTCCCGTTGCACGACCGCGGCAAGACGCTCGAGACCGGTCTCGAGGGTCGCGACGGTTCCGGCGTCCGCGCCTTTCTGCGGAGCGAACGCGCGCGCGGCCCCCCTCGCCCCGACGAGCGGATTGTCCACGTCGCACGCGCCCGTCACGCGAACGGCGCGCGCTTCGTCGCGCGGAGGTTCGATCGCATGGAGTCGCACGAGCGACGCTCCGCCGGGTTGCAGCACATGACCGCGCTCGTCGAGGAACCGCCACCCGAGCGCCGACGCGGCTCCCGTACCTCCGTCCGTCGACGCGCTACCGCCGACACCGACGACGACGCGCGTGACGTCCGACCGCAGGGCGTGCAGCAGGAGCTCGCCGGTCCCGCGAGACGACGCGCGCGCGGCAGTTCGGGACTCGGGGCGCGCGATCAGCTGCAGGCCGCTCGCGGTCGCCATCTCGATCACCGCCTCGCCGGATTCCAAGACTGCGATCGGAGCAGCGACGGGGTCCCCCAGCGGACCCGCGATGTCTCGATCGATCACGCGCGCGCCACGTGCGGTGACGAACGCGTCCAGCGTCCCCTCGCCTCCGTCTGCGAGCGGCCGGAGCGCGAACGTGGCGTGCGGGTAAACCGCGCGGGTGCCGCGCGTGAGTGCCTCGGCGGCGCGGACCGCCGTCAAGGTGCCTTTGAACTTGTCCGGCGCGATCACGATCTGCACGACACGACCTCGCTCCTAATATGGCTCGGTGTCAGAAGACCTTAGCGTCGTCCTCGCCTCGAACCGCGGCCCCTTCTCGTTCGTACGGACCGATTCGGGCCTCAAGACCAAAGGAGCAGCCGGGGGCGCGTCTCCCGCACTGGACGCGGTCGCGAAACGACTCGGCGACCGCGCGTTCTGGGTCGCGACGGCCATATCCGACGAGGATCGAGAAGCCGTCGCGTCGGGACAGGCGCAACACCTCGCCGCGGAGCTGGGTTACGGGTTCCGCTTCCTGACGTTCGAGCCGGACACCTACACGCGCTACTACAACGAGGTCTCGAACCGGATGCTCTGGTACGCGAACCACTGCCTATGGGAGGAGGTCGGGATCGGCGCCGACGACCTCGACGCGGCTGCGTTCGAAGATGCCTACGAGCCCGTCAACGTCGCGTTCGCTACCGAGGTCGCAGAGCACGTCACACACGGCGCATTGGTGTTGTTCCAGGACTACCACCTTGCGACGGCCCCCGGCCACCTGCGCAAGATGAGGCCGGACGCGGTCATCTCCCACTTCACTCACTCGTCTTTCTGCGGCCCGTTCGGGATGGAGGTGCTCCCGAGCGCGATCGCGACCGCCGTGACCGAGGGGATGCTCGGTGCGGATCTCGTCGGCTTCCACGTCGCCCCGTGGGTCGAGGGGTTCCTGCGGTGCTGCGAGGGCATCGGCGCGCGCGTCGATCGCAGCGAAGGCGTGGTGGACCATGACGGCCGGCGCACGTGGGTGCGTGCGTATCCGATCCCTATCGACGCGGGTGATCTCGTCGCACGTGCACACGCACCGACGGCAACCTCGTGGGCCGAGCGGTTCCGCGCCTGGGCGGGGGACGCGACGCTCGTCGTCCGAGGCGATCGTGCCGAGCCGTCGAAGAACATCGTCCGCGGTTTCGAGGCGTTCGGGCTCCTCCTGGACGATCGCGCCGACCTGCGCGGCCGCGTCCGGTTCGCTGCCTGTCTCTATCCCTCACGTCAGGGTCTGGAGGAGTACCGGGCATACGTGGAACGGATCCACCACGCTGCCGACGCGGTCAACGAGCGGCATCCCGGCGCGATCGAGCTCTACATGAACGACGACTTCGAGAGAACCTTGGGCGCATACCGGCAGTACGACGTGCTGCTCGTCAACCCGATCATGGACGGCATGAATCTCGTGTCCAAAGAAGGTCCCGCGTTGAACGAGCGGGATGGTGTGCTGGTGCTGTCCGAGGGGGCCGGGTCTTTCTCCGAGCTCGGTGGCGACGCGGTCGCTATCTCGGATCCGTTCGATCTGCGCGAGGGGGCCGCTGCTCTGGCGCGGGCGATCGAGATGGATCAGACGGAGCGGAAGTCGCG
>DASZOC010000048.1:0-13225 GCA_035550975.1 Actinomycetota bacterium | reverse complement strand
GTACACCCCCACCCGCCGCAGGGGCCGCACCAGCTCCCCGATCACCTCGTCGCGGGTGGAGCGGTCGAACCATTCCCGCGGCATCTGCTGCTCGCACGTCCGGCGCAGGCGGGCGACCATGACCTCGAGCGCGTCGATCAGCTCGGGCCGAACCAGCGACCGCGCCTTGTCGATCTTGTCCTGGCCGACGAGGAGGTCGCCCGGCGACAGACGAGGGCCGTCGAACCGCGCCGTCAGCTCGACCAGCGCCGCGTCGCCCTTCAGACGCACCTCGTCGATGATCCCGCGCACGATGTCCGCGGGATCGCCGTCGGCACCGACCGGCCGCGGCCTCGGGATGTGCACCGGCGTCGACTGCCCGCGCCCGTCTATGAGCTCCAGCATCGCTAGAGCGTAGTTGAGTTACTCCGCCGCCCAGTCGTTACCGCACTGCCGGCAAACGACCAGCCCCACCTGGATCCGCAAGCGCGTGCTGTCGCACCGGGGGCAGCGATCGAGCTCGTCGACCCACGACGGATGCTCCTGCTGGCAGTCGGGACACACGAGCACCTGCTCGCGCTGGCGCACCGCGACGGCCCACGGGGACGCGCCCTTCACCGGATCGGTCTGCACCCGTCCGCAGCGATAACAAGGCACGACACCATCATCCCCGACCGCCCGCGCGAGGGCTAGGAAGGAACGAGCGCGTCGGGGCCCAGGATGGTCTTGAGCTCCGCGTAGAGGCCGTTGCGGGTGTCGACCGCGTACTGGCTGCCGAGCCGGAGAACCGTCGTGCTCGGTCCCTTCGCGAGGTGCAGGAACACCTGCGTGCTGCCCGGATGACTCGACAGCACCTCTTTCAGCGAATCGACGATCTTCTCGGTGCAACCGTCGGCCGTCAGGTTGATCACCACCGGCTGCTCGTCACCGAGGTTCGGCTCCCGGACCTCGAGCGCCATGAACTTCACGCTGTCGTCACGCACATCCCGGTCCACCCGGCCCTTGATCAACAAGATCGCATCCGGCCGAAGGAGAGCCGCGTACTGCTCGTAGGTGCGGGCGAACACGACGACCTCTACGCTGCCGCCGGACAGGTCTTCTACCTGGAGGAGCACCATGATGTCGCCGCGGCGCGTGAGCTTCTTCTGGAAGCCGGCGACGATGCCACCGATCGTGCACGTGTCGCCGGGCGCGCGCTCCGCGAGGGCCGCTATGGAACAGTCGCACATCCGTCCAAGCAGGCCCTCCACACCGAGCAGAGGGTGGTCGGAGACGTAGAGGCCCAGCGCCTCCTTCTCCTTTATCAGCATCACGTCCTTCGGATGTTCCTCCATCGATATCGGCGTCTCGTGGTGCACGGGTTCGCCGCCACCGCTGAAGAGGTCGAACTGACCGTGCTCCTGCATCTTGCGTTGCTCGACGACCTCGGCGGCGATGACCTCGAAGGCTTCCTCGAGGCCTTTGCGCGTGTGTCCGACCGACTCGAACGCTCCCGCGAGGATCAACGACTCGAGGGTCTTCTTGTTCAGGCACGTGTAGTCGACCTTGCGGCAGAAGTCGTAGAACGACTCGAACACGCCCTTCGTCTTGCGACCTTCGATGATCTTCATCACTACGTTCTCGCCGACGCCGCGGATCGCCGATAGGCCGAAGCGGACGGAGTCGCCGACGGGCGTGAAGTCGACCTCGGAGGTGTTGATGTCGGGGATCAACACCGGGATCCCCATCTTCCGCGCGACGTGCAGGTAGAACGGCTTTGCGTCCTTGTTGTCCTTGACCGAGGTGAGCAACGCGGCCATGTACTCAACCGGGTGATGAGCCTTCAACCACGCGGTCTGGTACGCGATGTATGCGTAGCAGGCCGCGTGAGCTCGGTTGAACGAATAGTCCGCGAAGCGCTCGATCAGCCCCCATAGATGCTGCGCTTCCGTCTCGCCGAGCCCCCCGTTCGCACAGCCCTCGATGAAGCGCGGCTTCTCCGCCGCCATGATGTTGCGGTCCTTCTTGCCGATCGCCTTGCGGACGAGGTCTGCTTGACCGGGTGTGTAGCCGGCAACCTTCTGCAGGGTCTGGACGATCTGCTCCTGGTAGACGAGGACACCAAACGTCTCCTGGGTGAGCTCTTCGAGCTCGGGGTGCAGGTACGTCACCTTCGTCGGGTCGTGCATGCGCTGGACATACGTCGGGATCTGATCCATAGGGCCGGGGCGGTACAGCGCCACCATCGCCATGATGTGCTCGAAGCGCGTCGGCTTCAGCTGCTTCAGGTACCGCCGCATGCCTTCCGATTCCAGCTGGAAGACACCGTCGGTGTCGCCGCGTGAAAGCATCTCGTAGACCTTCGGATCGGCGAAGTCGAGGGCGTCGACGTCGATATCGGTGTTCTTGTTAGCCCGGACATAGTCGCGGGTGAGATCGATGACCGACAGGTTCCGTAGACCGAGGAAGTCCATCTTCAGGAGGCCGAGCTCTTCGACGCCCTTCATGTCGAACTGCGTGACCACCTCGCCGTGCTCGCCGCGCCTGAGCGGCAGGTGCTCGACCAGTGGGTCGCGTCCGATCACGACCGCGGCTGCGTGGATGCCCGCCGACCGCTTGAGGTTCTCGATCTTCAGCGCGGTGTCGATGATCTCCTTCGCGGCGCCGCCCTCGGCGTATGCCTGTTTGAGGTCGGGGCTCGCCTCGAGCGCGTTGTGCAAGCCCGAGTCGCGGCCCATGACGAGCGCGGGGTACATCTTGCAGAGCCGATCGCCTTCCTGGTACGGGAAACCGAGCACCCGCGCGGCGTCCTTGATCGCCTGCTTCCCCTTGATCGTGCCGTAGGTGACGATCTGCGCGACGCGGTCCTCACCGTATTTCTCCTGGACGTAACGGATGACGTCGCCCCGCTTACGGTCGTCGAAGTCGATGTCGATGTCGGGCATCGCGATCCGCTCGGGATTGAGGAAACGTTCGAACATCAAGTCGTAGCGCAGCGGGTCGAGCTCGGTGATCCCGAGCGCGTAGCTGACGATCGAGCCCGCCGCGCTCCCGCGTCCGGGACCGACACGTATCCCGTTCCGCTTCGCCCAGTTGACGAAGTCCTGGACCACGAGGAAGTAACCGGGGAACTTCATGTCCTGGATGACGCGAAGCTCGTAAGCGGCACGCTCGTGTACCTCGCGCGTGACCTCATCGTAGCGACGTCGCAGCCCGTCGAAGACGAGCTCCTGGAGGTAGCCGTCCAGGGTCTGGCCCTGCGGCACCTTGAAGTCCGGAAGGATGTGGCCCTCGAGCGTCAGCTCGACGTTGCAACGATCGGCCACCTCCAGCGTGTTCTCGCACGCGCCCGGCCACCGAGCGAAGGCCGCGTGCATCTCCTGGGGCGTCTTCAGATAGAACTCGTCGGAATCGAACTTGAAGCGGTTCGGATCCGACAGCTCGCTGCCGGTGTTGATGCAGAGCAGGACCTCGTGCGCCGACGCATCTTCTTTGTGCGTGTAGTGCGAGTCGTTGGTTGCGACCCACGAGATCCCCATCTCCCGGCCGATACGCACCAGCTCGTCGTTCAGCGGTCGCTGCGCCGGGATCCCGTGGTCCTGTAGCTCGAGGTAGAAGCGGTCGCCGAACAGGTCGCGGTACTGGGCGGCCTTGCGCCGCGCACCGGCGAGGTCACCTGCGACGATCAGCTTCGGGATCTCGGCCGACAGACACCCCGACAAACAGATGATCCCTTCGGCATACTCCGTCAGCAGCTCCCAGTCCGAGCGGGCGTTGTAGTGGAAGCCTTCCAGCCACGCCTTCGTCGATATCTTGCCGAGGTTCTTGTAGCCGGTGTCGTCGCTGGCGAGCAGCGTCAGGTGGAAGGTCTTGTCGTTGTTCTCCTTCTGCGGCGGCTTCAGACGCCGGTCGCCGCCGAAGAGGTAGCCCTCCATCCCCAGGATCGGCTTCACGCCGGCCTTCGTTCCGGACTTCCAGAAGTCGAGCGCCCCGTACATGACGCCGTGGTCGGTGATCGCGCACGCGGGCATGTCGGCGTCGGCGGCCGCTGCGAACAGCTCGCCGATGCGGCTCGCGCCGTCGAGCATCGAGTACTCGGTATGCGCATGGAGGTGCACGAAGCTCAACTTGCCGGTCCCATCTGGAGAGGGTGAATCACAGAGTTGTAACTCAATATGGCACCGGGCTCAAGACCTCGGCGTCTTTCCCGGAAAAAGGCCGCTGACCTGCGACAACAGCGTACGAGGAGGTCATCGTCTCCAGCGTGACGCAGCGCACTGTTGGCGCGCCAGGGGATGAGGCTGTGCGTTACCTGGGGACGGCGATCCCCGCCCGCTCGAGGACCGCCTCGAGATCGGCCGGCAGCGGGTCGGTCACCTCGATCCGGCGCCCGTCGTCGGGGTGGGGGAAAGCGAGGGCCGCCGCGTGCAGGAAGGGGCGGTCGCAGCCGAGGGCGATGGAGCGATCGGAGCGGCCCCCGTAGGTCCGGTCCCCGACGACGGGGTGCCCCAGGTGGCCGAGGTGGACCCTGATCTGGTGGGTCCGCCCCGTCTCGAGCGTCACCCCCAACAGCGTCTCGGTCGCCGTCGCGGCGAGCGTGTCGTAGTGGGTCACCGATGCCCTGCCCCCGGGCACGACCGCCATCCGCTTGCGGTCGCTCGGGTGCCGTCCGACGGGCGCGTCGATCGTGCCGCTCCGCGACGGTGGGGCACCGCGGACCAGCGCGAGGTAGCGACGGGTGATGGCGCGCGCCCTCAGGTGCTCTACGAGCGCGGCATGGGCGGCGTCGTCTCTGGCGACGAGCAGGAGCCCGCTCGTGTCCTTGTCGAGGCGGTGCACGATCCCCGGACGGCTGGAGCTGCCGCGCGCTAGCGGACCGCCCAGCGCCAGCAGCGCGTTCACGAGTGTGCCGGACGTGTGTCCGGCAGCGGGATGCGTGACCAGGCCCGGCGGTTTCGACACGACCAGCACCCGGTCGTCGCTGTAGCGGACCTCTACGGGGATGTCTTCGGCCTCGGGCGCGGCGAAGACCGGATCGGGGACCTCCCCCGACACGACGTCGGCTTCCTCGAGGCGGTAGCTGGGCCGAACCATGCGTCCGGCGACCGTGATCGCGCCGGAGGTGATCGCACGCTGCGCGAGGGTCCTGGGGACGCCGGCACGTGCCGCGACGACTACGTCCAGCCGTGCTCCGACTTCGTCGGCGGACGCACCGAACTGGATCACGAGCGCGTATCGGAGCGGGCGCTAACGAACAACAGTAGGCCGACCCCAACGACGATCGCCGAGTCGGCGACGTTGAAGACCGGCCATACATGAAGGTCGATGAAATCGACGACCCGTCCTCCCGTGTCGCGGACGACCCGGTCGGTGGCGTTGCCGAGGCCACCGCCGAGGACCAGCCCGAGGGGGACGATGTGCGCGGTCCCCGGCAGCGACCTCGCCCACACGAGGATGAGCGCCGAGACGATCAGCGTGGCGACGAGGAAGAACCACGGCATCCCTTGCAGGATCCCGAACGCGCCGCCCGGGTTGTAGTGCAACGATAGCGACACCGCGCCGTCTATCAGGTGGATCGGCCCATCCGCGAGCGCCTCGAGCGCAAGCTGTTTCGTCAGCTGGTCTACGGCGATCACGAGCGCGGCGACCAGGAGGAGCAAGCCGTAGGACCGGCTAACGAGCGCGTTCCTCTCGGCGTTTGCAATCGAGACAGAGAGACGCATGCGGCAACTCCCTCAGCCGTGTCGCGTCGATCGGCTGACCGCACCGTTCGCAGGTCCCATAGGTGCCCTCGTCGATCCGCCGGGCCGCCCTCGTCACCTGGTCGATGAGATCGCGGATGTTGTTGCGGATCGATAGATCGCGCTCGCGCTCGAAGGTCGCCGTTCCGGCATCCGCGAAGTCTTCGTCGAGCCCGACCTCGCCGGTGATGTCGGACTGGGTCGAGTCGAAAGAAGATTCCTCGAGCTCCTTCTGCCGCTCCTCGAGCTCCGCGCGCTTGGTCTCGAGGTTCTGCTTGATCTTCGCCAGCTGATCGGGCGACAACTTCGCCGGACGCACCTTCTTCTTAGGCGGCGCGGCGGGGGCAGACCGGGTCACCGGCTTGGGAACCGGGCGGCGCTCCTCGCGGGTTGCGTTCGCCTTCTTCGGGTTCTTGGGGGCAGCTGCAGACGCCTCGGCCGCCGCAGTCTTCGGCGCCGGCTTGCTCGCCACGGTCTTCTTGGCTGCGGTTTTCTTCGGGGTCTTTCGCGCCGTCGACTTGTCCTCGCGCGCCGTCTTGGCCGCCGCCTTCTTCTTCGCAGTCGCTTTCTGGACGGGAGGCTTCGGCGCCTTCTTCGCGGGCGTCTTCTTGGCCGTCGCCTTGGACACCGCTCGCTTCGCCTGGTCCGCCTTCGCGACCGCCTTCTTGACGGCCTTCTTCGCGCCCGAACCGGCCGCGGCGACCTTCTTCTTCGCGGCGGTCTTCTTGGTGGTGGTCTTGGTGGCCTTGGACGAGGCGCCGGAACGGGCCGAGGTGGCCTTCTTAGCCGGGCTCATGGGCGCGGGACGATAGCACAGCCCCCCGCGCGCGAGGGAGCCTGCCGGCCGAGCGCGGGGCTACTCTTTCGACCATGTCGGGACCCGTGTACCAGCCGGTCGATCCGCAGGTGGACTTCCCCTCGCTCGAGGTGGAGATCGCGCGCGGGTGGAAACAAGAGCGGGTGTTCGAGCGCTCGCTGGAACAGCGCCGCGGCGGTCCCGAGTGGGTCTTCTACGAGGGGCCGCCCACCGCCAACAACAAGCCGGGCATCCACCACGTGGAGGCGCGGGTGTTCAAGGACATCTTCTGTCGCTACCAGACGATGTCGGGCCGCTACGTGGCCCGCAAGGCGGGCTGGGACTGCCACGGTCTGCCGGTCGAGGTCGAGGTCGAGAAAGAGCTCGGCATCACGAACAAGCGCCAGATCGAGGACGACATCGGGATCGAGGCGTTCGTCGCGCGGTGCCGCGAGTCAGTCCAGCGGTACGTCGCGGACTGGGAGCCGTTCACGGACCGGATCGCGTTCTGGGTCGACCTCGACGACGCCTACTGGACGATGACTCCCGACTACATCGAAAGCGTCTGGTGGCTGCTCAAACAGATCTGGGACAAGGGGCTCCTCGAGGAGGACTTCAAGGTCGTCCCGTACTGCCCGCGCTGCGAAACGTCGTTGTCGAACCACGAGCAGCACCAGACCGACGCCTACCAGACGGTGTCGGACCCTTCCGTCTACGTCCGCTTCCCGCTCGCCGCGGACCCCGACACCGCGCTGCTGGTCTGGACCACGACGCCGTGGACCCTGCTCGCCAACATGGCGACCGCGGTCAGCGAGAACATCGTGTACTCGAAGGTGGTCGATCCCGCGCTGCCGGGCAAGCACCTGATCGTCGCGCGTGAGCGGGTCGAGGAGCTGTTCGGCGAGGGCGCGGTCATCCACGACGACGTGCCGGGGACCGAGCTGGTCGGGCGTAAGTACCTGCCCCCGTTCGGGTTCGTCGCGGACTCCGACGTCGCGCACACCGTACGGGCCGGTGACTTCGTCACGACCGAGGACGGCTCGGGGATCGTGCATCTCGCCCCCTACGGTGAGGAGGACATGGCGGTCGCCAAGCGCGACGACCTTCCCGTGACGCAGATGATCGATCCGAGCGGCCGGGTCGTAGCGAGCGGGGGTGAGTTCGCGGGGCTGTGGGTCAAGGACGCCGACCCCAAGATCGTCGAGGACCTCGAGTCGCGGCAGCTCTTGTTGAAGGCGGAGACCTACAGCCATACCTATCCGCATTGCTGGCGCTGCAAGACGCCGTTGCTCTACTACCCCCGCAAGGACTGGTACATCCGCACGTCGCAGATCCGGGACCAGCTGCAGGCGTCGAACGACGACACGAACTGGCAACCGCCGACGATCAAATACGGACGCTTCGGCGATTGGCTCGCGAACAACGTCGACTGGTCACTGTCGCGCGACCGCTACTGGGGCACACCGCTACCGATCTGGCGCTGCGACGACGACCACGCAACCTGCGTGGGGTCGTTCGCGGAGCTCTCCGAGCTCGCGGGTCGCGACGTCACCAGTGTCGACCCGCACCGTCCTTTCGTCGACGACATCACGATCACGTGCCGGTCGTGCGGCAAAGAGGCCCGGCGTGTCCCCAGCGTCATCGATACCTGGTTCGACGCCGGGTCGATGCCGTTCGCCCAGTGGCACTACCCGTTCGAGAACGAAGACGTATTCGAGAAGCGCTACCCGGCCGACTTCATCTCCGAGGCGATCGACCAGACGCGCGGATGGTTCTATACGCTGCTCGCGATCTCGACGCTCGTCAGAGGGCACAACTCGTACCGAAACGTCGTCTGCCTCGGACATATCGTCGATGCAGAGGGTCGGAAGATGTCGAAGTCACTGGGCAACGTCATCGACCCCTGGACGATCCTGAACGCGCAAGGCGCCGACGCGTTGCGCTGGTACATGCTCACCGGCGGGACGCCGTGGTCGCCACGCCGGCTGTCGGTCGAGATCGTCCAAGAGGCGCTGCGCAAATATCTGCTGACCTTGTGGAACACCTACTCGTTCTGGGTCACGTATGCCTCGCTCGAAGGCTTCGACCCGGTATCGGGCGATGTGCCTCTCGACGAGCGTTCCGAAATGGACCGCTGGATCCTCGCGGAGCTCGACGACACGATCCGCGAGACCACCACCGGACTCGACGAGTTCGACCCGACCCGAGGCGGCCGGCGGCTCGACGCGTTCGTGGACGATCTTTCGAACTGGTACGTGCGGAGGTCGCGGCGGCGTTTCTGGCGCTCGGCGCAGGATGCGGACACCCAGGCCGCGTTCCGGACGCTCTGGGAGTGTCTCGTCGTCGTCGCGCAACTGAGCGCGCCCTACACCCCCCACGTCTCGGACGCCATCTACCGCAACCTCACGGCACCCGTGGCGGGATCACCGGACTCGGTCCACCTCAGCGACTGGCCGCAGGCCGACGACGCGCGGGTAGACGACGAGCTGCGGCGCAGGATGAGCCTCGTCCGCCGTCTGGTGACGCTCGGCCGCGCCGCCCGAACCGACGCGAAGGTCCGCGTCCGGCAACCGCTCGCGCGTGCGCTGGTCGTGATGCCGTCCGCCGACGTCGAGCACGTGCGCGCTCTCGAGGACCTCGTTGCCGAAGAGCTGAACGTGAAAGAGATCGAGATCGTTGCGGGGCTCGCGGACCTGGTGACCTATTCGGTCAAGCCGAACTTCAAAGCTCTCGGGCCTCGATTCGGCGGCAGGGTCAAAGACGTCGCACGCGCCTTGTCGGCGCACGACCCTCGTGCGATCGTGGAAGCGGTCGAGTCGGATGGAAGCGCAGCGATATCGCTCGACGGCGAAACCGTGACCCTCGCAGCGGACGATCTCGACATCCGCATCCAGGGGCGCGAGGGTTACTCGCTCGTCCAGGAAGGCGCGTATGGCGTCGCTCTCGATCTGGATATAAGCGACGAGCTGAAGGCGGAGGGCATCGCGCGCGAAGTGGTTCGCGCGATCCAAGACCTCCGCAAGTCGAAAGGGCTTGCGGTCGAGGACCGGATCGCGTTGCGGGTGGGCACCGACTCACCCGTCGTAGACCGCGCGGTGCAGCAGCACTGCGAGCTGATCGCGAGCGAGGTCCTCGCGACCTCGCTCGCGTTCGATGCCGGCGCTACCGATACCGAGACGATCGAGCTCGACGACGGAAACCTTGCCGTGAGGCTGGAGCGAGCTACGAGCTAACGGCGGGACCTACGGCTTGCAGATCGCGCAGGGACGGAAGCCTTCCTTGTGAGCGGCCGACCGCGACATCGTTGCCGCCGTCTTGTCGCTCGCGTAGCGACACTCGGGACGGTGGTAACGCCTCGACCCGCGCACGGCCACGACCTCGTCACCGGCGGGTCTGCCCCCGGCCGACGCGGGATCGCCCTCGCCTTCGGCGGTCGCTGCACGGCTCCCCTGCGCGCCGCGTGCGAGCGCGGCGGCTTCCTGCCGGCTACGGAAGAACGCGAGCGCGAGGGCGACGGCGGCTGCCGCGCTCGCAGCGATCGAGGTCCAGATCAACGACCCGTTCGCGGTGATCCAACCGAACACCAGCGCGATCGTCGACGCCGCGATCAGCAGCACGGACGTGCCGATCAGCAACGTCACGGGTCAGGACTCGTCGCCCCAGAAGAGGCCGCGCA
Source organism: Actinomycetota bacterium (assembly GCA_035550975.1). Lineage (GTDB taxonomy): Bacteria > Actinomycetota > CADDZG01 > CADDZG01 > WHSQ01 > DASZOC01. Next base: position 3,054 of record DASZOC010000048.1, on the reverse strand, counting down.
AGCTGCGTTTGGCAGCACCTTCGCCGTCGGGCTCCTCGTTCGTACCTTCCGGGGCGGGGGCCTCCCTCTGGGTGACCTGCGTCGCCGAGGGGCGAGCGGTCAGCTGGCCGGGAGGCGACGCTTCTCCCCCCGAGACGGGTCGCGCCGCGGCGGGCGCTGCCTGCGGTCGTTGGGTCACGGGCGCCGGCGCCGGAGACACCGACGCGTTCGCGGCGGTGTCCGGCCGTGCGGCCCGCGGACGGGTGTTGTCGACCAAGCCGTCGAGCGCTTTCAACTGCTGGTCGAGGAACGTCTTCAGGCGCTGCTTGAGGTCGGCTTCGTACGACTGAAGACGCTCGATCGAGGCATCCAGGTCGCGTTTCTTCGCCGCGTGCTCCCTGTCGGCGTCGAGTGACCTCCTGCGCACCTCGTCCTCTAGCGTGGCGATCCGGCTGCGGGCCTCTTCGTTGGCTCGCGCGACCCGCGCCTCGGCCTCGTTTATCAGTTGCTCGGCCTTCGCCTTCGCGCTCGCGATCGCTTCCTCGGACGCCTTTTGAGCCGTCACGAGGGTCTTCTTCAGCATCTCCTCGGTGTCGCGGCTCGTCGATACGGCCTGGTCTAGCTCGCGGATGCGCGTCTTGAGCGCCGCGTTCTCGCGCACGACCATGTCGACCGTCTCTGCGACGCGGTCGAGGAAGTCGTCGACCTCCTTCTGGTCGTAGCCGCGCCATGCGTCGTGGAACTGTTTCTCATAGATCGACCGGGCAGATAGCTCCATACAGACCAGTATCGCAAACGGCGGCCCGGATTCCGGGCTATCCGGCGGAGCCCAGCACCTGCATCAGGATCCGGATCAGGATGAAGATGACGATCGGCGAGAAGTCGAACCCCCCCACCGGTGGGATGAACCGCCGGAAGAAGGCCATGATCGGCTCGGTCAGCTCGTAGATGACCCTGATCACGGGCGTGAGCGAGCTCGGCGGCGTCCAGAACATGGTCACCCACCCGAGGATGATGCGCGCGAACAGGACGTAGGTATAGACGTAGAGCGCGAGGATCAGGAGGTCCACGGCTTAAGAGCTGCTCAGGCCTGGTTGTAGAAGCCGCTCTCCTCGAGGAACCGCCTGCGCTCCTCGGCCGAGACCTGAACTCCCGCAGGGGTGAGGAGGTAGACGCCGTCGGTCACCGCCTGCATCGAGCCGCGCAGGCCGTACGCGAGGCCGCTGGCGAAGTCGACGAGGCGCCGGGCCAGCTTCGGGTCGGCTCCGACCAGGTTCATGATGACCGAGATCCCCTCGCGGAACTTGTCGCCGATCTCCTGAGCGTCGTTGAACGCGGTCGGCTGCACGAGATGGAGCTTCGCGGAGACGGGGGTAGGTATCGCGGTGACGACTGCCGGTCGCCTGCCGGACCTGTCGTCCCGCACGCGCCGCAGGGGCGGACGCTCTTGGAGGGGTTCGCCGCCGTCGTCTTCGTACGCGTACTCGTCGAGCTCGTCGTCCTCGACGAGCCCCAGGTAGATCAACGTCTTACGCCAGACCCCTGCCATTGCCTGGGAAGGATATCCCGTGGGGGCCCCGATCTACCGGTTTCTCGGCCCAAAGATCGCTTCTCCTACTCGCACGAGGGTCGCGCCTTCCTCGACGGCAACCTCGAGATCGCGGCTCATGCCCATCGACAGCTCGCAGGCGTGCCCGTTCGTCTCGGCCAGCCGGTCGCGCAGCGCCCGGAGCTCCCGGAACCACGCCCGTGCCTGCTCGGGGTCGGCCGTGGCGGGAGGTATCGCCATCAGTCCGCGGAGGCGGACGCCCTCCAGCCGCGTGGTCTCGTCCGCCAGCGCCTCCACCGCGGCAGGATCGACACCGCTCTTCGACGGCTCGCGGCCGATGTTGACCTCGATCAGGACGTCTTGGACCCGTCCGATGCTGCGCGCACGCCGCGCGATCGCCTCTGCGACACCGATGCGATCGACCGAGTGGATCAGTTGTGCGACGCCGACAACCTGTCTCACCTTGTTGGTCTGCAGTGCGCCGACGAAGTGCCAGCGTGCGTCGGTTATCACCAGCGCCTTCTCGCGCAGCTCTTGCGCGCGGTTCTCGCCGAGATCCGGCACACCCGCGTCCAACGCGGCGCGCACGACGTGAGCCGGGAACGTCTTGCCGATCGCGACCAGCGTCACTTCATCCGGTGACCGGCCTGCGCCGGCGCAAGCATCTTGTATGCGTCGCTGTACGCGCGCGACCCGTTCCGCGATCGTCACCGATCCGGCTCCACGAACGCCGCGAAGCTCCCCTGTCTCCCGGTGATCCCGTCGCGTCGATAGGAGAAGTAGGCCGTGTCGCACGAGGTGCAGGCATCCACCGGCCTGACGTCGACGACGCCGAGGCGGCGGAGAGCGACGACCGCGGCCCTGCCGGGGTCGACGCGGTCGCGTGCGGCGACCGGCAACCCTGCGCGCTCGAACGCGTCGACGACCTCGCGCCCCACCTCGTAGCAACACGCGTGTATGGACGGACCGACCCACGCCGTAGTGATCGGCTCGACCTCGGCCGCGGCCGCTGCGACGGCGCCGGCAACCAGGCCGCGCCAGCCGGCGTGGACCGCCGCGATGCCGCTGCGTCCGCGCAGCACTATCGGTACGCAGTCCGCCGTCAGTATCGTGACGACCGGGCCCGGTGAACGAGATACGAGCACGTCGCATGCGCCGACTACCCCGGCGTCACCCGGGCGGACCTCGATCACCTCCGACCCGTGCACCTGGCGCGCGAGGACGAGCCGGTCGGGTGACAAACCGAGTGCCGCGGCGGCTCGTTGCCGGTTCTCGTCGACCGCAGCGTCGTCGTCACCGACGCTGCTCGACAGGTTGAGCGAGTCGTACGGCGGCCGCGAGACCCCGCCGTCGCGCCCCGCGAACGCGACGAGGATCCCGTCCCGCTGGGCCTCGGCATCGACCACGATCGGTACGCCCGCGGTCGTCTCGGTTCTCAGCACGCGCGCCAGTGTCCCCTACTCGCGGCCCGCGGCCGGATCGGGACGCGGGCCTGCCGTACGCGTGCAGGAGCCGGACGCGAAAGC
>DASZOC010000047.1:0-2862 GCA_035550975.1 Actinomycetota bacterium | reverse complement strand
GGGCTGTGGCTTCGGGTCGGGCTGTGGCTTCGGGTCGGGCTGTGGCTTCGGGTCCGGCTGCGGGTCCCGGGGGGCCTCGCGAGCCGGGTTCGTCATCCGCTGAGGCGCGCGGCCGATCTGGATGCCCATGACGACGTCGCCGCTAGGTCGTTCGGCGACCACCGGCACCGTCTCTGCCGGAGCCTCGGATCGGGGCGCGGCCGGCGGGCGCGGGGGCCGAGCAGGCGTCGGTGCCGACGCCTTCGTCTGGACGCGGCCGTCTCCCTCGGCGACCACCTGAGGTGGAGGCGCCGGAGTCACGGGTGCGAAAGGCACGAACGCGCCGAGCGTCACCATCGCGCCGAGGGTCGCCGCGGCCGGCGCGAGGTGTCCTGCCCCGAAACGCTTGACCCACATCGTGAACCTGCGGCCCATCGCGGTCGGTCCGGCCAAGAGCACCATCGCCCCCGCGATCGGGAGCCTGACCGGCAGGGCGTCGACGAACGCGTCGACGATCATCGGGTCGAACTGCGTGCCGGACTCCTCACGCAACACCGCGACCGCGTGCTCGCGGCCTGCGCTGACCCGATAGGGACGCGTCGACGTGATCGCGTCGTACGCGTCGGCAACCGCGATCATGCGCGCGTAGAGAGGGATGTCGGAGCCGGCCAGACCGTCGGGGTAGCCGCGCCCGTCCCAGCGCTCGTGGTGATGGCGCACCGCCGAGATAACGTCGGCGCTCCCGACGCTCGATACCATCCACGCGCCGACGACGACGTGCTCTTCGATGATCGCGCGCTCCTCGGGAGTGAGACGGTCGGGCTTGCGCAACACGCGGTCGGGCACGCGTACCTTGCCGACGTCGTGCAGCGTGGCGGCGAGACGAAGCTCCTCGATCTCTTCTACCGACAACCCCATCGCGGCGGCGGTGCGATAGGTGTGACGTTCGACGCGCAACGAGTGACCGTGTGTGTAGGGGTCTTTCGCCTCGAGCGCGCTGTTGAGATCTTGAAGGACCTCGAGCTGTCGCTCGGGCGAGATCCGGATCGGTTCCGTCGGCTGCCCGGAGCGGTCGAGGCCCAGGAGCCGCGCACCCCGGTCGAGGCGGTCCTCCGCGCGCTTGCGCTGCAGCCAGCCCCAGATCAGGAGCTCGCCGAATGCGATGTCGGCGGACTCGGCGCGCGTGTTCCACAGCGCGGTTCCGATCGCAACCGCCAGCGCGGCCGCGACGAGCACACCGAGCACGAGAGCGAGCAGGTTGCGGGTCTCGACGACGGCAAGGAGGAAGTAGAGCGTCGCGACCGCGGTCCCCAGCACGCCGGCGGTCGCCAGCAAGGCATGCCCCAGGTAGGGCCGGACGCTCACGAACCGGTTGCGCTCTCGCACGGCGATCCCTCACGATCTTCGGTGGCCTGCCGGTTTGGCTACATAGCGTACCCACCCGGATGCTTACCGTGATATTTCGCTGCGAAACCCCGGGCTCCTGCCTGTTCTGTCAGCCGGTGATGCGGTGCCGTCCCTCCAGGGCCCGGCCGAGCGTGACCTCGTCGGCGTACTCGAGGTCGCCGCCGACGGGCAGGCCGCTCGCGAGGCGGGTCACCTCCACGCCCAGAGGGGCGATGAGGCGGGCCAGGTACATGGCGGTGGCCCCGCCCTCGGTGTTCGGGTTCGTCGCGACGATGACCTCGGCGACGCCGACCGTCCCGTCGGAGGCGGGGCGGAGACGCTCGATCAGCTCCGAGATCCTGAGGTCGTCGGGGCCGATCCCGTCGATCGGGCTGATCGCCCCCTGCAGCACGTGATAGAGGCCGCGGTACTCGCGGGTGCGCTCGATCGCGACGATGTCGGGTGGGTCCTGAACCACGCAGATCATCGTTGGATCACGCCGGGGGTCACGGCAGTACTGGCAGAGGTCCTGGTCCGAGACGTTGAAGCAGGTGTCGCACAGGCGGACCTTCTCCTTGACCTCTTTGATGACATCGCTGAGACGGGTTGCATCGGCAGCCGGCGATTGCAACAGATGGAACGCGACGCGCTGCGCGCTCTTCGGGCCTATGCCCGGCAACCTCGAGAGCTCGTCGATCAGGTCCTGGATCGGCCCCGCGTACAAGTCAGCTCATGCCGGGCAGACCGAGGCCGCCCATGCCACCCGCCAGCGGACCCATCGCTTCGGCCTGCGCGGCGCGCGACTTGTCGAGCGCGTCGTTGACCGCGGCCGTGACGGTGTCGCCGATCATCTCGATGTCGTCTTCGTCGAAGTCGGACACCAGGTCGGGATCGAGCGTGACGCTGACGATCCGTTGGTCGCCGGTCGCAACGACCTTCACGGCACCGCCGCCGGCGGACCCTTCGAACGTCTGCTCGGCGAGCTCGGCCTGAGCCTTCTGCAGCTCGGCCGCCATCTTCTGGGCCTCTTTCATCATCCGCTGCATGTCTTTCAATTCGTCTTCTCCTCGATCACTTCGGCCCCCAGCCCCCTGCGGACGAGCTCGACCGGATCATCCGTCACCACGACCGCGTCTTCGACCGCGGCTGCGGCGTCCGTGGGCTCGTCGGCGGGTTCGTGGGTCGTGCCGCGCGCTGCGAAACGGATATCCGGACGGACACCGAGGGCCGCGTGCAACGCGTCTGCGAGCAACGACCGGTTGCCCACCGCGGACATCTCGTCGGCGTGGTAGGCGGACTGGACCTCGACGTCGAGGACGCCGTCGGTGAACGCGATCGGCCGCGACGGGTTGAGCATGGCGGCGACCCGGACCGATGACTTCTTGAGCTCCGCGAGCGTGACTGCCCACGCTTCCTTGATGTCGCCGAGGCCGACCTGGGCGGGCACGCCTGCCCGCGGTGCCGGAGCTTCCGCGGCCGTCGGCGACGACGGTTGCG
>DASZOC010000046.1:0-28270 GCA_035550975.1 Actinomycetota bacterium | reverse complement strand
GCGTGGGTCACCGGCTTCGGGGGCCGCGGCGTCCCGACCACGGCCGACGCTTTGCAGCGGGAGCTGCGTGGCGGCTCGGACGCGTTCGTCGCGGGACTCACCAGCGACGGCTCCGCTCTCGTCTACTCCACTCGCTTCGGCGGCGGCCGGGAGGACTACGGCCGTGGGATAGCGCTCGACCGCCGCGGCCGCGTACACCTCGGAGGCAGCACCCGGTCTTCAGATCTCCCGGTCAGGCGTGCAGTGCAGCCCGGCAACGCCGGCCTCGACGACCTCTTCTATGTGCGGTTCAAACCGGCAGCCGGGCGCGTGCAGCGCGCGACTTACATCGGGGGCGCGAGATACGAGACCGCCACCGAGCTCGCGCTCGCTCCGGCCGGCTCCGCGTACCTCGTCGGCGCCACCGAATCGAGCGATCTCCCGCTGGCAGGCCGCTTCGTTCGGCGTGACCCGCGCGGCAACGACGGAGTCTTGATGCGGATCGACGATGGCCGGCTGGTCCACGCGAAGGTCGACGACTCGGGCTTCTGGCAGCCTCGGATGCGCCCGCACCTCGGCGCGACGATCAAATGGCACTTCGCGAACAGCAACGACCGAGCGAACCGTATAACCGAGACGGCGGTGGGGCTCTTCGACCCGGAGGCGCGGCCCCCAGGAGCGGACTACTACTTCACGTTCCCTGCGGGGCGTTTCACGATCGCCCACGTCGGCGGAGACGTCGTGCAGAGGATCTCCGTTACTCCCGTTGCGACCTACGCCGACGGCGGCAATCGCGTCGAGGTGCGGTGGGCGCGGTTCCCGTTGGGTCGGGACATCGCGTTCGACGTGCAGGTGAAGGCAGGAGCGACCGAGTGGGAGACGTGGCTCACGAAGACGAGCGACGTCGGAGGAACCTACCCCGGTCGAGTCGCGCCCTACCGGTTCAGGGTCCGCGTGCACAACGCGGCCGCGGGGATGACGTCCCCGTGGTCGCCGGCGGCGTTGCTTAGCGAGCCGAGTTGACGGCGTAAGTGGCCGCGCCCGGCGGCGCTGCCGCGCAACGTCACGCGATCTGCCTTCAGCGCGAAGCGGATCGGCAGCGCGACTCGTCCGGCGTCTGGGGCACGGCCCCCGTAGGCTCGGCTCCTTGCAACCGATAGAGGAGGGATCTTGAGAACGGAACCGTCCGCGACCGCCCCATCCGCGACGCAGGCGACCACGCTGGCGGAAGAGGCACGCTTCTTCTGGAGCCATCGGAACGCACGGCTCATCTCCGGAGCGTTCGCCGCCGCGCTCGCCTTGCGCGTTGCTCTAGGCGGTTGGACGCGGTGGGACATCGTCGTAGTTGCAGCTCTGATCGCAGCTGAGCCGTTCGTGGAATGGATGATCCACGTCTTCATCCTTCATTTCAAGCCGCGCAAGATCTTCGGCCGCTACGTCGACCCCCTGGTATCGCGCAAGCATCGGGCGCACCACTCCGATCCGCGCAAGGTCGAGTGGATCTTCGTCCCGATGCCTGTTCTGACGCGCGCGGTGCCGGTCATCCTGCTCCTCTACATCTTGTTGTTCCCCACGTTCCGGCTGGGCGTCACCGCATCGGCAACCGGTCTCGGCATCCTCTTGACCTACGAGTGGACGCACTACTTGATCCACTCGCGCTACCAGCCGCGGTCGCGGCTCTACCGGTACGTCTGGAGGGCCCACCGTCTCCATCACTACAAGAACGAGAAGTACTGGTTCGGCGTGACCGTCCACGCGGCGGACCACGTGCTCGGAACGTTCCCGGCGAAAGACGCAGTCGAGACGTCTCCGACCTGCCGGACCCTCGGTGCAGAGCAAGCGACGCTCTAGGGGAGACCGGTCGGTCGGTCTAGGCGGTCCGCAAAACCCCGGCGTCGATAGAGGGGCGCAGGCCCCCGCGGCGAACCTGTCACTAAGACATCTATCCGGTGGGAGGTATCTGATGCGACGTGCGTGGACGATCTTGCTCGTTCTCGGCCTGGTGGCCGCCATGCTGGCTGCCCCGGCGGAGGCCGGCAAGAAGAAGAAGCCGAAGAAAGTTGAGATCCGAAGCTTCGAGGTCCGCTACGAGAATCCCGCGTTCGGGCTCGGTGGAGTCGGAGGTGGCTGCTCGGGGTGCCCGTCGATCCCGGTTGGCGCCGGCGAGAGCTACGCCGTCTTCATGATCGAGGATGACTTCAGCCCCAGTGGCTACATCGATCTGTCCTACGACACCGACGGCGACGGCGTCCAGAACCTCGGCTCCGGACCAACGGTCTGCGGTTCTACGGCCGAGCCCGTTCCGGTCGAGCCCGGCGCCGCCTACACGGCGTGGCCGTGGCCTGCGGGTATCGATTGTCCCGGCTCGTCTTCGTTCTCCGGGACGATCAAGGTCCTGTTCTCGAACGACGTGAAGGCGCTCGAGAAGGCGATGGAGCAGCAGGGCTGATCCCGCGCTAGCACCACAGCATGGCGAGTAAGGGGCGCATCCGCGCCGCGGTTGCTGCCGAGCGGGTCCGCGAGTCTCTGTGGTTCGTGCCGGGGGTGATGGTCGTCGCGGCCGCGGCTCTGGCTTCGGTCCTCGCGACCCGACGGGCACCAGCGCCCTCACTGCCCGTCATCGATCTGCTTCTGCCGACCGATGCCGACGGCGCGCGCGCGGTCCTGCAGGTCGTAGCCGCATCCGTGATCACCGTGACGTCGGTCGTCTTCTCTCTGACGGTCGTCGCGTTGCAGATCACCGCAGGCAACTATTCGCCTCGGGTCTTGCGCACGTTCCTGAGAGACTTCGGGACGCAGATCGTCCTCGGGACGTTCCTCGCCACTTTCGCATTCACGTACCTCGTTCTGCAGAATGTCCGTCAGCTCGAGGGAGGCAACGGGGCGCGCTGGGCGCCAGAGTCGGCATTCGTCGCGATCCCGTTCTTCGTCGGCGGGAGCCTGGTCGCGCTCGTCTTCTTCATCCACCACGTGACCCAAGCGATCAGGGTCGACCTGATCGTGACCGAGGTGTTGGACGATCTCCTGACGACGATCGAAAAGACTCATGGGTCCCCGTCCGAGCTCGTCCTCGAAGGTCACGTTCGCGAGCTCGTGCCGGCGCATGCCGTCCCGGTGGCCGCGGGTTCCTCGGGATTCATCCAGGGCTTCGGCCTCGACCGCCTCGGCGAAGTTCTATGCGACGCCGATGCGGAGGCCGCCATCCGTCCCACGGTGGGGGACCATGTGCTGGAGGGAGCCGTGCTCGGATGGGTATGGGGGCGACAGCACGAAGACGGCGTGTCAGATCCCACTCTCGACACGATGCGCGACGCGCTTCAGATCGGGCGCGAGCGCTCTTTGCAGCAGGACGTCGCGTTCGGGATCCGGCAACTGGTCGACATAGCCGTTAGAGCGCTGTCTCCCGGCGTCAACGACCCCAACACCGCCGTCACGGTGATCGAGCATATGGCGATCGCCTACGCGAAGCTCCTCGACTGCGGGTCGGGCCCCGTCTGCTGGAGTGACGAGAGCGGTGTGCGACGCGTCAGCGTTCCTTACCCGACATTCGAGGAGTACCTGCACATCATGACGCAGCAGATAGGTCATTACGGCAACGCTGACCTGATGGTGCTACTCCGCCTGTTGCGGACGCTGGGGGAGCTGAAGGAGCTGGCGGCGCCGGAACACCACGAGGGGATCGATCGCCAGGTGCAGTGGATCGTCAGCGAGGCGGAGACCGGCTTGGAGATCGAGGCCAAGGTCGACAGTGTCCGACTCGCGGCCCGCGACGTCCTCGAGGGCACGCGCGACTTCAGGCACTACACCGCGGCCGGGTGACGCAGACGCAAGACGTGGCGCCACGCGCGGTCGCAGAAGCCGAGCGCGAAAGCCTCGCAGAATCCCTGTTCACTCGCCTTCACCCCGTCATGGCGTGGCTGGCGGCTCTCTTCCTGTTGGTCGTCGTTGGAGACAACCTCGTACGAGACGACAGCCCCTTCGCGACGATCTTCACGATGGCGGGGTGGGTCATCTGGGGCGTGTTCGTGCTCGACTTCGTCCTGCGCGCCGTGATAGCCCCCTCGAAGTCGGCGTTCCTGCGCAGGAACTGGTGGCAGGTGGTGTTCCTCGCGCTGCCGTTCCTCGCTTTGTTCAGGGTCTTTCTGGCCCTGCGCGTCGCGCGGGCGGGGCGGCTGCTATCTGCCGCAGTGCGTAGCACGAGATCGGCTACTTCGAAGCTCCGCAACCGCCTGACCCTGGTGAGCGCGGTCACGGTGATCGTGGTGTTGATCGCCGCGAACCTCCTATACGAGTTCGCCGGCGTCCAACCGTATGGCAGCGCGCTGCATGCTGCGGCGCTGGCAACTATCACCGGGGAGCCGATTCGCGCAGAGACCCCGGTCGCGATGGTCTTGAACGTAGTCCTGGCTCTCTATTCGGTGGTCGTGTTCGCGGCCGTCGCAGGGTCGCTCGGGGCGTTCTTCCTCGAGCAGACGGCGGAGGACGACGCGCTCACGCGGTAGATCGCGGCGAGCGCCTCTGCCGCGTCAGCCGCGGAGGTCGCAGCGATACGGCAGTGCCGGCGACGACGACGCTCCCACGTAGCCTCCGGCGGATGCGGTGCGCGCCCCCGATGGGTCCGTGACCGCCATCTGCCCCATCATCGAATGATCCTCGTGAGCGAGGTTGTGGCAGTGGTACATGTACCGGCCCGCGAAACCCTCGAAGCGCATGATCACGCGCACGCGGGCCGCCGGGTCGACGCGTACGGTGTCTTTCCATCCCGTCTCACCCGGAGCGACGCGCAGGTTGCTGCGATCGAGGATCTGGAAGCGCACCAGGTGGATGTGCATGGGGTGAGTAACGGACGACTGGTTGACGAACGTCCAGACCTCCGTGTCACCGAGCCTCGGCCTGATGTCTATGCGGCCGGCATCGAATGGCTTCCCATTGATGACCCACCTGCCGGCAGCGTTCTTGCTGAGGTTGAATTCGCGCTCTACCGTTCCGGGCAGCGGCAGGAGCTTGTCGATCTGTCGCAACACGGGTGGCAGCGAGCTCGAGTCGTCCTCCTCGCGCGTGACCTCGAACCGCATGATCGGTCTTGCCTTCGTCGGGTCGGCCGGATCGAACGCGTCCTGAAGGACGATGTTCGTTCCGACGGGATACTTCGAGAAGTCGACGACCACCTCGACCCGCTCTGCGGGCCAGATCGGGATCGTCTCCGCCGGTGCCGGAGCCGCGAGCAACCCTTGATCGGACGCGATCTGGACCAGAGGCTCGCGGGAGTCGAGACGTAGCGTGTAGCCGCGCGAGTGCGATGCGTTGAGGATCCGGAAGCGGTACTTGCGGTTGGCGACCTTGAGGAACGGCATCGGACGTCCGTTCACCAGGTAGACGTTGCCCCTGACGTTATCGACGTGGTCACTGAACGCGAACGACCCGTCGCTCTTGAAGCGGCGGTCCTGGAGGACCAACGGGATGTCGTATCTGCCCTGCGGAAGGTTGAGCTCTTGCTCGGCCTCGTCTTCGACGATGTAGAGGCCCGACAAACCCATGTAGTTGTTCCTCGACGTGTGCTTGCAGAGGTGGTCGTGGTACCAGAGCGTCGCTGCTTCCTGCTGGTTCGGGTAGACGTATTCATAGGTCTGACCGGGTGCGATCGCGAGGCTCGGGTGTCCGTCGCTGCGCCACGGGACGTGGCCGCCGTGCAGGTGCGTAGTCGTGGGAACCGGGAGCGCGTTGCGCCGGCGGATGACGATCTCGCGGCCGCGTCTTGCCTTGATCGTGGGGCCGGGGAACGAACCGTCGAAGGTCCACGTCGTCGTGCGCTTCCCGGGCAGGATCTGGCTTCTCGCCTTGCACATCGTCACCTCGTAGATGTCCCGGTTCTTCTCACGCCGCGCCGGTGTCATCACGGGCGGGATGACGAGGGGCACGCGGAAGGGCGCGACGGAGCCGCCCGCGGCGAACGCCGCCAGCTCGCGGCCAGGCAGAGCAAGCGCAGCAGCGCCAAGAGTGGTCATCTTGAGGAACTCTCGTCGCGAAGTCACTCCTTGTGATTAGGCGGTCACGCATCCGGTCCTGCCTGCGCTCCGCGCCGGAGGCGGCGCAGTAACTTGCTGCGGACGCAGATCCACCATCGGGTAGAGCCGCTTGGCTTGCTGCGCGTCGGCGCAGGCGGTGGGACGCGGCGCGGTCCTCGGGACCGGCAGGAATGAGGGAAGGAGGCGATGGACCTGAGTGAGATCAACGAGGTGAAGCTGCCCGGCGTCGGCGTCCGTTTCGAGTTCCAGACCGCGGAAGGCAAACGGATCGGCGTCATCTCGCACCGGACCGGTCTGCGGGAGGTGTACGTCTCTCGCCCCGAAGACCCGGACGAGTTCAAGCGCGTCCTGGGCCTGTCGCCCGACGATGCCCGCACGCTGGCGGAGCTGCTGGGGGCGACGCGGGTGGCGCAGCAGCTGGCGGATCTGCAACAGCGGATCGAGGGACTCGTCATCGACTGGTTGCCGATGCGAGAGGACTCCTTCTACGTGGGGCGCACCATCGGCGACGCGAGGATTCGTACGCGTACCGGTGTCTCCGTCGTCGCGATCGTCAGGGGAGACGACGCCGTTCCTGCGCCGGGCCCGGAGCAGCGGCTGGAGAGCGGCGATTACCTGGTCGTCGTCGGGACGGCCCGCGGGGTCGAGGACGCGGTCGAGCTGCTGCGCGCGGGGTAGGTAGGTGGAGCACCCCCAGATCCTCGTCGAGCTCGGGGCCATCCTTCTCGGGCTGGCCGTGTTGTCGCGGGTCGCGACGTTCATAGGGATGCCGACGATCCCGCTCTATCTGACCGCGGGCCTGGCTTTCGGTAGGGGCGGCCTCGTCCCCCTCGTCACTGCCGAGGACTTCGTGCAGGTAGGTGCGGAGATCGGGCTGATCCTGCTTCTTCTGATGCTCGGTCTGGAATACACGGCCGCGGAACTGACCTCGACATTGCGCACGCAGGCTCGCGTCGGAGCGGTGGACTTCTTGTTGAACTTCACGCCCGGGTTCGGCGCGGGTTTGTGGCTCGGCTGGGACCCTGTGCTGGCCTTTCTCCTGGGTGGCATCACGTATGTCTCTTCCTCCGGGATCGTCGCGAAGGTCCTGTCCGACCAGGGATGGACCGGCAACCGCGAGACGCCGGCGGTGCTGTCGGCGCTGGTGATCGAGGACCTGGTCATGACGGTCTACCTTCCGGTCGCGGCCGCGCTGCTCGTGGGCGGGGGCACGATCGGGACCCTCACGCCCGCGCTGCTCGGTGTGGCGGTAGTGGTCCTGGTTCTCGGCGCGGCGACGAAGATCGAGGTAGGCGTGAGCCGCGTCGTGTTCAGCCGCTCGGACGAAGCGCTGCTGTTGACCATCCTCGGGATGACGATCTTCATAGCGGGGACGGCCGAGCTGTTCGGTTTGTCCGCAGCCGTAGCGGCGTTGCTCATCGGGATCGTCTTGTCGGGCCCGGCTGCAGAGGCCGCTCACGGGCTCCTGTCCCCGATGCGCGATCTGTTCGCCGCGATCTTCTTCGCTTTCGTCGGGCTATCCGTCGACCCGGCTTCGATACCCCCCGTGCTCGCGCCCGCGGCCGGTCTGGCCGTCGTGACGTCGATAACGAAGTTCGCGACCGGCTGGTTGGGCGCGCGCCGTTCGGGCGTCGGGATACGCGGAAGAACGCGTGCGGGCGCGATGTTGACCGCGCGCGGTGAATTCTCGATCGCGATAGCTGGTCTCGCTACAGCTGCAGGAGTCGTCGCGGGGTTCGAGGCGCTCGCGATCAGCTATGTCTTCGTGCTCGCGATAGTGGGACCGATCTTCGTTCGATTCGCAGAGCCCATCGGGACGCTGATCGTTCGGCGCGCCGAGCGTCACGAATCGGAACGGACGGCTCGGGCTGCGCCGTGACGGCCCGCGTCGGGCGCGGGTGGGTCCTGACTCGACTGCACGTGACGCTGGATGAGGCCGTTGATTTCGGCACCGATCAACATGATGAACGATGCGAAATACATATAGAGGAGCAACACGGCGATGCCCGCGATCGTCCCGTACGTCGCGTTGAACGAGGCGAAGTTGTCGACGTAGATAGAGAACACGAAGCTGAACAACAACCAGCCCACCAGAGCGGTGACAGAGCCATGCGTGATGAAGCGGAACGGCACGTACACGGCGGGTGCATGCGTGTACACCAGGGCGTAAGCCAGTAGCACGAGGCCGATCAGGAGCGGCCATCTCGCGATGCTCCATACCGTCTCGAACGGTCCCTCGAGCCCGATCTTCGAGGCGAGCTCCGCGCCGACCGCAGGGCTCACCGCGACGAGAACGAGCGCGGCGATCAGGAGGCCGATCACGGCGAACGCCATCACGAGTGACGTCGCGAAGCGAGCGATGAAGGGCCGTCTCTCATCGACGTCATACATCGTGTTCAACGCGTCGATCACGGCGCGAGCGGTCGCGGACAGGCCGTAGAGCGCGGCGATGATCGATGCGATCGTTCCGATGCTGAGGGCACGCTGCGTCGACTCCATCGTCGTCGTGAGGATCTGATCGCGCAACGCTTCGATCACGGCTTGCGGGACCGCGGGGGAGAGGCGCTGGAGAAGCGTGTCGACGAGTTCGCGCGCTTCGAACACCGCGAGCAGCGCGAGCGTCACGATCAGCGCGGCGAAGATCGAGAACAACCCGCGGAAGGCGAGATGGCCCGCATGGGCACGGATGTGGTCGTCGCGCAGCTGAGAGATCAGTCGCTCCAGGAGGGGGCCCAATCGCAAGCCTCCGGCCGCAGGGATCGTCGTGTCCTCCACGGCCGCGCGCGCCCGCGCTACCGCAGCCTGGGCGCTCATGCCCGTTCGGCCGCGGGACCGTCCGCGATCGGGTCGTGTGACCGTTCCTCCCGGACTCGCTTCAGGTAGCTGCCGGCGGCGGTCGTGGTCGCGACGACGGGGACCGCCAGGAATGCGCCCGCTATCCCCGCAACGATCACGCCCGTCGCGACCGCGAGCAGGATCACCACCGGGTGGAGCTTGACGGTTCGTCCCATGACGACGGGTTGGAGAATATTGCCCTCGAGTTGCTGGATCGCGGTGATGACGACGGCGATGATGGCGGCTTCGGCTATGCCGCGCGTGATGAGAGCGATCACAACGGCGACCAGTCCCGACACGAACGCACCGATGATAGGTACGAAGGCGCCGAGGAATACGAGCACCGACAGCGGCAGGGCAAGCGGCACGTCCAGGATCACGAGCGCGATCCCGATCAGGACCGCGTCGACGACGGCGATGATCGTGATACCGCGTACGTAACCCTGCATCGCCTCCCACGCACGCCTTCCGGCCTCGCCTACGTCGTTTTTCCGTTCCTCCGGGAACTGGACGACGATGAATCCCCACATACGGTCTCGGTCTTTGACGAAGAAGAATGCGAGGACGATCGCGAGCGCGGTCGCGCCCACGATCTGCACGAGCCCCGCGGCCGCACCGAGAACGCCGGTTGCGATCCGACTTCGGTTCTCGGCGATCTGATCGCCGATCCGGTCGATGTAGTCGCCGGCATCGCTGCGGCTGATCCCGAAGGGTTCGTCCTCCAACCATCCTGCCAACCCGTTCTGCGCGCTCGAGAGCGTGGTGCCGGCATCGCTCACCTCTTCAGCGACCGCAGGCGCTATGTAGGCGACGCCTGCACCTACGGCTAGGACTACGGTGAGGAACACGAGGAAGGCTGATACCGCGGGCGGCACGCCGCGCGCCGAGAGCCGGGCGGCCGGCGGGTGGAGCACGCTCGCGACGAGGAGCGCGATGAGTGTCGGGATGACGACGAGGGTCAGCCGGGCGACCAGGAACCCGACGACCGTGGCGGCGGCAGCGATGACGAGCAGCCGCCACGCCACCGCGGCCGCCCAATCAAGAAGCTGCGGCACGTCCCGTTCAGACCGGCTCACCCGTCACCTCCGCCTAAGGCCACCCGTGTGATGATGGCGCGCATCGGGCGCGCTTCTTGAGTCGAGTAAGGGTCGTGATACGACCTACCCGGTCGCCGCCTACCTAAACGAGCAGGGACGTTGGGCCGTCGGCGGGACGAAAACCTGATCTCACCTCGCGGCGTTCCCATGGCTGGTGCTTGCGCGTCGGAGACTATTGAAGGGATGGGATCGAACTTCGAAGAGCTCGTCGTGGAGGCCCTGGAGTCTTTGCCGGAGGACATCGCGCGGCGGATGGAAAACGTCGAGATCGTGATCGAACACGAGCCATCCGACGACGTCGTTGCCGACCTAGATCCCGGAGACACCGTGTTCGGCTACTACCTCGGCATCCCGCTGATCGAACGGAGCAACTACGACGCGGTGCTGCCTGATCGCATCGCGATCTACGAAGGACCGCTGACGCGTGCATTTCAGAGTCCCGAAGCGATACGAGAGGAAGTGCGCCGCACGGTCATCCACGAGATCGCACACCACTTCGGCATCGATGACCGGCGGCTGGACGAGCTCGGTTGGGGCTGAAGCGTTCTTGTCAGCGTGCTCGGAGGGATATAGATACCCGCCCCGCGGCGCCAGCGATATAGACACCGATCCCGCGCGGGCCAACGAATCCTCCGGGCGTCGCACTTCGTGGTCACGCGCCGTGTGCTCGCGCGCCCGGAGGGATTCGAACCCCCGACCCTCGGATTAGAAGTTTGAATGACGCCGATTCTGTGACCTGCTATTTTAGCTCAATAGGTGCGCTGACCTGGGCTTTTTCATATTCGTCACTGAGCGTCCTTGAGCATCGTTTTCCGTCCTCGCGTGGGGTTTTTGTGGGATTTTTTGCGTCGGAAGTCGTCCCCAGACGGCTTCACCTCTCGGCTCCTTTGAGTGAGGTGGAAGACCTCTTCGGCCATCTGAGACTTGCGAGTCTCACTCAGGTTGATTGGGGCAGCCCGTCCCTAGCCCTCGGTGATGACGCCGGCTGGGTGCAGTCGAGCGTTGGCTACCGCGAATCCTTGAGCCTTTCTAGTACGGGCGCGAAGGCCTCGATGCCTGCGGGGTTCGCCGGATCGAGCCACAATTGAACGTGCGAGATCCCTGCGTCCCCGTACCCGGTCAATGTCTCGGCCAGCTCGTCGCTGTCGCCCTTCAGCGCGTCGGCGCGCCCTTGTCGTAGCAACTCTGAGCCGCCGTAGTCGTGCCGATTCGGTAGGTCGACCTGCAGACACGCCGAGCGCCGAAGAGTCGCCGGATCGCGTCCCACCTCTCGACACGCTTGGTCACCTTCCACCGATGCGGCAATCAGGTCGTTGACGTCGTGACGCCAGGCGATGTTCCACTCGTCGGCGTACGTCGCGGCAAGTCGGATCATTCGAGGCTCTCGAGCACCGATCATGATCGGCGGTCCGGCCGGACGGGGACCCCGAGGGCGTAGCTCGCAATCCTTCAGGGTGTGGAACCGCCCAGCATGGTCAACCCGTCCCGTCCTCAGCAACGTTCGAAGGATGCTGATCTCTTCTTCGAAGCGCGTGACGCGACAACCCCAGTCGTCGAAGCCGAAAGCGGGGAACTCAGCCTCGTGTGAGCCCGCCCCCAACCCTGCAATGATCCGGCCGCCGCTGATCTCGTCTACCGTTTCCAGGATCTTGGCAAGGAGCCCCGGCGAGCGCCACAGCGTCACGCTTACCAAGGTCCCGATCTCGACCCGGTCGGTCACCGCGGCGAGAGCTGAGACCAGTGACCAGCACTCCCATACGCCGAATGTCGTTACACCCGGGAATCGATAGAGGAGGTGGTCGGGGACCCAGACGGAGTCGAACCCGACGTCCTCCGCGACGCGCGCCATCTCGGCGAGGTCCGTCCACCGCGCAGGGCACCCGTCTCCGTAGGCGTTTTCGAGGGGAGGGAGGAAAACCCCCACTTTGAGAGCGCGAGCTTGAGAGGTCACGCCTACTGCACGCGCGGGAAGGCTCTGCCTCCGAAGTGAACGAAGCGTGGTTCGTTCTTTGCATCCGGATGCAGGAACGTGAGCGGCATCTCGTCTCCTATCTCCTCGATAGGCATGAGGAAGCGATCCTCACTAACGGTTTTAAGTGATCGTGGTTTGGGATCGGCCTCTTGCATCTCCGCCTGAGCTCCCGTGGGTTCGACGGTGGCGTGGAGGACCCCGTCTTGCAGGCTCACCCGGATTCGACCACCGAGCTTCTCGTACAGACCGACGAATCGGTTCGCATCAGGAGGCGACGCAGGGCGGGATCCCTGGGACTTTCCGGGGGTTTGCGTACCGAGCCAGGGATCGATCAGTTCATGGGCGATCTCCATGAAGGCGTAGTTTTGACCGCTCAGATTGGTCAAGATGCCGACGACCGCGTCCCGGTCGGGGATGAGCCGCAGGCCTGCCGTCTGGCCATGTGTATTGCCGTCGTGGGCCACCGTCGCCGGGCCGGCTTGGGTTCGCAGGAACCAACCGAGGCCCCATTGATCACCCAAGAGCTCAGGTTCCGGGCACGGAGCTGCGGCTGTTTGCATCGCTCGAACAGAATCCTCGGACAGGATCCTCGTGCCGTCAGGCGCGACGCCTCCGTTGAGATGCAGACGCCCGAAAGCAAGGAGCTCGTCGATGGTGGTACTTATGTTTCCTCCCGCGGGGTGAGCCGCGCGGTTGAAAGCCCATATGGGCGACACATTCGGAGGTCCTTCGGGGTTCGGTATGTGCCCGACGGCAAAGCTGTGCGGCATCACTTGTTCAGGGAAGTAGAAGGTCTTCTGCAGTCCGAGCGGTTGCAAGAGACGTTCTGACATCGCGTCTTCGTAGGTCGATCCTGTTATCACCTCGATGAGTCTTCCGAGCAAGATGTATCCGCTGTTGCAGTAGGACCACAGACTCCCGGGCTCAGCGATCATCGGGAGGTTATTCATGTCCGCGACGTAGCGCTCGAGGCAGTCGTCACCGCGGCCGTAGTTGCCCTCCTCGTCGAGCGCGTCACCATCGATGGCGGAAGTGTGAGTGAGTAATTGCCGAATCGTCACGGACTTCGTTGCGTTCCCATCGGCGAGCTCGAAGTCCTGCATGTAGTTCTTTACCGGCGCGTCGAGGTCGACGCTGCCCTCGTCGACCAGTGTCATGAGGACGGTCGCGGTGTAAACCTTTCCTATTGAACCGGCGTGGAAGATCGTCTCGTCGGAGACGGGCAGCCCTGTCGCGGCGTTAGCGAGGCCGAAGGTAGCCCGTGCGACGACCTCGCCGTCGACCATGACGCCGAGGACGGCTCCGGGGATCTTGCGCCTGGAGCAGACCTGCCCGAGCACCTCGGCAGCCCCTTCATCGGTGGGGCAGTTCTCTGCCGTCAACATCCGGGCGGCCTCCTTTCCTGGGGTGATAATAGTTATTATCATATCGAGGATAGGGAGGCGAGGTGATGGACGACGAGCTCGTCCCTGAGCAGGGCAAGGCCGGGACCAGAAAGCGCCTGCTGGACGCCGCAGCTGAGGTCATCGCGCGGGACGGCATGCAGGCTGCTTCGCTTATGGACATAGCCCGGACGGCCGGCGTAACGACCGGAGCTATCTACTCGAGCTTCAAGGACAAAGCAGAGTTGCTGTTAGCTGTGGTCGAAGAGTTCACGCCGCGTATCACAGGAGGCTCGCCAACGACACCTGGGGCCTCCGCTGTTTCGTCCGTGATGGACCTCGCAAGAAGCGCAGCGCGTTATTCGGACGATCCGCGGACTCGGCGGCTTCTCCAGCTTCAACTCGAGTTCTACTCGCTGGCGCTCCGCGACCCCCGCGTTCTCGAGACTTTCGCGGAAAGAGTCTCGGACTCTGACGCCAGCGTGGTTGCCGCCTTAGAGCAGACCGCAGCCACTGACATCGCCGACCCTCCGCCGACGCCAACTTCGGAGCAGGCGGCTGCGGTCGTCGTGGCTGCAATTCAAGGGTTGATGCAACGGCGTCTTCTGGGCCGAGATGAACTGCCAGATGAGGTCTTCGAATGGACCGCTTACGTGATAGCGAAGGCGCTTTCTAACGAAGGCTCGGAGAGGTAAAAAAGCGTTCGGGTATCGGACCTCATCTATATAGGCTCGCCTCCCCGACCCCGGAGGACCGAAACGTGAATGCCAACGTGGCGGCGGTACAGGCCGCACCTGTCTTCATGGACCGGGAGGCGACGCTCGACAAGACTGAGCTCCTGGTGAAGGAGGCGGCCGCGGACGGCGTGAACCTCGTCGTCTTCCCTGAGGTATTCATCCCCGGTACCCCGTTGTGGATGGACTCGCAACCCATCTGGGAGGGCGACGACGAGTGGTACGCCCTTCTGGTAGATCAGTCGGTGGTTGTCCCCGGACCCACAACCGGAAGATTGGCGGGATTCGCGCGAGATTCCGAGGTCTACATGGTGATCGGGATCAACGAACGCGAGGTGAATGGCGGCACCCTTTACAACACAGTGCTTTATTTCGGACCCGACGGCACCCTGCTCGGCAAGCACCGCAAGCTCGTTCCCACGGGATCTGAACGGACGATCTGGGGCATGGGCGATGGTTCGACGTTACAGACTTACGAAACCCCTTTCGGGAAGGTCGGCGGCCTGACCTGTTGGGAGAACTACATGCCCTTGGCGCGCTTTTACATGTACTCGCAAGGGGTAGACGTTTGGCTCGCCCCAACTCTGGCGAAGGGGGATAACTGGATCGCGTCGATGAGACACATCGCGCGCGAGGGCCGCTGCTACGTCGTCGGAGTCAATCCATGTCTCCACATCGATCAGATCCCCGCCGACTTCCCACACCGTGACAGCCTGTGGGTCATTGACGAGGAGCGGGAAGAAACGAAATGGCTGGAGCCCGGCAACAGCGTGATCGTGAGCCCGATGGGGGAGATCCTTGCCGGTCCGAGCCGCCACGAGGAGACGATCCTCTATGCGGGGCTTGATCTCGCCGAGGTTCATGCTGCCCGGCGGATGTTCGATCCAGTCGGGCACTATCACCGCCCGGATGTTTTCAGGCTCGGGGTCGACACGCGTCCCCGGCCACCGGTGGTTGAGCTGGGCTCGATCCTTGATGACGCGGGTCCCTGATCTCGGTCCCCTCAGTCGAGCTCTCGGTACGGCTTGCCTGCTTTGGACACCGGGACAAAGAGCTCTGGGAAAGTTGGCCGCCTTCGATAAGCCCCACCCTGGCGACGCTGCCAGACTTGGCTCATGACCCTGACGGCCGTGACTTCGGATGTGACCAGGGCGGCCGCTGAGGCCGCCTCGGATGCTGCTGCGCGGGCGGGCGTCGAGGTCCTCAAGCTGAAAGGCCTAGAGGAGATCCAGCAGGCGGTCGAGCTCCATCGAGTTATCTGGGGGCCTGAAGACCGGGATCTGATCGGTGTCTCGACGCTCCGAGCACTTTCCCATGCGGACAACTACGTCTTCGGAGCGTACCTGGGCGACAGACTCGTGGCAGCAATCACCGGCTTCGTCGGTTGGCACGAGGAGAAGTTCCAGCTTCACTCGCACATCTTGGGGGTCTCGCCGGAGGTTCAGGGCCGAAACGTAGGATTCGCTCTCAAGGAGCACCAACGAGCGTGGTGTCTGAGTAAAGAGATCACTACGGTCACCTGGACCTACGACCCACTCGTCAGCCGCAATGCGTATTTCAACCTGACGAAGTTGGGAGCTGCCGTGACGGCGTATTACCCGAGCTTCTACGGACAGATGAACGATGGCATCAACGGGAGTGACGACAGCGACAGGGTCCTGGTCGAGTGGGCGCTCGGTTCTCCTCGTGCGGTGGAAGCAAGCCTCGGAGACGGGATCGCCACACCCGACATCGCGGAGTTGCGTGAAGCCGGGGCTGAGATTGCTTTAGACGCAGGGCCCGATGGTTCACCGATCGAGACGACCGCATCGTCCGACACGATCCTCGTCGGTATCCCACGAGACATCGTCGAGATCAGGCGACGTAACGCGGAGCTTGGCTCGCACTGGAGATCTGCTTCGCGCTCAGCTCTTGAAGGGCGCCTGAACGACGGATTCGTGATTACCGCGCTGGCGAAGCCGGGCTACTACGTCCTGGAGAGGGTCAGCTAACTCGGATCGTCTCGATCGCGGTTGTTACCTCTTCGAGGATCTCCGGGATCGGTTCCACACCGAGTCCAGGCCCCGTGGGGACCCGGACGCGGCCGTCCTCCAGTACGAATGGTTCGGTGATGTCGGTGGCCCAGTAGCGGTCGGAGGCTGACGTATCTCCCGGCAAAGTGAAGTTCGGTAATGACGCGAGCGCTACGTTGGCGGCCCGACCTATGCCGGTCTCGAGCATCCCCCCACACCAGACCGGTACTCCGACGCTGGAGCAGTAATCGTGGATGTTCTTGGCTTCGAGATAGCCGCCCACGCGCCCGGCCTTGATGTTGATGATCGAGCAAGCGCCGAGAGCGATCGCATCGGTTGCAGCTTGTGTTGAGGTGATGGACTCATCGAGACAGATCGGAGTCGAGACCTTGGCTGCGAGCTCCGCGTGAGCGCGCACCTCCTCTTCCGGCAAGGGTTGCTCGATCAGCAGCAGGTTGTACTCGTCGAGTTGGGCGAGGTGTTCGGCGTCGGACAGTTGGTAGGCGGTGTTCGCATCGACCTGGAGTAAGAGGTCGGGCCCGAATTTTTCGCGTACCGCCCGCACGTGGTCGATATCGCTCCCGGGTTCGATCTTCAGCTTGATCCTCATGTAACCCTCTTCGACGTAACCGGCGACCGTGTCCAGAAGCTCGCCGATGTCGTCGTGGATGCCCACAGAGACGCCAGTGTCGACGAAGTCGCGCACGCCACCGAGAAAATGAGCGAACGACCTCCCTGCGCCCCTGAGCTCGGCGTCGAGTATCGCCATCTCGACCGCCGCCTTGGCCATCCGGTGCCCCTTGATCGACATCAGCACATCAGCGACGCGGGGTACATCAATAGAACGCTCCGCGAAAAGCAGGGGAGCCAGGAATGACTTGATCACCTGTTGCGCGCCATCGATGTATTCGCTGGAGTAGACGGGGCTCGACATGGCAACGCATTCACCCCAGCCCTCGCCTTCTGAGGTGATGGCCTTCACGAGCAGGATGTCGCGGTCCTGCTGCGTTCCGAACGACGTTCGGAACGGCGTCTTCATCGGCACAGCGATGCGCCGCAGCTCGAGGGCTTCCAACCTGGTACCCGCTGGCACGTCAGGAACTAACACCGATCACCTCTCTGAACACACGCAGGAAGTTTCCGCCGAGGATCTTGCGCATGTCGTCATCGCTGAATCCCCGAGCCTCCAGGGCGTTGATCAGCTTCGGCAGACCGGCGGGGGAGTCGAAGCCCTCGATCGTGGCCCGCACGTCCTCTCCTGCGATGCGGATGTCTTCGTAAGTCGGATAGACCTCGTCGAAGTACTCACGCACGAAATCGGCACCGATACCGACGGCGTCGACTCCTACCGTCGTTGCTATGTGCTCGATGTGATCGACCACACTGTTGACGGTGGGAACTTCGGGGTCGATGAAGCTCGGTATGGCTGCCGGGATGCCGATGACTCCTTCGAGGGCCGCGATCGCCTTGATGTGCTCGACGCTGAGGTTGCGATGGTGATCGCGCATCGCCTTGGACGATGAGTGTGAGGCGACCACGGGTCGCGTCGCACGTTGAAGGACGTCTTCGGTGCTCTGGGTGGAGAGATGGGAGACGTCCATCACGATCCCTAGACGTTCGAAGGTGCGCAGGGCCTCGACCCCGAGCCTCGACAGCCCTTTCCCGGGCTCACCGTCGGCGCTGCCTCCCGCGAGGGAGGTGTCGCCGAAGTGTGTGAACGACGCCATACGAACCCCGAGCTCGAACAGCAAGTCGAACAGAGAAACGTCGTTAGCGATCGCATGGCTTCCTTCGAGGGCGATAACGAAGGCAACCTTCCCGTCCTCTACGGCCTCGTCGATGTCACTACCCGTCAGACACACAGCTGCCTGTTCCTGAAGCCCCGCTGCCTCCTCCTTGAGGTGTTGGATCGCCAGCAGCGTTCGGCGCAACGCCCCCTCGGGGAGGAACTCGTGATCGATGTAGATCGGGCTGACCTGCACGTTGATCCCCGCGTCACGGAACTGAGGGAGGAAACGGCGCCCCAAACTGTCCGTTCGGTCCAACGAACGTTCTCGCTCCAGCAACAACAGCCAATCGTTGTGGCAATCGACCACAACCTGATCTATCGGCAAGTCTGGCCCTTCCTCTTTTTGGGCAGTCAGTCTCGCACCAGGGGCTCTAGCTCCGATTCGGGGCCAGCAACAACCAGCACGGGTCCCTTTAGTCGCCCCCCACACATGCCATCGCCGAGCGCGGTCGCATACTCGCGGGGACGCTAGACGCTGATCGACTCAGGGAGAGCTCATGACTGTCGAAAGCCAGCAGCTGCAAGATCAGGTTGCGGAACTCGCTCAAGGCTTAGACGTGCCGGGCGTAGCGGTTGGCGTCTACATCGACGGGACCGAGCACTACGCCTTCCACGGGACGACGAGCATCGAACATGGGCTTCCGGTCGACGAGAGCACGCTGTTTCAGTTTGGGTCTACCGGAAAGACGTTCACCGCGACCGCGATCATGCGACTCGTAGACAAGGGTGACGTTCTTCTTGAAGCGCCGGTCCGCACCTATGTGCC
Source organism: Actinomycetota bacterium (assembly GCA_035550975.1). Taxonomy (GTDB): domain Bacteria; phylum Actinomycetota; class CADDZG01; order CADDZG01; family WHSQ01; genus DASZOC01. Next base: position 9,678 of record DASZOC010000046.1, on the reverse strand, counting down.
CGAGTTGAAGCTCAAAGACCCGGAGGTAGCGGAGAAGGTCACGGTCCTTCATCTCTTGAACCACACGGCGGGATGGTCCGGTGACTTGATGGAGAACACCGGAGATGGCGATGACGCTATCGCCAAGTACGTGGAGAAGATGGCGGAGATCGATCAGGTTTTACCCCTGGGCAAGAGCGTGTCCTACAACAACGCGGCCTTGTCTGTGGCGGGCCGGATCATCGAGAAAGTGACGGGAAAGACCTATGAGCAGGCCCTCAGGGACCTGATCTTCGAGCCCCTTGGTCTCAAGAACATGTTCTTCTTCCCCAGCGAGATCATGACGCGGAGGTTCGCGGTCGGGCATAACCAGGAACCGGACGGAACGATCAAGATTGCCCGGCGCTGGGCGATGCCTCGTGGCAACAGCCCTGCGGGCGGGATCAGCAGCAACTCGGCCGACTTGATCGCGTGGGGAAAGTTCCATCTCGGTGACGGAACCGCTTCCGATAGCACCAAGGTCTTGTCGGAGGAACTACTCAAGCAGATGCAGCAGCCCACGGCTGAGATGCCGGGCAGTGCCCTGGGCGATGCAGTGGGGATCTCCTGGTTACTGCGTGATGTCAACGGAATCCGCCTCGTGTCCCATGGAGGTGACACTCTCGGGCAGCACTCTGATTTCGTCATGATCCCGGAGCGGAACTTCGTCATCTCGACCCTCACGAACTGCGGTCCGAACGGCAACCAGTTCAACGACGGGATAGTCAAATGGGCGCTCGAAAACTATGTAGGTGTAGTGGACAAGGACCCCGAACCTTTGTCGCTAAGCGATGAGGAATTGCAGCCCTATACGGGTCGGTTCGAGACGATCGCTGCCATCGCAGAGATAAGGCCGGGGGACGGTCATCTGATGCTCGAGGTAGAGATCAAGCCGGAGACGCTCAAGCAACTCATGGAAGCCGGCGAGGAGGTACCTCCCAATCCGCCACCGTTCCCGCTAGGACTACTGCCCGGCGACGGCGATCGCTACATCGTTCTCGATGGCCCTGCCAAGGGCATGAAGGGCTACTTCGTCCGTAGTGACTCGGGTGAGCTGGAGGCCGTTCACGTCGGGGGCCGCCTCGCAACCCGGACAGGAGCGCCGGTCTCGGTTGGTTAGCGGCGCTTGGTCGCGACTCGGTAGCTGATCAGGAGTCCCGCTAGGCACCAGAGGCCGACGACCCCGAAGGACAGGGTGGGGTCGTGGGTTGCCCGGCCGGTGAGGCTCCACCGGACGAGGTCTGCCATGTACGTGATCGGGAGCACCTCATGGATCGTTTGCAGCGTCTGAGGCAAGCGGCTCAGTGGGAAATTGATCGGTGAGAACAACAGGATCCCGATGCTGATGAATGAAGAGATCTGTTGCGTAGCTTGCGGCGGGATCGATTGCGCCAGTGCGTAACCGACGCTTGCCGCGGTAAGTGCAACGAGCACGATCACCGCGGCGACCAGGGGGTCGATGTCCAGTGTGATGTCGAAGCGGAGCTTCGCAACCCATAGAGATAGGGCGGTGCCCGGCAGATTCGCTAGCAACCAGAACGTGACGCTGGCTGCAAGCATGGACAGCGCCGGCAGGGGCAGCGCGCGCAGATACTGATCCCTACCAGTGTCTTTCGAGCGCGCTACTTCTTGGGGGACGACCGTGATGCCAAGGATCAACAGTGACAGGGTGGGTGCTCCCGTCGCCAGATATAGGGCCGAGGAGCCTGAGATATCCGGTAGCAGGAATGAAAGCCCGTACACGACGCCGATCGCGAGCACGACCTGGATGACGATGATCAGAGCAAGGGTGGAGCGCAACCGCAGGCACTCCCACTTGAACAACAACCCGTAGGTGCGCAGAGCCTCGGTCACCCCGCCATCTCCTTAGAGGAAACTCCACCAGGGCCTACGACGCGCGCGTAGACGTCATCCAGAGAGATGACCCCGAATCGAGCCATGAGGGACTCCGGGGTGCCTTGGACGACCAGCCTCCCACCAGACATGATCCCGAGTCGATTCACCGAGCGTTCCGCCTCGAGGACGTTGTGGGTCACGAGTAACACTGCAGAACCGGCATCTGCGAGGAAACGCACCTGCTTCCACAAGAGCTTGCGCCGCAGAGGATCGACGTCGTTGGTCGGTTCGTCGAGAACGCATATCCGACCTGGAGCCACAGCAGCCATGCAGAACGACGTGAGTCGGCCCACCCCTCCGGAAAGAGGGATCTGCTTGTCAGCCCACTCGACGATCTGAAGGGTGTCCATCAACTCTTCTGCCCGTCTGCGCACATCAACCCGCGTTGCCCCACGGATGCGACCGACGAGCTCGATCGCTTCACGAGGGGTCAGTCCTTCGATGGGTGCGTTCGTCTGAGGCTGGTACGAACATGCTTTCCGCGCGACAACGCTCTTGCGCGTCACATCGACGCCTTCGACGTGGATCGATCCCGAGGTCGGTTGGGCGAGCCCGAGGATCTGGCTCACTAGTGTGGTCTTGCCCGCTCCGTTAGGACCGAGCAACCCGTAAATCTGCCCGGCTTCGAGTTCGAGAGACACGTCGTCGTTGGCAACGATGCCGCGCTGGTAGATCTTGCTTACCCCTCGGATCGACAGAAGAGCCGTCATGTACCGAAGCCGCGCACGATCTTGTCCCCGAGGCGATCGAGCACCGCCTTGGGGCCTTTCAGGCTTCCGAAGATCTGGATTTGCTCGACCGTGGCGTCGGCGAGGTCGGGGGTGACGTCCGTCCGGATGCGAAGCACCCCCATGACGAAGATCGTGAGCTTGGTCCCGGAGCGCCTGGCCATCTCGAGCTCCGCTCGAGAGAGGACCTGGTAGCCGATCCTCGCTCCGCTCATGATGACAGTACGGACCGCCTCGTGGTTCTCCTCGAGCGTCTTGCGGATGCCCGACCTGATCAGGTCGGTCCGGCTCGAGTAGAGGCCCTGCGCCACAAGGACGTCGATCTTGCCCAGCTCCGCCGCCGGCAGGTTCACACAGACCTTCTCGGTGTCCATCTTTGGCTCCTATCGGATACCGTTCAGTATCTATATAGTATCCATAAAGAGTATAAAATGAGCCTTCAAGCCAAGGTTCCGGGGATTCTTCTCACCGGGGGACAAAGAAACCAAGCGGCAAGGACGTGAGACTGGCTCCATGACGACCGCCACGGTGAAGCGCTTGCGCACCACTCCCATCGATCCATCCCTGGCACGCTTTGTGCGTGGCCGCATGAAGGACACCGGTACCCCCGGTGTCTCGGTCGGCGTCTGGCACAAGGGGCGTGCCTACGCGTCGGGTTTTGGGGTGACCAGTCTCGAGGCACCGGACCCGGTCGACGAGAACACGCTGTTCCAGATCGGGTCGACCGGTAAGACCTACACCGCAACGGCGATCATGCACTTGGTCGAGCGCGGGGATCTCGAGCTCGACGTTCCGGTCAAGCGTTACCTGCGCGATCTGAAGCTGAAGGACGCCGACGTGACCAAGAAGGTGACGCTTCGCCATCTGCTCACTCACACCGGCGGCTGGGCGGGGGACTACTTCTCGAACACGGGTCGCGGAGACGACGCGCTAGCCCGTGTCGTCGGGGAACTTGCGAAGATCCCGCAACTGACCCCGCTCGGGGAGGTGTGGCACTACAACAACGCCGGTTTCTACATCGCGGGTCGAGTGATCGAGAAAGTGACAGGGACGTCCTACGAACAGGCCATCACGGAACTTCTTCTGGAGCCACTCGGGATGACTCGATCGTTCTTCTTCGCAGAGGAGGCGATCATCTACCGCGTCGTTGCAGGCCACAATGCGGCTACTCCGCGTTCAACCAAGCATTCGGTCGCGAAGCCATGGGACATCGGGCGTAATGCTGGCCCTGCTGGGGGCCTGATTTCCGACGCGGTCGATCAGCTTCGTTGGGCTCAATTCCACCTTGGAGACGGACGCGCTCCGGGTGGCAAGCGCCTGCTCAAACGTTCCAGTCTTCGAGAGATGCAGAAAGTGCAGGCCGAGGCCGGAAACATCGCTCGGTCGGTCGGGCTGTCGTGGTTCCTGGACGATTACGACGGCGTGACACTAGTGGCCCACGGCGGCACCACCTATGGGCAGCAATCTGCGTTCGTCATGGCTCCTGAGCGGGACTTCGCGGTAACCGTGCTGACGAACTCGAACCGTGGCATGGAGGTTCACGAGAAGGTCGTCAAGAAGTCGTTGGCGATCTATCTCGGTTTGGAACACCGCCTTCCCGAAACGCTCTCGACCAACGGATCCGACCTCGGGAGCTACGCCGGCAAGTACGTAGATCCCTTCAAGCAGGGAGAGCTCGAGCTGACCGTCAGAGGACACAAGCTGCACACGAAGTTCTCGCTGGTCGAAGACCCAAAGGCTCCTTCAGGCGTGGCGCCGTTCCATCTCGTTCCTTTCGACGAGGACAGGTTTCTGGTTCAAGGCGGTCGGCTCGATGGGTTGCGAGCAGAGTTCCTTAGAGACGGTCGTAACCGAGTCCGCTGGATCCGCTTCGGGGGGAGGCTCTGGGGTAAGAAGACCGCTCGTTAGGCTCCCTTCGATGTCGCACCTCGAACAACTCCGCCAACGCACGCCGGAGATGGTGGACGCTCTTGCGACCCTCGTCGCGGTTGAGTCTCCTTCGTCCGACCTTGTCGCTACCGCCGAATGCGCGCGCGTCGCTCGCTCACTTGCCGTCGATCTCCTAGGAAGCGATGGAGAGCTGCTGCAGGTAGAAGGTCGATCGCACTTGCGATGGCGCTTTGGTTCTGCAACCAAGGTCGTGCTCTTGGGACATCTCGACACGGTATGGGCCACCGGTACGACGGCCGTCTGGCCGTTCGAGGTAAACGAGGACAACGCCACGGGCCCGGGCTGCTTCGACATGAAAGGCGGCGTTGTGCAGCTCCTATTCGCGACCGCCGCACTGGACGACCTGGACGGGGTGGTCATCCTCTTGACCACCGACGAGGAACTGGGGTCGCCAAGCTCCAGAGACCTCATCGCCGAGTCGGTGGCGGATGCGGAGGCTGTGCTCGTCTTGGAGCCGAGTGCGTCTGGGTCGCTGAAAACGCAGCGCAAGGGCGTCTCGACCTACAGGGTGGAGGTCACGGGCCGAGCAGCACACGCGGGTCTTGACCCAGAGAACGGGATCAACGCCGCGCTCGAAATCGCGCACCAGGTGGTGGCGATCAGCGAGCTCGCCGCACCCGAGATCGGGACGACGGTCACGCCAAGCGTCCTCACCGGAGGAACCACGACCAATACGGTTCCGAGCAAAGCGAGTGTCGCGGTGGATGCGAGGGCCTTCACGGCCGCCGAACAGGAGCGGGTGGACGCCGGACTCAGGTCTCTGGAACCCACGATCGCTGGTGCCAAGCTGACGGTGGAGAGGGTCACGACCACCGCCCCTCTGGAACGCACATCGTCGCAGGCCCTGTACGCCCGAGCGCAAGAGGTCGCAGCGGACATAGGCATCGGAGCGCTTACCGAGAAGGCGGTCGGAGGCGGATCCGATGGCAACTTCACCGCGGGCCTGGGGATACCGACCTTGGACGGACTCGGGCCCGTAGGAGGCAACGCCCATGCAGAGGGGGAATGGATCTCGATCTCCGCGATGCCCGAGCGAGCGGCTCTCGTATCCGGCCTGCTGTCCGCCCTCCTGAGAGGCTGATCGAAGAGCTCGCCTAGCTGGTTCCCCAGCTAGGGCGGCCACCTCTATTTACTTGTCCCCATCCCTAAGACTCGGCTTCGGCTTGGTCCTGTCCCACAAGAGTAAGTCACCTCCGCATGGCGCATATTTATAGGTAGAGGATCGCTTGGGGCGACGGGGTATCTCGAGGAGGAGCTATGCGAAGCATCAGGGCGGACGCACGGATGGTCGCGCTTCTTTCGGTCACGATCCTTACCGCGGTGGCATGTGGAACGACGGTGCCGGAGGCTCAACGGCAGGCCGCAGAGATCTCCGAGGACGAGCTCGGCGGTGATCTCACCGCGGGTACCCCGGAACTGCCAGCGGGGGCACGCGTTAACAAGAAGGGTCAAGTCGTGAGTGCCGACGGCGAGGTGCTCGGCACCGCCGAGGAGTTCGGCCTCGATCCAGAGACCGGCACTCCGATCGCCTCCACGGCTGGCGGCTCCGACAAGCCCAGCGGGGGCAGTGGCGGCGGCGGAGGAGGAGGCGGCGGCGCGTCGGCGGCGGGCGTCCCAGGTGTGACCGCCACGAAGATCTACTTCGGCATGATCTATCAGGAGACGGGCCCCGCGAATCAGGCCGCGTTCGGGTCTGCGATCGACTCGGATGCGCGCAAGCCTTACAACGCGATCATCGACCTCATAAACAAACAAGGTGGTCTGTTCGGACGTCAGATCGAACCGGTCTATTTCAAGATCGACGCGGCATCGTCCCAGACTGTCGACCAACAGATGCAAGCGGCCTGTTCGCACTGGACGGAGGACAACGAGGTCTTCGGCATCCTCTTCGGTGGCGACATCCCGCGGGAGTGTGCCGAGAGAGCTGGAGGGTTCAGCACCTACACCGACGGGGCCTCGCTGCCCGAAGATTTCCGCACCTTTCCGCATTATTTCGAGACGAGCGGCCTGAATCTGGTCCGTCTTGGACCCGTCACCGTCAACGGGTTGTACCGGGAGAATTACTTCAATAAGGGTGCAAAAGTAGGTGTCGTCACGTGGGACGACCCGATCTACCGCGCGTCCCTGAACCGGGGGTATATGCCGACCCTGAAACAAAGGGGCATCTCGCTCGCCACCGAGACCGCCTACATCACCTCACCCCAGAATGCGCAGGACCTTGCGGCAACCAGCGCGGACATCAATAACGCGGTCCTCCGGTTCCAATCACAGGGGATCACTCACGTCCTCCTGATCGATGGGCCGTCAGGGGCGTGCAGGAGTGGATGTATGGGGTCCCTGTGGATGAGGCGCTCCGACTCGCAGGAATATTTCCCGCGCTACGGATTCAATGCGAACAACGCGGCCAAGGCTGGGCAGGAAGCGGGCCTTTACCCGGCGCGTCAGCTGCGGCGCTCGGTCGTCGTCGAATGGTCTGATGCGGACAAGTTCTATGACGAGGGATACAAGGTGAACAAGACGCGCGAGCGGTGCTATGCGCTGATGCGCGAGGCGGGAGTCCCTCTGGACAACTCGCAGAAAGAGGCTGATGCCCGCATGGCATGCGAGCAGTTCTGGTTCTTGCAGCTCCTCGAGTCGATCCTCGGCCAGGCACCTTTAACCCCTGACAACATCATGGTCGCGGTCAACAAAGTCGGGTCAGGGTTCTCATCTCCTAGTGCTTACGCGGTCCACTTCAGTCCCACCCAGCATGATGGGATCGCGGCCGCGCGGAATATGAAGTTCGTCGACTCCTGTACGTGCTACCGGTGGGTATCAGACCCGTACAGGGTCTAAGCACCAGAAGGGGCATCGCGCGTGGCTGAAGGGGAACCATGGGCAGCCTCAGGATGAATACACGCTTGGTCGCCCTTCTTACGATCTCGGCCCTAACCGCGATGGCATGTGGATCGACCGTCCCCGCGTCGCAACAGCAAACCGCAGAGATCTCGGAGGACGCGCTGGGCGGCGATCTGACCGCCGGCACTCCGGAACTGCCACCCGGCGCTCGCGTTAATAAGAAGGGCGAAGTCGTGAGTGCCGACGGCGAGGTGCTCGGTACCGCTGAGGAATTCGGCCTCGACCCCGAGACCGGGACTCGGACCGCCTCGGGCGGTGGGGCGGCCAACTCCAGCGGCGGTAGCGGTAACGGTAACGGTAACGGAGGAGCGTCCGCTGCCAACGCGCCGGGTGTCACCTCGACAAAGATCTACTTCGGGATCCCGTATTCGGAGGCGGGGCCAGCCAACCGGTCCGCCTTCGGAACGGCGCTCGACAACGATGCGCGAAGGCCCTACAACGCGATGATCGAGCACGTCAACAAACAAGGCGGCCTCTTTGGGCGCCAGATCGAACCCATCTACTACGAGCTCGATGCGAGTTCCTCTCAACCGATCGATCAGCAGGAGCAGGCCGCGTGCGCACACTGGACCGAAGACAACAGCGTTTTCGGCATCCTTTCCACCGGCAAGATATTGCAGGAATGCGCTGAGAGAGCGGGGGCGATCTCTACCTTTCCGACCGGCGCCTCCTTGCCGGAAGACTTCCACGAGTACCCTCACTACTTCGAGACGAGCGGGATAAATCTGATCCGCGTCGGCAACGTCACGGTGGAGGGTCTGCACCGACAGAGTTATTTCGGCAAAGCTCCCAAGGTTGGCATCGTGGCGTGGGACCTGCCCGAGTACCGCGCGGCCCTCGAGCGCGGGTACGTCCCGGGATTGAAATCCAAGGGCGTCACGATGGCGACCGAACCCGCGTACGTCTCCGCACCCCAGTCGTTTGGCGATCTAGCGGCAACGAGCTCCGACATCAACAGCGCCGTGCTGCGCTTCCAAACCCAAGGCATCACGCATGTCTTCCTTCTCGATGGTGCGGCAGGTTTGTGTGGCGGAGCTTGTCTGACAACCCTTTTCACCCGCCGCGCCGATTCCCAGGAATACTTCCCGCGTTATGGCTTCAACGGGAACAACCAGGCTAAGACGGGGCAACAGGCTGGCCTTTACCCGGCGCGCCAGCTTCGGGGGTCGGTCGTTGTGGAGTGGGCTGATGCGGATAAGTCCTACGACGAGGGCTACAAAGTCAATCAGGCGCGGGAACGCTGCTATGCACTCATGCGTGACGCAGGTGTCCCAATGGACAATGCGAACCGACAGGCGTATGCCCGGTTCGCCTGTGAGCAGTTCTGGTTCTTCCAGCTGATCGAATCGATACTCGGCCGCGCTCCCTTGAGCTCCGACAACTTCATGGTGACGCTCAACAAGGTCGGTTCGAAGTTCCCATCTCCTAACGCCTATGGGGTCCATTTCAGTTCCACCCAGCACGACGCCCTGGCGGCGGCTCGCAACATGAAGTTCGTCAACTCATGCAGCTGTTACAAATGGACCTCGGACCCTTATCGAGTGTGATCTCTAGCAACGATCGCGAGACTGAGCCCTGATCGGCTTAGCTGTGGCGCTGTTGTCGCTTGATCTTGGGCGCCAGAGGCACGAGGGACGCGATCTCATCGAGGATGTCTGCATTGTGCCGTCGTTCCTGCGCCAGCTCGCGCCGGGTCATCTGAAGGTCGAACAGAGCGAGGCCGAGACCGACTAACGCGACGCCTCCCAGACCTCCAGAAACAAGCTGGGGAATCTGGAGTGGGACGTAGATGGTCCGTGCAACTCCACGCCATGCGAACCAGATGGCTGCCGCACCTGCTAGAGCGATCACGACCATCACGGCCAGACCCGGTAGCGCTGGGTCGCGCAACCACCGAACAACCGTCAGAGCGCGGCGTACGAGCGGGTCTTTCGGATCGATCTCTGAGGTTTCGTGGCTCACGAGTCGTCGCCTTCGATCGCATTCCTCAGTCGCACCAGTGCTTCGCGTACCTCGTCTAGCTGGCGCGACCGTTCGAGCGCTTCACGCCTTCTGATGGATACGTTGGTCACGAGCAGGCCAAGGAGGATCAGACCGATCCCCGCAAGCCCTCCCGAAACCACGTACGGAAGCTGTAGGGCGACGTCGACGAGGGCGGCGACCTTCGACCATGTGAAGACGATCAGAC
>DASZOC010000045.1:0-22830 GCA_035550975.1 Actinomycetota bacterium | reverse complement strand
CACCAGCGCACGTGACGTCGTCGCAACCGTCGGCTTCTTCTTGTTCTCCGCGGCGTTGGGCGCGTCTGTTCGCTTCCACCCCAATAGCCGAAGCCGTGATATCGAGCAGGCGAAGCTTCGCGAACGGAACCTGCTCGCGCGCGAACTCCACGATGCGGTAGGCCATCATGTGTCGGCCATCGCCATCCAGGCACAGGCCGGTCGGATGTCGGTCGAGTCCAACCCCCAGATCGCGCTGAAGACACTCGGAGCGATCGAGCAGGCGGCGTCGCGCGCCCTTAAGGAGATGCGCGCGATGGTGGGCATCTTGCGTGATGGGACCGACGCGGACCTGTGCCCGCAACCACGTGTGGCCGACATCGAACGTCTGGCGGGCCAGGTCGAGGGACAGCCGATAGTTGACGTGAGCCTATCCGGCGACCTGGACCGGGTCACTCCCGCCGTGCAGGTGGCGCTCTATCGCATCGCTCAGGAAGCGATCACCAATGCAGCGCGCCACGCGCGCCACGCAACCCAGGTCATGGTCGACGTCGTAAGGAAGGGTGAGCGGGTGTGCTTGACCGTTCGCGACAACGGCGACGTCACGTCGCCTGCTCGAAACTCACCGGGCTATGGCTTGGTCGGTATGGCCGAACGGGCGGGTTTGCTCGGCGGCAGCCTTCATGCCGGCCCAGATGAAGCCAGCGGTTGGATCGTGGAAGCTACATTTCCTGCGGGAGATCAGTCCCCATGAGCATCCGGGTGCTTGTTGCAGACGACCAGGAGATCGTTCGTACCGGGCTCACGATGATCCTCGATGCGCAACCTGATATCGAGGTCGTAGGCGTGGCGGCAGATGGCCTCGAGGCGGTCGGGATCGCGCGTGAGCTGCGTCCTGACGTGTGCTTGTTCGACATCCGGATGCCTGGGATGGATGGTATCGAGGCGACCCGGCTGCTCGCGGGGCCAGACGTGGACGACCCTCTGGCCGTGGTGGTGATAACTACCTTCGACCTCGATGAATACGTGCATGGGGCGTTGAAGGCTGGTGCTAGAGGGTTCCTGCTAAAGGACGCCGGGCCCGAGCTGCTCACTCAAGCCGTCCACGCCGCCGCTGAGGGGGATGCACTCATCGCCCCGAGCATCACTGCCCGGCTTCTCGCCGCCTTCGCCGGAAAGAGAGCGGGACCGCCGTCGGCTGAACCCCTCGAGCCGTTGACCAGCCGCGAGGAAGACATCTTGATCCCTGTGGCGAAGGGCTGGACGAACCACGAGATCGCGGACGAGCTGCACATCAGCGTCAGCACGGTGAAGACGCATCTTGCCAGCCTCATGCGGAAACTAGGTGCTCGGAACCGGGTCGAGATCGCCATGTGGGCCTACGAGACCAGGCGGGTCGGAGAATGACCATTGGAAGTGAGCAGGCTTACCCGGATTACATCGGCCGCAACCAGAAGGCGTGGAGCGACAGGGATTCCGACTACGCCGCTACCATGCGCGCGAAGTGGGCGAGCGAACCATCGTGGGGAATCTGGGACATCCCCGAGAGTCAGCTTCGACTCCTTCCAGACGTTACCGGGCGCGACGTACTAGAGATCGGGTGCGGAGCGGCGTACCTATGTGCCTGGCTTTCCCAGCGCGGCGCCCGCGTTACAGGCATTGATCCGACGGCATCTCAATTGCAGCTCGCCACGCGGTTCCAGAGAGAATTCGATCTGCACTTTTCGCTCGTGGCTGGTGTCGGCGAAATGTTGCCCTTTCCCGACGAGGCGTTTGATGTCGCGATCTCCGAATACGGTGCCGCGATATGGGCTGATCCCTACGCCTGGGTCCCTGAAGCGGCTCGCGTTCTCAGACCGGGCGGTGAACTAATCATTGTGGGCAATTCGGCGCTTCTTACTCTTTGCGTCGCCGAGCGCGAGGAGGAGGGGCCCGCGGGCAACGAGCTCCTGCGTCCCTACTTTTGAATGCACAGATTTGAATGGCCGGATGCGGAGGAGGTCGAATTCCACATCGGTCACGGAGAGTGGATCCGACTCCTGCGCGCAAATGGTTTCGCGATCGAGGATTTCATTGAGCCGCGACCGCCCGAAGACTCGCCGACCAATTTTCCGTTCGTGACGCTGGACTGGGCTCGTCGGTGGCCTTCCGAAGAGATCTGGAAGGCACGGAAGAGGTAATCGGGCCAGATTCGAAAATAGCCTTGCAAGGTGAGGGTCGCCAGTTCGAATGTCGTCGCCCGCTCCATACAGCAGCACATCAGGAGTCCGAACGGGCTCCTGATTCGCGTTCAGCTCCGCTTTTTGGCCACTTGCCGATGATGTCCTTCGCACCTTTGTAGGGGAACCCTCCACGCCCTCATCGCGGGCTGCACACAAGCGTGGCGTCCTCGATGGGGCGACTGGCCGGATGCGCGGTCTCGAACTCCCATGGATCTTGGACCGGTCCGCTCCTAGTGAAGGAACCGGACTCGAACTTGCCGTCTTCGAAGGTGATGGTCATGGTGCACGTGGTTCGCCGCTCACCTCTACGACGAGGAGGTCGGGCTGGCGGGACTCAGGTTCGAGCGCCGAGAGTTGCCAGATCTCCTGCCCCACCCGGTCACCGGATTCGAAATAGAGCTCGACGCGGCACGCAACCATCCCCGGATACTGGTGCGATGTGGCCGACGCATCCGTGCGATCGACTACATGGATGAAGCTCCACTGAGGACAACACTCATCTCCAACCCGGCGCTCGGCCCGCTTGCTCGATCCAGCCATGCATCTCCGGTCGCTGGGCCTCCTCCAGCGTTCTGAGCTTCACGTAGCGGGTTCGTCCGGTGGTTCCGAGCGGCGGCGGAGGGTCGAATTCGGCGCCGGCGAAGAAGACGACGTTCACGGAGACGTGGTAAGCGACCATCTCGATGATCCACCCGAGCTCTGGCAACCCGTAATGGGCCTTATTCCACTTGATGGCGTATTGAAGCCCAGGGATCGTCTCGCAGATCGATTCGTCCAGCCGCTTGACGATGGGATGCAGAGCCGGCATCACCCGACGGATCCAATCTTCGATGTCGGCGTGGCTATCGGATGGGACAGGCGGCTTTCGTGTCGTATTTGCCTTGCGTGATTTCGCCATCGCTCGTTCTCCTCTATTGCTATCGTGGTCGAACCTTCCCCGCGTACAAAGTATGGCGACGCGTCGCCGGCGAGCGACTACATCGCCGCGCTAGAGATCGATGGCTACGCGAAGAGGCTCCAGGTCCCGATCGAAGTTACGCCCTGAACATCGCGGAGACGCGGCACGCGACCTCGAACCCGCGGGTCGTACGCTCATGCTCGCAGCGGCGGCGGTCAGATCTGCATGAGACGATTCAGAACCTTCGGATCAGGTTCACGATCAGTGTCAGCGCCAGCGACACGAGCAGCATCGACGTCAGCGGGAAGTAGACGCGTGTGGATTCGGACCCGATCCTGATGTCGCCGGGGAGCCGCCCGAACCAGTTCAGCAACCCCGCGCTCAGGAGCCAGCCGACAAGGATCACGACAGCACCGAACACCATGATGGCGATGCCTACCTGACGAGCGTCCATCTCGACCTCCCGGATTCAGCCGCGCCCAGGCATCAGATCTGCCACCCCCAGCAGAGGCAGAAGGGGTGGCCGGCCGGATCGGCATAGACCTGGAAGCCGTGCGCCGCGTCGGGGTCGTCAGCCGGTTTCAAGACCCGCGCCCCTAACGCCATCACTTCCTCGTGCGCGGTCTCGAGATCGTCGATCCACAGATCGAGATGGATCTGCTGCGGCGTGCCGTCGGGCCACTCCGGAGGAACATGGTCCGGCGCGAGCTGAACGGCCACCCGCCAGTCGCCGTCGACGACGATGTTGTTCCAACCGTCTTGTGGCTCGACCGTCCCACCCAGAAGGCGCGCCCAGAAGGAGCTCACTGCGTCGACGTCGGCTGCATCGAGGACGACGATCGTTCGAGAGATCTTCACGAAAATCATCCTAGTGGGCCGTCGACTACGTCGCCCTGCCTCCGGTAAGGCGTCTGTTTCTTTGACACGTGGGCGTCGCGTGATTCCGTAGCTACGATGTGTGACGTGCGCGTGGGTTGGCGTCGGCTCGTTGCAATCGTTCTGCCGATCATCGTCGCGGGCGCGATAGGGGTGCAGCCGGTCGGCGCGGATGGGGCGCGCCGGATCTCTTTCTCTACTTTCTTCGGCGGAGGCACCGGAGCCGACCGCATCTTCGGTCTCGACACGGACGCGTCGGGCAACGTCTACGTGACCGGCATCACCTTCTCGAGTGACTTCCCGACCACTCGCGGCGCGTTCCAGCGCGTCCTCAAGGGTTCGTTCGACGCGTTCGTAGCGAAGTTCTCTGCGTCCGGACAACTGATGTACTCCACGCTCCTGGGCGGAGGCGTGAACGGGATCGGAGAAGGGGGCGAAGACGCCGGTTCCGATATTGCGGTCGATCGCGAAGGCAACGCATACGTCGTGGGGCACACGAACTCGGATGACTTCCCGATCGAAGCAGCGGCCCAGTCGACACGTGATGGTTCTGCGATCGACGCGTTCGTGACGAAGTTGGACCCCACCGGCAGCGACATCATCTACTCGACGTTCATCAGTGGACGGACGAGCGACGAAGCGAACGCGGTCGACGTAGCGCCGGATGGGTCGGCGTGGGTCGGCGGCGCGACGAACTCGTTCAACTTTCCGACCCAAGGTGCGTACCAGTCCAGTTACGGCGGCAACAGCCCGAACTTCGACGGATTCATCACACAGGTCGCGCCGTCCGGCGGCGCTTTCACATACTCGACCTACTTCGGAGGCGGGGGCGACGAAGAGATCGAAGATGTCGCGTTGCACGACGGCAACGTTTATGTCAGCGGCGACACCTACGCGTTCGATAGTGAGATGAGTCCGCCCTTCCCGACTACCGAAGGCGCTTACGATCGGCGCTACGAGCCTTCCCAGTACGACGCCTTCGTCACCAAGTTCGCATCGGATCCCTCGCGGGTCGTTTATTCGACGTTGTTAGGCGGGCGCGCGGACGATGAAGAGAACTTCGCCCTTGCCATTGGAGCGGACGGAAGCACCTACGTCACCGGGTCCACCCACAGCATCGACTTCCCTACGAAAGATGCGTTCCAGGCGCGCCAGCGCGACGGTGGCGGACTCGACGACGCTTACCTGACACGCGTGAATCCCAGCGGGAGCGGGTTGATCTTCTCTACCTATTTCGGCGGGGAGGGGCACGACCTCGCCAAGGCCGTGGCGGTGGATGCCAAGGGGAACGCGACGATCGTCGGCAGGACATCGGCGGGCAACCTCATCCAAAAATGGACGTTCCAGCCTTTCATGAACGATTACTACGACGGGTTTGTAGCAACCTTCGGCCCGCACGGGAGCTTGCGGTCGTCTAACTTCCTCGGTGGCGTCCATCCATGGGATGGATCGGTGGATGAGGAGACGCTGGACGCGGTGGACGTCCGCGGAGGGAGCGTCTACCTCGCGGGCCATAGTGCGGCCACCTACCCGGTCCGACGCGCGCATCAACGAGAGCGTGCGGGCGGAGACGACGCCGTCATAACGAAGCTTGCACTCCTGGGACCCACACCGCGCCATGGCGCCACGCTGGTCCTGAACAGGCTGCGACGGCACATCCGTTTCTCGGGCCGGATTGTCGTTACTGACGGATTCGACGCGTGCAGGGCAGGGCGCCGGGTAGTCGTCGAGATCTCGAGCAGCGACGGCCCGTGGGTACGATTGCGCGCGGTCCGCACCGATCGCGACGGCCGGTACAACTTCAAGAACCAGGACCTGATCGGTCGGTATCGGGTCGAGGCGAGCTCGGTGATCAAGAAGGTCCGCGGCCGCTGGCACCGCTGCGGAGCAGATCGGTCCAGGATCCGGGTTCACCGGCACTGACCATCGGCCGGTCGACGAACACTCACCACGTCATGGGCAACGTGCTAGGTGCGGGTCATCCTGTCTCGCTTCTTACCTGCGCCGTGTGCGTCAGCGTGATGAGCAGCAACCCTCCGAGGAGGTTGCCGACGGTGGAGATGCCGAGGTTCTCGAGGACGTCGACGTAGGTCACGGTGCCGCCCAACCAGATACCGAACAGCAGGTGGAGAGCCGAGACGACGACGTGGTCGAAGGGCCCGACGGCGACGAAGAAGCCGACCATGTACGTGATCTTGATGCGACTCGTTGTCGAGTCGCACCCGTGCAACATGTAGCTCAGGAGCGTGAGGAGCGCGCCCGCTGCTATCGCTCGGGCGAACGTGGCGGTGACCGCCTTCGAGGCGATCTCGTCGGCGATCATCGCCAGCGCTTCTGGAGCACCGTCCGGCAGAGCTCCCGGAACCGATGCGATCGCCGCCATCACGATTCCACCCACGAGATTCAGGACCAGGATCACGATCCAAAGTCGTCCGAGGGATAACCACGACGAACGCTGCGGGTTCACTACGGTTGCAGCAACGGGGCCGAAGAAGTTCTCCGTGAACAGCTCCGACCGCCCGACGACGAGGAACACCAGCCCTATGGCGAACGCGAGACCTCCCGCGACATCTGCGATGCCCGGCCCCAGCTCCGGCTCGACCAGCGAGTAGACGATCCCGAGCGCGAGGATCCCGAACACGATCGTGACACCCGCTATGAATCCGGTAGCGACCTTGTCGAGCGCCGACATCGAAAGGCGTCTTCGCCCCTCGTCTATCGAGCGCTCGTAGATCTCCTCAGGCGTGGGAGCGGTCGGCACGGCGGCAACCGTATCGTCGTGCGCGGCGCGGTGGACGATTATCGGTTGATTCCATGACGAATTCGACAGGCGAGCCCGACCCGTCCGCAGGATCTCAACACCTGGGGATACCTCGGCCAGCGATAAAACCGCGTCGACGGCGGTCGTGGGGCTTCAAGGTCTATGGGAGACGACGCCGGACCGGCACTTTTTCTACCCGTTAGGTCGATGCGAACTCCGCCCGCCAGCTGGCTTCCGCTTTCGGAACGACCGAGATCGAACCGTCGCGCTCGAGCACCGCGTACTTCATCTGATCGAGTCGTTCGACGCCGTGCGCCTTTCGACCCGCCTCGAGGATGTCGCTCTCGTCCACCCTTGCCTTCTTCATCCTTTCGTCGATGCTCTGCCCGTCTTCGAGTATGACCAGTGGCAGCCCTTCCACCATCCGGTCCAGCGGTTTGACGTACCGCTGTGCGTACGAGAGAAGGATGTCGATCCCCAGCAGTGACGTGATCAGCAAGAGAGCTTTAGTGACGGAGAAGTCGTCGCCGATTAGGCCTTGTTGGGTCGCTTCACCGACGATCAGGAGCAGGACGAAGTCGAACGGGGTGATCTGCGCGAACGTCCTCTTGCCCGCGATGCGGAAAATGATCAGCAGGAACATATAGACGACGAGTGCCCTCAGGGGTGCCTCCACGGCGGCTCCTTTCCGTATCTATGTCAGGGAGTGAAGAAGTGGTCGAGCTCGATCGGCTCGGCGCCGGCTAGACCGGCATGACCGGTGACGGTTCCCATGGCGTCGATCGTGAAGGTGAAGGTGGCGGTGACGGCATCTTCTGGCTGATCCACCAGGAACGTATAGACATAGCCGTCGTCTTGGATCGTGACCTGATCGGGTGCCGGTGTGACCGACTCGACCTGCATCTCGCCCAGATAATGCGAAGACAGCCACACCTCTGCCTTCCCGTTGGCGATCGCGGCCGGAGCTACATCCACCACCAGCTCGGTGGTCGATCCGCGGCGGCCGAAATGCTCGTAAGCGAGGCTCAGGTTGCCGGTGTCGTCTCGTACCTCGGTCAGGCTCAATGGCCCCGCGCCGAAAAATCCCAGTAGCGCGGCGACGACGATGAGCGACATCAACACGCGACCGACGCGCTGGAAGTTCCACTCGCGCTTCTCGAAGGTCGTGTCTTGCTCGACCTGTAGGTCCCCGACCAGTTCGGTCACCACCCCTCCTCCCGTCGGCGGCTGCACCGCAGCGGAGCGATCCGGCTGCCCCTGCTCGTGGGAGCGTATCGTCCGACGATGGAGGATTCCCGGAATCCACGCGGTGTTGAAGAGGCGGTCGGCGGTGCCACATATCGACTGCGGCACCCGATCAGGTATTCGGCAGCCGCTGCGGTCGTCGCAGGAATGATCTCTTTCCCGCTCGATCTCCTGCTCTTCGATCACGCCGCCGCCCATGCCTTGAAGGTAGCGATCTCGAGCAGCTTGACGTGGTTCGGCGTACTGCTGGTGATGGCTTATTCACAGCGGGTGAAGGTTCGGAAGCACTCGTGACGCGGCGATAGCGGTGTGGCGTGATCCGCGCTCTGGTGGAGAGCGCCTATCGCGTCGTCAGGAGATCAGAGCCGAAGGCTGTCGCGACGAGTCGGCGAGCGTCTTCGGGGAACGTCAGCTGCACGAGTATGTCTTCGGCACGCTGTTCGATCGTGAACTTCAGGAACGAGCAACAGGATGCCTCGGCCGCGATCAGTCTCTGCAGGCGGGCGAGCAGGTCTGCGTCCTTCGGATAGACCGACGTGACGCGATCGGCTTCTACGTGACGGGAGATCGCGTGCGACGTGATGTCTCGCCACGCCGAGACGCGCTCGACCAGCTCGTCGCTTCCGAGGGTGCAACCGGTGGGTTCCGCGCTATCCATTTTCAGCCTCCTTGGCATAGGGGATCCTCATGCTGCCAGTTGAACTACGCTTCAAGTCAAGGGGGGCAGGATGGAAGACCGACGACTTCTGAGCATCACCGAGGTAGGAGAGGCAACGGGGCTTCCGAGCTCGGCGCTGCGGTACTACGAGAAGGCTGGTCTCATCAGATCGTCGGGCCGCGCTGGCGGACGACGGCAGTTCGACACGGGGGTGTTGCAGCGGCTGGCGGTCGTGGCGCTGCTTCAAGAGGTCGGCTTCACGATCGCCGAGATCGGCGTGCTGGTCAACGGGCGGGGGAAGCGGGAGACGTGGCATTCACTTGCCGAAGCGAAGCTGGACGAGATCGATTCGCACCTACAACGTGTGACTGCTGCTCGCGAGCTACTCGTCGCGTCTCTGGAGTGTGGGTGCTCGTCGGTGGAGAGCTGCGACCTCGTGGCGTCGCGGCGCGGCCGTCACCGTCAGGTTGCAGAGACCCTCACGTTCCGTACGCGCTCGTCCACATGACGCCGGTCCACTGTGAGGCAGATCCCAAGGCGAGGTTCCTCGAGTCGATGCGCCAGCGGTGGATGTTGTTGGCATTCGCGATCCTGTTCTTGGTGCTGATCTTCGTGTTCGGTCCACCGGGCATCTGACGGAGAGCCATCGGCGGCGTCTGCTGATGCAGATCCGAGGCTGCGGCTGGATGGGGGGTACCCGGGACCAGCGTTAGCTTGTTCTCGTGACGAGCATCGGGATCTTCCTGTTCGATGGTGCCGAGGAGCTCGATTGGGCCGGTCCGTGGGAGGTCCTTGCGTTCTGGGCGACGCAGTGGCCGGACGAGGCCCACACCTTCACGTTCGCCCGGAATGCTGGTCCCGTCACCTGCGCGAAAGGACTGCGCGTCCTGCCGGACCACGACCTTGCCTCCATGCCGGACATGGACGTCCTCGTTTATCCCGGCGGGCGGGGGACACGGCCGCAGCTGAGCAACGACGCCATCAAAAGCTGGGTGAGACAGACCGAAGAGTCCGGTGTCTTGATGACGAGCGTGTGCACCGGATCGCTCGTCTATGCAGCAGCGGGATTGCTGGACGATCGACCCGCCACGACGCACTGGGCGTCGACGGACCTCTTGCGCTCTCTCGGGAACAACATCGATGTTCGTGACGACCGCTTCGTGGACGACGGGAACGTCGTGACGGCCGCTGGCGTGTCGGCTGGGATCGATATGGCACTCCATCTCGTCGCGAGGCTGCAGTCTCCTGACCGCGCTCGCGAGGTACGACGCGGGATCCAGTACGACCCGGAGCCTCCCGTCTGACCCGTAGCCGTACCATTGCGTGTGTGGGGACCCACAGGTACAAGCTGACGGTGCTGGGGCGGTATCCGGCACGATTGCGGAACAACGAGTCCCACGTGACGGTCAACTTCTTGGCCGGGAGCGAGGACCGTCTCGTTCACAGCGGAACGCTGACGATGAGCGAGCCGGAGTGGGAGGACCTGGTTGCTGCGCTGCACGAAGGCCTCGGCGACCGCATCGAGATCGACGACCGCCGCCGCTAGCCGGCGGAAACTATTCGTCGACCCGCTCGCGCACGAGGCAGAAGGACGTGCCGGAATAACCCTCGGGCTGGATGTCGAAGCCGCGGTTGAAGCGGCCGACGAAGTTCTCCCACGCGATCGTCGCCGTGAGTTCGACCAGTTGCCGCTCGTCGAGATGGGCCGCTAGGCGAGCGAAGAGCTCGTCCGGAACCTCGGCCGGGTTCCGGCTCAGACGCTCCGCGTACTC
This sequence comes from Actinomycetota bacterium, assembly GCA_035550975.1. Classification (GTDB taxonomy): domain Bacteria; phylum Actinomycetota; class CADDZG01; order CADDZG01; family WHSQ01; genus DASZOC01. The sequence goes on along the minus strand of DASZOC010000045.1, from coordinate 12,419 downwards.
GATCGCTGCCCTCTCGAGCTCGGTGAACCGGTCACTCTCGCGGTAACGGTGCAGATCCTGAAGCTGGGCTTCGATACCCAGAGCTCTGCCGACCGCAGAGCCGATGTCCAGTCACCACGGGCAACCGTGGATGGTGCCGACGCGAGCGCGAACGAGCTCTTTGAGACGCGGATCGAGTGCCCGCGACCACATCATGGCTATCTCCATCGCCCCGTACGCCGACATCAGCAGTGGACGGTGGCCCAGGACGCGAAGCGGCTCGGGGGCATCGGCAAGATCGTGTCGCGTCAGGCGACGGGTCAGCCATTTCGCGAAGACATAGGAGACCCTGCGGAACGGGGACAGACCCGCCGGCTTTGCCGCTATGCGGGCCGTCACGAGTGTGTCTCCGGTGCGTCCCGCGACTCAGCGCGCCGCCGGTAGACGAGAAGCGCGAACACGAGCGCGGCGGCGACGAATCCGGTGGCTACGGGATCGGTGGGCCTGCCGCCGAGGTCGGAATCGATGAGGTGAGACACGAAGTGGACGATGGCTCCGACCATGTTTCCGAGCATCGCGATCATCAGTCCATCGCGGACCCACAGCGCGATCAGGAGCGTGACGCCGAGCGCGCCCTGGAACGCTCCCAGGTCGTGGAACAGGTGCTCGTTGAACGGCGGAAACGGCGCGACGGTGTCGAAGAACGAGCGGGGCGCGATAAATGCCCAGACACCAACGGCGACGTTGAAAACACCCACCGCGATCACCACAAGGTTGACTAGTTGCTTAGTCACGTCGACTCCTTTCGCCGCGGACGCCGAACGATCGCGCTGTGAATGCTACGGCGAGTATCACCGACGGGGATGAGGTGATCGGAGAGAGCCGTTTTCACGAACATCCGAGGTTACCGGGCAGGAACGAAGCAACCCGAGGACCCCGACATCGATGTTACGGCGGACTTTCGGTAGGTGCGTCGGAGGTGTCGATCACGCAGAAGAGGTTGCCTTCTGGATCCGCCAGCACGACGAAGTCTTCGCCTTCCTCGGCGACACGAGGATGCCGCGTCGCTCCTAGTGCCAAGAGGCGTTCGACCTCCGCCTGTTGATCTTGTGTGTAGAGGTCCAGGTGCAACCGGTTCTTTCCGACGCGTGGCTCGGGAACCTTGTCGATCGACACGTTCACACCTATCCCCTTCGGGTCTTTCAGGATGACCCACTCGTCCTCCTTCGGCGGGTGCTTCGGAACGTAACGAAGCGCGTCGCGCCAGAAGGCGAACATCGTTTCGAAGTCATTGCAGTCGATGACGACTGAGCCGACCTTCACCGCGCCCTCCTTCTTCCGTCCGTTAAGCCTGCCAGTCCAGAATGGACCCGAGGCCGAGGACTATCGCCGCCCATACGACGGCAGCGCCCAACGGGATCAACATCAGATACCGCACGTCTGAGCGCCGTCGGAGAGCGACGAGCAGGAGGCCGATCCAAACGCCCCACAGCAACAGAAGAAACGCAGGAGGCACGGCGAGCCCCGAGATGACGTACAGGTAGCCGACCGCCAGATAACCGGCGAGCGACACCGCTTGCGCTAAACCGAGGAGCATTCTCGACTGGGGCACTCGCTTATCCTCTTCTTTCTCTTCGGTAGGCAGGGGGATATGGCAGGTTCGAAGAAGCTCGATGACGACGATTACTGGCGCCTGTTGGAGTTCAGGACCGCCATCAGGAAATTCCTGCAGTACAGCAAGACACAGGCCGCGAAGGTCGGGCTGACGCCGACTCAGCATCAGCTATTGCTCGCGATCCGCGGCCACAAGGGCAACGACCACCCGACGATCGGCGACATCGCGGACTGCTTGCTCATCAGACACCACAGTGCGGTGGAGCTGGTGGATCGCGCCCAGGCCGCAGGCCTCGTGCAGCGACATACCGATGCCACCGACCAACGCGTCGTCCGCGTGACGATCACGCGGACAGGGGCGAACAAGCTAGAGCGCATCAGCGCGGCAAATCTCGAAGAGATCGCTCGTTTGGGGCCGGAGTTCCGGGACGTGTGGCAGGCGATCGAGCGGCTATCCGCCTAGCCTGCGCGACATGTCGTTGATCTGGCTGCGACCCGGGGTGTTGATCCTGCTCGGGCTAACCGCGTGCCTCCCTACCGCTACGCCTGAGGCATCGGCCAGGGACCCTCGTCCCGTCGATCGCCCCAACGTCCTCATCTTCGTCACCGACGATCAACCGATCGGGACGTTGAGGGTGATGCCGAAGACGAGACGGCACTTCGTCGAGCACGGAACGAAGTTCAACAACGCTTTTGCGACGAATCCGATGTGTTGTCCTGCGCGGGCGACGTTGATGACCGGCAGGTACTCGCATAACAACGGCGTCAAGAGCAACGAGGACGTCCAGGATCTAGACATGCAGTCGACCCTGCAGCGCTACCTGCAACACGCCGGCTATCAGACAGGGATGTACGGCAAGTTCTTGAACCGCTGGCACGCGGATCCGCCTCACTTCGATCGCTGGGGCGTGATCACCGGCCCGTATCGCCACTACGACACCGTCTGGAACGTCGATGGTCAACATGAGCTTGTGGCCGGCTATTGGACGGATGCCCTTGCGCGAAGGTCCGTCGCGTTCCTCGAGTCGCTCGAATCGTCACGCGACGAGGAGCCGTGGCTGCTGTATGTCTCGACTCCGGCGCCGCATTCCCCCTACCGCGTTGCACCCGAGTACCAGGTCACTCGGGTGCCGGAGTGGAAGATGGATCCGGCAGTCCGAGAACGCGACAAGACCGACAAACCCCGCTACGTTCGTGACGCCCGCGCCAGCACGACAGTTGCCGCGCGCGTCGCTCGGCGACAGATGCGGATGCTGAAGTCGGTCGACGATCTCGTAGACGACATCATGAGGACCCTCGAAGCGCTCGGCGAGGAGAACACGATCGCCTTCTTCGTCTCCGACAACGGGTACCTGTGGGGGCAGCACGGCCTCCTCGGATCCGGCATCTCGAAGGGCAATCCATACGTACGATCGGTGAAGGTCCCGATGATGCTGCGGTGGCCGCAGCGCGTCCCCGCCGGGCGCGTCGATAACCGTTTGGTGGGCCTGGTCGACGTCGCTCCGACGATCCTGGATGCCGTCGGGCTCGACGCCGCCGACGACTATCCGCTGGATGGGCGCTCGCTCCTGGACGACTGGGAGCGACCTGTGATCCTCAACGAGTTCTGGCCTACTAGCGACGGGTCGCCGTCGCAACCGCCGCAGTGGGCCGCGTTACGCGCCGAGCACTACAACTACGTCGAGTACCGCCTCGACGGCCGCGTTATCTTCCGCGAGTACTACGACCTCCGCAGCGATCCTCACGAGCTTCGCAACCTGTTTGCGGATCGTGATCCGTCCAACGACCCGCGTATCGAGCCGCTGCAGAGCGTTCTGGCGGGCTTCCGTCGGTGTGGCGGCGAGTCTTGTCCCTGAACCGTCTCCCGTTGCCGACGTTCGCGTAGGCAGGAAGCGTGCCGTCGCCTGCCACGCCGGTCGAAGCGGGTCTGCAGTCGCTGGTCGTCGCGGCCCTCCTGTTCGTCCTCGGCTTTCTCATCACGGGCCTGTTCGCGAAGCGCTTGGGCCTCGCCCCCGTCGTACGGCTCGCGTTGGCCGTCCCGGCCCTAATGGCATCCGTGTGTGTCGTGATGATCGTTCACATGGCGACGGGGGGAGGAGTGCTCGCGCACCCGGTCGTCGTCCGGAGCGGGACCGGCGTCGCGCTGGCTGCGTTCGTGATCGGGTCGTTCCGAAGACGGTCGCGAGCCGCGCCGTTGTGGCGCGATCGTGACATCGCGCTGTCGCTCGTGTTCGTCGTCCTCGGTGTCGCCGTCTGGTGCTTGCCGGTCTTCACGAGCCTCCCCGTCAGCTTCCACGGTGACGTCAAGCGCCACATGGCGTGGGCCGCGCAGCTTTCGGCGGCTCACTCGAGCCCTACCGGAGTCATCACCGGCAACATCCCCAACTACTACCCGTGGCTGTTCCACGCGTTCGCCTCGTTCACGGCGGCGTTCACCCCCGGGGGCCGCGTCCTCCACGCGCTCGGCCCGCTTCAGGTTTTGGCGGTCGCGGGGAACGTGTTGGTGTTCTTCGCGGCCGGTAGCGAGCTGTTTCGGTCCCGCGTCGCCGCGGCCGCCAGCGCGCTCCTCGGGGCGATCTCGGGCGGCTTCGGCTTCCTCCTGACCCGCAGCCCCGTGCTCGTCACCGATCCACGTATCGATGTCGAGATCGCGCGTGTCAAGGGAGACTTCATGTTCCTGCGGTCCTACAACCTCTCGTTCCACAACCTTGCGCCGCCGTTTCCGCGCGACTTCGGTTTCGTGCTGCTCGTCGCCATGTTGCTGCTGCTGGTGATCGGTATGAAGCAGCGGCGGCCGGCACCGTTCGTCGGAGCCGGCATCGCACTTGGCCTGATCGGCTTGACGACGGGGGAGTCATTCATCGTCGGGGGTCTGTTCGCGCTCGTCCTGATCGCGGTGGGTCCGGCGATCGCGCGCGTCAAAGCGGTCGTCGCCGTGTTCATCCCAGCCGTTGCGATCTACGCGCTGTGGACGGTACCGGTGCTGCTGAACTACGCGCGGCTAGGGGGCTTCGCCGACACGTCCGGCGAGCCGGTGATCCTTCCGCCGCTCATGATCCTGTTCTCCTGGGGCATCTCCGTTCCGCTCGCGGTGATCGGTATCTGCACCTGGCGCTGGTGGAAAAATGCCGAAGCGCGCGTGGTGCTGAGCTTCGCGGCGGCTTCGGTCGCAGCCGTAGCCGCGGCGGGACTGGCACCCAAGATCGGTGAGGGATTCACGACGCTCGGCCGCCACCACCGGTACTGGCCGCTCGTCTACGTGGGCGTGGCTCTGGGCGGAGCACTGGGCGCGCGGGAGGCATGGCGGCGGCTCGTCCCGCTCGGGCCGTGGGTCGCGGTCGCCGCCGCCGCCGTGGTTGTCGGGGCCGCGGTTGCCTCTCCACTGCTCGGCACCATCGCGGTAACGAGGCAGCCGGTCGAGAACGCGGACCTCGCCACTGCCCTTCGAGGCGACGACACGAACGTCCTCAACGTACTCGCGCCTACCCACGGCTACCGCTGCGTCGTCGCGGCGCCGCAGGAGCTCAGCCGCAGCGTCCCGGCATATACCGGCGCAAGGCTCGTCTACTTCCCGTCCAACACGCGCAATCAGGCAGGCATCCGCTGGCCGATGCTCCCGGACCCCATCCCCGACGAGGTTCGCCTCCGCGACCACAAGGCGTTGATCTTCGGCAACGTCGCGGATGAGAAGTGGCGGGAGATCGTGGCGAGCTACGGTGTCGACCGCGTCGTCGTCGGCGGTCCGACACCGCCACCCGTAGCTGCGCGCTACCCGTCGTCGGGCGCAGAAGGCGCCAAGGGCTCGTACGTCGTCGTCCGCACCGGCTCGTGCTCACGACCGCCTTCATGAGCCAGGGCCGCCCTTAGCTGTCGTTCGTCGGAGTCTCTCCGATATTGACGTCTTCACCGGGGCCTTCTTCGTTGCCTCCGCGGGGGTCTTCGATGATGTCTCGATCATCGCCGTCGCCCCCGCACGCGGGCAGCAGCACGGCCGTTGCGGTCAAGAACAACGCGGCAAATATCCGTCTCTTTCTCACGCGGCCTCCTCGGTTTCCGTAGAGGTGTCATACCCGGGACGCCTGCATCCAACGCCACCGGAACCCGCTGTATCGGCCGTCACGGCCATACAGGCACTCGTGCGGACGCGTTACTCGAAGACACTTGCGTCCTTGCCGAACGCCCGCTCGAACGCCTTCAGGAACTCGACGGGGATCGGGATGACCAGCGTCGAGTTCTGTTCGGCGGCGACCTCCGTGACCGTCTGCAGGTAGCGCAGCTGGTATGCGATCGGGTGACGCGCGATCACCGCCGCTGCCTCTGCGAGCTTCTCGGAAGCCTGGAACTCTCCTTCGGCGTTGATGATCTTGGCTCTTCTCTCGCGTTCGGCTTCGGCTTGTCGCGCCATCGCTCGCTGCATCCCTTGGGGGAGGTCTACGTCTTTTATCTCGACGCGCGAGACCTTCACCCCCCACGGATCGGTCGCTTCGTCGATGATCGTCTGGATCTCTTGGTTCAATTGATCGCGCTCGGTGAGAACGTCGTCCAAAGTGACCTTCGATAACACTGCGCGCAGCGTGGTCTGCGCGATCTGCGATGTCGCGTAGTGGTAGTTCTGGATCTCGACCGTCGCCTTGACGGAGTCGAATACCTGGAAGTAGCAGACCGCGTTCACTCGCACGGTCACGTTGTCTTTCGTGATGACGTCCTGCGGAGGTACGTCGAGCGTGACGATCTGCAGGTTCACCTTCACCATCCGGTCGATGATCGGGATGATGAAGAACAGCCCCGGCCCCTTCGCTCCCGCAATCACCCTTCCGAGGCGGAAGATCACGCCTCGCTCGTACTCCTGCACGATCCGGATCGCGGCGGACAGGATCATCAGAACAACGAATGCGATGCCCAACACGATGTACGGCGTCATATGCGCTCCTCGCTCTCTGGGCTTACCACCAGCATCAAGCCCTCGCTATCTTCGATACGGACCTTCGATCCGACAGGGATCGCCCCTCCCGAGCTGCGCGCTCGCCAGAGCGCTCCTTTGGCCATCACGGTACCGTCGGGCGCGATGTCGGTCCGCGCCTCACCGACCAAGCCGACCAGCGATTCCTTTCCGATCACGGACGGGCGCCGGCGTATCCGCAGTGCGGCCGTCATTGCGAAGACGAAGAAGGGGACCGTCGTCGCGACCACGAAAGCGATCGCCCACGGTGATACCGCAATGCCTGGAGCAGCGCCCGCGAAGAGCAACAACCCGCCGGCCGTCAAGGCCGCGGCCCCGCCCGCGGTCCACACGCCCAAGCCTTCGGTGTGCAGATCGACGACGAAGAAGGCCATCCCGAGAACGACGAGCGCGGCGGCGGCCCAGTTCGTCGGCAGGATCGTCAACCCGTAGAAGCCGAGCAGCGTCGCGACGGCGCCGAGGATGCCCGCTAGGCCGATGCCGGATGTATAGAGCTCGAACAAGATCGCGAGGGTCCCGAACGACACCAGCATGAACGCGATCTCTGGCTGAGTTGCCAGGTGCAGCATGCGTTGGAGCGGGTTCATCCCTATCCGCTCGATAGCAACGGTCGGACGTTCGGCCGAGCTGTCCCAGGTGCTTAGCGTGACGGACTCGTCTCCCGCCAGCTCGGCCCGCTCCCCGTCGATCGCCTCGAGCAACTCGTCCATCGACGAGGCGGTCCCGTCCACGACGTCGATCTCGACTGCTTCGGTTGCGCCGATCGACGCCGCGTCGCGGACCGCGTCCTCCGCCCACTCGACGTTGCGGTCGCGCAGGCGCGCCAGCTCCGTGATGAACGCGACGGCATCGTTGATCGCTTTGTCTTCGAGTGTCTCCGGCGTCTCACCGCCTCCGAGGTTCACTGGGGTTGCTGCGCCCAGCTCCGTAGCATCTGCCATATAGGCGAGGTGCGCCGCGTAAGTGATGAACGTCCCGGCCGATGCGGCGCGGGCCCCGCGCGGAGCGATCCACACGACGATCGGAACGCGCGAGTCCAGCATGTGCTGGATGATCTGGCGCATAGAGACGTCGAGTCCGCCCGGAGTGTTGAGCTCGACCACCAGCGCCGACGCCTCCTCTTGCGCGGCGTCGATCTGGCTGCGCACGAAGTCCGAGGTGGTGGGATCGATCACGCCCGAGACCTCGATGACGCGGATGGGACGTGTGTCGGCGCCCGCAAAGGCGCCGGCGCCTAGCGACAAGAAGCTCAGCGCCAGGAGCACGGTCGCACACCAGAGTCTGGCGTTCACCGTCCAATCGTGGCAGGTTTTCAGCTGCTGCGGGTCGCAGTCGCCTGTGGGCAAGCCGCGCGGAGTAGGGCGGACGGGGAGGGTTTTCGCCCTGGTTCACGAAACCTTGCTACGGGTACTACTTGACCACCACGACAGCGCGACGGGAGACGGTCATGAAGGTTCTGCTCGTAGAAGACGACTCTTCCGTCCGAGCGTTATTGAGCGTCACGCTCGGTCTCGAGGGCGGCGTCGACGAGATCAGAGAAGCCGACAATGGCGACGATGCGGTCGCGGTCTGCGCGACCTGGCAGCCGGACGCGATCGTCGTCGACGGCCACATGCGGGGGGTGCAGGGCGACGAGCTCGGCCGGGCCCTGCGCGAGTGCGCACCGAACGCGCGCATCATCTCTTTCACCGGAGTCGCCAGCGAGCCGGACTGGGCGACCGTTCAGGTCGTCAAAGCGAGCGACGGCGCGTTGGACCGCGTTCTGTCGGCGGTTCTGACCTAGGGTCTCTGCAGCTCCGCGCTGGCTCGCTCAGGCCGTGGGGTCGTAGAGGCCCAGCCACGCTTTCAACCGCAACACGCGTTCGACGGCCGCGTTCAGCCTCGGCTTCGAGATAGCCCCAGACCGCACCGCGCGCCGGATCTCACTCGCGCAGCTCGTTGCCGTATACACGTCTCCGGTGATCAGCGCGATGTCGACGCCGGCCCAGATCGTCGCGCGGCACGCGCGCGGTGTACGGCCCCCGAAGTACCACGCGACCGGTTCCAGTGCGTCGCTGATAGCCACGCCCTTGAACCCGATCTCTTGCCGCAAGCGCCTCGTTGCGATGTAGCGATTCAGAGACGCAGGTTTGTTGCCCCCATCCTTCATGTACATGGCGTGCGACATCATCACCATCTTCACGCCATCATCGACGGCTTTCTGGAACGGGACCGCGTCGATGTTGTGCAGCTTCCATTTCGAACGATAGACGTAGGCACGTCCGTGGTCGGAATTCATCGACGCGCCGCCGAGCCCGGGGAAGTGCTTGACGCTCGCCGCGAGGCGTTTGGATTGGAGGCCGCGACCGAACGCGCTGGCGAGACGGCCGACGCGGCGCGGCCTCGATCCGAACGTCCGCGACCTCATCACGTGCTCCGGCGGCAGATCGAGATCGGCCACGGGTGCGAAGTCGACGTTCACGCCGGCCGTCCCCAGATCTCTGCCGGTCAGCCGGCCTTGGTCGAACGCCAGGTCCGGATCGTTCGAGGCACCTATCTGCGGCGCGGAGTACCACGGAGCCATGTCGGGAAAGCGCTTGACGATGCCGCCCTCCTGGTCGGCCGCGATCAGGGCGCCGATGCGATGTCGGGTGGCGCGTCGTACCGCTCGTTGGATGTCCCCGGTCAGGTTCGTCAGCTGCGTGCGATTGCGGTAGTTCTTCGCGAACAGGATCACGCCACCGAGGTCCTCGCGGCGGATGACCTCGCGCTCTGTCGCCGACAGCGACGGGGCGCGGACCGAGAACATCACCAGCTGCCCCACCTTCTCCCGCAGGCTCATCGCAGCGACCGTCTCGTCGGGCGACGACAGCGCCGGGACGCCCGAGATCGCGACAAGCAAGGCGACTGCCACCGAGAGCGCCCGCCAGATCCGCACGGATGGATGCTACGGGCAGAGAGATGCCGGCACGGCGTCCGCGCGATAGAACTCTCATACCGAGAAAGGAGGCTGCGATGCCCGCCGACAGGGACGAGAAGCACCCGACGCCCACGACGGACCCGGAGCCGGGGGAGACGAGCGACGAAGAAGACGACGGCACGACCGTCGAGGAGGAGTCGGAGCAGTCGTTCCCGGCAAGCGACCCACCGCCGTATTGATCGACGGCCCGCGCCAGATATACGTAGAAAGTCCTATACCCAGCACGTCGCCGTCTCCGTAGCCTGAAGGTCCTGGCAGCAACGGAGGTTTCCATGACTGAGTTCTTCTTCGGATCGTGGCCGGACGGCTTCGGCGCACTGCTGGTTCAGACCGTGCTGGTCCTCGCCGGGGCGATGGCGGGTGTACGCGCGATAGACGACGTCAAAGCCTGGCGCGCGTCGCGGGCGCGCCAGGATAATCACGCGCCTTGACGAGTACGTAACTCCGCCTTTGGGGTAACCGGCGGCGTCATCCCAGCGACCCGCCCGCGTCAGAGAAAAAGGTCCGGGTAACCGTTTGTCGTCTCATGCGTATCTATCCAGCATGAGCGAGAACGGCGATCGGACTAGTGACCGCGATTCCTCGGAGCGCCTCTGGGTTCTGGTCAACCTCGATGCGCTTCCGGACCGCTGGAAAGGCAGGGCCGTTCCGTTGGCTCTCGTCGGGTTGCTCCCGGACGAGGCTCGGCAGTTCATCAAGGGTGAAATCCCGCGTGTGAGCCTCGCGGGCGATGATGCAGAGCTGGCGCGGCTTGCGGCCCGCGGCGTCAGCGTCGACGACATCGCGTCCGCTTTGCACCTGACGTCCCGAAGTGTCTACAGAAGGCTCGCTCGACTTCGCCGCGAGTTCGACGCGCGCACAAACGCGGAGCTTGCGTCGCGACTGACGAAGTATGGCTTCTAAGCCAGACACGGGCGACAATCTCGCGTCATCGACAACAGCAGCGCGCCGCGGTGCCGTTACTGAGTGCGAGGTCTTTCGTATCTGAGAGACATGTCCAAGCAAGGAGGCGGCATCATGCGCAGGGAAGGTTTCGATCACACCGGCTCGCTCTTCCGTAGGGGGATCGCGGCCGTTGCGACTTTGGCTCTAATCGCTGTCGGGGTACCCGGCACCTCGTTCGCACAGGTTGCGGGTGAGCCCTCGATCGCGTTCCTCAATCCGTCGAGCTTTGCGACCGGCGGCGAGCGCGGAATCGTGGTCTCGGATGCGGCCCCCGAGGAAGGCCCCGGCTGCTGTGAGGGAACCGGACCCGGCTACCACCTCAGCGCATGGGTCGGCAACGCTCCTCCCGGTTCGAGGGTCTTCTTCTCGGTCACCCAGAACAGCGCCGACATCGAGATCACGGACACGCAGCCGTCGGATGAGTCGACATGGGATTCCAACTGGAGGATCCCTGCGGAGATCGTCGATGGACCCGCCACTTTCTACGCCTACCTGGTGCTGGACGACGTCCCGATAGCGGTGGCCGAGCAGCGGGTGACGATCCTTCGGCTCCAAGAGAACACCCAGATCAAGTATCCGCAGGCGGGCGGCTCGTTCGGCACCTACGCACCACTAGCGGACGCCCTCGTCGAGGGTGAGGCAGCTACCCGGACGCCTCCGGCGGGCGTCGTCGATGCGCTCTATACGTTGGGTCCGGACGCGACGAGGGTGCGGGCCTTCTATTCCACGTCGGCCCCTGGCACCGTTCCCCAGTGGAAGGTGTGTGGAACCGAGCTGGTCGGTACCGGCACCACGCGCGCCGGGAACGGCGTCCGGTGCACTGTCGATCCAGCGGATGCGCAGGACGCGGTTACTGCAGTGGCCGCCGTGACGAATGACGGTCCGGAGGACGCCCCGTACGACTCTCGCTTCAATCAATCCGGTGACGGCGTCGCCGTGAGTGACGGATACGCACAACAACCAACCCGTATCGGGTTCCTCACCGGGGGCAACCAGCGCCGAGATCGGAATGCGAACACGAGCGCGTTTCCCTGCAGCACCGCCGAGATCGTGAAGGTCACGGACCAGCTCGACCGGCACGTCGCGGGGGCGAACGTCGATGTGCACGCGGTGGGGCCCAGCGACACGTTGAAGTTCAACGCCGACTCGCTATCGATCTGGACGGACGTCAAGGCTCCAGATCGCGCGACGCACACGTCCGAGGCTGCATACGACTGCTTCACGCACCCGGCTAACTCGGATCCGGGCAAACAAGGAGAGCACCCGCGTTTCGGTGCTCCCGACCGCAAGCACATCGAGTCTCACAATCCGGGAACGACGGATCTAGGGACGTTCGTGTTTCAGATGCGTGCAACGGTCGAGGGCGTGACGGAATACACCGTCTGGGTCGACGAGGCGGATGACGGTTGTGCCGCGAACGACGACACTTTCACCGACGGCGAGATAGCGGTGAGCGGCTTGATCGGCTGGGGGCAGGACGCGTTCGGCGGCACCGAGCAGCCTCGAGAGCCGATGACCGCGTGTACCGCAGGTACGCCGGAGCCGACGGAGTCGCCGACGACCGAGCCGACGGATCCGCCTGCGATCGACCAGCGGTTGACGATTCGAGCGATCGTCGACAAAAAGGCGCGGGGGCCGCGCGAGGTCCGGTTCAAGGGCTTGCTGGCGTCTTCGGTCGAGGTCTGCGCTCAGAATCGGCCGATCGTTCTGAAGTCACGCAAGATCGGCGGCACGTTCATCCCGAAGCAAACAGGAGCGACGAAGGAGACAGGGCGGTGGGCGATGGTGCGAACCGTAGAGCGGACGAGGGAGTGGCGAGTCGTCGCTAAGCCTGCCGGCGAGTGCCCGCGGGTGAAGTCGCCGATCCTGCGGGTACGGATCTCACAGCGGTAGAACTGCAAGGGGAGTCCCAGGCTCCTTGCACGGACGGACCGCCGGCGCCCGGAAACCTGCGGGCGCCGG
>DASZOC010000044.1:0-8595 GCA_035550975.1 Actinomycetota bacterium | reverse complement strand
CCGCCCGGGGGGGGCCGTCGTGCGCGTGCTTCAGGACGTGGTTACTTGAAGCGGGCCACCTGAGTCTGCGGGTTCAAGCCGCCGGCGTAGAAGTGCACCTGCCTGTGGCGCAGGCCCTTGACCCTGAATACCCCCACGCCGAGGCCGGAAAGGTGGTCGTTCGTGTAGACCTTGCCGTTGTACCAGTACGCCGACCAGGTATCCGGCAGCACGCCGTTCGGATACTGCAGGTAGTAACCAATCTCCTGCGGGTCGGCGGGGTCGCTGAAGTCCACCGCGGAGATGCCACCTCGGTAATACGACGACACCGCGATGTACTTGCCGTTCTTCATCGGAAGGATCGTGTAGATGTGCGTCGTGCAGCGGTAGAACGCGCTCTCGTCTTGGGTATGCGGCGGCGGCGGGACCCGAGGCAGCGAATAGTGCCCCTCCAGCGACGGGTTGGACGGGTCCTCGATGTTGTAGAACCACATCGCCCCAATCATCGAATCCTTGTCGCCGGCGCAGCCGCCGCCGCCCGCGGCGCCCCCGTACTCGTCGCTGATGATGGCGTACTTGCCGTCCCACGTGAACGCAGCCGAATGCCAGATCTGCACCTCGGGGTTGGTTATGCGGGCGAGGATCTCAGGCTTTGCCGGGTTCTCGATGTTCCACACCTGCGCCTCCGTGATGCACGCCGCGATCACGATGTCGCGCTCGGGCCATGCCTGAAGGTCGTGGCACCCGATCGGCGGGTCGTTCGGAAGTGGGCCCCGGCTGACGTCCAGAGCGCCCGCGATCTTCAGCTTGGACGGATCGTTCGCCGGGAAGGAGAGGATGTCCACCTCGCCGTGTCCGGTGACCTGGTTGCAGTCGCCGGTCTGCGAGATCGGATATGCCTCGACGTACATGTAGACCGTCTCGCCGTCCGGTACGAGCGTGTGCGTGTGCGAGCCACACTTGGTGGAGACGAAGGCCACTTGTTTGGGTTGCTTCGGGTTCGAGTAGTCCACCACGCGGATCCCCTCGAGGCCGGTGGACTTCTCCGCCGTCTTGAAGCCCGTCGCCTTGGTGTTGTTACAGGTCGCGTTCTCCTGGTTGTTCGAACCCGGCGCGTCGATCGAGACGAAGACGAACGTGCCCCACACCGAGATGTCGCCCTGGCTGCCGGGGCACTGGTGGAAACCGATCTGCTTCAGATGGCCGTTACGAGGGGCGATGATCTTGTACAGCGCGGTCCCCTGGTAGGAGCCTGCATACGCGCGCTTTCCGGCGAACGCCATGTCGGATCCTTGGCCGTTGATGCCTTTGCCCACGCGGATCGGCTTGCGGGTCAGCATCTTTATGTTGTCCGAGTGGATGTCTTCGTTGTGACCCGCGGTTGCCGTCGCCGTCGTTGCCGCCGTGGGCCCGGAGGTCGCGAACGCGATGCTGCCGCTCACCAGGCCGAGCACGACGACCAGCGCCAGCAGCACCGGTGCAAACCAACTACGCCTCATGTGATCCCTCCCAGTCGTTGCAATTTGTCGTACTTGTGAGGGTTCGGCCCCAGGGCGGAAACTCCTGGTAACAAGCCGAGCTCGTGTTGGGTCTCGCCGGCCGGCAGCCGCACGCGCAGAGGCCCCGGCGGCGAGCCGGGGCCTGCTGGTTGTCGAAGAAAAGGTGGGTCTAGGCGTTCAGGCCCAGGCCCATCACGATGTCGTCTTTGGGGCGGGCCCCCACGACCTGGGCCCGCACGGCCCCGTCGACGAACAGCGCGATCGTCGGGATGCTCATGATCCCGTACTTGGCCGCGACGCCGGGAGCGTCGTCGATGTTGAGCTTCACGACCTGCACCTTGCCCTCGTACTCGGTCGCGATCTTCTCGAGTTCGGGGTGCACGAGCCGGCACGGCCCGCACCACTCGGCCCAGAAATCGACGACGACCGGGGTGTCGGATGCGACTACGACTTCGTTGAAATCCTGCTCGGCGACTTCTCGCATGACGTGCCTCCTGGTTGCCCGCGGGCGGCTGTACAAGCACCCGTTATCCGTAGGAACGGATGGCCCGACCCTATATTCCCGCGACCTGCGCGGCCGCACCGTTAGCTGGTCGGTTCGTCTGCGGCGTCTTTGTCGTCGATGTCTCTGCCGCCCACCGGCAGCTTCTTCTTGATCTTGTCGATCCAGCGATCTTCGTCCTCGTCGTCGTCGAGCAAGGTCCCATCGCCAAGGTGCTCGGGAACCTTCGACCAGAAGGCTTCCTCCTCCGACGTGACGTCGCTCGCCGGCAGCGATAGCTGATCCCACGCCGACTTCGCGCGGTCGTCGTCTTGCGGCTCGATCTGCCAGTCCTCGACCTCTTCCGTGACCTGGTCCGACAGCTGGATGGCGCGGGCCGAAGCCTTGGCCGCGCGGGTCGCGTCCTTCTGCGCCGCCCACGACGACGCTTGCGCGGTACGAGCCGCTCCCTGCGCCGCCTTGGCAGCGTCGGTGACGGCCTTCAGGGCCTCCTTCTGGGTCAGGGTCATCGCATCCAGCTCCTCGCGGTAGGACCCGACCAGCTTCTCGACGTCTCCAACCGCAGCCCGCGCCGCGGCTCCGGCTTCGTCTGCCGCTCGCGCCGCGTCCGCGAGGAGGCTCCGAGCCTTCTCCTCACCCTCGACGTGCTCGCGTGCCCGGGCGATGGCTTCACGGAGCGCCGTCTCTGCCGCGGCTGCGGCCTCCTTGCCGGCGCGCGCGGCCTCCTCCGCAGCCTTGGCAGCAGCCTCTTGCGCCGCTCGCGCGGCCGCCTCTTTCGCGGCATCCGCGGCCGCCGCTTTCGCAGCCGCCGCCGACTCCTCGGCGGCGAGAGCGGCCCGTTCCTGTGCCTCTTTGACGACGGCGCCCTCCGAGGCATGTGCAGCCGCCTTGGATGCAGCCGCCGCGGCCTGCTCCGCCGCCTTCATCGCATCGAGTCCGGCGACGCGTCCGGTGTCGCGGAGGGATTCGGCCGCTTCGCGCTTCGCCTCCAGCGTGGCAGCCTGTACGGCACTGACGGCTTCGCTGCGAGCGTTGCCGATCGCTTCTTGAGCGGCCTGATGCTCCTCTCGCGCCGTTGTCATCGCTTCGAGCACCGCGTTCGACGCTTCTTCGCGCGCGGCTTTCGCGGCTTCGTCGCGCGCGGTGCGTGCGGCTTCATGGGCCGAGTCCATCGCCTCGATCGCGGCCCGGGCAACGGTCTCCTGGACCTCGCCCGCCGCCTTCATCGTCGCGGCAAGGGCCGCTTTCGCTTCCTCGGCGGCACCGGCTGTGACCTCTCGGGTGGCGAGCGTTGCTTCCTCGCGTGCTCTCTGTACGACGGAAGCGAACGAGCCCTCCACCTCGTTGGCACGCTGTGAGATCTCGTCGCGTACGCGCTTGGTCGTGCGGAGTGCGCTCTCTGCTGCCGCGGCTATGACTTCGCGTGTCGCAGCAGCTGTGTCTTCGACGCCCTTCGTTGCAGCGGCGATGTTCTGGCTCGCGGTCGCAGCCGCCTGTTCGGCACCTTGCCGCGCGAGCGCCCCGGCCGCTTTCGTGTCTCGGGCTGCCTGCGCGGCCTCGTCACGCGCCTGCTGAGCGGCCTCAGTGACGGCTCGGATCGCCTGGTTCGCCGCCACGTTCGACGCCTCTCGGGCGGCCGCGGCCGAGCGGGCGATCGCGTCCTCCGCGAGCGAGACCGTCTCTCCGATCTCCTGCACGGCCCTGTGTGCCTCTGCCCGCACCGCGTGCTCGGACTGAGCGCGACCCTCTTCGACGGCCTCTTCCATCGTCTTCTGGTGCTCCGCCGTCGTGTCCAAGAGCTGCTGGCGAGCGACGTTCACCGACTGCTTCGTTGCCTGGATCGCCGCCTCGGACGCTTGCACCATCTGATCGTTCGCGCTGGCAACCGTCTGCTGGGTCAACGCCGACACCTGTTGCTGCGCGCCCGCGACCGCTTGCCGTATCGACTCGATCGTCTCGCGCGCCACGTTCGCGACCATCTCCTTGAGCTGCTCTCCGCTCTGCGCCGTCTGCTGCCCCGAGACCGCCGCGCTCCGAGCTGCTTCCTGCGCCGCCCGTGCGGCTTCGTGCGTTGCCCTGACCGCTTCAGCGCGCGCCGCCTGCGCGCTCGTTTCATGAGCCTCCTGCGTCGCCAGGTGCTGGGCTCCGGCCTCCGCGAATCGCCGCGCCGCATTCACCGCATCCTGCGACGTCTGCAGCGCGTCCTGCTGTGCGGCCAGCACCGACGCCTGCTCGGCTACCTGAGCCGCGGCCTGTTCGGCTGCGGCCGCGGCATGCGCCGCGTGAGCGACTGCCTGCCGCGCTTCTTTGACCACGGACTCCTGCGCCGCGCGGGCCTCGGCTTCCTGCGCCTCGAGGCTCTTTCCGATCTCCGTCAGTTGCTGCTTGAAGCCCTCGACCTCGGCCTCTGCTTTGGCTGCGCGCCGCCACGCTTCGGCGAGCTCGCTGACCCACTCCGGCATCTCTGCTCCGTTCCCCGGCGCGACGCGGGCCGCGACGGGAGCCGGGGCCGCCACGGGAGCCGGCGCCGCAACGGGAGCCGGCGCCGCGACGGGAGCCGGCGCGGCAACGGGAGGTGGCTCGATGTGCGGGGGCCGTTGGATCCTTGCCGCCATGGCGCTCGCGGCCGCCATGTCAACCAGCGCGATCGGACCGGATGCCCCCTCGCCGGTCTCCCACGGGACGAGCCCCTGCTCGCACCACTGCTTCAGGAGCTTGATGTCGATCTCGAGCCGCGTGGCGGCAACCCCCGCCGGGACCCACTCCACGACGCCGTCGCCCTGCTCGCGGAGCGCAGACACTGGTGCTTGGGTCAGGGATCGGTCGGTGGACTCCATCATCGATTCGCCTCCGTCGTTGAAAAAGGGTCCCGGATTATTGCAGGGTCACCTCGGGCCCGCCAGGGCCCTTGTGGAGAACCTGTTTACACGACTCCGGCCGAACGTGCTGGCACGCGGTCTGCAGCTGCGTCCGGGGCATGGATCGCGCAGGCTCCGGGTAGGGGGACCGCAATCAGGCCGATCGATCGGAGGATCGCACATGAGCAACCCCCGGCTGCAGCGGTTCACCTCGTGGGTGACCGCGGTCGTGCTGGCCTTCTCGCTCTCGGCAATCACGGGCGCGTGCGTGGTCGAGACCGACGAGGACGACGACGTCGAGCAGGTCGAAACCGACGAGGAGGAAGGGACCGAGGTCGAGACCGAGGTAGAGGTCGAGGATGAAGAAACCCCGTAAGTGGGTCGCCGGTGTGGTCGCGCTGGTGTTGCTCGTAGGAGCGCCCGCGTGTGTCTTCCGCGAGGAGGATGACGATCCGGAGCTGGTCCAAGCGTCCGCGCAGGTAGAGGCCTTCGACACGTACTTCAGGAACACCACGGTCGTGTTGGAGCCCGAGGTCGAGGCGACGGTCACGCTGGTCAATAACGGCTCCGCGCTGCATTCGTTCACCGTGACGGACTTCGACGTCGAGGTCGAAGCCGAGGGCGCGACGTCTGCGAGCGTCACGTTCGTCACGCCGACGACGCCCGGTGCCTATGAGTTCTTCTGCAAGTACCACCCCGAGGACATGACCGGAGCGCTGACGATCGGGTCGGACGCCGAGGCGGTTCCGGAAGAGACCGAGGTCGAGGTAGAGACGGAGGTGGAAGAAGAGGACGAGGACGTGGACTACTGAGCCCGTCGGCTGCACGTGCGCGCGTCGAGCGTCACCAAGCGTCTGATTCCAGCGAGTAACGCGCACTCGGTCGCTCTCAGCGCTACCCAGTGCGCGTTACTCGCTGCTAGCGATTGCTCGCAGGCCAGGCCGCCCGGAAGCACCTCGTTCTCCCGCGTCGTTTCTCGTCCACTGGAGCGGTGGCGTCGCTATCCGGTCATAGCGCTCCACTCGACGAAGAAGACCCCGCTCCCGCAGGTAATCTCTCAGTTGTCTAAGGGGCGGTAGCTCAATCGGTAGAGCACCTGCTTTGCAAGAAGACCGCGCACCGCGCTGTGCTATCGCGCCTAGCAGGCGGCGATCTCGTGAGCGAATCCCGATCAATTAGGTGCTGTCGATCGGACCGCCGACACCCCCTGAGCCGCCGTTTTCTCTCCCGCCCCCATGCCCGGCTTTCGCACTGGCTCCTTGCTCCGCTTCGACATCCGGCAGGTGGGCAACATGTCCTTCAGCGGGAGTTGTGCGACGAGGTTTGGGTTGAGCTTTTGATATACCCCCGGGGGGTATCTAAGAGTCGACCATAGGAGCAAGATCATGAAGACGATGGAGGGCCACTCCCACGGGCATCACGAGCACGAGACGATGGATGCGCACCTGGGGGCGCATGCCCACGCGGGTCACTCAGAGCACGCCGGCCACGACGATCACACCCATCATGATCCGGCCCAGTTCCGAGACCGCTTCTGGATCACGCTGGCACTGAGCATCCCGGTCATCTACTTCAACCACATGTTCATGATGCTGCTCGGGTACTCCGCGCCCACCTTCACCGGAAGCTCGCTCATATCGCCCGTCCTGGGGACCGTCATATTCGTGTACGGCGGATGGCCCTTCCTAACCGGAGCGGTTCAGGAAGCGAGGTCTCGCCGGCCCGGGATGATGCTCCTGATAGGGCTTGCCATCACCGTCGCCTTCGGGGCGAGCCTGGCTACGGAGTTCGGAGCGTTCGACCTCGACTTCTGGTGGGAGCTCGCGGCTTTGATCGCGATCATGCTGCTCGGGCACTGGCAGGAGATGAAGGCGATCGGCCAGGCGAGCAATGCCCTTGCCGCGCTGGCCGAACTACTCCCAGACGACGCAGAACGGGTAACCGAAGAAGGGACCGAGACGGTTCCCCTGGCCGCGCTGCGCTCGGGTGATGTCGTCCTCGTGCGGTCTGGTGCTCGCATCCCGGCCGACGGTCACGTCGTCGAAGGGGCGGCGGCCGTAGACGAATCCATGCTCACCGGCGAATCTCGTCCCGTTTCCAAGCAGCCCCGTGACAAGGTCACGGCGGGAACGGTGGCCACCGACTCCGCCATCCGGGTCCAGGTCGACGCCGTAGGTGAGAACACTGCCCTTGCCGGGATCCAGCGACTTGTCGCCGAGGCACAGGGGTCGAAGTCGCGGGCTCAAGCGCTCGCAGATCGAGCCGCGGCGTTGCTCTTCTACGTCGCGACCGCGTCCGGCGTCATCACCTTCATCGCTTGGAACGTGTTCGGGGAGCCACGCAGCGCGGTCGAGCGGACCGTAACCGTGCTCGTGATCGCGTGTCCCCACGCACTCGGACTCGCGATCCCGCTTGTGATCTCTATCTCTACTGCGCTCTCTGCCCGCAACGGCATCCTGGTCAAGGACCGCCTTGCACTCGAGCGGATGCGGGAGGTAGACGTGGTCCTGTTCGACAAGACCGGAACGCTGACCTCAGCACAGCATGAAGTGACCGGCGTTGGCGCCTCTGACGGTGACAAGAGAGAAGTCTTGTCCCTCGCCGGAGCGGTCGAGTCCGACAGCGAGCATCCCCTGGCACGGGCGATCGTGCGCGCGGCCAAAGACACTGGCGAGCTAGTACGCGCGACCGACTTCAGATCCATGACCGCTCGCGGTGTGGAGGCGTCTGTCGATGGGCGCAAGCTCGCGGTCGGTGGTCCCAAGCTCGTAACCGAGCGAGGTGCCGACATCCCCTCCCAACTTGATGAGGAGATCGGGCAATGGAAGGCTCGAGGTGCTTCGATCCTGTTCCTGCTAGAGGACGAAAAGGTTCTGGGCGCTTTCGCGTTGGAGGACAAGGTTCGTGAAGAGGCGCGCCAGGTGGTTAGTGAACTGCACAGCCTTGGCATCAAGGTGGCCATGATTACCGGGGACGCGGAACAGGTGGCCGCAACGGTTGCCAATGAGCTCGACATCGACGAGTTCTTCGCCGACGTGCTTCCCGAGGACAAAGACTGGAAGGTCGCCGAACTTCAGACGCAGGGCCATCGTGTCGCGATGGTCGGCGATGGTGTGAACGACGCACCTGCTCTTGCACGCGCCGACGTGGGCATCGCGATCGGAGCCGGCACGGACGTCGCGATCGAGTCGGCCGGGGTCATCTTGGCGTCGGATGATCCCCGAGGCGTCGTCGGGGTCATCAAGTTGTCCAAGGCGTCTTATAGGAAGATGATCCAGAACCTGGCGTGGGCTACGGGCTACAACGCTTTCGCTATTCCCCTCGCGGCCGGTGTCTTGGTGTGGGCTGGCGTGAGCTTGTCGCCTGCCGTAGGGGCTGTCCTGATGTCGGTGTCGACGATCGTCGTTGCCCTCAACGCCCAGCTCCTCAGGAGGATCGACCTGAGACCCGCCGAGCTTGGGCCGACCGTCCAGCAAGCGTGACCAATTAGGTGCTCCTCGAAATCGCTGGTTGCCGGATCGACGGAAGATTTCACATGCGGACCTAATTGTTAACAGCACCTGCCTCTTCGGACTTCGACCGGAGCGTTTGCGCAGGTAAACTGCACTTTCTGAGGGGCGGTAGCTCAATCGGTAGAGCACCTGCTTTGCAAGCAGGAGGTCGTCGGTTCGATCCCGACTGGCTCCATCGAACTAACCCCTTTAGAGACAGCAGCTTACACGAAGCCCCGTCTTCCGCCTGGAGAACGGGGCTACAT
>DASZOC010000043.1:0-53571 GCA_035550975.1 Actinomycetota bacterium | reverse complement strand
CCCCCACACCATTTGCCATCACGAGACCAAGGGCGCGACCCCCGGCCGGCGAGATCTGGTAGCCGCCGCCGCGCGACCGTTGCGCGAATCCCCGGACCTCCAGTTTGGCGAGAGCGAGCCCAAGGCGGCCGAGCGTCAGAGAAGTCGCGGAACACAGCTGGTCGGGGGTCATGGGAACCGCCCCAAGCGCGACGAGGACCTCGATCTGATCATCGGTCAGCTCCACCACGTCGCGACGATCATCCGAATACTCGCTAGACCAGGCAAGCTGAGGCGCGAGATCCTCGAACACGTGCTCCGCCTTGCACACGAGGCTTCCCTCGCCTACACGGATGAGCTCGTTCGGCCCGGCTGCTCGCGGATCGTGCGGACTTCCGGGTATGGCCCAAACCCAGCGATCGAGGTCAACCGCAAGGCGTGCGGTGATGAGGCTGCCGCTCTTCAGCCCCCCCTCGACAACGAGGACTCCCTTCGAAAGGGCCGCGATGATGCGGTTGCGTTCAGGGAAATGGAAGGCGCGCGGTTCGGTTCCCGGCGGGTACTCGGACACCAAAGTACCTCTTGCCGCGATCTCTGCTTTCAATGCCGCGTTCCGCGGCGGGTAGGTCAGGTCCAGACCGCAACCAACCACCGCGATCGTGTGGCCGCCTGCTTCGAGGGCTCCTCGATGGGCAGCAGTATCGATCCCACGAGCCATTCCCGAAACGACTGCATAACCGGCCTCGGCGAATCGCTTGCCAAAGGTCTTCGCCAAAGCGAGGCCCGCGGCACTCGCGCGCCGGGTGCCGACCACGGCCACGCACTTACTCGTCGCCGGAATCGGACACCCTTGTACGAACAGCTCCCGTGGCACCGGTTTCGGCGCGCCATTCCCCTCCGGCCAAGGCCATTCATCGTGGTCCGTGACAAGGATCCGGCTCATGCCGCCTCCCGGTCCAGGTTGTGACGTCGAAAGTTCAACGCTTCGCCCATCTGCTCCGCAGTGATTTCACTCGTGCCTGCGAGATCCGCGATCGTTCGCGCGACCCGCATCGCTCGAACGACGCCCCTTCCGGTCAGGAGCATTCCTTCCATGGCGTCGCCGATGGCCGCGAGCGCGGTGGGCGACAGGGACAGCCACCGGTCCAACTGTCTCTTGGAACAAGAGGCGTTCGTGTGGAGCGGCCCGTACCGCTGCGCTTGGATCAGACGTGCCCTTGCCACCCTCTCCCGTACCTCAGCGGAGGTTTCACCGCGCGGTGCCCCGAGAAGCTCTGCGCGCGACAGCGGCGTCATGACGCATTCCATGTCGAAGCGATCGAGCAGCGGACCGGACAACCGGGCGCCGTAACGGTGCAGTTGCGAATGCGTGCAGCTGCAGTCCCTGACGGGATCATCGATGAATCCACACGGACAAGGATTCATCGCAGCGATGAGAGAGAAACGCGCTGGGTACTCCACCACACCCGCCGACCGCGCGATCCGGACGAGGCCGTCTTCTAGCGGGCCACGCAAGCTCTCGAGAACGTCACTCCGGAAGAGGGCTATCTCGTCCAGGAACAAGACGCCATGGTGGGCGAGGCTTACCTCTCCGGGTCGCGCCAGGCCCGGGCCGCCTCCGATCAGGCCCGACATCGATATGTGGTGATGCGGGGCGCGCAACGTTCTCTTGCGGATGAGTCCGGCCTTCTCCGCAAGCAGCCCAGCGACGGAGTAGACCTTCGTCACTTCGATCGACTCGTCGAGCGACATCTCCGGAAGGATGCTCGGCATCCTGTGCGACAGCATCGTCTTCCCCGAACCGGGCGGCCCGATCAATAAGAGATTGTGCGATCCGGCCGCCGCGATCTCGAGCGCCCTCTTCGCGGCTGGGTGGCCCCGTACCTCCGACAGGCAATTCTCGAAAGTGACCGGGTCTGGAGGTTCGGGAACCACGGGTTCGGGCTGCCAGCGCCCCTTGAAGAACGAGATCGCCTCGGAGACGCTCGACACTCCCACGACCTCTATGTCATCGACAATCGCCGCTTCAGCCGCGTTCGATGCAGGACAGACGAGTCCGCGCCGCCCACTCTTCTTGCACGCAAAAGCTGCGGCCAACGTGCCTCGGATCGCCCGCACGCCACCATCCAAACCGACCTCGCCCACGATCAACCAGTCGGTCAGGACCTTTGGGTCCAGGCGTTTGTCGGCGGCGACAACGCCGAGCGCTATCGCGAGGTCGAAATGAGCCCCCTCCTTCCGCAACGCGCCGGGCGCGAGGTTCGCCGTGATACGCGCAGGAGGCCAGCGTTCGTCGGAGGAGATGAGGCCTGACCTCACGCGCTGCCCCGCCTCCGTCACGGATTTGGCGGGCAGACCCACGAGACGGAAGGCGGGAAGGCCCGTAGCCACGTGTACCTCGACGTCCACCAAACGAGCTTCGGTACCTATCAGTGCGACCGATTCGGTCTTCGCGAGCACGGTTCAACTCCGTTCCGGCCCGGGAGCGCGACTCCACGAGGGACGGTAAACGCGGGGTGTGACGAAAACGAACGCTAGCGGCCGGTGAAGCGCGGCTCTCTCTTCTCGAGCCACGCGGTGACGGCTTCGCGGGTGTCATCCGTGGAGAACACCAGCGCTTGGCCCAACGACTCGGCGTCCAGGTTCTCCGTCAGCGACCGTTCGAACGAACGATTGAGGTTCTCCTTGATCAGAGACACACTCCGGGGCGGCAGCGCGGCGATCCGCTGCGCCAGGTCGTCCACGACCGCGTCGATCTCATCCGGCTCGCACAGGCGATTCAGCATCCCCAGCCGCTCCGCCTCCACGGCACTGACCGTCTCGCCCAGCAGGGCCAGCTCCTTCGCTCGATGCAGCGGCAACGCTCGGCTCAAGGCCCACGTGCCGCCGAAGTCGACGATCAATCCGCGCTTCACGAACAGCTCCGCGAAGCTCGCGTCGGTAGAGGCGACGATCAGGTCGCAACCGAGCGCCAGGTTGCATCCTGCACCGGCAGCGATCCCGGTGACCTTCGCGATCGTCGCCTTGGGACAGTCGATGAACGCTTTCGCGACCGCATGGATCGCCGTCATGCGGTCCCTCAGCTCGAAAGCGCTGCCCGGTGCGTTTCCCGGGTCGCCGAGGTCGGCGCCCGAGCAGAACCCGTCGCCGGCGCCGGTCACGACCACGCATCGAACCGCGGCGTCGGCACCGGCATGCTCGAACGCCGCACGCAGCTCGTCGAACATGACGGCAGAGATCGCGTTCTTCTTCTCGGGACGATTCAGAGTGATCGTCGCCACATGACCTTCGCACTTCCACAGAAGCGTCGAGTACTCCGGCATGCGGTCTCCTAGAAAGCGTCGGGGAGATGCGTCAGTTCGGTGCGACCGTCGCGGACGATAGCCGACACGACATCGAACCGAACCTCCACCGGTCCGGGCCGGTGTTGCGCGAGCCATACGGCCGCGGCCCGTCGTATGCGCGCCTGCTTCGCGGGAGTCACGGCCTCGGCCGGAAGACCCCACCGATCCGAAGCGCGCGTCTTGACCTCGCAGAACACGACCAGCCCCGGCTTCGTCGCTACGAGATCGACCTCGATGCGCCCGGCGCGGAAATTGCGCGACACGCTGAATCCGGCGGACTCGTATAGAGCCGCGGCCGCATCCTCACCGTCTCTACCGAACAGGGCACGCTCGTGCACACCCGCGACGCTAGTGAGGGGTTGTGACGGAAAGAGCTAGCGCTCCATCCCCGGTGGCTCCGGGATGATGTCGCGCTCCGCCAGCTGCGCGAGTTCCTCGACGTTCAGGTCCCTGAACGTCACGACCCTGACGTGGCTGACGAAGCGTGCCGGCCGGTGCATGTCCCAGACCCACGCGTCACCCAACTCGACCTCGAACCACACCTTCGGCCCCACATGCCTCGTGTCTACCTTCACGTCGTTGGCGAGGTAGAAGCGCCGCTCGGTCTCGACGACGAACTTGAACATGGGGAGGACGTCCCGGTACTCCTTGTAGAGCTGGAGCTCCATCTCGGCCTCGTACTTCTCGAGGTCCTCCACGCTCATTCCGTCTCCTCTTCGACTGCGGGTTCCGTAGACGAGGCGACCGGAACCGGGGTGTCCGAAGCTTGCTGCTCCACCCCTAATTCTCGCGCCGCGTGAGGCCGGATCACACCATCTTCATCGGGGAATCCGACCACCCCGAAGAAGGATCGGCGATGGATCTCGCAGGGGCCGAACCGCTTGAGAGCGGCCCAGTGCTCGGAGGTGCCGTAGCCGACGTTCGTGGCGAACCCGTATTGCTTGTACCTCCGGTGGTAGCGGCGCATCGCCCGGTCCCGGTGGACCTTGGCGACGATCGACGCCGCCGCGACGTTCTTCGAGACCACGTCGGCCTTCTTGACCGCCAGGGCGGGCCACGAGAGCCGCTGCATCCGGAAGGCGTCCAGAAGCACGAAGTCCGGGGTGACCTCGAGTCGCTTCAGCGCCCGCCTCAGAGCCTGCATGTTGCACCGATGCAGGCCATCGCGGTCGATCCGATCGTGGCGCACCTTGACGATCGACACCGCGAGGGCCACCTCGTGGATCTGCGCCGCGATCCGCTCGCGCTGGAGGCGAGTGCACAGCTTCGAGTCGCGCAGGCCGTCGATCTCGGCCTCGGGGGGGAGGATGACGGCCGCGGCGACGAGGGGCCCTGCCAACGCTCCTCGTCCGACCTCGTCCGCACCCGCGACAACCTGGAAGCCGCCCTGGGTCAACCGAGCTTCGAGCCGGCCGGGCGCTAGTGCCACCATCGCGCCAGACTCTAATCCGCCGTGCCCCCGGTAGGCATTCATATTCCTCCCAGGTCGTCCGGAGGCCAGATGATGACGAACGCCCGCCCCACGATGCGCTCCTCGTCGATCGGCCCGAGGATCCGGGAATCCTCCGAGTCGCTCCGGTTGTCGCCCATCACGAACACGCGGCCCGCGGGCACCAGGCAGCCGCCATCGGAGGCCCGCATCCCGAGGCGCTGGCAATCCTGCTCCGTGATGGTCGAGCTGAAGCGGTCGCGGCCTCCCCGGATGAACGGCTGCTCCACGCGCTCGCCGTTCACCAGCAGGCGCCGCGGGGTCCCGACGTACCGGATCGTGTCGCCGCCGACCGCGACGATCCTCTTGATGTAGTCCTCCTGAGCTCCGACCGGCAACCCAAGCAGCTCGCGGAAGAAGTTGCGTGCGTCCTCCCACCACGGAACGTCCAGCGCCTCGCCGAAGACCGACTTCTCGAACACGACCACGTCGTGACGCCGCGGGTCGTGCAACCGGTAGCTGATCTTCTCCACCAGGACCCGGTCTCCGGGGTGGAGGGTCGGGAGCATCGACTCGGACGGGATGAAGAACGCCTGGACGAGGAAGGTCTTGATCAACACCGCGATGACGAACGCCGCGAGAATGAGCGCGGGAAGCTCCGTAAGGTGCTTGAGGAGGGATGCGAACCACGACCGCCTCGCAGACGGCTCCTCGCCCGCCGTCGTGACCGGTTCCTGGGACGGCCCCTCCCCCGCCGTCGTGACCGGTTGCTGCGAGGATTCCTCCGCCGTCGTCGCGGAAGGCTCCTCTTGCGTCACAGCCCGCCGACGTCGGCGGGCGGCCAGATCAGGACGAACGCGCGTCCGATGATCTTGTCCTCGTCCACCGGCCCGAAGTTGCGCGAGTCGTCGGAGTTCGACCGGTTGTCTCCCATGACGAACACCTCACCTTCGGGGACGTCCACCGGTCCGAAGTCCGACGTCGTCGCGTCCTCCGGCAGATAGGGCTCGGCCACCGCCTCGCCGTTGACGAAGATCGTCCCGTCGCGCCCCTCGATCGTGTCGCGCCCGATCGCGATCACGCGTTTGATGAAATCCTGCGACGCGCCGGTCGGAAAGCCGAACAGCTCCCGGAACGCGTCTGCGATGTCGATGTAGAAGGGTTGCTCTCCCGCCTCGGGGTCGCCCAAGATCGCAAGGTCCTTCTCGAACACCACGACGTCGCCGCGATCTGGTGACGAGAAGCGGTAGCTGACCTTCTCGACGAGGACACGATCGCCGATCAGCAGCGTGGGCTCCATCGACGCCGACGGGATGTAGAAGGCCTGGAGCAGGAAGGTCTTGATGAGCAGCGCGATCGCGAACGCGATCACTATGAGTACCGGCAGCTCGCGCCAGAAGGAGTGGCGACGCGGCTCCGGCTCCGGCTCCGGCTCCGGCTCCGCGGGAGGACTGGCCGTTTCGGGTTCGGTCAGATCGGAGACAGCGCTCTCGGATGGCCTGTCGGCCACCTAGACCTCGCGCTTCTCTTTGACCTTCGCCTTCTTGCCGACCCGGCTACGGAGGTAGTAGAGCTTCGCCCGCCGGACGTCGCCCCGAGTGACGACTTCGATCTTCGAGATCATCGGGGAGTGGACCGGAAAGGTCCTTTCGACCCCGACGCCGAAGCTGATCTTGCGGACGGTGAACGTTGCCGACAACTGGCTCCCCCGGCGACGGATCGTGATGCCTTCGAACACCTGGATGCGCTCGCGCTCGCCCTCGACCACGCGGACGTGGACCTTCACCGTGTCGCCCGCCCGGAAATCCGGCACGTCGTCACGCAGGTGCGGCCTCTCGACGAGGTCGGTGGGGTTCATCGGTAACTCCTTCTCTCATGAAAGCCGCGCCGCCAAAGATCGGCGACGCGGACGTACTCGTTCGTAGCCCGGACGGGATTCGAACCCGTGATCTCCGCCCATGGACGGGGACGGCGTTCCCGACGCCGCCTTGCCTCCACAGGTGGAGCCTGCGCCTGTCGCACCAGCTCCGGTAATGCTTACTTCGTAGCCCGGACGGGATTCGAACCCGTGATCTCCGCCTTGAGAGGGCGGCGTCCTAGGCCAACTAGACTACCGGGCCAAGCTGCAGCTGGGGCGCCTGGATTCGAACCAGGACTAACGGAACCAGAATCCGCCGGGCTGCCAGGTTACCCCACGCCCCATCAAGGCGGCTGCCGACACTACACGGCCCCCACGCGTGCGAGCGTCTCTTCGCGGCCCAGGATCTCAAGCGACTCGAACAGTGGCGGCGACACCAGCGTCCCCGTAACCGCGGCGCGCAACGGCTGGAACGCTTGCTTGGGCTTGAGGCCGCGTCGTTCCGCGAGACTCCGCAGAGCCTCCTCGATCGACGCGGTGGTCCACTTCTCGAGGTCCCCGAGCGCGGCCGCGGCCGCCGCGAGGTAGTCCGCCTGGCCCTCCAGCGCCTTCGCCGCCTTCTCGTCCGGCGCAGGGCGACCGAAGAGGAACCGCACCATCGGTGGGGCCTCGTCCAGACGCTTAAGACGCTCCGATATCAGCGGCGCGACCGCCTCGAGACGCGCCCGCCCGTCATCGGAGTCGGCCTCTATACCGGCGCGGACGCAGAACGGAACGAGCCGCTCGGCCAGTTCCGCGGGACTCAAGGCCTTGATGTAGTGCATGTTCAGCCATTCGAGCTTGCCGACGTCGAACGTGGCGGGGTTCTTGCCGACGCGTTCGAGCGAGAAATGCTCGACCAGCTCCGCGATCGAGAAGATGTTGGTCTTGTCGTCGTAGCTCCACCCGAGCAGCGCGAGGTAGTTCACCATCGCCTCGGGCAGGTACCCCTGGTCGCGGTACGCGCGCACCGCGACATCGCCCCACCGCTTCGACAACGGTTTGCCCTTCTCGTCGACGAGCAGGGGGAGGTGGGCGAAGACCGGCACGTCGTGCACCCCCATCGCCTCGCGCAACAGCAACTGGCGCGGCGTCGCGGCGACGAGGTCTTCGCCGCGGATCACATGCGTCACGTTCATCAACGCGTCGTCGACCGCGGCGGCAAGCATGTACGTCGGCGAGCCGTCGGACCTCTGGATCACGAAGTCGGGGATCTGGCGCGTCTCGGTCGCGATCTCGCCCCGGACCTCGTCGCGGAACACGATCGTCCGGTCCGCCGGCACGGCGAAGCGGACCGCGAACTCCCGCCCCTCGGCTTCGAATGCAGCTCGCTCCTCATCCGTCAGGTTCCGGCAGCGCCCGTCATAGCCGGGCTTACGGCGCTCGGCGAGTGCGACCTTCCTGCGCTGCTCGAGCTCTTCGGCCGTGCAGTAACAGCGGTAGGCATGGCCGCGCGCGACGAGATCCTGGGCCGCAGCGTCGTAGCGTGGCAGCCTCTCGCTCTGCCGGTAGGGACCGAGCTCTCCTCCGGCTTCGGGGCCCTCGTCCCAGCTCAGGCCCAGCCACCGGAGGTCCTCGATCACCGCGTCGTAGGCCGCGTCGGTCGCACGTTTCGCATCGGTATCTTCGACGCGCAGGATGAAGATCCCATCGTGGTGGCGCGCGTAGAGCCAGTTGTAGAGAGCCGTACGCGCGTTGCCGACGTGGATCGAGCCGCTCGGTGCAGGGGCGATGCGGGTCCTTACCGGTGCCATCAAGTCAGGATACTTACGCCTCGCCGCGACCGGCTTGCTCCTCCTGGGCGTCGGGAGCCGCGGGTGTGTCCATGAAACCCGTCGCAGCGCGGCCACGCGTCAACGTCCCCGGGGCGAAGTCCATCTCCGAACCGAGGTCCTCCAGCAGCTCGCTGATGATCGCGCGTGCCGCCACTAGCGTTCCCTCGATCGCTTCGTGGGCCTTTTCGGTCTGCCCGAGATCGAACGAGTACTTCGCGACTGCGAGGCCCTGGACGATGTTGTCGTTGATCTCGAGCGCCTGCTGCCTCCGGAGGTTCGCTTTCTCCAGCTGCACGCGCAGGTCACCCGACGCAACGCGTTCCATCGCGAGGTTGGCGAGAGCGCCCAACGCGCCCAGAAGATCGACCTCATCCTGGCCGAAGAACGGCGTCGTAGGGCTAGTTCGCACGACGATCGCGCCGAACGGGAACTCCAGGTGCACGAGTCCTTCCGACGCGGCACGATCGCGCGCCAGCACGGTCGCCGGGAGCCCGGCGCGGGCGATGTCGGCCGGTTCGAGACCTCGAGACCCGATGACCTTGCCGCCGGGGTCCACGACGGCGACGCCTTCACCGCCGACGATCCCGATCGCGTGAGGCAACAAGACGTCGAGAACATCTTCGGCGCGCTCGGCGGCCATCAGGTCGAGCGCCGCCCGGCGCAGCGAGTCCTCCACCGGCTTGCGCCAGATCGTTCGCAGCCAGCTCGGCGGAGCGAACGCGAGGAAGAAAGAGACGACGCTCGCGAGCGCGATCAGCTGGATGACCACGGATACCGCGGGGGACTCGCCGGCTTCGCCTGCCAGCACCAGCGCCACGCTGAGCGCTACCGCTCCGAGACTCAGCATCCGCATGCGCCGGCGTGAGACCTCCGGTTGCCCGCGTCCCGCGTTCCAGAACAGGACGGCCGCGGTTCCCGAGAGCAAGACCCACTGCGTCAGCAGGGCCAGGATGAACAGCTCCACCGTCTTCGACCGGGGCTCGCCGTCGTCGGGAAGCTGCACGAGCAGCGAAGCGATCACGATCGCTGCCGTCGTGCCCAAGGCGATCGCGCCCACGAGTTTCGGAACCGGCCGGAAGGTCGACGCGAGGCGGAACAGGAAGTACGGGAAGCATAGAAGGATCGCGATATTGAGCTTCTCGACCATCTGTAGCAGGGCCGCGTCGGGGTCGTCGGGCAGGATCCTGCCGACGAACACGACATAACCAAGCACGGCGAAGGTCAGGAAAGCCCAGCGACTCGCCTCGTCGCGGCGGCTCGCATAGATGCGGTAGACGAGGACCGCAAGAGCCGCGGAGCTCAGCGCCAGTACCCATTCGAGGACCGCTTCCATCATCACAGCTTAGGCGCAGGGTCGTCGCGCGAAACGGAACCGCGCCAGGTCCTAGGTGATTGTCCGAGAGTGTCCGAAATACGTAGGGATTGTCGCGCAAGCGCATGCAACAATCCGCCTATGTCCATACGTGTGCTGGTCGTCGACGACGTTCCCGAGCTCCGTGTCCTGTTCCGCCTCATGCTCGAGACAGACGGCCGCTTCGAGGTGGTCGGAGAAGCCAGCGACGGTCAGGAAGCGGCGGAGAAAGCGCGCGAGCTCCGGCCCGACGTCGTCACTCTGGACGTCGCGATGCCGCGCGTCGACGGGATCCACGCGATCCCGATGATCCACGAAGCCTCTCCGGGCGTGCGGATCCTCGTCGTATCGGGGTTCGAGGCGCCCGCGGTCGCCCGCCAAGCGATATCGGCATGCGCGACCGCGTTCTTGTCGAAGGGAGTGGCGACCTCGACGATCGTCTCGACACTGCACGAGGTCTACCTGTCGCCTCCCAAGAAACGGTGCGCTACGGGAGCGCGGGCCTAGCTACTGACCAGCTAGCTCCGAACGAAGTCCAGCCAGTCGAAGTACTTCTCGTCTTCACCCTTCACGATAGCGAAGTACTTCTGTTGGATCGTCTGCGTCACCGGCCCCGGGGGGCCGATCTCACGTCCGTCGATCTCCCGCACGGGGGTGACCTCGGCGGCCGTGCCGCAACAGAACATCTCGTCGGCCAGGTAGAGGTTCGCTCGGGTCATCATCTGTTCGCGGATCGGGATGTCCAGATCGTGAGCGATCTTCGTCACGGTGTCACGCGTGATCCCCGGCAGTGATCCCGCCGCCATCGGCGGCGTGAAGATCTCCCCCGACTGGACGATGAAGAGGTTCTCTCCCGTCGCCTCCGCGACGTAGCCCTGTGGGTTCAACATGATCGCCTCGTCGAACCCTTTGTGGACCGCCTCTTGCTTCGCGGCGGACGCGTTGATGTAGGCGCCCGTCACCTTCGCCATCGGCGGGATGATGTTCGGGTCGTGCCGGCGCCACGACGAGATCGTCATGCGGATCCCACTCTTCAGCGCCTCGTCGCCGAGGTACGCGCCCCAGTGCCACACCGCGATCGCCACGTCGACCGGGTTCTTCTCCGGGTTGACGCCCATCTCGCCACCGAAACCGCGGTAGGCGATTGGCCGGACGTAGCATGAGTCGAGCTTGTTGACCTCGATCAGCTCGTGCGCCGCATCTATCAGCTCGTCACATGTGTAGGGGATGTCGATCATGAAGATCTTCGCGGACCGGTGCATGCGCTCCAGGTGGTCGCGCAGGCGGAAGACGGCGGGACCGCGAGACGTCTCGTAGCAGCGGATGCCCTCGAACACGCCCGATCCGTAGTGCAGGGCGTGCGTCAGGATGTGGACCGTCGCATCCGCCCAGTCGACGAGGCGGCCATTCATCCACACCTTGTCGACGGGCTGGATCGGCATCGAGTCTCCTTGTCCGCTTTTTCGGCCCTCGCGCGAGATGTCGTCCCGCGCTCGCGGGAGCCTACTCCGAGAGGACTATCAGGCGGGCGTCGCTCAAGGCGGCGCCGGTGGTGATGCTGTCGAGGACCGGTTGCGGGATCGGTGAGTCGACCGCGAGACCCATCAGCGCCTCCCCGCCTTCGCTCTGGCGCGCGACCTGCATGTTCCCGATGTTCACCCCCGCCTGCCCGAGCAAGCTCCCCACGATGCCGACGATGCCCGGCCGGTCGTCGTAACGGAAGAAGGCCATCACCGGTGCGAAAGCCATATCGAGGTCGTAGCCGTACACGCGCACGAGGCGTTCGGTATCGCGTTTGCCGACGAGGACGCCTGCGACCGAAACGGTCTCGTCCTGCGCCTGCGCACGCACCTCGATCAGGTTGACGTAATCCAGTGTTTCCGAGGATTTCGACTCCTCGACGGTTATGCCGCGTTCCTTCGCGATCAGAGGCGCGTTCACGAACGTCACCGGCTCGTGCACGACGGCAGAGAACGCTCCCTTCAGCGCCGACAACGTCAACGCGCGCGTGTCGTGCTCTGCGAGCCCTCCGTGGTACTCGAAGCGCAGCGCCGAGATGCCTCCTCCGGCCAGCGCCACTGCGACTCGGCCGAGGCGCTCGGCCAGCTGGAGGTAGGGGCGTACCGGTTCCGGAATGTCGGTTCCGACGTCGACGTTCACCGCGTAAGGCACGAATTCGCCGCGCAACGCGAGCAGGACCTGTTCCGCGATCGTCATCCCTGCTTTGTCCTGAGCCTCGGCCGTCGATGCTCCGAGGTGCGGCGTCACCACCACGTTCTCGAGCTCGAACAGCTCGTGGCTAGTCACCGGCTCGCCGGCGAAGACATCGACGGCGGCCCCTCCGACGCGTCCGTCACGGACAGCGGCAACCAGAGCGGCCTCGTCGATCAACCCCCCGCGCGCGGTGTTGACGATACGGACGCCCGGCTTCACCGCGTCGAGCTCGGCGGGACCGATGATCCCGGTCGTCTCCGGCGTCTTGGGGAGATGGATCGTGATGAAGTCGGAGCGCGCACATGCCTCGGCGACGGTGTCGACGAGGTCGACGCCCATCTGCGCGGCGCGAGCGGGCGCGACATAGGGGTCGTAAGCGACCAGTCGCATGCCGAACGCGCTCGCGCGTTGCGCGACGAGGGTCCCGACGCGCCCGAGTCCGATGATCCCCAGCGTCTTGCCGTGAAGCTCGACGCCCTGCCATTTTTCGCGCTCCCACGACCCGAGCTTGAGCGCCGCGTGCGCCTGGGGGACGTTGCGCGCTTGCGCCAGGAGCAACGCCATCGTGTGCTCCGCGGCAGACAGGACATTCGATTGCGGCGCGTTCACGACCAGCACCCCGTGCTTCGTGGCCGCGTCGACGTCGACGTTGTCGAGGCCGATGCCGGCGCGACCGACGACCTTGAGGTTCCCAGCTTGCTCGATGATGTCCGCCGTCACTTTCGTCGCCGAGCGCACGATCAGCGCGTCGTAATCGCCGATCACCGCGGCGAGCTCGTCCGGCGACAGTCCCAGCTTCTCGTCGACCGTCAGATGCTCGCGCAGCCTTTCCACGCCTGCGGTCGACAAGGGCTCGGTAACGAGAACCTTCATGGCGTCATCGTAGTCGCGCTGCGATGACCGGCAGCCGGTCACCGGCGTTGAGTATCGTGCTCCCGTGAGCGATCCGGCAACACCGCCGATGGGCATCGGAGACACGATCGTCCGAGCCATGCGTCTCTACCTTGCCCACACCAACACGCTGTACGCGATCGTCGCGATCTTCATGGTGCCCGTGACGCTCGCGATGATCCTGATGTTCACCTCGTTCGTCGACCAGCGCTTCTGGGACTTCGATCCTCAAGCCGACCCTTTCCGCGGCCTCGACCGCAGCGAGATCGGTCGCTTCGTGCTGATCGTGGCCGGCGGAGGCTTCCTGAACTTCGTCGCGACCGTGCTCGCCATCGGGGCGAGCTTCCACGCGCTCGCGGGCACACTCGGCGGGACTCGGCCGACGTCGAAGAGCTCGATCGCGACCGAGCTGCAGAAGGTGGGACGACTCGCGTGGCTCCCGTTACTCGTCTTCCTGCTGTTGTTGGCGGGGACGTTCGTGATCGGGTTCGTCATCGGGTTGATCGCCGCGGTGGCGGAGGAGGCAGCGGTCCTCGGCTGGCTCGCGCTGATCGCAGCGGCGATCTTCTTCCTGGTCCTGTGGTCCGTCGCCATCCCCGTCGTCATGGCAGAGGGTCGAGGTGGCGCGACCGCGCTCCGGCGCTCGGCCGAACTCATCCGCGGATCGTGGTGGCGCACGTTCGGCATCTACTTCATCGTGTTCCTGATCACGCTCGGCGTGTCGTTGGCCATCGGCGCGATCTTCGACCGCGGCGGCATCGAGTCCAGCGCCGATCTCACCCTGTCCATGCTCGGCGGCCTCGTGACGAGCATCCTCGTAACGCCGCTCTACGCGGCCGTCTTGACGCTCGTGTATCTCGACCGCGCCGAGCGCCGTACGGTGCCGGAGCCGGAGCCGCCGCCCGACGAACCGACCGCCACCGCCCTCTAGGCAGGCGGCCGCTCGAGTCCCCTAGTTCGCGAGGCGCTCGATGACGTAGTCGATCGCCCGCGTCAGCGTCGCGACGTCGTCGGCCTCGATCGCGGGATACATCGCGATGCGCAACTGGTTGCGCCCGAGCTTCCGGTATGGCTCGGTGTCGACGATCCCGTTGGACCGCAAGACCTTGGCTACTAATGCCGCGTCGACCGACGCGGCGAAGTCGATCGTGCCGACCACCGGGCTCCTTTGTGCGGGATCCTTCACGAAAGGCGACGCGATCTCGCTCGTCTCTGCCCAGCGGTAGAGGATCTCTGCGGACATCTTGGAGCGTCCGGCGGCGAACGGCAGGCCCCCGCCTGCGAGCATCCACGCGACCTGGTCCGACATCAGGGCCACGGTGGCGATGGCAGGGGTGTTGTAGGTCTGGTCCTTTACCGAGTTGTCCAGCGCCGTCTTCAGGTTCAGCGATGGAGGGATGTAGCGACCGGAAGCTGCGATCGCCTCTATCCGCTCGAGCGCCCGCGGAGAGCAGAGCGCCACCCACAGGCCTCCATCGGACGCGAAGCCCTTCTGCGGCGAGAAGTAGTAGACGTCGAACGAGCGCGGATCCACCTCGATGCCTCCGGCCGCCGACGTGGCGTCGACCACCACCAGCCCCGTTTGATCGACACGCTCGAGCGGCATCACGACCCCGGTCGAAGTCTCGTTGTGGGTCAAGGCGTAGACGTCGACCGACGAGGCGCGAGCAACAGGATGCGTGCCGGGCTCGGACTCGATGATCTCGGGCTCGGACAGATGGGGGGCCGCCCGTACCGCGGCCGCGAACTTAGAGGAGAACTCGCCGAAAACGAGATGCTGGCTGCGCTCATCGATGACGCCGAACGCGAGCGCGTCCCACAAGATGGTGGCTCCGCCCACCCCTAAGACGACCTCGTAGCCGTCCGGCAGCGCGAACAGAGAGGCGAGGTTGCGGCGGAGCCCCCCGACCAGGGAACGCACCGGTTGCTGCCGATGACTCGTGCCCATGAGCAAGGTGCGGGTCGCGGCCAGGCCGCGCAGCGCTTCGACGCGCACCTTCGATGGCCCCGACCCGAAGCGTCCATCTCGGGGACGCAACTCGGGAGGGAGCACGATCTCTTTGGGGTCCACCTTGATCCCTGTCTACTAGTGTGGCGGCATCATGCCCGAACATAATCCCGTGACCGCCGACCGACGGCTGTCGCGTCGGGTCGCCGCGATCACCGAGTCGTCGACGCTTGCGATCGACGCGAAAGCGAAAGCACTGAAGGCGGCCGGGGAGAACGTGATCGGGTTCGGCGCGGGTGAGCCCGACTTCGCGACGCCCGAGCACATCGTGAACGCGGCGGCCGAGGCTGCACGCCACTCGCCCTATCACCGCTATACGCCGTCCGCCGGCCTCCCCGAGCTTCGTGCCGCGGTCGCGCGCAAGACCGAGAGGGACAGCGGCTACCGCGTAGAGCCCCTGCAGGTGCTGATCACCAACGGCGGCAAGCACGCTCTCTACAACACGTTCCTATCGTTGATCGACCCCGGCGACGAAGTCCTCGTCCCGGCGCCCTACTGGGTCAGCTATCCCGAGATGATCAAGCTCGCCGAGGGCGTCGTCACGGAGATACCGACGACAGAGCAAACGGGTTTCCGCGTCACGATCGACCAGCTGGAAGCCGCGGTGACGGAGCGGACGAAGGCGCTGCTGTTCGTATCGCCGTCCAATCCCACGGGGGCGGTGTATCCGCCCGACGAGGTCGAGGCGATCGGACGATGGGCACTGGAACGCGATCTCTGGGTCGTCACCGACGAGATCTACGAGCATCTGATCTACGGCGACGCGCGTTTCTCTTCGATGCCGGTGTCGGTGCCCGAGCTCGCGGAGCGATGCATCGTCATCAACGGTGTCGCGAAGACCTACGCGATGACCGGTTGGCGCATCGGGTGGATGATCGGGCCCGCGGACGTGGTCGCGGCGGCGAACAACATGCAGTCGCACGCGACGTCGAACGTCTCCAACGTCGCGCAAGCGGCTGCCCTTGCAGCGGTCGCCGGCGACCTGTCGGCGGTGGAGATGATGCGCGAAGCGTTCGACCGGCGGCGCAAGACGATCCACAAGCTCCTGAACGAGGTGCCGGGCTTCGAGTGCTACGAGCCGGAGGGCGCGTTCTACGCGTTCCCCTCGGTCAAAGGAGCGCTCGGCAGACAGGTCGCGGGGCATACGCCGCAGACGAGCCTCGAGCTTGCCGAGGTCATCCTCGACCTCGCGAAGGTCGCGGTCGTGCCCGGCGACGGATTCGGCGCGCCCGGCTATTTCAGGTTCAGTTACGCCCTCGGCGACGACGACATCGTCGAAGGGGTCGGGCGGATAGCGGACCTGCTCGCGGGCTAGACCGGACGGCGCACGTGCGCCGGCTCTAGCTGATCGACCGTGCCGGCGCCTAGCAGGGCCATCGCGTTCGTCGTCTCGTCCGCCAGCATCCGGATCGCGCGGGCGACACCGGCTTCGCCACCGGCCGCGAGCGCGTACAGGTACGGGCGACCGAGGAAGACGGCGCGCGCTCCGAGCGCCAGCGCCGTCACGACGTCGGTACCCCGCCTGATGCCGCCGTCGAGATAGACCTCGGCGCGTCCCGCGACCGCGGCGACGATCTCCTCCAGCACCTCGATCGTCGCGGGCACGCGGTCGAGCTGGCGCCCGCCGTGGTTCGACACCCACACCGCGGCGGCGCCGTGCTCCACCGCGAGGGCGGCATCCTCGCCGGTCAAGATCCCTTTGACGACGACCGGGACGCCGGCGGCCTCGCGTATCCACGCCAGGTCGTCCCACGTCAGGGCCGCGTTGACCAGACCTTCGAGCAGCTCGAGGATCGACTTGCCCTTCGCCGACACCGTCAGGGTCGCGAAGCTCGTCTCCCCGCTCCAGCGGTAGGGCCACCTGAGCTCCCGTTCGCGGTAGCCCCCGACCGGGAGGTCGACGGTCACGACGACCGCGCGGTATCCGGCATCGACGGCGCGGCGGATCATCTGCTCGGCGACGTCTCGTTGCTGATGGACGTAGAGCTGGAACCACCGGTGGCCGTCGGGGGCCGCCGCGTGGACATCGTCCGGTGATTTGTTCGAGAACGTGGACAGACACATCACTATCCCCGCGGCCGCAGCGGCGCGTGCGGTGGCACATTCGCCGTCGGGATGCGCGAGGGCGTGTGCCGCGTTCGGCGCGAGCCCGAACGGCCACGCGACCCTCTCGCCCAGCAACGTCGTCGAAGCATCGACGTGCGAGACGTCGCGCAGCACGCGCGGCCGCAGGAGGAAGCGGCCGAAGGCCGCGGTGTTGTCGGCCATCGTGGACTCGTCCGCGGCACCCCCGGCGTAATACGCGTACGCGGCGGGATCCATCCGCTCCCGCGCGATCGCCTCGAAATCCGCCAAACGCAGGATCGACTTCATGTCGGGCTCGGGAAGCTCCCCCGCGTCGCCGACCCGCTCGGTCCGGTCGGTCACGAGCTCGTGGCGCGCCGCTGCGCGCGCTCGATGAGGTCGCGCACTCCGGCCTCGTCGCCCTCACGTAGAAGCACGACGGGATCCGGGTCACCGTCGACGATGTCTTCGAAGAATCGCTTGCGCGCGTCGTAGCCGGACAGATTCTCCTTCGCCCACGGGCGCACCTCGTCGAGCAGGCGCGCCAGCCACGCGTGCTCTTCTCCGATCAGGTCTTCGACCTCGCGCCTGATGCGCTTCGCGAGAGCGGGCGACGCGCCGGATGTCGAGATCGCGACCGTGACCGGGCCGCGGCGGGCGATCGCCGGAAGGATGAAGTTGCAGAGGTCGGGCACGTCGGCAACGTTGACGAGCATCGACCTGCTCTCGGCGTCGCGGTAGATGCGGCGAGCAGTGGCCATGTCGTCGCTCGCGACGACGACGAGGTAAGCGGCGTCCAGAAGCGAGCTCGTGTATTCATCGACCCCTACGGCCCGAACCTGCGCACCGCAGCGTCGTAGTCCGTCGACCTTCTCGTCGGCCATGACACCGGTTCCCACGACGAGGACGCCGCGCCCCGCGAGGTTGATACAGATGACATAGGGATCGGTGTCGAGCATGTCTGCGGGGAGGGTAAAACAGGCACCGTGTCCGATCCCTCCGGCGAGCTGACCCCACCCTCACCACCACTGTCAGACGCGTCGGCGCCGGACGCGCCAGAGACCGCCGGAGTCCCGTGGACGGGCCGGGACCTGCTCGAGACGGTGTTCGCCGGGGGTGGCGTCGGGCTCGTGCTCGCGCTCGTGCTCTTACTCCCCTTTGCCGTCACCCAGTCCGATCTGTCACCTTCGGTGCAGCTGACGCTGCTGAGCCTGGTCCTCTACGGGTCGCTGTGCACCTTCGGATGGTGGTTCGCGCTCAAGCGGCGGGGGGCCGGCCTGAGCGCCGCGGGATTCACCTGGGTCGGTTGGAAACCCATCGCCGCGATGATTCCCGCCGCGATCGGACTGATCGTCGTCAACGGCGTTCTCCTCGTCCTCACGGACCTCGTGGTGGGTGACGTCCCGACGGCGCAGGAGCAGGTGCTCGGCGGCGAGTCGAGCCTGTCGCTGGTCGACCTCGCGTTCCTGATCGTCGCCGGCGCGATGGTCGCACCGGTGGCGGAGGAGTTCCTCTTCCGAGGTCTCCTCTATCGCTACCTGCGAGTAGGCCGGACGGTCCTTGCCGCGACCCTGATCTCGGCCCTCGCCTTCGCGGTGGCTCATTTCGTATGGATCCTGATCCCGTCCTACATCGTGTTCGGCATCGCCGAAGCGCTCGTTACCGAGCGCTACAAGAGCCTCTATCCCGCGATCGCGCTGCATGCGTTGAACAACGGAACCCTGTTCGTCGCCCTTTACATAGCGCTGCGCTGACGGGCGCGCAAAAAAAAGAGGCCGCCCCGAAGGGCGGCCTCTTTCAGTGCTCGTTCGGGCCTTAGTAGCCCTTGATCTTGAATGCGTCCGCGCCCCGCATGTGGTCGTTCGACCACAGGAGCCCGTCGTGCCACAAGACGGAGTACGCGGCGGAGTCCTCCGCCATGAAGTACGCGTCTTCCTTCGGCTGGTGCGGATCGGCGAGGTCGATGACGCTGATACCGCCGGTGAACCAGGTGACGGCCACGGCGTCCTTCTTCGGGTGGAAGTCCAGGCCGTGCGACATGCACCAGGAGCCGACCCAACCCGGGTAGTTGCCGATGTTGGCGTAGCTCGGGTTCCCACCGCGCGGCGGGGCGAAGCTACCTGCCGGGATCGGAGCCTGAGGGTTCGTGATGTCGTAGATCCACACGCGGCCCGTGGGGCTGTGACCGGTGTTGCAGTCGTGCGCCGCGAAAGCCTCGTCGTCGATCGCAAGGAGGGTGCCGTCGTCGTTCGCGATCGCGTAGTGCGAGTACTGGATCGCAGGGTTCACGATCCTGCTGACGATCTGCGGCTTCAGTGGATCCTGCACGTCCCAGATCTGCACCTCGCCGGTACCGACGGCGCCGGCGCAGAAAGCGAGCTGACGGTCCTCTTCGGTGACCGAGAAGGAGACGTCGTGACAGTCCATGACGTTCTTGGCCGTCGTAGCGATCTTCGGCTTGACGGGGTTCGAGACGTCGACGATCACGGTACCGGTGCGGTCCGCGCTACCCGCGATGTTCCCGCCGGCCATGAACAGGTACTTGCCACCGGGGAAGGGCTTCATCGTGTGCGCCGCACCCGTGTTGAGGGCAGAGATGACACGAGGCTTCTTCGGGTTCTTGACGTCGACGATCATGATGCCCTCGCCGGCCGCAGGAGCGCACTTGTTCTGCGTGAACGCCATCGCGACGAAGCCGGGCCTGATGATCTCGACGTCGTTGTCGGTTCCGGGGCAATGCAGGAACGCGACCTCTTTCATCGTCTTCGTGTCGAAGATGTGAAGGCCGCCGTCTTCCGGAGCCGTGTTGCGGCCCCGGCCGCCTTCTGCGTTCGCCTCGCCGGAATAGACGTAGCGGCCGTGAGCGGTCAGCTCGCCACCACCGTCGTAGGCGAAGTTCTTGATGAGCTTCAGGTTGTCGGACTTCTCCACGGCAGACGCGGCAGAAGCCGGGCCGGCGATAGCCGCACCGAACAGCGCGACCACCCCGAGAACCGCTAGGGCGCTTCTTTTCATGGCTGTCTCCTTCGGTCGTTTCTTGTCTACGGTGTGGTTCCCCACGATCAGTGCTTTCCCTCTTTCAGACCCTTGACTTCGAAGACGTCGAGCCCCTTGACGCGGTCGTTCGCGTAGATCCGGCCGTCGTACCAGTAGGCGCTCCAGTAGTTCGTGATGTCGTCACCGGTGCCCATGTAGTGGGCGACCTCCTTGGGCTGCGACGGGTTCGAGAGGTCGATGACGTTCATCCCTCCCGCGTACCAGGAGGCGACCAGCGTGTACGTGCCCGGGACGAAATTGAAGAGGTGCGCCGAGCACCACGTGTTGCGGTTCACGTTCGACGACCCGGCCGGCAGGGGTCCCCGCTGGGGCCCGAAGTGACCCGTCAGCACCGGCCGCTCAGGCGTGCTGATGTCGTATATCCACAGCGAGCCGGTCGGGCCACCGACGCAGTCGTTGCCGGCCACGGCCTCGTCGCCGATCACGAGGTATTTCCCATCGTGCGTGGCTACAGCCGAGTGGTTGTACTGGATGGCGGGCGTGACTATCCGGGCGATGGCGTCCGGAGCGAGCGGGTCGGAAACGTCCCATACCTCGGTGCTGCTGGTACCCGGGCAGAAGGCGAGCTTGCGGTCCTTAGTGAAATGGAAGGAGACGTCGTGGCAGGTGTTGCCGGCAGGCTGATAGGTCCCTACGACCTTGGGCTTGCTCGGGTTGGAGACGTCGATGATCTGTTCGGGACCACGGACGTTCCCGAGACCGTTCGGCGACGAATAGATCAGGGGCTTCCCGGGATAGACCGTCAGGGTATGGGTCCCGCCGGGGATGTCGTTCACGGCACCGAGGTGCTTGGGCTTCTTCGGGTTGGAGACGTCGATCAACCGCACGCCCCCACCGGGAGCGCCGGCGCACTGCGAGCTGTGGTAGCCGACCGCGATGAGCCCCGGCTTGACGACGGCAACGTCGTTCTGGCCGCCGGGGCAGGGGATGAACGAGACCTTCTTGGGCGTCCCTCCCTTGTGGTCGATCACGTGGACGCCGCCCATGTCGCCCTGCTGCATGGCGTAGACGTAGCGCCCCGAGAAATCGATGTCGGTGCCGCCCTTGAAGAAGTCGCCGGCCTCGTTGTCGTAAGGGAACGTGGCCACGAGCTTGACGTTGTCGCTCTGATCGGCCTCGCGGGGAGCCTTCGCCGGTGCGGGGGCCGCGACCGAAAGAGCGAGCGCTGCCACGGCAACAGTGGCGAGCATCCGGCGTCCAGTAGCCATCTAGAGAACCTTTCGCGTGAGTGGGCGTGTCTAGGCGAAAGGTTCGGCGCCTACAGGCGGGGTCCTGCCTAGGGACGCCCCTGCGTCCTAGCCGTGAAACGCGCCCGGGTGAGGCCTTTGAGGATCCTGAGGTCACGCTCGAAGATCCGCCTCATCAGGGGCCGGAACGCGGTCAGGCCTACCGCGCCCACCCCACCGAGAGACTGCGGCGGGATGAGCTCTTCGCGCCAGAAGAGATGCGTGCGGTCCCCCGGCAGCGCGGTCAGGTGCATCTCGCCGGTTCCCGCGACCCACCCGAGGTGATCGATCTTCAGGCGCTTCGGAGGATCCCACCCCGAGACCCGTACCCGGTCCCGGGTCGAGATGCCGCCGATCCGGATCGTGGCTTCGGCCACGACCCCCTCCCCCGACCGCTGCTCCGACGTCACGACGAAGTCGCTCGCCTCGAGCATCCAGTCGCCGAGGTTCTCCCAGTCGGTGATGAGCTCCCAGACGACCTCGGGCGGCCCGGGAAGCGTCTCGGACATCTCGAC
Organism: Actinomycetota bacterium; assembly: GCA_035550975.1. GTDB lineage: Bacteria > Actinomycetota > CADDZG01 > CADDZG01 > WHSQ01 > DASZOC01. Next base: position 31,821 of record DASZOC010000043.1, on the reverse strand, counting down.
GACGACCGGCCACCCGCGCTCGAGACGGTCCTTCACCCTCACCTAGCCGAGCTTGCGCTTGAGCAGGTCGTTGACGATGCCGGGGTTCGCGCGGCCCTTCGTCTTCTTCATCACCTGTCCGACGAGGAAGCCGATCGTGTTGAGCTGGCCGGCGCGCACCTTGGCGGCCGCGTCCTCGTTCTCGGCGATCACCTCGTCCACCGCGGCCTCCAGCGCAGATTCGTCCGAGACCTGCTGCAGGCCGAGGTCCGCCACGACGTCTTGCGCGTCGCTGCCGCTCGCGAACATCTGGGCGAGCACCGTCTTCGCCTGCTTGCCCGAGATGGTCCCGTCATCGACGAGCTGGACGAGACCCGCGAGCTGCGCCGGCGTGATCTTCGCCTGCGCCAGCTCGATCCCGGCCTCGTTGAGGAGGCCGAACAGGTCTGCGCTGATCCAGTTGGCGACCCTCTTCGGCTCGCCCGCGTAGACCGTTGCCGCGGCCTCGAACCAGTCGGAGGTTGCGACGCTGGAGGTCAAGACCCCGACGTCGTAGTCGCTCAACCCGTAGGTGGTCGCGAAGCGCTCGCGCCGCGCGGCAGGCGTCTCCGGTAACGCGTCGCGGATCGACTCGACCCACTCCGGGTCCGGCTGGAACGGCACGAGGTCGGGCTCGGGGAAGTAGCGGTAGTCGAACGCGAACTCCTTGGTCCGGAGGCTCGACGTGGTCGACGTCTTCTCATCGAAGTGGCGAGTCTCCTGGACCAACGTCTCGCCGTTCGCGAGCGCGTCACGCTGTCGCTTCTCTTCGAACTCGAGCGCGCGGCCGACAGAGCGGATCGAGTTCATGTTCTTGACCTCGACCTTCGCTCCGAACTCCTCGGCCCCCTGGAGCGCGACCGAGACGTTAGCGTCGACCCGCATCGAGCCCTCTTCCATGCGCACGTCCGATACCCCGAGCGACTCGAGCAGCGCGCGTAGCTCCGTCACGTAGGCGCGCGCCTCCTCGGCCGAGCCGATGTCCGGCTCGCTGACGATCTCGACCAGCGGTGTCCCGGCGCGGTTGAAGTCCTCGAGCGAGTAGTCCGAGTCCGCGATCCGCCCCGAGCCGCCGACGTGGATCGACTTGCCCGTGTCCTCTTCGAGGTGCACGCGGTTGATCCCGACGCGCTTGGTGCCGAAGTCGCCGGAGATCTCGAGGAAGCCCTGCGATCCGACGGGGTAGTCGTACTGGCTGATCTGGTAGTTCTTCGGCATGTCGGGATAGAAGTAGTTCTTGCGATGGAACAACGATCGCGGCGCGATGGTGCAGTTCAATGCCAGCGCGATGCGCAGCGTGTATTCGATCGCGGTCGCGTTCGCCACCGGAAGTGATCCCGGCATGCCGAGGCAGACGGGGCAGGTGCGCGTGTTCGGCTCGCCCGCGAACCCGACCTCGCAGCCGCAGAACATCTTCGAGCTCGTCGAGAGCTCGACGTGCGTCTCGAGCCCGATCGTCGTCTTGTAGCGATCCTCGACCGTCGTGCTCACAGGGACGGCCTTCCCTCGGCTGAATCGATCCAGCCGAGATCCTGTTCGAACGCATACGCAGCGCGGAACATCGTCTGCTCGTCGAGTGACCTCGCGATGATCTGGAGGCCGACAGGCAAACCATCGTCCGGTGACGTCCCGCACGGGACGCTTATCGCCGCGTTCCCCGCCATGTTCACGGGGACCGTGAAGATGTCGGACAGATACATCGCCAACGGATCCGAGGTCCGCTCGCCGAGCCGGAACGCGGTCGTCGGAGACGTCGGCGAGACGATGAGGTCGACCTGCTCGTAGGCGCGTTCGAGGTCGCGCGTTATCAACGTGCGGACCTTCTGCGCCTTACCGTAGTACGCGTCGTAATAACCGGCCGCGAGCGCGTACGTCCCCAGCATCACCCGGCGTTTCACCTCGTCGCCGAAGCCTTCGTCTCTCGTGCGCGACATCATCGAGACGATGTCGGGTGCGCCCGAGGCGCGGAAGCCGTAGCGGACGCCGTCGTAGCGCGCCAGGTTCGACGACGCTTCTGCCGGAGCGACGAGGTAATACGCGGAGATGCCGTGCTCGAAAGAGGGCAGCGAGATCTCTTCGAGCCGCGCGCCGAGCTTCTCGAGGCGCGCGTACGCCTCCTCCACCCGCTGTGCGACCCCCGGTTGCGTCCCCTCGGCCCCCTGGAACTCCCGCACGATCCCGACCCGCATCCCGTCGATGCCTCCGTCGATCCCGCTCACGAGGTCGGGCACGTCTCTCGGGATCGATGTGGAGTCGTAGGGGTCGTGTCCCGCCGCGAGCTGTAGCAGAGCGGCCGCGTCCTCGACCTTCCTCGTGACGGGTCCGGCTTGGTCGAGCGAAGAGGCGAACGCGACGATCCCGTAGCGGGAGACCATGCCGTAGGTCGGCTTGACGCCCACGAGACCGCACAGCGATGCCGGCTGCCTGACCGACCCGCCCGTGTCGGTGCCCCATGCCCACGGTGTCCCGCCGGCAGCAACGAGCGCCGTCGAACCGCCGCTGGACCCGCCCGGGACCCGCTCGAGGTCCCAGGGGTTCTTCGTCGGCCCGAAGCCCGAGTTCTCCGTCGACGACCCCATCGCGAATTCGTCCATGTTGAGCTTGCCGAGCATGGCGAGGCCGGCCGCGCCGCAGCGTGCGACGACGGTGGCGTCGTAGGGGGGCCGGAATCCGTCCAGGATCTTCGAGCCGGACGTCGTCGGCGCGGCGCGAGTACAGAAGATGTCCTTGTAGGCGACCGGCACGCCGTCGAAGGCTGAACGCGCCTCGCCCGCGGCCCGCCGCCGGTCGGCCGCCCTCGCGTCGTCGATCGCCTCGTCGAAGGTCGGGTGCAGGTACGCGTGCAGGCTCGGCTCGACCGCTTCGGACCGTGCGACGAAGGCAGCGGCGATCTCCTCCGCGGTGACGTCGCCGCCTTCGATCATCCGAGCGAGCTCACGCGCCCCGGTCCAGTGGAGGTCAGGCATCTTCGATGATGCGAGGGACCTTGATCCGGCCGTCTTCGGTATCGGGGGCATTCCGCAGCGCTTCCTCCTGCGGGAGCGAAGGACGCGCCTCGTCGTCCCGCATGACGTTGCTGAGTGGGATCGAGTGCGACGTCGGCTCGACCTCGTCGAGGTCCAGCGACTGGATCCGCTCGGCGTGGCCGAGGATCTGAGCCAGCTCGGTTCGCATGCGCGTCCGCTCGGCGTCGGACAGATCGAGTCGCGCGAGGCGCGCGATGTGATCGACGGCGGCCCTGTCGATGGTCATGGGCGGGCATCCTAGTGCCGCCTGTGAGCTCGGCCGGGGCGCCGAAACGCGGCGCTACGCGTTCGGATCGAGCCGCGTCACCGTTTCTGCCGACCGGTTGAGCACCCACACTGCACGCGCTCCGGTCGCCACGTCGTAGGGCCGCCCGCTCAACGCTACGGGCTCGCCGACGACCGCGCCGTCGGAAGGATCGATACGCAGAAGCCGTCCTTCGTCGCCGGCGTCCCCCGAGACGACCCAGATCGAGCCCGAGCCTTGCGCGATCGCGAGGTAGGTGCCCCCAATCTCGACCGGTTCCGCCATCTCTCCCGACGCGAGATCGACGCGCGTCAGGGTTCCGGCGTCGCCGTCGCCGAACCATGCCGCTCCCGGAGACAGGTGGAGGTCCTGGTTGGCCGTCGCCGCCACGGAGGCCAGCGGCGTCACCGACGGCGAACCCGGCTCGACGCGCCCGATGAACGACTCCCCGACCACTGCGACGGCGCCGTGTCCGGCCGCTACGTCGGTCGCGTCGGTGATACCGGGGATGGTCGTAACGGCGTCGGTCGCGGCGTCGATACGAAGCAGCGCGCCGTCCGAGACGACCCACGCGGCGCCGCTGCCGAGCGAGATGTCGATCCTCCCGCCGTCGTCGCCGACGACGATCTCCTCGCGCTCGCCGGCGGGGCCCAAGGGGACCTTCGTGACCACGCCACGCTCCGAGTCGGTCACCCACAGCGTGCGCAGGCCGACGTCGAGATCGTCCGGGGTCCCGCCGACGTCGTAGGTGCGGACGACGCGGTTGTCCGCGGTCGCTATCGACGAGACGGTGCCGTCGGCGCTGTTCGCCACCCACACGCGCCGCCCGCCGAACGCGATCCCGTTCGGCGCGCCGCCGACCGGGATCTCGGACGCTCCGGTCGGAGATGCCGCGACCGGCGCGCGCTTATCCGACGCGTCCTGCGTGAGAAGGCCCGGAACGACGAAGAAGGCGGCTACCGCCGCCGTCCCCGCTGCGAGCGACATCGCGATCCCGCCCGCCCAGCGCCGTCTTCGGAACCGATGCAGGAACGCCTGCTTCGCCACGTACGGGTCTGCGGGCCGGTAGCTCGAAGTTGCGGTCTTCAGTGCGTCCGACAGGCGGCGGTCGAAGTCGGTCATCGCCGGTCCTCCAGATCCGCCCGCAGGACGGGCTCGAGCTTCGTTCGTGCTTTCGAGAGTTGTGACTTGACCGTGCCCACCGAGCAGTCGAGGACCTCCGCGATCTGAGCCTCGGGCAGGTCCTCGAAGTAGCGCAGCACGACGCACGCTCGCTGCCTCTCGGGCAACCCCACGACCGCGGCCCACACGAGCCTGCCGGTCTCGTGGCGCTCGGGGTCCCAGTCCGGCGCCTTCCGCTCGTCGCGGTGGTGGATCGCGGAGTTCACGCGTGCCTCGATCACCTTGCGCCGGATCTTCGAGCGACACAGGTTCACCACGGCCCGGCGCAGGTAAGCGTCCACCCGCTCGACGTCCCTGAGGCGCCCCCAACCCGTAAAGGTCTTCAGCAACGACTCCATCACGATCTCTTCCGCTAGGGCCGCATCGCCCAGGATCGCGTACGCGAGCCGGCACATGGGCGCGTAATGACGGTCGAACAGCTCGGCAACCGCCTCCTCGCGCGTCCGGCGACCGGCCATCAGGCGCGTTCCGGCGCCGAACGGCCTACAGGTAGAGCTCGTGGCTTGCATGTCTCGGTCCTCCTGCAATAGGAGACGAGCAGGGGGCCCCGCAGGTTGCCAGGCATCCCGGGAGACTAGAGGAGGCGCCGCTGGTGGACCTCTGCTGCGCGGGCCCGAGGAATATCCTGGCGCTCCCCCGACCAGGAGCCAGCGTGGAATTCACGATCCCACCCGAATACGCGGAGCTGCAGAAGAACCTGACGAGCTTCGTCGAGCGCGAGCTTCGGCCGTTGGAGGAAGCAGAGCTAGACCCGGAGGTCGACGACGTGTCTGTCGAGCTTCGGGATCGGGTCCGGCGCCGTTCTGCGGAGCTCGGCTTCTATGCAGCCGACTTCCCCGAGGACCTCGGCGGCAGCGGCCTACCTCAGCTCGGGATGGTGATGCTTCGCGAGGCCGCTCCCCTGACGGGTTGTCGGCTCGCGGGCTTCACCACCTACGGCCCCGAGGGACCGACGGGTTTGCTCCTCAACGGCACCGATGAGCAGAAGAAGAAGTACCTCGTGCCCCTGATCAGCGCCGAGAAGTCCATGTGTTTCGCGCTGACGGAACCGGATGCCGGCTCCGACGCTCAGAGCATCAGGACCACGGCGGTCGAAGACGGCGACCACTGGATCCTGAACGGAACGAAGCACTTCATCACGAACGGGAAGCATGCGGACTTCGCGCTCGTGTTCGCTGCGAACGACAGAGAGAAAAAGGCCCAGGGCGGGATCACCGCGTTCATCGTGGAGCGAGGGACGCCTGGGTTCAGCGTCGGCCGCGCGCAGCGCGGGATGGTCGAGGGCGAAGGCCAGTTCGAGCTGGTCTTCGAGGGCTGCCGCGTCCACCAGGATCAGATCCTGGGCGGACGGGACAACGTCGGGATGGGCTTCTACTCCGCGATGCAGTTCCTCGCCATGGGCCGGCTGTCGATCGCCGCGATGTGCAACGGCATCGCGGACTACGCGCTCGGCCTCGGGACCGAATACGCGAAGCAGCGGCGCGCCTTCGACCGCCCGATCGGCAAGAACCAGTACGTGCAGGGCCACCTCGTCGAGTCGCTGATCGAGATCAAGGCATCCCGGTTGATGACCTACGAGTGCGCGTGGCGCTACGACCAGGGCGACCCGGTGGTGCAGGAGTCGTCGATCGCGAAGTACTACTCGAGCGAGATGGTGAACCGTGTCGTCGACCGGATGATCCAGGTTCACGGTGGGATGGGATGGATGCGCGAGCTGCCGCTGGAACGCCTCTATCGGCTGGTTCGCATCTTCACCCTCGTCGAGGGAACGTCGGAGATACAGAAATACATAATCGCGAAGACGATGGGGCTCTAGACAAGGAGGCCGATATGGCAACGTTGCCGGACGGAGTGAGACTGACGTGGCTGGGGCATGCGACGTTCCTGCTGGAAGCCCAGGGCAAGAGGGTCCTGATCGACCCGTGGCTGAGGGGCAACCCGGCCTGCCCCGACGATCTGAAAGACCCGGGTTCGGTCGACGTCATCGCGATCACCCACGGACACAACGACCACATGGAAGATGCGATGGACGTCGCCAAGAGAACGGGGGCCACCGTCGTCGCCATCGTCGAGATCGGCGACTGGTTGGAGACCAACGGCGTCGAGAACGTCGTCGCGATGAACAAGGGTGGGACCGCACAGGTCGGCGGGATCAAGTTCCACATGACGGATGCACGGCACTCGTCGACTTTCAACGCGACGAACGAGGGCGGGTCCGGATGGACCGTGATCAACGGCGGCGAGGCAGCGGGGTTCGTTATCGAGCTGGAGACGGGCTACAAGCTGTACCACGCGGGCGACACCTGCGTCTTCGGCGACATGGCGTTGATCCGCAAGCTGCTCGCGCCGGACATCGCGTTGCTGCCGATCGGCGACTTCTACACGATGGGGCCGCGTTCGGCCGCAGAAGCCGTGCGGCTTCTGGGCGTGAAGACGGTCGTGCCGATGCACTACGGGACGTTCCCCGTGCTGGTCGGAACGCCGGACGAGCTCCGCAAGGAGGCGGACGACGTCGACGGGCTCGAGGTGGTAGATCTGAAGCCGGGCGACTCGATCGGCAGCACGTAGGGCTTCTACAGCTCTGCTTCGTCCTCGCGCAGGTCGGTCGCCGCGATCGCGGCCGACCACCCGTGGTCCGCGTCGGACACCGCGAGACGCAGGACCCATCCCTCTTCGGGCTCGCCTTCGTCCCAGTAGAACCAGTCGAGCTCGTGAAGCGCGCGCGCGACGTCCTCGGGTGCCGCGGGCCATCCGAGGTCGCCGAGTAGCGCGACCAGGTACCACGCCATCGAACGACCCAACGCGGCCCCGCGTCTGCGCCCGTGAGCCCCGCCGCTCGCCGCGGCCCATGCGATCCGCTGCATCGCCTCTTCCCCGGTCAGGGCGCCGATCCGCAAACGCTCGAACGCGATCGCGGAGATGGCGGCAACCTCGTCTCCTTCGACGACGACTGCGCGCGCGGCGCCGTTCGACTCGTTCGTCCACGGGGTGACGAGGTCGAGCAGCGCATGCTCGATCTCGTCCTCGTCGAGCTCCCGGGCACCCGTGTCGACCACCACGTCGAGCAACGGCGCCCTCGGCATCCACGGTTCCGCGATCTCGACCAGGTTCGATCGGTAGGTGGCGAGGGCGTAGGTCGGCTCCCACGGCTCCAGATGCAGCGGCAGGTCCAGCACCTCCGGATGGGCTCTCGGATCTCCGTCCAGGACCTCGCCGCGCAGGACTCGTTCCTGCGCGACGAAGGCGGCGTTCTGGGGCGACTCGATGTGGTCGGCGAGCTCGGACCACTCGTGGGTCGAAGCCGCAACCTCCGTCAGGGGGCCGAGCGCGAACCGGCTCGTCGAGTCGAGGACGCTGGCGGCATAGTCGCCGGGGGCCTCGAGCGCGAGACGGTGGTCGATGTGGTCGGCGATCGGCCACAGCTGCTTGCCTCGCTCGACGGCGTCCTCGCAGCGGTCCGCGAGGTCAACCAGCCCGTCCCAGTCCCGCGCCGCGCAGAGACCGTCGACCGCGCGCAGCAGGCCGTTCAGGTCGGCGGCCTCGATCAGAGACTGGACGTCGCCGGACATGGCAACATCGTGGCATGTCAGACGCGCTGCAGTGCCCTTATTGCGAGCTGAAGTTCGCGACCGAGTCCGATCGTCGGCAGCACATCGCCTTCGATCACCCGGGCAAGGACCAGCCCGAGGAGAGGTAGCGAACTAACCCAGCCGCTCGGCCAATAGCTTTCCCGCGCGGTTCGCTATCGCGAACACCGACAACATCGGGTTGACCCCCGAAGCATCGGGAAAGGTCGAGCTGTCGGTGACGTAGAGGCCGTTGACCTCGTGCGACTCGTTACGCGCGTCCACCGCGGACGTGGCCGGGTCGGCGCCCATCCGGCACGAGCCGATCTGGTGGAACGACCCCAGGATCCAGTTGTTCGCTTTTATCCCGGCGCGCCGCACGTCATCGGCCCAACTCTCGAACGTGACCGCGCGGCCGGGCTCGTAGCGGTTGAGGAACGTGTGGGTCGTGCGGATGCTGCGTGCGCCGGCCTCCTCGAACACGCGCGCGCCTTTCAGCACTGCTTCGATCAAGCGACGCTCGTCGTCCGCCTGCAACCGGTAGTCGACGAGGGGGGCGCCGCGCTTGTCGATCGTGATCCTGCCCTCCGTCTTGTCGCGCCCCAACATCCCGATCAGCGACGTGTTGCGATACTCGTTCATCATCTCCAGGTGCTCCGCAGCCGACGTCCACGGGACGGCGGTCGCGAACACACCCGGGTGCATCGGGACGCTTTCGAAGATCGGCCCGTACCCGTCGTCCCAGTCGCGCGCCTCGTCGGAGTAGCGCGACATCTGGACGCCCTCCCACGGCCGCGCCTCGTCGTCGAAGATGCCCCAGATCCCGGCACCGGGATGAAGGTGCAGATGCTTACCGACCTCGCCGCCGAGCCCGGAGCGCAGCAACAACGCGGGCGTCTCGATCGCTCCCGCCGCGACCGCGACCGCTTTGCGTGCATCGATCGTCAGTCGATGTCTGCCCGACCGTCCTTCCACACCGGTCGCCTTGCCGTCTCTGACGGAAACCTTCCGGATGTCGGCGCGCGTGATGATGCGCGCGCCGTTCGCGACAGCTTCTTCGAGATAGACCCTCGGCCCCTGTTTGGCACCGACGCGGCAGCCGAATCCGCAGTAACCGCATTGCTCGTCCTGGGGGCAGTCCTTGACGCTGCGCGGCATCTGGTCGACGTGCCAGCCGAGACGCTTGAGGCCTTCCTCCATGAACCGTTCACGAGGGTTGAGAGCACTCGAGTCACGGTTGACGTTCAAGCGTCGGGCGGCCTCCTGCTGCGCGTCTTCGTACTCGCCCGAGGCGAACGCGTCGATGCCGGAGATCCGCGCCCATTGCTCGCGCACCTTGGGCGGAGTCTCGAAGGAGATGGAGTAATTGACCGTTGCGCCTCCACCGAGAGTCGATCCCGCGATGATCCGGGTACCGCCGTCACGGGTCGCGAGCGTCGCGCCGTAGAGGTACAGGTCGCGATGCGACGCCGACTCGTAGTGGTGGAAGTCGGCCTCCGCGAAGTACGCACCCTTCTCGACGATCAGCACGTCGAGACCCGCCTTCGCGAGGTGCGCTGCGACACAACCGCCGCCGGGCCCGGATCCGACGATCACGACGTCACAACTGATGTGGGTGTCCGCGTCGATCGTGATGGGAGCGAAGCGCCGCGGGGGCGGGTCCGCCGGCGGAGGCAGCGGCCCCGGATAGCCGATCCGTTCCCACGCCGGAGTCTCGTGTCCGTACAGCGCCGCGACGCTGGCAGAGATGATGCCGCCGGCCAGCATCTGTTTGGCAGTCACGCGCGATCGTTTGAGCGCGCGCAGGACATCCTCCGCCTCGGCCTGGCTCAACCACGACACAGGAATGCGCTTGCCGGTGAGGGCCAGGGCTCCAAGCTTCGTGTCGAGCGTCCGGAGGCCACGGAACAGGTCGTCGCGGTCGCGCTGCGACGGCAGGCGGAGGACCGTCTCGAGGACCTCGTCGGGAACGCTCGGGACGTATGCAGAACCGAGCACGCCGCGCGCCAGCGCGATGATGACTTTGCGCTCCCGAGCGAGGTTGAGTGCTCCCGGCATCACAGCAGTATCTCGCGCTTGAACGCGAGCGGGGCGGTTAGCGGCGGCGGGGGGGGCGGCGCGAGCGGCGGTGCTGGCGCTGCTTGGGGTTCTTCCGCCGGCGCTGCGCCGACGGGTCCGGAGCGCGCATGGGCCGCTCCGCCTGCGCGATCCGGATCGCGGCGATCACCTCGTCGGTGGCGGCCTCCTCGGTGATCCCGGCCCTCAACAGCAGCTGGAACAGGACTGCCCGCTCGAACTCCTCCACCGAATCCGAGACCTTGTGGCGCGGGCCCTCGGGTGAATCCCACTCGGCAACGATCCGGCCGGCGTGCGGGACCCCGACGCGCAACGGCGTGCCGCCGATCTTGCCTTCCCAGATCAGCTCATCTGCTTCCATGGATCTCCTTTGGGTTCAGCTGGCGAGTTCTTTTAGCACAGGCGACGTCGAGAAGACCTCCTCGATCGGGATGTCGATGCCGAGCCGTTTGATCATGTGCTCGACGTGCCCCTTCTCCTGCGCGGTGCACAACGTGATGGCGAGACCGGCTGCTCCGGCGCGCGCGGTTCTACCCGTGCGGTGGAGATAAGTAGTGGGGTCCTCCGGCGGGTCGTAGTTGATCACCTGCTCGATGCCCGTGACGTCGAGGCCGCGGGCGGCGACGTCTGAAGCAACGAGCACCTTCGACCGTCCATCGGTGAAGCGCGCCAGAGCTTTGGTACGAGCCGCTTGAGGCATGTCCCCGTGCAGCGCGCTCACCGACACCTTGCGCTTGCGCAGCTCGTCTTCCAAGCGGGCCGCGAAACGCTTCGTGCTCGTGAAGATGATCGACATCTGTCCCGACTCGAGCAGCGCGAACAGGACCTCCAGCTTGTCCATCTGGTGCACGAGGAAGAACCGGTGCTCGGCTTCGTCGACGGTGACGGTGAGGTTCTCGATCTCGACGTGGACCGGATCGGTCGTGTAGCGGCGCGCGAGCTGTCGCACGGTAGGGAGCAACGTCGCCGAGAACAACATCGTCTGCCGCTCTTTCGGCAACCTGCGGATCAACCAGTCCATGTCGTACATGAACCCGAGGTCGAGCATGCGGTCCGCCTCGTCGAGCACCAGGACGCGCACGTTCTCGAGGTGCAAGGCGCGGCGCTCGTAAAGGTCGGCGAGCCGCCCGGGCGTCGCGATCAGGATGTCGATCCCCTTCTCGAGGCGCGCGATGTCCTTGACGACCGGCGTTCCGCCGAACGCCGACATAACGACGAGATCGCCGCCGATATCGCGAAACACCTGCGTCACCTGGGCGGCAAGCTCGCGCGTCGGGACCATGATGAGAGCGAAGGGATCCTTGCCCCGCTCGCCCGCCTGCTCGACGATCGGGATCGCGAAAGCAAGCGTCTTGCCCGACCCGGTCTGGGCCTGGCCGAAGATGTCGCGGCCGTCGAGCGCGACCGGCACGGCCTTCGCCTGGATCGGGAACGGGTGTTTGATGCCGAGCGCGTCGAGCCGCTCGACGAGCTTCGGGGAGACCCCGAGCGACGCGAAGGTCTGGTCCTGCGTTGTTTCGGTCATGACGACTGGGAACTCCGATCTGGGCGCGTATCCCTTTGGCTGCGGTTCTGGGACGGACGCTGATCTTGCGAGCCCGGGTCCGCGCCTCGAATTGCGAGGTAGCTACAGCCGCATCCTACCCTGAGCGCCCTATGCAGACGCGGTTACAGGCGATAGTGGGCGCGACGGCGGTCGTCGGCGCGGATCTCGACCGTGTCGCGGATGCTGCGGTGGTCCTGGAGGGCGAGACGATCAGCGCAGCCGGCGATGCCTCCGACGTCGAAGTCGCCGATGCGGCGGAAGTGTTCGACGGACGCGGTCTAACGCTCGTGCCGGGATTCATCGACACGCACGTGCACATCGGGTTCTATCGACCGAGCGACCTCCTCGCCGGTGGCGTCACGACCGTGCGCGACCTCGGGTCGCCCGAAGCCGAGATCTTCCCGTTGGCGTCGCGGTCGCGCCGCGACGGCTTCGACGGGCCAAGGGTGCTTGCCGCGGGTCCGATCCTCACGGCTCCCGGTGGCTATCCGACGCGCGCCGCGTGGGCGCCACCGGGGACAGGACGCGAGGTAGCCGACGCAACGCAGGCGCGCAGCGCGGTCGTGGACCTCGCGGCGGCGGGAGCCGTTGTCGTGAAGGTCGCGCTGAATCCGCCGGTTGGTCCGACCCTGGACCTCGCGACCTTGACCGCGATCGTCGACGAGGCTCACGAGCACGGGCTCACGGTGACGGCCCACGTTCACGACCTCGCGGAGCTGGACAAAGCGTTACGTGCAGGGATCGACGAGCTCGCGCACATGCTGCTCTCGAACGAGCCACTACCCGACGGGACGATCGAACGGATGGTCGATGCATCGGTGACAGTGGTGCCGACGCTCGCGATCTTCTCCGGCGAACCGCTCGCCACTGCGGTCGCTAACCTGAGCGCGTTCCTCGCCGCGGGTGGACGTGTCGTCTATGGGACCGACCTCGGGAACGAGGGGCCGCGCCCCGGGATCGACCCCCTCGAGGTCACCGCGATGGCGCGCGCAGGCATGTCGTGTCTGGAGATCGTCCGGTCCGCGACGGTCGACGCGGCGCGACACCTGGGGCTGGAAACGACCGGCGCCATCGAGGCCGGCCACGATGCGGACGTCGTGCTGGTGGAGGGTGACCCCTTGAACGTGGCGGCAGACCTGACGCGTGTCCGCGCGGTATGGCGGCGCGGACGCCTCAGGGCGTCGTGACCTCCACGATCTGGACCTCGAGATCCCGCTGGCCCGGACGCGCTACTACGGTGTCGCCTGCAGCCGTGCCCTGGATCGCGCGACCGATCGGCGAATCGACCGTCAACACGTCGTGGTCGCCGCCGCGCTCCTCGCGGGTGCCGAAGAGATACACCTCCGGGTCGTCCCCCGCGATGCTGATCTTGACGAGCTTGCCCGGTCCGACGATGTCGTCGTCCGTCGTTTCGATGATCTCCGCGTGCTCCAACATGTCGCGGATCTGCCGGATGCGCGCTTCCTGCATCCCCTGCTGATCCTTAGCCGCGTGGTATTCCGCGTTCTCGCTCAGGTCACCGTGCGCACGTGCCGTCGCTATCTCTTCGATCACCTTCATCCGCGCGGGACCTTCGAGGTCGGCGAGCTCTTCGGTCAGACGTTCGTGTGCCTCTTTCGTCAGAGGGACCTTCTTGGTTTCCATATCGCTCGATCCTAGCCCCGGGGCGGGGCCCTAATATGACGCCGTCATGCCAGGACGGGTCGAGAACAAGACGTGCATCGTCACCGGTGCCGGTGCGGGCATCGGCCGCGCGGTTGCGCTAGACCTCGCGTCCGAAGGAGCCCGCGTCGTCGTGAACGACGTCGACGAGGCTGCCGCCGACGCGGTCGTCAAAGAGATCTCGGAAGAAGGCGGCCGCGCGATCCCCAACTACGAAGCGATCGGCACGGTCGACGCCGCGGAAGCCCTGCTCGACGCGGCCCTCGATGCGTTCGGGCAGCTCGATGTGTTGATCAACAACGCCGGCATCCTGCGCGACCGCATGCTGCACAAGATGTCGGAGGACGAGTTCGACGCCGTGATCCAGGTGCACCTCAAAGGGACGTGGGCTTGTGGTCGTGCGGTCGTGCAGCACTGGCGGCCGATCGCGAAGAAGGAGAGCGAAGCGGGCCAGCCGAAGGTGCGCAAGATCATCAACGTGACTTCGGCATCGGGGCTACGCGGGTCGGTCGGCCAGTCGAACTACGCCGCGGCCAAGATGGGGATCGTCGGCCTTACGAAGACGTGGGCGAAAGAGCTCGGGTCGCTGTCGATCACCGCGAACGCGATAGCGCCCGCGGCCTTGACCGCGATGACCGAGCCGTTGGTGCAGGACGAGTCACAGGCGCGCGCTCGCTACGCCCGTATGGCGCTGGGGCGCTACGGCGACCCCGAAGAGATCTCGCCCGCATTCGTGTTCCTCGCGTCGAAGGAGTCCGACTACATCACGGGCCAGATCCTGTGCGTCGACGGAGGGCTCGTGATTTGAGCGAACGCGCGTGGCCGTTCGAGAACCAGCCGGAAGGTGGCGGGAGGATTCGGAACCCACACGATTACGCCGCACGGCACGGTGACGGTACCGAAGCCGTCATCGTTCGCATCGGTATGAACGACGCGCAGCTGGTCCTCGTCTCTCCCGAAGGTGCGTGGGACAGATGGGTGTATCACTCGGTGGACGAGGCGAAGGAGGTCGCGGAGTCGCTCGCCGTGCCGGTACACGTCGGCGAATATCCCGAAGAGCTGCGCGTTCGGATCAACTCCTATCAGCGACCGCCACGAGACTTCGATCGCGCGGCCTATCCCGAACAAGGCCGCGTCGGCCCGACTATCCCGTATCCGGAGAATCGTCCTCGGCAGAAGGGACCTGCAGCTCGGAAGGAGCTGGCTCAGGAACCGGAGGGTTAGCGGCACGTCGCCGCCGCTCGTTCGTCACGCGCGCCGAGTAGATCTTGCGGCCCGCGGTTGCCGCGGCCCCCACCGCCCCCAACCGTCTCAGAGCGAGGATCCCGAAGAGCTTCCGTAGGCCGGTTTTCGCGACCGCGCGCGACCCTGGGAGCAACAACGACAACCCGATCGCGTCGGTGAAGAAGCCGGGTGTCAGCAGCAAAGCCCCGCCGAAGACGACGAGAGCACCGTCGGTCACCTCCTCGGCAGGCACACGGCCTTCGCGTAGCGCAGCTTGGACCCGGCGCCACGCCGCGACGCCTTCGCGCTTGAGCAAGATCGCGCCGGCGATCGAGATCAAGACCAACAGCACGAACGTATTCAGGCCTCCGATACGTTCGGCAACCACCACGATCAGGAAGAGCTCGACGAGAGGCACTGCGAGCAACAGGAAACCGAGAACCCCGATCATCACAGCAGTATGCCCATCGCCCGTCTGTTATCACTACCCGGTGCGAACAACGACATTGAAAGACCTCCGCATGGACGAGGAGCGCGCGCATCTCTCGCATGGGGCCGCTCTCATCGACCTACGACCCGCAGAGGAATTCCTCGACGTGCACGTTCCCGGCTCGTTGCCGTTGGTCTACGAGTTCGGGCCCGGGATGAGCAACCGAGCCCGTGATTGCCTCCCGCTGGACCTCCCGCTGATCCTGCTCGGCACGCACGGTGTCGATCTCGAGCATGCAGCGGCATCGCTACGGGGGAAGGGTTTCGGAGTGGTCGGCGCGCTACGAGGTGGCGTCGAGGAGTGGGCTCGGAGCGAGGGACGGCCGGTCTCGACCGCGCTACTAGACCGCGTTCCGGACGACGCGGCGGTCGTCGACATCGGCGACCCCGGCGCGCCGGCGGTCGATGCGACAGTGCGGATCCCTGCGGAGAGCATCTGGGTCCGCGCCGGCGAGCTGGACGCGGCGCGGCCCCTCGTGATCCCGTGCGGCTTCGGGATACGGGCAGCTCTTGCGGTCGGCATCCTCGAGCACCACGGGTTCCGCGACGTCTCGCTTTATCGCGCGCGGCCCGACTAGCCCTCTTCCATGCCTTTCGCCATCAGGAAGCCGCGCGCCCGCTCGGTTAACGGGTAGCGATTCACGAGGTCCCAGAAACGTTCTGAATGGTCGGCTACCACGAGATGGGCGAGCTCGTGCACGATGACGTAGTCGCGCACCCACGCCGGATAGTCCGCAAGCTCGACCGACAGGCGGATGGACCCATCGTCGGGCGAGCAGGAACCCCACCGAGACCTCTGGTTCGTCACCCAGGCGATGTCGCGCGGCGCGATGCCGTCGAGGTAGCGCTGCCCTAGCTCTGCTGCCCGCCGCGCCAGAGCGCCGTCGGCGTTGAGCCTGTCGCGGCGCTTACGCTCCGACATCCGGGTCGCCATCCGCTGGACCCACTCCTGCTCTTCCGCGCGCGACATGCGCTCCGGGATCGACACGACGAGAGCGTCCCCGACGAGCTCGGCCGAGATCGTCTTCTTGCGCCGGGCACTGCGCTGGACCTCGACCCGGCGGAACTCGGTCTCGAGACCCGGAGTCGCGACCGGAAGCCGATTCTGCATCGGGCCCATCCTAGGGGCGTGGCCGGTCGCACCGGGGGTTTGTCTCCCAGATACAAACGAAGCCGTTGGTTACTGCCCTGCCGTAGCGTTGCACGGCGCCACGTCCAGCGCGACCATGGGGCCCAGACACAAAGCCCGCAACAAGAGCCCCCTCCGCCGCCCGTCCCCCCACCGGAGGGGGCTCCTTTCGTTCTCACCCTCCGAGCAGGAGCGCCTCGAGCGCGCGGTAGCCGCGCGGCAGCCACGTCTCGGCCCCGGCGATCGCGCGGCCCAGGCGCGGCCCCCACAGGTCCCATCCATCGCGGCAGGCAGCAGGCGCGCCGCGCAGGAATCCATGGGCGATGCCGCGGGCGACGCGGGAGGTAACGATCGCGTCGTGCGCGTTCAGCCCCGTAGGCGGAATGACGCTGTGGTCATGTCCCGGCCAGCGAGAGACGTTCGCCGGGACGACCACGTCAGTGGGGATCGACAGCGTGAGCACACGCGTCCCGTAGACGACCGTCTCGCGCGCCAGCCCGTTCAGCAACGGCGAGCCCGGTGCGAGTTGCTCCACCGAAGCGGCATAGGGATCGGGTAGCGGCCCGCCGTTACGGGACCACGATGAAGCTCCGCGCAGGAAGGCCCGGCCTGCGATCGTGGCGTCGAGGACGTCGCGCGCCCCTGCGAGCGGTGCACCCTGATGTGGGCTGGAGAACGTCACGAGGTGCTCGATGCGAGGCAGCTCCGGATCCCATGCTTCCGCGACCGACGAGACGTAGGTTCGGGCCACGATCCCCCCTTGCGAGTGCGCGAGCAGGTCCACGGCACGCCCCGGATGGCGCCGCGCCAGTTTCACGAGCAGGGTGCGCAACTCGAGCGCGGCGCGATTGATGTCGTGGAAGGTGTCGCGGCGCTCGTAGGGCTCGTGCAGACGCGGCGCGTTGCTCCCGCGATACGAGAAGGGGTAGATGTCGGCGGGCTCGTAACCCAACAGCTCGTGACCCGCTTCGTAGAGCGCGGCCGACGTGGCGCCCTTCGTCTTGCTGCCGATCCCGGCCACCAACACGGCGAGGTTCGGGGTCGGTGCTGCGGGCGCGGCGGGTAGCGGACCTTTGGATTCGCACTCGGCGGGGGCCGACGCGCTGAGGAAGGGGGCCCGGAACGTCGCCGGCAGCGTGGGTGGAGGTTCCCACACGAGCGGCGCGAGGTGGATCGCAGAGCCGGTGTCGAGGGGGCCGAGGTAGAGCGCGGGATCGACGTAGACGCCGTTGAGCTTGACGCCGAAGTGGATGCCGCCGGTTGCGGCCGCGGTCCCGTGGTCGTGCTGGTCGTGCGCCACCCCCGCGGTTCCGATCCACGTCGTGGCCCGCACCGTGTCGCCGCGCGCAACCGCGATCGAGGAGAGATCGGAATACGTCGTCTCTAGGCCGGAGCCGTGCTCCACCGTGACGGCCACGCGCGAGCCGACCGAACCGGCGAACGAGACGGTGCCGGCGGCGGCGGCCCGCACCTGGGTGCCGGCGGCGACCGCGAGGTCGATACCGCGGTGGCCGGGGCCCCATTCCGTTCCCGGAACCTCGAACGACCGCGTGATCGCCCCGGCGACCGGTGGAACCAACCACGGCACCGCGGCGCCGCGCGCGGGGGCGGCAACGCGGACGGCGAGCCCCGCGTGAGCGGGGGCCGCAGCGACCGGGGGGGCCGCGCCGATCAAGACCGCGACCGCGACGAGAGCGCGAGCGAAGGGCATAGGTCAGACCTTCCTCGTCCATCGCGGACTGCGCTGTGACCAGCGTCACGACCGGGTGGCGGTCATCCGGCGTGATCGCGGTAGGCGCGGCTGCGCGGCGTCCTGCGTGGATCGCCGCGGTCAGTCGGGGGCGATGTGGGTGCCGGCGTCTTCTCCTGCGAGTGCTCGGGCGGCGAAGTCGATCGACGTCACGGTCGCCGGTGCGCCGGTCGCCTCGGCGAAGCGGCACGACGCCTCGACCTTAGGCCCCATGCTGCCGGCGGGGAACTCTCCCGCCGCCAGCGCGGCGCGCCCGTCGCCTACGGTCATCGTCCGGACGGGTCGTTGCTCGGGCGTGCCGTAGCCGAGGCTGACCTCCGCGACGTCGGTCACGATCAACAGACGAGCAGCCTGCAGGTCGACCGCGAGCAAAGCCGAAGCAAGGTCCTTGTCGATCACGGCGGCGACGCCGTGCAAGGAACCATCGGAGTCCTGGTGCACGGGAATACCGCCGCCTCCGGCCGCGATGACGACGTTCCCGCTGTCGATCAGGGCGCGGATGGCAGCGCCCTCGACGATCTCGACCGGGTCGGGTGACGCAACGACCCTCCGCCACCCGCCGCGTCTCTCGTCCTCCTCGAGCGTCCAGCCCCGCGCGCGCAATGTCTCGACGCGTTCGGGCGGGATCATCTCGCCGATCGGCTTGGAGGGGGCCGCAAACGCAGGATCGCGTTCGTCTACCAACACCTGCGTCACGACCGTCGTCACGACGGCCGGGAGACCGGCGACATGGAACGCATTCGCCAACGACTGCTGCAAGACGTAGCCCATCCCTCCTTGCGTATCTGCAACGCAGACGTCGAGTGGCAACAGTGGGAGGTTCGCGTCCTCGTGCGCCAGCTCCGTCCGGTACAGATGGTTCCCGACCTGCGGGCCGTTGCCGTGCGTGATCACGAGCCGCCAGCCGGCGCGTGTCAGGTCGACCAGAAGTTCGGCGGTGTGACGCGTGCGTTCGAGATCGGACGCTACGGAATCGTCGCCGCTCGGGTCCTGCATCGCGTTGCCACCGAGCGCGACAACGAGCAGCGGCGGCAGGTCCGGTGTCTCGATCTCGGTTCCTTCGGCCCTAGGTGAAGTAGAGGCGGACGTAGAAGATCCCGAAGTAGAGGATGAAGGCGGCGGTCGCGATCCACATCATCGGGTGGACCTCGCCGGGTTTGCCGCGAGCGACCTTGATGAACGTGTACGCCACGAAACCCGCGCCGATCCCGTTCGTGATCGAGTACGTGAACGGCATGATCACGATCGTCAGGAACGCCGGGATCGCCAGCTCGAGGTCGTCCCAGGGGATCTCGCGCACGACTGAGAGCATCAAGAAGCCGACGATCACGAGCGCGGGGGCTGCTGCCTGCAGCGGGACGATCTCGGCGAGCGGAGACAGGAAGACCGACAGCAGGAACAGGATCCCGACCACGACCGCCGTCAGTCCCGTACGTCCTCCGTCTGCGATACCCGACGCGCTCTCGATGTAGGTGGTGTTGGAGGAGGCCGAGAACGCGCCGCCCACCGCCGCGGCGACCGAGTCGACCTGAAGGACCTTGTCCGTGTCGGGCAGACGGCCGTCCTCGTCGAGCAGACCTGCTTCCCTGCCGAGGCCGATAGCGGTGCCCATCGTGTCGAAGAAGTCCGACAACATCAGCGTGAACACCGCGAGGATCGCGGCGATGAACCCCATCTGGGTGAACGCTCCGAACAACGAGAAGTCGCCTATCAGAGAGAAGTTCTCGGCGTCGGGAAAGTCCGCCACCTGCCCGAAGTTGGCCGCCGTTCCGAATCCTTCTCCGTTCAGGAACGCCTCGTTGACGATCACCGCGAGCACCGTCGCAGTCAGGATACCGATCAGCAACGCACCCTTCACTCCGCGGGTGAACAACCAGATGATCAACAGCAGCCCCACGATGAAGATGAAGATCGGCCATCCCTGGAGCTCGTTGTTCGTTCCCAGCTGCAAAGGCGGCACCGGCAACGTCGTGGACGTGACGAAGCCCGCGTCCACGAAACCGATGATCGTTATGAACAGCCCGATGCCCGCACCGATCGCGAGCTTGAGGGGCAACGGCACCGCCTCCATCACGGCCTGGCGGAACTTCGTCAGGACGAGGATGAAGATGATGATGCCTTCGAGGACGACGACGCCCATCGCCTCTGGCCATGTGAGCTGGTAGGCGCCGACCAACTGGAACGTGACCACCGCGTTGAGGCCGAGCCCCGCGGCGATCGCGAAGGGATAGTTCGCGTACAGCCCCATCGCGAGTGTCGTGATGCCCGCGGCGAGCGCCGTGACGGTCAGGACCTGTGGGATCGACAGCTGGAGGCCGTTGCGGTCCGGCAACGTGTTCAGGATCAATGGGTTCAGGAACAGGATGTAGGCCATCGTCATGAACGTCGTGAGGCCGGCGATGACCTCGGTTCTCACGGTGCTGCCCCGTTCGGTGATCCGGAAGTAGCGATCCAAGCCTGTCGCGCGCGCCGCGGCTTGACCCACGTTTCGACCTCCCTTTCGAGCGAGCCGGCTCTCTCGGGCCTGATTCCACCTCACGCCGGGGCCGAGGTAAAGGACCATCGCCGGTGCGCGCGGCTCGCGGCGCGGCGGCCCCCTCTCCCGGGCCGCCCCTGCACCTGGCGTGCGGGTCCGAGCGGATCGCGACGCGGCTCCGGGCTCCCGTCCCTGCAGCGGGGCGGGCGGTGCGGCCGGATCGCGGCGCGTTGGGGTTCGACCCGGCCCGAGATGCGCCTCTAAGGTGGACGTCATGACGACGGTCACCTTGATCCCCGGCGACGGCATCGGCCCCGAGGTCTCCGGCGCGACGCGCCAGGTCGTCGACGCCCTCGAGACCGGGATCGACTGGGAGATCCACGACGCCGGCGCTCCGGCGATAGAGAAACACGGGATTCCGCTACCGGACCACGTCCTCGAGTCGATCAAGACCAACCGGGTCGCGCTCAAAGGGCCGGTGACGACACCGGTCGGGACCGGGTTCCGCTCGATCAACGTGGCGCTCCGCCAGGAGCTGGACCTCTACGCCAGCGTTCGCCCGTGCAAGCTGTTCCCGGGCGTGCCGTCGCGCTTCGACGACATCGACATCGTCGTCGTCAGGGAGAACACCGAAGACCTCTACGAGGGGATCGAGTTCGAGTGCGGCTCGCGGGAAGCCGAGAAGCTGCGGGGCTACCTCAAGTACATGCGCAACTATCCGCTCCGGCCCGACACGGGGATCTCACTCAAGCCGATCTCGGTCACGGCGACGACTGCGATCGTGCGCTACGCGTTCGAGTACGCGAAGCGTCACCGCCGCCGCAAGGTGACCCTGGGGCACAAGGCGAACATCATGAAGTTCTCCGACGGGTTGTGGCTGAGCACGGCAGAAGCCGTCGAGGACGACTATCGCGACGTCGGTTTCGAGGCGATGCAGATCGACGAGATGGCGATGTGGCTCGTCTGGCACCCGCAGGACCTCGACGTCGTGGCGCTTCCGAACTTGTACGGCGACATCATCTCGGACCTCTGCGCGGGTTTGATTGGGGGCTTGGGCGTGGCTCCGGGGATGAACCTGGGGCGCGAGTACGCGGTGTTCGAGCCGACGCATGGATCGGCGCCGGATATCGCCGGGCAGGGCCTCGCGAACCCGATCGCGATGATCCTCTCGGCGGCGCTGATGCTGCGCCACCTCGGACACGATCGCGAGGCGAAACGGATCGACAAAGCCGTGGCCGCGGTGCTGGCCGAAGGAAAGCTGCGCACCGCGGACCTCCGCCCCGAGAACGAGCCCGCCACCACCACAGAGATCGCCGAAGCCATCTGCACCGCGCTTTAAGCGTTCGAGTGGAGCGTTAGGTGCGATATCCGAACATAGCTATCCACTCGACGAGAAAAGCTGCGGCTGCATCAACGCTCTGACGCGAGTGAGCGTCGCTTGCGGCCGTCTCGTGAGATCCTCCCAGGTGATGTGAACGATCTGCCAACCTAGCGCGGTCAACTGGTTACGCCGTTCGATGTCGCGTTGCCACGCGCGCTTGCTGGAATGCCATCGGTAACTGTCGGCTTCGACGATCACCTTCGCTTCCGGGTAGCAGAAGTCGACGCGTGCGACGAAGACGCCGCCGTCCCAGACCGTGAGCTGTCGCAGCGGCGGTAACCCACCGTCGCGCAACAACCGATGGAGCCGCGTCTCGAAGCGCGACTCCGTAGGTTGCCCGTCACTGCTTCGTTCATCCAGCAACTTCCTGAGCTTTGAGACTCCGCGCCGGTGAGACTCGCGAGCGATGCGGAACCGGAGGCGAGAAACGCTGGTGCATCTCTTCCGGAGAGCAGACTCGAGAGCGTCTTCAACCGAGTCGAGGTCCAGCACCGCGGCAAGATCCATGATCGTCCGGTCGATCGCCGTGCAGGGGATGCCGTCGATGATCTTCAGGTCCTCCGGCGGCAGAGGATCCACCCGATGAGGAAGCACGACGTGTGACTCGAGCCGGCGAGGAGTGCTGATCTCGAGGTGCGAAGTTTTCACGTCGAGGCCCCACAGCTCCGCCGCCGATCGATGCGACGCTGCCGAACCCGGGCCGGCCCACAGCACGGCGGCTATCAGTGTCTGGCGTCTCGAAGGCGGCGCACCCGGCAGTCGGTAGATCCCGCGATGGAGGCGCAGAAAGCGTCCCGTAGAGATCCTTCGCGTGATCGCTGCCGGGCTGAGTCCAAGGCACAGCACCTGGGCGCGTGAAATAACGCCGAACTGCTTGGCTGCTAGACGGGCGATCTGCCGATCGATGTCTTCCATGCCCCCATAAAAGCGAGGGGGTATGTCAGTTTTCGCCGTCGACTGGAGCTACAGGTGCGGATATCGCACCTAACGCTCCACTCGAAGCGCCTGACGTCCCGGGCGAGGAAGAGCTACTTGAAGGTGCCTTCGTAGTGGGCTTCGACCTCGGGCTCGCCTAGCCAGTTGCAGGCGATCATCGTGATCTTCTGGCCCTTCTTCAGCGGCACCGTGATCTCTTCCTCCGGCGGGGCGACGTCGGTCGTCCCGACCGGCACCTGGCCGTTCTCGCTGCGGATGTAGGCGTCGTCGATCACGACGTACAGGTCGTGGTCGCCGGTGAAACCCTCCATGTAGACACGAAGGGTGCCCTTGCCGGGCGAGGTGAACTCCTGGCCGACCCAGTGCATACCTTCCTGGCCCGCGGCACACCCCGGAGCAGTCAGACCGAGGACGTCGCCCCACGCGGCGAGCTTGGGGAACGGAAGCAGCGACGCACCAAAGGAATCGTGCACCTTCTTCGGCTTGCCTGCGGAGGCAACGGAGGCCATCGACAGGACGAGGACCCCGGCAGCCAGGACTGCGATCAGCTTCTTCATCAGGACATCTCCCTTTACGTGATTGCTCTAAGGAGATGGTTCGCCCGGCCCCGACAGGTTCCTGCCCGTGCCAGTCCGGGCCCCGCGATCGCGGTGCGACGGACCGGACGCGGGGGTGCTTAGCGGGGGACGAGGGTGATCGGGTTGGTCAGCGCCTCGATGGCGCTGCCCCTCTGGAGCTGGAGGCGGTAGTCGCCGGGGTTCGAGGCCGTGAACGTGAACGTGAAGTCGCCATTCGTGACGGGGATCGTCAAGTAGGGAGCGCCGTCGCGCAGCACGACCAGCGTGCGCGGCTCGGGGTTCGGAGCGGCCCCCAGGACCTTGACCTCGAATGTAGCTTCGTTGGCCTTCAGCCGGTCCCCCATGATCGCGCGGGGGCCGCGGCCGCGCCCGTTGCCCGGCTTGTCGAGCGGCGAGGCCTGGAAGCGCAGGTCGGGGCCGTCGGAGGAGAAGAACTTGAGGTAGGCGTGACCGGCCTCGATCGCGGCCTGGATGCCGCTCTCGGAGAGCTCCTCCGCGTACACGACCGTGGTCGCCTCGCCGATCGGCGACTGCGTCGGGCCGTTCGTCTTGCCGGCGTGGTGCGAGTCGCTCGACCCAACCGCGGTGATGCGATGGCCGGCGGCCCGCAGCTCGTCCCACCACTGGATCGCCAGCGGCGTGAACGGGTTGGGCCCGAGCTCGTGACCCTCGGGACCGGGCGTGCCCGAGGGACCGGTCTGGACCTCCATCGCGTCGCCCTTCGACCAGTCCGTCTCCGCGTCGGAATAGTCATAGGAGCAACCGCGGCACAGGTTGGAGAAGAACGGGATCCACGACGGGAACGTCGTCGGGTGGTTCACCTGCGTAAAGCCTCCGCCGGTGTGGATGCCGTCGAGGATCGGCTGCGCCCCGGTCTCTGCCCGCACCTGGCGCAGCTGTCCCGACCGCAGCTCGTAGACCGGCCCGGCGCGGTGGTCGACATAGGTGGCGCTCGCGTGGTTGTTGATGTGGCCTCGGTAAGTGATGACCTCGGCGCTGCGGATGATGAGCTTGCCGGGGTAATCGGCCTGGAAGCGGCCGATCTCGTCCCACTGCCGCGTCCCGACGTAGTCCGACAGCGTGATGAAGTCGAGACCTGCCGCCGAGGGCCGCGGCCCGAACGCGTAGTCGAACGTCTCGCGCATCGACGCATCCTTGGGAGACGAGTGCTCGGCATGAACGTGGAAGTCGCCCTTGTACCAACGTGCCTCGTCGTTCGCGGGGGCCGTGTCGTAGGGCGCAGGCGACCACGGCTGATCCGTATCCGACGGCTCGCTGGCGTAGAACACCTCTAGGCGCCACCCGACGCTGCCATCGGGGTCGCCCTCCTCGGGCCCCGCAACCGCCGCGACGCCGATCTCGGCCGCCCACTCACCGGCGGGGATCGCGCCGGCGTTGAACCCGACCGTCGCCTCCTCCGGCGTCAGCAGGACGTTCGGACGGCTGGAGCCACCCCAGCCCCGGAACTCGTTGGCATCGTGGAAAGCGTCGGTGCTGGCGTCGTAGACGCCGAGGTCGAGAGTGTGCTTGATCTGCGAAGAGGTCGGCGACGGTGGCTGGTCGTGGCAGAGCTTGACCCGCACCCGGGTCTGATCGACCGGGACCTCGAACGGGACCATGACGTAAGCGCCCTCGACAGAGGTGTCGAAGCTCCCGGTGATCACCTGGCTCGGAGTGCCGTTCTCACCCGGACACGGCTGTCCCGGGTTCGCGGCCGGGACTGCGCTCGCGGTGAGCAGGACGCCACAAAGGAAGGCGGACTTCACGCGCTAAGGGTTCGCCGTCGCGTCGATGTTCCCTACGGGCTGTGGCCGGTCACTGTTTGCGGGGGTCCCATTTGGTCTTCGGGGCGATCGGCTCGAGCAGGATCCGGTCCTTGTAGCGCTGGATCGTCTGGATCAGGTGACCGACGACGTCGTCCGTCAGGTGGTTCGGCTCGAGGCCGAGGTCCAGCAGCTTCGTGTGGGCCGCGTTGTAGTAGTGCTCCTGGGCCTCGATCCGCGGATCCTCGACCGGGTCGACCTGGACGTTGATGCCCATCGACTCCCCGACCCGGTGCACGATCGCGGCGAGGTCGTTGACGGAGAACTGCTCGGTGAACTGGTTGAACACACGGAACTCACCGGCCGCCGCGGGATTCTCGACCGCCAAGCGCACGCATTGCATCGTGTCGATGATGTTCAAGAAGCCGCGCGTCTGGCCACCCTTGCCGTAGACCGTTAGCGGATAACCGACGACCGCCTGGACGCAGAAACGGTTCAACGCCGTCCCCAGGACCTCGTCGTAGTCGAAGCGCGTGCACAGTCGCGCGTCCAGGTCCGTCTCGTCGGTGCGGATCCCGTAGACCACTCCCTGGTTGAGGTCCGTCGCGCGCAGCCCCCAGATCCGACACCCGAAGTGGATGTTGTGCGAGTCGTGGACCTTGCTGAGGTGATACATCGACCCCGGGAGCTTCGGGAACGGCAGCGTGTCCTTGCGCCCCTTGTGCTCGATCTCGATGTAGCCCTCTTCGATGTCGATGTTGGGGGTCCCGTACTCCCCCATCGTCCCGAGCTTGACAAGATGCGCTTCGGGCGTGACATCGCGCATCGCGTAAAGCACGTTGAGCGTTCCCTCGACGTTGTTGCGCTGAGTCTCGACCGCGTGCTTCCGGTCGATCATCGAGAACGGCGCGCTGGGCTGCTCGCCGTAGTGGATGACTGAGTCAGGCCGGAACTCGCTGAAGACCCGGTCGACGAACTGCGGATCGACGAGGTCGCCGATGTGCATCTGGATGCGGTTTCCGGTCACGTCTTCGAAGACCCGTACGCGCTCTTGGAGTGACTGGATCGGTGTGAGCGAGCCTGCCCCCAGCTCGACCGACATCGCGCGCCGGAGGAAGTTGTCGATCACCGCGACCTCGTGACCGCGCATCGATAGATGCATGGCCGTTGGCCAGCCGAGGTAGCCGTCGCCGCCGAGTATCAGGACCTTCACGCCGGCAACGATAAACCGTGCGACGATAGCTTCCATGGGCGACGGATCGGTCTCGCGCACCGCACGATCTGCGCTGCGAGACTCGTTCGGCCGCACCGCGACGGATCTGCGGGTGTCGGTGACCGACCGCTGCAACTTCCGCTGTCGCTACTGCATGCCCGCCGAAGGACTGCAGTGGATGCCCAAACGCGAGCTCTTGGACTTCGAAGAGATCGCACGTGTGGTCGGAGTGCTGGTCGAATCGGGCATCCGCTCGTTGAAGGTCACCGGTGGGGAGCCGCTCGTCCGGCGCGACCTCGCGACGCTCATCCGGATGCTGCGCGACATCTCTTCTCAGCTCGACATCTCGCTGACGACGAACGGCTATCTCCTGGCCGACCACGCCGAGGAGCTCGCGGCCGCGGGGCTCGACCGCGTGACGGTCTCCTGTGACTCGCTGATCAGGCACCGCTTCGAGGACCTGACCCTGCGCGACGCGCTGACACAGGTGATGCGCGGGTTGGACGCCGCGGCGGCCCACGGGCTCGAGCCGATCAAGGTGAACACCGTGATGATGCGCGGCCGCAACGACGACGAGGCCGTGGCGTTCGCCGAGCTGGCGCGGCGGACGGGCTACGAGGTCCGCTTCATCGAGTACATGCCCCTCGACGCGCAGGGCGAGTGGGCGTCGGACTCGGTCGTTCCCGCGGCCGAGGTCGTGGCGTCGATCGCGGCCGCGTTCGAGCTGGTGCCCGTGCGGCACGCGGGCGCGCCGGCGACGGTGTACGCGTTCGCGGACGGCAGCCCCGGGACCATCGGCGTCATCCCCTCCGTGACGAACCCGTTCTGCGACAGCTGCGACCGCTTGCGGCTCACGGCCGACGGCCAGCTGCGCGCGTGCTTGTTCGCGCTCGAAGAGACCGACCTGCGCGGCCCCCTGCGCGCCGGCGCCGGCGACGACGAGCTTGCCGACCTGGCGCGGACCTGCGTCGCCGGTAAGTGGGCGGGCCACCGCATCGGGTCGCCCGACTTCGTGGCACCGGGTCGTTCGATGTCGATGATCGGCGGCTGAGGCCGGTGGCCGAGATCGACACCGCGATGAGCTCAGAGCCGCCGGTGGCCGAGATCGACACGGCGATCAGCTCAGAGCCGCTCGATACCGGCGCGATCATCGGTCGCGCCGGAACCATCGAGACGGGCGGCATCGGCGTCTTCGTCGGCACGGTTCGCGCGACACCTTCGGCCGGCGGTCGCGCTAACGCGACGGTCACCCACCTCGACTACGAGGCCCACCCGACGCTCGCGGAGCAACGGCTGCGCGAGCTGGCGGGCGAGGCGGCCGAGAAGTGGGGACTACAGCGCGTGGTCGCGGTCCATCGCACCGGTCGCTGCGAGGTGGGAGAACCAACGGTCGTGCTCGCGTGCAGTGCGCCGCACCGCGCCGAAGCCCTCGACGCGTGCCGTTGGCTCATCGACGAGATCAAGCGCGACGTGCCGATCTGGAAGAAAGAGCACTATTCGCACGGCTCCGCATGGATCTAGGACTCGGCGGCAAAACCGCGTGGGTCCTGGGCGGGTCGTCGGGGCTCGGGCGCGGCTCGGCCGAGGCGCTCGCGCGAGAACGCTGCGACGTTGCCATCTCCGCGCGTGACGAAACGCGGTTGAACGAAGCGGCGGGAGCGATCTCGGCCGCGGGCGGTGCGCGTTGTGTCGCGGTACCCACCGATGTCGCGGATGCGGTGTCGATCACGGCAGGGGCGGAACGCGTAGAAGCCGCGCTGGGCGGGATCGACATCCTCGTCGCGAACTCGGCTGGACCGCCGCCGGGAAGCTTCGACGACAACGACGACAATTCTCTGTTCGCGGCATTCGACCTCGTTACTGCATCCGCGTGGAGGCTGGCGAAGGCAGTCCTGCCTTCGATGCGATCGCGCGGCGGCGGCGCGATCGTGTTCATCACGTCGAGCTCGACGAAGGAAGTGATCGACGGCCTGCTGCTGTCGAACATGATGCGAGCCGCGGTCGTCGGCATGGCGAAGACGTTGTCGCGCGAGCTCGCGAGCGACAACGTCAGGGTCGTCTGCGTTGCGCCCGGCTACCACGAGACCCCGAGGGTCGAGGTTCTCGAACGAGCTCGCGCCGCCACACGTGGGGTTGCACCGGAAGAGATCCGCTCCGAGTCGACCGCGTCCATCCCCCTGGGTCGGTTCGGCTCACCGGCCGACTTCGGCCGCGCGGTCGCGTTCCTCGCATCGCCGGCCGCCGCCCACATAACGGGCGCCACCGTGACGATCGACGGAGGGGCTTGCAGGACCATCACTGCATGAGGGCCGTGGTCATCACCGTCAGCGATCGCTCCGTGTCCGGCGAGCGCGCCGACACCTCCGGCCCCCGCGCGGTCGAGTCGTTGCGCGCCGCGGGGTTCGAGGTACACGACGCCATCGTCGTCCCCGACGAGGTCGAGCCCATCATCGCGGCCCTGCGGGACGCACTCGCAAGCGGACCGGCGCTGATCGTCACGACCGGAGGCACCGGGCTCGGCGTCCGTGACGTCACGCCCGAAGCCACGCGAGCCGTCGTCGACCGGGAGATCCCGGGCATAGCCGAGATGCTGCGCGCCGAAGGCAGGGGCTCGACGCCTCTCGCGGCGCTGTCGCGCGGGATCGCCGGGACGGCGGGTGCAAGCCTCATCGTGAACCTTCCCGGGAGCCCCGCAGCCGTCGGCGAGAATCTCGACGTGCTACTTCCTCTCGTCCCGCACGCCCTGCAGGTACTCGGGGGCCTAGACCCACACTAGGGTTGGCGCCGGCGAGCTGGCGAAGCGGAGGGGCGATGGCCGACAACGGGGTCGAGCAGACGATCGAGGCGTTGCTGTCGGAACGCCGCACGTTCGCCCCACCCGAGGACTTCGCGGCACACGCGAACGCAAGCGATCCCGCGATCTACGCGCAGGCCGAGCGTGACCCGGACGGGTGGTGGGCTCAGCAGGCGGAGCGCCTCGATTGGTTCGAGCGGTGGGAGACGGTCCTCGACTGGCAACCACCGCACCATCGCTGGTTCCTCGGCGGAACACTGAACGCGTCCCACAACTGCCTCGACCGTCACCTCGAGTCGAACGGCGAGCGCGTCGCATACCACTGGATCGGTGAACCCGGCGAGACGCGCACCGTCACATATCGCGACCTGCACGAAGAGGTCTGCCGTCTCGCGAACGTGTTGAAGGGGCTCGGGGTCCGCAAGGGCGACGTCGTCGCGATCTACCTCCCGATGATCCCCGAGCTGCCGGCCGCGATGCTGGCGTGTGCGCGCATCGGCGCGGCCCACTCGGTCGTCTTCGGTGGCTTCGCGGCGGAGGCCCTACGCGACCGCATCATCGACGCCTCTTGCAAAGTCGTCATCACCGCCGACGGCGGCTACCGCAGAGGAGACATCGTGCCCCTGAAAGCCAACGTCGACGAAGCCGTAGCGGGCGCGCCGACGGTGGAACGCGTCGTGGTCGTCCGCCGCACCGGAGAAGACGTGCCGATGCAAGAGGGACGAGACGTCGTCTACGCGGATCTGGTCGGCGCGGCGTCGACCGACTGCCCCGCCGAGCCCCTGGACGCGGAGCACACGCTCTATGTGCTCTACACCTCCGGGACGACGGGCAAGCCGAAGGGCATCGTCCACACGACGGGCGGCTATCTCACCGGGGTCAGCGCGACGCACAAGCTCGTCTTCGACATCAAGCCGGAGACGGACGTGTACTGGTGCGCGGCCGACATCGGATGGGTCACGGGCCACAGTTACATCGTCTACGGCCCCCTCGCGAACGGATGCACGTCGGTCCTCTACGAGGGCGCGCCCGATTTCCCCGACAAGGACCGGTGGTGGTCGATCGTGGAGGAGTACAAGGTGACGATCCTGTACACCGCGCCGACCGCGATCAGGACCTTCATGAAATGGGGCACCGAGCTTCCGGCGAAACACGATCTGTCGTCGATCCGATTGCTCGGGAGCGTCGGCGAGCCGATCAATCCCGAGGCATGGATCTGGTACCAGGAGTTCATCGGTGGGGGCCGTGTGCCGGTGGTGGACACGTGGTGGCAGACCGAGACCGGCGCGATCATGATCTCGCCGCTGCCGGGTGTGACCACGTTGAAGCCCGGCTCGGCGACGAAACCGTTGCCGGGGGTATCGGCGGACGTCGTGGATGAGGCCGGTACACCGGTCGGTCGCGGCAACGGCGGGTACCTCGTGCTCAAGCGCCCGGTCCCGTCGATGTTCCGCACGATCCTGGGCGACGACCAACGCTACGTCGAGACCTACTTCGGGAATTTCGGCAACGACGTCTACTTCCCGGGCGATGGGTGCAAGCTCGACGAGGACGGCTACTTCTGGCTGCTGGGCCGCGTCGATGACGTGATGAACGTGTCGGGCCATCGCATCTCGACCTACGAGGTCGAGTCCGCGCTCGTCGACCACCAGTCCGTCGCCGAGGCTGCCGTCGTGGGACGGCGCCATCCCGAGGAAGGTGAGTCGATCGTCGCGTTCGTGACGCCGAAGGGCGGAGTCGAGGGCGACGATGCGCTCCTCGAGGAGCTGCGGGAGCACGTTTCGAAGATGATCGGCAAACTCGCTCGGCCTCGCTCTATCGTGTTCACCGACGACCTTCCCAAGACCCGCTCGGGCAAGATCATGCGGCGTCTGTTGAGGGACGTCGCGGAGGGCGCCGATCTCGGGGATGTGACGACCTTGCAGAACGCGCCTGTGTTAGACGAGATACGCACGAAGGCTGCATCGCTCGCGGATGACGAATAGAGATCGACGAAGGGAGATCGGATGGCAGATGCGTACGACAGCGCACGGATAGAGGCCGTGATAGTCGAAGGCGAGACCACCAGTGACGTAAGCGCCTTCGGTGAAGCACCACTGCTGCGCAGGCTCGCGGCCGAGTTCTTCGGCACGCTCATGTTCGTCGCCGTCGGAACCGGCGCGGCGACGGTGTTGGCGCTCGGGCCCATCAAGCGGCTCGCGGGTCTTGCCGGATTACCCGGGATAGAGGCGCCCGAACAACAGCAGCTGTTCGGGTCGTTGATCGGGACGGGGGCGGCGACGATCAGCGAGCTGTTGCCGGTGGCGTTCGCGTTCGCGACCGCACTCGCGGTCCTCGTGTACGCGCTCGGCGGAGTATCGGGTGCGCACTTCAACCCCGCGGTCACGTTCGGCCTCGCCGTCGTGCGGCGCTTCCCGTGGCGCGAGATCCCCGGTTACTGGATCGCGCAGTGCCTCGGTGGGATCGCGGGTGCATTCGTCGTGGCAGGGATCTACGGTCAGGACGGAGCGGCAACCGGCGGGACGGACATCCTGTTCGGCGCCACGGTCGTCGCGCAGGGGATCAAGGATCCACAAGCGATCCTCGCCGAAGCGTTCATCGCATTCATCCTCGTGACGGCGATCATGGCCGTGGCGGTGGACCCGCGGGCCCCCAAAGGTTGGTCGGGGTTGATCATCGGCCTCGCACTCGCGGGCGGCATCCTCGTCACCGCACAGGCGACGGGCGGTTCGGCGAACTTCGCCCGGAGCCTCGGGCCCGTCGTGGCC